>JAYRVO010000017.1:0-13902 GCA_041918515.1 Chloroflexota bacterium | reverse complement strand
GGGCGATTCAGTAGGGGCGATTCAGTAGGGGCGATTCAGTAGGGGCGATTCAGTAGGGGCGATTCAGTAGGGGCGATTCAGTAGGGGCGATTCATGAATCGCCCCTACGCAAGGTCTGAATGCGCTGTTCGAGTTCCGCCAACGGGATAGGGCCGACATAGAAGCCCTGGACGTTGCCTTCGGCGTCGATGAAAAAGGTTTCGGGCACGCCTTGAACGCGGTAGGAGGTGTAGGCGCGGCTGCCCTTGTCGGGTCCATTGGGATAGGTGACCCCGAACTCGCTAAGATACGATTGAGCGTTGGGTGTTTGATCGAGGTAGTCGACGCCCATGAACATGACGTCAGGGCCATATTTCTGCCAGGACGCCTCCAGGAGGGCTTGTTCCTCGCGGCAGGGCACGCACCAACTGGCCCAGAAGTTGAGCACCACCGGCTTGCCCCGGAAATCGGAAAGGCGCACGGTCTTGCCGTCGTATTCACTCAGGCCAAAGCTGTAATTGGTGAAGCTGATGTCGGGCGCCTTGCCAGAGCCGACGCGGGCGCTGGGCGGGTTGAGAATGCCGTAATAGAAAACAGCCAGCAGGATGATGCCAATGACGGCTACGGCAATGACAAGCAGGGCGCTGCCTCGGCGTTTGCGCGGCTGGGTGTCGGGCTGGGCGGTGGGGGGCAGCGAGTCGTTCATTGCTCGGATAGCTCGCGCTCGACGCGAGAAAGGTAGGGGTCAAGGGGGGCGGTGGAGGCGCCGCTGCCGGCGGGGGGCGAAGAAGCAGCTGAAGCAGCGCTTGCCGCTGCTTCCATGCGCATCGATGTTGATCGTTTGCTCCAGCGCCAGATCATGAATCCAATCGCCAGCACGCCGCCCACCAGCAGCACCACTGGCACAATCCAGGCGATCAGGTCGAAGCCCTGGCGCGGGGGTTCGCCCAGCACCACGGGGCCATAGAGATCGATGAAATCGGCTTTGATCTGTTCCGGCGTCTTCCCCGCCGCCAGCTCCTGATCGATCATATCCCGCATCTGCTCACAGACTTTCTGTTCGCACACGTCCAGGCGGATGCCGTTGCAGATGGGGCACCAAAGCTCTTTGGTCAGTTGTTCTTTGGGGCCTCCGTCTTGGGCAAGGACAGGGAGGGCAACGAGGACGAGAAGGAAGACAGCAACAAGGATACGGCGCATGATAGTAGAGAGTGGAGATCGGAAATGGGCAGAAGGCATGCCCGTGTCGAATGGGAGCGATTATAGCACGGCGCTGTGACCATCATATATGCTCAAAATCATAATGCGGATTAAGGGATCATTAGTACCTTCTCCCGCTTTCGTCGCTGTACCCCACGCAGCACGATCAGGAAGTAAAGACCCAACAAAAGTGTGAATCCCAGCAGCAGCGGCCAGAACCAGCGCGCCCGGCTGCTGTCGTTGACTTGCCAATGATCGATCCAGGTTTCTTCCTTCGCTTGAATGACGACCTGGTGCGGGCCATCCCCGCGGCCACGAATGCGCAGGGCCTGGCCCGGCTGGACGAGATAGTCCTGAGATTTGCCGCCACCCACCGTAACCACGACAGCGGCCGGTGCGGGCGCATGCTCGGACGAGGCCAGGCGCAGGGAGGCGCCTTCGAAGCGCAGGCTCAATTCGCCGCCGGCCGGGAGTACGCCGATCTGGCCGAGGATGGAGTCAGGCTGGGATTCGAGACGGTAGTCATCGCTCTGGATGGCCCAGTGGTCAGGCGGGTGGGCGCCAGGGAACATGACGGGCGCGCTCGCCACGGCCGGCGCGTAGGCTTTCATGCTGTCGTAGACTGGCAGGGGCTGAAAATTCGGTTCGGTCAAGCGGAAGTAGTATTCTGGCTTGTTTTCGTCGCGCCAGGTGAAGTCGGGGCGCTTGAAATACCAGGTGTTGGCCACGCCCAGCCAGGGCCAGTCGCGCTGCAAGCGTTCGTAGGCCATGGGCAGGTAGCGCGCTTGTTGCTCCTCGCTGACCTGGCCGAAGCGTTTGTCGGCGATCTCGTCCGGGACGGCGTTCCAGTTCATCTCGCTGATCCAGATGGCTTTGGCGGCGTCGCCGTTGGCCACCATCAGGTCGCGCACGAACTGGGGCCGCGCGAAGTTGATGACGCGCGGGTTCATGCGCGTATCGGTGGGGCCAGACCAAAGGCCGTAGCCTTGCATGGCCACGATGTCGAAGCAGTCTCTTGCCCCGGCGTCGTACATGCGCTGGAGGAAGAGGAGGTCGTTGAGGGCGTTGCCGGGGGGTGGGGCGGCGGGGTCGAGGACGATGGTGGAGGCGAGGGCGCCGTTGATGATCACGACCTCCGGGTCGGCCTGGCGGGCAGCAGCGGCGGCCGTACAGAGCAGGCGAGTGTAGTCCTCAGGGCTGATGGCCTGGTTGCCCCATTCGGGATAGATGTTCGGTTCGTTCCACAGCTGATAGTGCTTCACCCGGCCTTTGTAGCGGCTTACGAGCGCGGTGACGAAGTCGGCGAAGTCCTGATAGTCGTCGGGCGGGGCAAAGGTCCCGGCAGCGTCGCCTTGCGCCCGCGTCCACTCCGGCGGGTTGCTGACGCGGACGATCAGTTCCATGCCGTTTTGTTCGGCCAGATCGACGATGTGGTCGTATTTTTCCCAGGCGGAGCGGTATGGCTCGTGCCGGCGGTCTTCGAAGTCGCCTTTGCCGTGAATCTCGATGTCTTCCCAGGGGAATTCCTGACGCAACCAGTGGAAGCCAGCCTCGGCGGCCATTTTCACCACGCGCTCGCGCACGGCCGGGTCGGGTTCCTGTTCGAGGAAGACGTTGACGCCGAAAGGATCGACGCCGCTGTGGACGGCAGGCTGGTCGTCCCCCAAATCGAGGCGCGGGCGCAGCCAGTCGGCGCTGAGGTCGCCCAGGCCCTTGATCTGCGCCGAGAGTTTTTCTTCGCCCGTGCGGTCGAACCACCAGCCCAGGCGCCAACCCAGCCCCAGCAGCAGGGCGCAGACGAGGAAGGGGATGGGGATGAAGAGGAGGATGGCGAGGCGGCGGAGGATCATAGACCAGACAGCAAACGCCTGTCATCGTCCCCTTTCATAGGGCGCTCTGACAACGATGTCACGCATTGGATAATGGCGTACATTGCGTGTCAGCAATTCCGCCCCAGTGACCTTTGCTGTTGCCGCCACCAAAGCATCACCGAGATCCAAACGAAACTCCCGCCCAAATCGGTTGAGATAAGCGCCGGCAATGCGCGCCAGATGCTCATCGACTGGCGCCAGTGTAAACAGTGACAGCAACGATTCCGTCGCGTCTTCTTCACCTGGTCGAAGTCCGGCCAGTATCTCGGAAACCGTGACAACCGAAAGGCACACGGTTTCACCCTGTAACAACAGGTCGCGCACCAGGTTGGTGGCAGCCTGATGCCCGTGAAAGTGGTCGATCAGGATGTCAGTGTCAAGAAGCTTCATCAGCCTGGCTCTGCTGTTGTAGTCGTCTTCCCTGACGCAACTCGTTTACGTAGACGACACCATCAGACGAAACCCCTTGATGATCGCTCCACATGCCCGCAGTCCGTTCCAGGGCTGTAAGAATACGATGTTCGGGTATGAGCATCAGGCGCCCGACAACATCCATCGAGACAATGAGCTGCTCGCCGACCCAGAATTCTGAGCGGAGTGCTTCGGGAACAGCAACACGGAAGTCAGGTTCGATCACTGTTTGCATAGCGGGCCTCCAAGGATGAGCCGAGCATAGCACAAGCGGTCTGATCGATCAATCTTTTCCAGCCATGTACAGGCGTTTGACCTGATAACCAGCGCCGACATCCAGGCGTGGAACAAAGTTGCTTTTCGTTCTATAGTGACTGCCAGAGCATCATCCAGAACTTTTCAAATAGAAGGCGGCCGGCGTCTTCCCGCCCGACCTGGCGCGGGTGCTGTTGTCGGCCACAGAGGACGATTGGCGGCTGGTGCGTTGGTGGCAAGGGCCGAGCATCGATGATTCACCGTTTGGTCGCATTGCCGCCCTGGCCGACCCACAGGGCGCTACGTTCAAGGTTATTCAGCCCCCGACGGGCTGATACGCAGCCAGGCCTTTCACTGAAAGAAGCCGAGCGCAAAGGCTCGGCTTCTTGTTTTATCGGAGGCGGCGACGGTCGATCAGTTCTTGATGAACGTGATGCCGGTGCACTGCTCGCTCTGGCTGAGCGTGCGCGTCCATTTGTCTGACTGTGGAGCCAGGTCGGCAAAACCGGTTTGCTGAGTTTGCCCACCTTGTGGCATGCCCGCTGGCGGGCAGGGTACAACGAAGATTTCAATAGAGGTGCCGGCTGGGGCGGGGCCGCCAAAGGGTGAGAAGCTCCAGTTGCCATCGCCGGCAGCATCACAGCCAGAGCATTTGGTGTTGCGGGGACCGAAGTAGGCGATATGGACGCAGACGCCGTTGACAAGATTGTTGCCGCGATCGCGCACCACGCCGCTGAAGTAGGTGCTGCCAGCGTTGGGGTCGCAGCGGTCGACGCCCTTGAGCAGCGAGAAGGGGAAGGAGGGTGCGGGCGGCTGTACAGGTTGCGACGGGGGGGGCTGGGTGGGGGGAGGAGGGGGCTGAGTGGGGCGCGGGGCCGGGCGCTGGACAGGCGGGGGCGCCGGGATGTTGGCTGCCACCTGCACGGTTTCCACCGGTCCTTCTTTGCCGACCAGGTTGTCGGTGACCCAACCAGGCTGGCCGTTGAAGTCGATCTGCCACCAGCCGCCGTCCGGGCTTTTGCCGGTGGCGGGGTAGCGTTGGCCGGCGTTCATGGCGCCGATGCGGCCGTAGTTGACGCCCGGTCCGCTGCGCACGTTGACGCTCTGGTTGGCGTAGACAAGGGCGGGCTGGGGCGTGGGCGTGGGGGTGGGAACTTCAGGCGTGGGGGTGGGCGCGGGGGTGTCGGTCGGCGGCGCGGGGGTGTCCGTCGGCAGGATGGCGATCTCGGTGGGCGCGGGTTGGTTGGGATCGGCGGTGGGGTTCTGGAAGACTTGGGGGTTCGCCACCTGGCCTTCAGGCGTGGGGGTGAAGGTGGGGCGGGGCGTGCGGGTGGGGGTGGGTTCGGGCGTGGGCCGGCCGCCACAAGCGGCGAGCATCAGCGCCACGATGACGCCCAGAAGGGGAAGTTGCCAGTTGCGGTGCAGCATGATGGTGTTGGTACCTCAGTTTCAGATCAAAAGTGAGGCGCAGGGCCGGATGTGCTTGGTCCCTACGCCGCAATGAGGGCGGATTATAGCAGAGGGGCGGGGAGGGGACAAGGTGACACGGTGACAAGGTGACGGGGTGACACGGTGACGAGGGGGATTATTGGACGGTGAAGGTGGTGGGGGGGGAGGCGAGGGGGTGGGGGGATTGGGTGTGGGCGAGGGCTTGTATGGTGTGGGCGCCGGGGGTCAGGGGCCACCAGGCTGTCCAGGGCCAGGCCGTCGCCTCAGCGATGGGGGCGCCGTCGAGGAGGTAGGTGACGGCGGTCAGGGGGGCGTCGCCGAGGTAGCTGATGGCGAGTTGCAGCTTTTGGGCGTCGGCGGGCAGGCGGGGGTCGGAGAGGTAGGCGGCGTTGGGTTCAGGGCTGAGGAGTTGGAGGGTGGAGGGCCTGCCCTGAGCTTGTCGAAGGGGCGGAGGGTGGAGGGCCTGCCCTGAGCTTGTCGAAGGGGTGGAGGGTGTCAGGAGGAGGCCCTGTTGTTGGGCCCAATCGCGCAGGAGGGGCGGGGCAGCCCAGGCGAGGCGCTGGCCGAGAGCGCTGGCGGGGGTGTCGAGCGTGGCTGGTTGACCGGTGCGCAGGTCGATGGCGAGGCGCTGGTATTGATCGTCGGGGTGGGTGGGTTGGCTGCCGGCGATGAAGGTTTCGCGGGCGATCTGGGGGCAGTCGGGCGAAGGGAGGAGGCCGGAGGGGACGCAGATGTCGAGGTCGAGGAGGCCGCTGGGGCGGGGAAAGGTGTGGATAGGGACGGTCTTGTGGGCGATGGTCATGAAGTCGCGCCAGATCGGCGCGGCGCCGTCGATGCCGCTGGCGCCGTACATGGGGGTGTTGTCGGCGTTGCCCACCCACACGCCGGCGAGGAGATCGGGGGTGTAGCCGACGGTCCAGTTGTCGCGCCAGTCGGTGGTGGTGCCGGTTTTGGCGGCGGCGGGGCGATCGAGGTGGAGGGGGCTGGAGAAGCCGAAGGAGCGAGCGCGGGCGTCGTTGTCGCTGAGGATGTCGGTGATGAGGAAGGCGGTGCGAGGGTCGAGGATGGGGGGGTGGTCGGTGACGATGGGGAGGTCCCAACCGGCGGGGTTGTAGATGGGACCGTCCAGGCCAGCGTCGAAGAGGAGTTGGCCGGCGTCGTCTTCGATGCGGGCGATGGCGATGGGTTGAGTCGGACGCCCGGCGCGGGCGAAAGGCGCGTAGGCTGTCGTCAGTTCCAGCAGTGTGACTTCGCCGCCGCCGAGGGTGAGGGCCAGGCCGTACTTTTCTGCCGGGCCAAAGGTGGTGATGCCGTGGCGTCGGGCTTGCTCGAGGAAGGCGGGGATGCCGATGGTTTCCAGGGTGCGCACAGCCGGGATGTTGTAGGAGTTGGCGAGGGCGTAGCGCAAGGGTACGGGGCCGTGAAAGGTCAGGTCGTAGTTGAGGGGGTGATAATAGTCGCCCTGGCGGGTGAGGAAGCTGCCGGGGACGTCGGCGAGGACGGTGGCGGGGGTGTAGGGTGGACGTCCGGCGGCGGCGCCGAGGCCGGGGTCCATGGCCACGGCGTAGGTGAGGGGTTTGAGGGCGGAGCCGGGTTGGCGGAGGGCGAGGGCGCTGTTCAAGGCGCCGGAGATGTGGGTGTCGAAGTAGTCGGGGCTGCCGACGAAGGCGCGGAGGGCGCCGGTGGCGGGATCGAGGGCGACGAGGGCGGCGTTTTCGGCGCGGCGCTGGAGGGGGAGATCGGGGGCGGGGCGGTTGAGTTCGTCGAGGCGACGGCGGATGCTAGTTTCGGCAGCCTGGTTGAGGGGGAGGTCGAGGGTGGTGGTGACGTGCAGGCCGACCTGGGCCAGGCGTTGGCGGCCGAGGGCGACTTCGATCTGGCCCTGGACGTAGAAGACGAAGTGGGGGGCGGCGATGGGGAAAGGTGTGGCGGCAAAGGCGAGCGGTTCAGCGGCGGCGCGGCGGGCGTCGTCGTCAGTGAGGTAGCCGGCCGCGATCATGAGATCGAGCACTTGTTGCTGTCTGGTTTTGGCGGCGTCGAGGTGCTCGATGGGGTTGTAGGCGGCGGGGGATTGGGGCAGGCCGGCCAAGAGGGCGCATTGGGCCAGATCGAGGGCGGCGGCGGGGCGGCCAAAGTAGGATTGGGAGGCGGCCTGGAGGCCAGTGGCGTAGTGGCCGAAGTAGATGTTGTTCAGGTAGAGGGCCAGGATGTCGTCTTTGCTGAAGCGGCGTTCGATCTGCCAGGCGAGGGTGGCTTCGCGCAGTTTGCGGCGCAGGCTACGCTCGTAGCGCTCGGAGTCATCCAGCAGGAGGGTGCGGGCGAGTTGTTGGGTGAGGGTGGAGCCACCCTGGATGGCAGCGCCGGAGCGCCAGTCGGCCCAGGCCGCGCGGAGGATGGCGATGAGATCGACGCCAGGGTGCTGGTAGAAACGACTATCTTCGGTGGCGATGATGGCTTGGCGGCAGACGAGGGGGATTTGGTCGAGGGGGATGGGCTGGTAGTTGCCGCGGGCGGGGTCGGCGATTTCGTAGAGGAGGAGGCCGTTGCGGTCGAGGATGCGGGTGGCGGGGAGGGGTTGGCGCTTGTCGAGAGAGGCGGGATCAGGAAGGGAGCCGAGGTAGTAGGCGAGGAAGGCGAGTAGGAGGCAAAGGGCGAGGGAGGGCAGCAGTAAATGCCAGCGTTTGCGGGCGCGGGTGTGCTCTGCGCGGGGAGACAGAGGAGTGGGGGTGCGACCGAGAGGCGCCATATCGTTGCAGACGTTGGGGCGGCGGCTGGTGTTCCCGGCTTAGCGGCGCGTGGTGCGACCGCGGCGTTCGTCCTTCAGAGAAGGCGGCGAGGTCGCATTCTCGCCACGCAAGACGCCGATGATCTCGGCCATGATGCTGACGGCGATCTCGGCGGGCGTTTCGGCGCCGATGGCAAGGCCGATGGGCGCGTGGACGCGGTCGAGCTGGGTGCGCGGGATGCCTTGTTCCCGCGCCAACAGGTCGAAGACCGCGCGCACACGGCGTTGCGAGCCGATCATGCCGATGTAGGCCAGTGGCCGGTCGATGATCTCGACCAAACATTCTACATCCAGGCTGTGGCCGCGCGTGACCAGGACCACATAGGCGTCCTCGCCTGTCGCCAGCGCGCTCACGGTTTGCCGGATGTCGGCGGCGATGATGCGGTCGGCCTGGGGAAAGCGGGCGGGGGTGGCAAACTGGGGGCGGTCGTCGATGACCGTGACGCTGAAGTCGCACAGGCTGCCCAGTTCGCAGAGCGGGGCGGCGATGTGGCCGGCGCCGACGATGAGCAGCCGCGGCAGGCGTTTCTGCACTTCGATGAAGATTTCCAGGCCCTCGTCAGGATAGCGCAGAAGCCGATGCCGACCTCCTTGCAGGGCTTCCACTGCCTCGGCCAGAACCCGGCCTTCTATCTCGCCCACTCCTAGCGCGCCCCGCGGTGGCCGATCCAACCAGACAAGCGCTTTTGCCCCGACCTGTTTTGGTTCATTGCTGCGGATGACCGTCGCCAGGGCCACGGCCTCCTGTTTTTCTTGAGAGGCGATGAGGGAGTCGAGAAGCGTGATGGACGTGGTGGACAGCCCTTCCCAGCGTTCGACGAAAACGTTCATCACACCACCGCAGACGCCCAACGCTTGCATCGATATCTCTTCGGTGAGATCGACTGCGACGGTGCGCGGTTTTCCTGTCTGGATCGCGTCCAGCGCCGCCCGGATGACGTCGGCCTCGCCGCAGCCGCCGCCGATGGTGCCCACATGTTGGCCGAGGGGGTGGATGATCATTTTCGTGCCTACTTCGCGGGGGACGGAGCCTTTCACCTCGGCGATGGTGGCGAGGGCGATGGTTTCTCCGGCTGCGAGGAGGCGCGTGAGGGTGAGGTACATGGGTTCCACAGTTGGTCATTGTAGCAAAGGGCGATTGAAATGTAACTGTCCCTCAAGGGCTGATTTGATTCGGTGAGTGAGCGCGGCGCGTCATGAATCTTGCCAGCAGGCGCGGGCGGTCGTACACTACGGGTTGAAGCGACTTCTTCGTCATGCAACGCCACTCACTTTTTGCGACCCACTCAGTCAGCCTTGCGTTGGAGACGCCTGCGACGGCATGAACGCAACGTTGACGCGCGTCCCCGGCTTGTTGGTTGGTCACGATAGCAATAGCGAAGCTCGCACAGGCTGTACGGTGATCCTGACGCCGCAGGGCGCCGTGGCGGCCGTCGATGTACGCGGCGGGGCGCCGGGAACCCGAGAGACGGACTTGTTGCGGCCTGAGAATTTGGTCGCCGAAGTCCACGCCATTTTGTTGACGGGCGGTTCGGCTTTTGGCCTGGCCGCGGCCGATGGGGTGGTGCGCTGGCTGTACGAACGCGGCCATGGCTTCCCGACGCCAGTGGCGCCGGTGCCCATCGTCCCGGCGGCGGTGTTGTTCGATCTGGCAGTGGGGCGCGGCGATGTGTGGCCGGACGCCGCAGCCGGCTATCGGGCCTGCCAAAACGCCAACAACAGCCCGGTGGAGCAAGGGCGCGTGGGCGCAGGCGCAGGCGCCACCGTCGCCAAAATGTACGGGTTGGCGGGCGCGCAAGCGGGCGGTCTGGGGAGCGCCGTGCTGGAGCTGCCGGGCGGCGGCCTGGTGGCGGCGCTGGTGGCGGTCAATGCCTGGGGCGAGATTGTGGATCCGGCGACCGGCAACACGGTCGTGCGCGCGGTTAAGGATGAGACTCTCTTCACCGCCTCTTTGTCCCAGCCTTTGTTCGGTCAAAATACGACGATCGGCGTTGTCGCTACGGATCAAGCCCTGAGCAAAAGTCAGTGTCTGCGCGTGGCGCAAATGGCGCATGACGGCCTTGCCCGCGCCATCCGCCCCAGCCACACCCTTTACGATGGCGACGCCCTCTTCGCCCTCAGCCTCGGACGCGGGCAGCCGGGCGATCCCCAGCTCGTGGGCATTTACGCCGCTGAAGTTGTGGCGCAAGCCGTACTCCGGGCGGTGGGTTTTCGTCTTTAGAATTAGCCAACACCGCGCTCTTTTCGGCTCCACCCTCACACACCCTTCAACAAACTATGCGCCGATCCATCAATCCCGAAGATGTTCGTTTCTTCAGCGGCCGCTCGCATCCCAAACTGGCCGCGGGCATCACCAAGTATCTGAACGTTCCGCTCGAAACCACGCGCTTCGAACGCTTCAGCAACGACAACATGTATATTCAGCTCGGCGCCAGCGTGCGCGGGCGCTCGGTCTACATCATCCAATCCCTGACGCCGCCGGTGAGCGACCATTTGGTGGAGCTTTTGATGATGCTGGACATTGCCCGCAGCGCCGCCGCCAACGAAATCCATGCCATCATCCCCTACTATTCCTATGCGCGCTCGGACAAAAAGGATGCCCCACGCATCTCCATCTCGGCGCGGCTCATCGCCGACCTGCTGGAGACGGCTGGGGCCACGCATGTGATGACGATGCAACTGCACTCGCCCCAGGTGCATGGCTTCTTCCGCGTCCCCACCGACCCGCTGACCGCGCGCGGTTTGTTCATCGAGCACCTGGGCGAGCGCCGCTGCGCGGCCAAAGACACCATCGTCGTGGCCCCCGATGCTGGTGGGGCGAAGTCGGCTGCCCGCTTTGCCCAGCAACTCAAACTCCCGGTTGCTGTCGCTACCAAGACGCGCGTCTCTGACAGTGAAGTGACCATCGATCTCAAGCAACTGCGGAAACAGGTCAAGGGGTATCAGTGCGCCATTACCTACGACGACGAGATCGCTACGGGCGGCTCGTCGGCCGAGTTGTGCAAGAAGCTGGTCGAGAGCGGCGTCCGTGAGATCATCGTCATCTGTACGCACGGCCTCTTTGCGGGCGAGGCGATCTCCCGCCTTGCCGCCGTCCCCGAAATTCGTGAGATCGTGACGACAGACACCGTGCCCATCCCGCCCGAAAAACAACTGCCCAACCTGACGGTGCTTTCGGTGGCGCCTGTCTTCGGCGAGGCCATCCGCCGCAACCATCTGCGTCTTTCGATCGGGGGGTTGTTTACGTTTGGGGATGAAGAGTAGGGATCACCAGGTTCTCGAGCCGATCGACGTAACTGGCCAGAACGTCGAAGGCGGCTTCGACCGGCTGCGGCTGGCGCAGATCGACTCCAGCCAGGGCCAGGGCGTCAAGAGGGTGCAGGGAGCCGCCAGCGCTGAGAAAGCGCAGGTAGTTCGGGGCGGCGCCGGGGGCGCCATCGAGGAGGCGGCGGGCGCAAGCATGGGCGCCGGAGATGCCGGTGGCGTATTGGTAGACATAATAATCGGCGTAGAGATGGCCGAATGTCGCCCAGGTGATGCCCACGCCCTCGCGGTCGATGTGCATGTCAGCGCCGAACGCCTCGGCGAAGAGAGCGGCCATGCGCTCGATCATGAAATCGGCAGTGAGCCCTTTGCCTTGCTCCACCCGTTCGTGCATCTCAAGCTCGAAGCGGGCAAGCGTGGGCATGACCAGGAAATAGCGATAGAAGTTGGACATCGCTTCTTCGATGACGCTGATCTGGAAGTCCCGATCGCTGTTCGTAGCCAGAACATGGGCGCGCACCATGGCCTGGTGGAAGTTGGAGGCGACCTCGGCGACGAAAAGCGAGTAGTCGCTGTAGATCGTTGGTTGCTGTTGCCAGGTGAGGTAGGAGTGCATGGAATGACCCAACTCGTGCGCCAGCGTGCTGAGGCTGCGCATGTCGTCGGTGTAGCTCATCATGATGAAGGGGTGCGTGCCCTGGGCGCCCCACGAGAAGGCGCCCTGGCTCTTGCCTTGATTGGGGTAAAGGTCGATCCAGCGGTCTTGCAGGCAGCCGGCGCGGATCACACGGACGTATTCGTCTCCCAATGGCGCCAGCCCGTCGCCGATCCATGCCACAGCCTGCGCAAAGGGAATCACAGGCGGATGGGATGTCAGCGGCGCCCAGACATCGTAGGGATGCAAGGTGTCCACGCCGAGCGCCTTTTTGCGCACCGCCCAGTAGCGATGCCAGGTGGGAAGGTTGCGCTGGAAGGTGTCGAGCAGGTTGTGGAAGACTGCGGGCGGGATGTTGCCCTCGAAGAGGGAGGCCGCCAGGGTGGAGTCATGGCGGCGGGCGCGCATGGCGAAAACGTTTTGTTTGATCGAGGTGGCCAGGGTGGTGGCGAGTGTGTTCTTGTGGGCCAGATACTGCTCGCGATAGCTTTCCCAGGCGGTGCGTCGTGTTTCCCGATCGGGGTGATCCATCAGCGCCGTGAACGTGCCTTGCGTGACCGGAATTTCGGCGCCGTCGCTGGCAAGGGCGGGGCGGAAGCGGAAGTCGGCGTTGGTGAGCATGCCGGCGGCGCCTTCCGCGCCGGCGAAAGGTTCGACCAACATCCCCAGCAGTTCCTCGACCTCGGTGGAGCGCACGTGCGCCTGTTTACGCAGGAGATCAGCGACATAGTGTCGATACACAGCCAGGCGCGGCTCGAGCTGCAGCCACTGCTCCAGCGTTTCCTGGCCCAACGCCAGCAGCTCAGGCTCGATGAAGGCGCTGGCGGCCAGCACGCGGCTGTAGACGGCGGCGGCGCGGTCGCTGCGCTCGGACGCGGCCTGGTTGGTCGTCTCGACGGCATACTCCATGCCGGCGTAGACCTGGGCGACCTGGGCGCGGCGTCGAAGTTCGTCGCGCGTGGTCAGGGCGGCAACGAGCACGTCGGGGCCATCGGCCAGCTGACCTTGAAAGCGGCTGAGCGAGGGCAGGGCGGCGACGATGTTCTGCATTTCGGCTTCCCAGGCTTCGTCGCTGACGAAGAGGCTGGGGGCGTTCCAGGTATGTTCGGGGGCGATGGCGGCGCGTGGGGGGACATTCCATTCGGGCATGGGGGTGGTCTCCGGGTGTTTTGACGGATGTCGGGTCACATCCTACAATGGAGGTGCGCGACTGATGACGGACAGTGCCTTTGCTTGACGCAGCACCTATTCTACCATCCGTGTGTTTACGAGCGCACACTTGATTGCCGATTTTCTGCCCGACACCTGGCATTGTTGTCCTCCCATCGTTGCATGAAGGTCAGGTGGTGAATTGTGATGATTGAAAATGTAACTACTCTGATTTTTCACAATAACGGAGAACAGTGATGATACAAATTCCAGTAAGACAAGCTAGTAATGAACTAGATAGCCTTCTTGACAAGGTTGCACATGGTCAGGAATTAGTGATTATCGGTTCTGATGGCCTGGCATTCAAACTACTGACTTTACCGCGCACACCTAAACCTATCTTTGGCAGTGCGCAGGGATTGGTTTATATCAGTCCTGACTTCGATGAACCCATTGAAGGTTTTGAAGAGTACATATCGTGAAAGTATTACTCGATACTCACACTTTTTTGTGGTTTATCGCGGGTGATATACAGTTGGATGTTTATGCCCAGAAATTGATTGAAGAGCCAGCCAATGAGCGCTACGGAACCAAAGGCACCACCTGGCAGGGCCTTCCGGCTCTCATTTGAAAAACGCTGATCGTGTCATGCTGAGCGCAGTGAAGCATCAGCGAAGCGAAGCATCTCTGCTCTCATGGCAGATGGCTTCTTTGGCAACGTGAGATGCTTCGCTGGCTTTCAACCGCAACAACTTTGAGTGATCGACCCACTGCTTAGAAACTCCCGAAAATCGAGATGCTTCACTGGCTGATCGCTGCAACAATGTTGTGTGATCGACCCGTTCAGCATGACACGGCAAGGAGTTTCTTGATCGGGCGACATG
>JAYRVO010000016.1:0-7131 GCA_041918515.1 Chloroflexota bacterium | reverse complement strand
GGCGTGCAACACATGCTGCGTCCGGGCCGCCTCTACGAGCCGGACCCGGCCATGCACGCCCGCTACATGGAAAAAGCCGTGCTCTACGCGCAGGTCTATCCCGCCCTGGCAACCCTCAACCATGCTTTGTGATCCGCGAATGACGCGAAGGAACGCGAATAAAATTAGTGTTCATTCGCGTTATTCGCGGATCGTCACAAAACTCTCTTCAGGAAGATACTCCCATGAAACGCTCCGAAATCAATGCCATCATGCGCGACGCCATCGCCTTCATGAACAAGCATCAATTCCATCTGCCGCCGTTTGCGTTTTGGTCGCCGGATGATTGGGCCAGCAAAGGGCCGGAGGTGAGCGAGATCGTCGAGCGCGAGCTGGGCTGGGACATCACCGACTTCGGCGGGGGAAAGTACGATGAGTTGGGCCTGTTCATCTTCACCATCCGCAACGGCAACCAGGCCGACCTGCCCAAAGGCGGCGGCAAGCTCTACGCCGAGAAATTGCTGATCGTCGATGTCGATCAGATCACGCCGTACCATTTCCATTGGCGCAAAGTGGAGGACATCATCAACCGGGGCGGCGGCAAACTGCTGCTCCAACTCTACAATTCCACGCCCGAAGGCGGCCTGGCCGACAGCGATGTGGTGGTGAGCACCGATGGCGTCGTCCGCACCTTGCCCGCCGGTGGAATCGTCGCACTGTCGCCGGGCGAGAGCATCACCCTGCCCACTGGCCTGTACCACAAGTTCTGGGGCGCCGAGAGTCGCGTGCTGGTGGGCGAGGTCTCGCTGGTGAACGACGACAACACCGACAACCGCTTTCTCGACCCTGTGGGCCGCTTCCCGACCATCGAAGAAGACGAAGCGCCGCTGCACTTGTTGGTCAAAGATTACAGCCGGTACTACCGGGCATAGTTGCTCATGACCATCGACGCCATCGTTTCCGGGCATCTATGCCTGGATGTCATCCCCGATCTCAGCGGCACAAATGCCCAACAATTTAGCCGTTCGTTCGCGCCCGGGCGCGTGTTGCAGGCGGGACCAGTGGCGTTTTCAACTGGCGGCCCCGTCTCGAACGTGGGCCTGGCGCTACACAAGCTGGGCATCGGCGTGCGATTGATGGGCAAGGTGGGCGATGACCTCTTCGGCCAAACCATCCGGCAGTTCATCGCCAGTTACGATCCTCTCCTGGCCGATGGCATGGTGGTAGACCCGACCACAGCTTCATCCTACACCATCATCATCAATCCGCCCGGCATCGACCGTTTTTTCCTTCACTGCCCCGGCGCCAACGATACGTTTGAGGCCGACGACGTGCGCTACGACCTGCTCCCCGCCGCCCGGCTGTTCCACTTTGGCTATCCCCCGCTCATGCGCCGGATGTACGAAGACGGCGGGGGGCAGTTGGCCGCGATCTTCCGCCGCGCCAAAGCCACCGGCGTCACCACTTCGCTGGATATGGCCGTACCCGACCCAGCCAGCGCCGCCGGCTGCGCCGATTGGGTTGGCATCTGCACCCAGGCCCTGCCCTATGTCGATATTTTTCTGCCTAGCATCGAGGAGATCCTGTTCATGCTGCGCCGCCCGACCTATGAGGCAATGCAACAGGTCGCAGGTAGGACGAATATCCTACCATTGGTAACACCCGAACTGTTGACTGATCTGGGCGGGCAGTTGCTGGCGATGGGCGCAAAGGTGGTGGGGTTGAAGCTGGGCGATCGGGGTCTATACCTGCGCACGGCCGGGCTGGGTGAAATGGCCGGGCTGGGCCGGGCGCGGCCTTCGAACCCAGCCGCCTGGGCGGACAAGGAGCTTTGGGCGCCGTGTTTCCAGGCGGAAGTGGTGGGGACGGCCGGGTCGGGCGACTCCACCATCGCCGGTTTCCTGGCTGGGCTGCTGGCTGGCCTCTCGCCCGAAGCGGCCGTGACCGCCGCCGTAGCCGTGGGCGCCTGCAATGTCGAGGCCGCCGACACGCTCAGCGGGCTGCGTTCGTGGGAGGAGACGATGGCGCGCGTGGCGGCCGGTTGGGAGCGGCATACGCTAGAGATCGACGCGCCCGGGTGGCGATTCGATGGAAGGTGGGGGTGTTGGGTGGGGGAGAAGCGGACGCCGATGATGGTGGATCGAACTACTCAAACACACAAAGGAACAAAACCATGACCGAAATTCGCTACTTGACCACAGACGAGCTTGAAGCCGGGCTGGATCACATCCGCCGGTCGCCTAAAAACGTCGGCAGGCTGGAGTTGATCGTGCGCCGCCCTCAGGTCGAGGAACGGGAAGTGTTAATGGAAGGCGAGCTTGATCTGGCGGAAGGACTGGTGGGCGACAACTGGCGATCGCGTGGCAGTTCGATGACCCCGGATGGCTCGGCCCACCCCGACATGCAGCTCAACATCATGAACGCACGGGTGATCGCATTACTGACGCAGGATGCCGACCGTTGGCAGTGGGCCGGCGATCAGTTGTTCCTCGACCTCGATCTCGGCGAGGATAACCTGCCGCCGGGGACGCGCCTGGCGCTCGGTGCGGCCGTCATCGAGATCACCGATCAGCCCCATCGCGGCTGCGCCAAATTCTCCGCCCGTTTTGGCCCCGATGCCGTCAAATTCGTCAATTCGTCTGTGGGCAGGCAACTCCACCTGCGCGGCGTCAACGCCAGGGTGGTGCAGCCGGGGGTGATCCGGGTGGGGGATGTGGCGAGCAAGATCGCTGCACCATCCTGATATTGGAAGGCGTGGACATCTCGATCACTGAGATTGTTCCCACCGCTCCGCCAACAACTCCTTCATCCTCTCCCCATCGCCGTTCGCCTCCTTATAGGCATTGGTCACAGCCGAATAGCCGTATTGCCGGGCCAGCGTGGCCAGCATGGGGATGAGCGTGCGGCTGTGCCACTCGTTAATCTTGGCGTTCGCCTTCAGCCCGCGCACACATCGCTCGGTGAAGACCATGGTCCCGGTCTCGATCAGTTCCATCGATTCGAGCACCGCAAAGACCATGCTGCTCTCCCACACATTCAGGTCGAGTTCGCCGTGATCGATGCCCGCCGTACACATGGCATGGTTGCCGATCACCCGAAAACAAAGTTGGATGAGGAATTCGGGGATGACGGGGTTGACTTTGCCCGGCATGGCCGATGAGCCGGGCTGCACCGCCGGCAGGGTCAGCTCACCCAGCCCGGCTTCGGGGCCAGAGCCGAGCACCCGGAGATCGTTGGCGATCTTGATCAGCCCCCGCGCCAGCACATCCAGGTGGGCCGAGACCACGGCTAGGTCGTCAGGATTCTGGGCGGCGTCGAAGAGATTGGTCGCCTGGTGATAGTTGGGGTCGCGCGTCACCAGCCGCAGGTTGGGGACGATGGCCTCCATGTAGGCCGGAGGCACATCCTCGGCCCGACCGATAATCGATCCCCCCAGGTTGACGGCGTACAACCGCCCTACCGCCTGACCGATGCGGTCGAGCTTGCGCCGCAGGAAGCCGGCATAGCCGCTGAAAAAGTCGGAGAGAGCGATATCCACCGCATCCTGGAAACAGGTGCGAGCCAGGTGGCGCTGATCCTGGAACTCTCGGCTCTTGGCGTCAAAGGCGGCGATCAGCCGGTCGAGACCGCGGCGCAGCGAGGGCCATTGCAGGATGATAGCCATGTGACAGGCGGTGGGGTAGACATCATTGGTCGATTGGTTCAGGTTGAGGTGGTCGTTGGGGTGGACAAGGCGATACTCGCCCCGCCGCCCGCCCAGCCGCTCTTCGACCATGTTGGCCAGCACCTCGTTCACGTTCATATTGGCCGAGGTGCCGCCGCCGCCGTGCAAGGCGTGGACGGGGAAGTGCTCGGGTTGCGGCGTCTGCAAGAGTTGATTGACGGCGGCCGCGATAGCATCGGTTTGTTCGGCGCTGAGCAGGTCGATGTCGCGATTGGTGATCGCCGCCGCTTTCTTGATCAACAGCAAAGCGGCAATCAGGGTGGGATAGCTGCCGATGGTGCGTTGGCCGGTCAGCGGGAAATTCTCGATCCCGCGTTGCGTCTGGCCGCCCCAGAGCGCGTGGGCGGGAACAGCGACGGGGCCGAGCAGGTCGGATTCGATGCGGTGGGTCATTTTTGGCTCACATTTCACGGATTTGCTGCCGCCCCTGTCGAGTCTCGCAGATCTGACAGGGGCGAGTTCTCGTTTTCAGGCGTTATAGGTCCCAGCTGTCACATTACCGCCGTGCCCCGTCCAATTGGTATGGAAGAACTGACCCCGCGTCTGGTCGGTGCGCTCATAGGTGTGGGCGCCAAAGTAGTCGCGCTGCGCCTGGATCAAATTGGCGGGCAGGCGGGCGCTGCGGTAAGCATCGTAATAGGCCAACGAGGCGCTCATCGCCGGCGTTGGGATGCCCAGCGCCACGGCAGCCCCCACCACTTTGCGCCAATTCGCCTGCCGGGCGGCAATGGCATCGCGGAAGAAAGGCGCCACCAAGAGGTTGGGTAGATCGGGCTGGGCGCGATAGGCGGCGGTGATGTCGTTGAGGAAGGCCGCGCGGATGATGCAGCCCCCGCGCCAGATGCGGGCGATCTCTCCATAGTTCAGGGCATAGCCGTACTCCCGACTGGCCTCGCGGAAGAGAGCGAAGCCTTGAGCATAAGAGACGACCTTGGAGGCATAGAGCGCGTCACCCACGGCGTCGATGAAGGCCGCGCGGTCGCCATCGAACATTATTTGGGGGCCAGCCAAAAGGCCAGAGGCAGCCACGCGTTCGTCTTTGAACGACGACAAGGCGCGGGCGAACACGGCTTCGGTGATCGTCGTCGTGGGCACGCCCAAATCCAGAGCGTTCTGGCTCGTCCATTTCCCTGTACCCTTTTGCCCTGCTCGATCCAGGATGACGTCCACGATGGCCCCGCCGCTTTTCTCGTCGCGTTTGGCGAAGATGGCGGCGGTGATCTCGATCAAGAAAGATTGCAGCGGCCCCTCGTTCCAGCGCCTGAAAATCTCGTGCAGCGCGGCGGCGTCCAGACCCAGGCCGCGCTGGAGCAGATCGTAGGCTTCGGCGATGAGCTGCATGTCGCCGTATTCGATGCCATTGTGCACCATTTTGACATAATGTCCGGCCCCGCGCGGGCCGATATAGGTTACGCAAGGTTCATCATGCGCTTTGGCGGCGATGGCTTCGTAGAGCGGTCGCACGAGTTCGTAGGCGTCGGGCTGGCCGCCGGGCATGATGCTCGGCCCCCACAAAGCGCCCTCCTCGCCGCCCGAAACGCCTGCACCCAGGTAACGTAGGCCGCGCGCTGCCAGATCGGCCGAGCGGCGTTCGGTATCGAGAAAAAAGGAGTTGCCGCCGTCGATGAGCAGGTCGCCCTCTTCCAACAAGGGTTTGAGTTGCTCGATGGTGGCATCGACGGCTGCTCCCGCCTGCACCATGAGCATGATCTTGCGCGGTCGAGCCAGAGACGCGATCAATTCTTCGAGCGAATAAGTAGCCAGCACCTGCGTTCCGGCGGCGGGACCCTCCACAAAGGCTTTCGTTTTGGCGCCGGTGCGATTATAGACGGCGACGCCAAAGCCGTGGCGATCCATATTGCGGACCAGGTTCTGGCCCATGACGGCGAGACCGATGAGAGCGATGTCGGCGGGCATGAAATAGCTCCAAAGAGAGTTGTGGGGAGGTGCTGCTCAATAATCTGTAGTAGTATGCCACAGCCCTTGTTTGCCCACCCAGTGGGAGTCGCCTACCGATTTTGTGCTTGCTGGAGCCGCAGCAGCTTGTCCAGATCGCCCTGCACCTCCATCCCGGCATGGCGGCCCACCCCCTCGAATATGATATCGCCCCCGCTTCCTCGCCCCCGCGTCCGCAGTGTGACCCGCACTGTGGCCTGCAAAGTCTCATCGACGCGGATGTGCATCTCCGCGCGCGCCGGCCCCAACAACAGGCCGCCTTGCGCGCGTACTCCCTCCACGCTCAGTTCATAGCCGCTCCCCTGCACCGTCCAGTGCACAGTCGCATCGGTGATCGCCAGGTAGGTCGTCTTGGCGCCCGTGTAGGTGGCGAATCGATAGAGCCGGCCCTGCCGCCACAGGCCAATGATGAATCCCGGAAAAGCGCTGCGCAGCCAGGGGATGATGGCGATGCTGGCCGTCAGGCAAGTTCCCGGCTCGGCGAAATGGTTGGTCTGCATCCAGACATAGCCGGTAGGAAAGGCCTGCCCCCAATCCTTCTCGATGTACCCGCGCCCCCCACCGAAATCGATGGCTCGTCCATCCACCATCAGGCCCCCGTGCAGATCATGATCCAGGCTGACGACGCCGTGATTGCACTCCATGAATGGAACCCAGGCATACCAACCCATGATGCCGGGCGAGATGAGCGTCACCGGCCAGGGTGCGACGCCCGCGAACGCCACCTCGCCGGTCAGACTTTGTTCCGGGCGATCGATGTGAAGCTGCATCTTCTCGCCTGAGAAGAAGTTGGGTCCCACGCGCACGGCGAAGGCATCGGCGGCCGCCCAGAATTCCTCAGCCGGATAGCGGTGATAGAAGACCTGGCCGGTGTTGCCATTCAGAACCTGGACAAAGGCGTGGCGTTTGGCGGGGTCGGCGCTGAGGAAGATGCCTGGGATCACAGCATAGACGTGGCGTTCGCTGGCATCGACCAGCTTGTAGTACCAGCCCTCGAAGAAGGGGGGCTTTTTGCCATGCCCGTGGTAGCGGCCGGGGTGGAGAACTGTGCGGAGGTAGTCGAACATGGCGATCAGAAGAGCGAGCGTACAGCCGCGACCACGCGCTCAGCCGAGGGCACGTAAAACTGTTCCATGACGGGTGCGAAGGGCGGGGGCACATCGGGGGCGGAGACGCGCTTGACCGGGGCATCGAGATGCCAGAATGCTTCCTCGGCGACGATGGCGGCGATCTCGCCCGCCCAGCCGCCGGTGAGATTGTCTTCTTCGACGATGACCAGTCGCCCGGTCTTGCGCACCGATGCCAGGATGAGTTCTTTGTCGAGGGGCACGAGCGTGCGCGGGTCGATGACTTCGGCTTCAATACCTTCCTTTGCCAGCTCGTCGGCGGCGGCCAGCGCCCGGTACATGGTCAACAGCTTGCCGACGATGGTCACGTCCTTGCCCTGGCGCCGCACGATGCCCTGGCCGATG
>JAYRVO010000015.1:0-27059 GCA_041918515.1 Chloroflexota bacterium | reverse complement strand
CTAGTACAGCGTTGCAAAAAACATTAGGGTAATCAGTTCAAGGCGGCCATACGGTCACGTAAGTTCTGAGCAGAGAATCGCCAATGAAAAGGCTGAGAGCGTTCACTGAAGCGTTGCTGAAAAGCCAGGATGCGGAGAGTCATAGCCTCGACGCTATGGAAATCGCGCGGGGTGAGCGCCTTACGCTGCAAGATCGAGAAGTACAGTTCGATTTGATTCAGCCAACTGGCATGAACGGGCAAATGAACAGCTATCGCATGTTCATGACGGGTCGACAGCCGCGTAGGAAAGGTGGCAGGATGATGCGAACTGCCATTATCCACGATCCAGAAGACGCGTCGGGCGGCAGAGTAGGGTGGCTGGCTCATGACGGTGTCGACCAATTCGTCGAAGGTGGCGATACCGTTCTGCGAACGCACCTGACCGAAAACCAAGCCTCGGCGGACATCCAAAGCGGCTTGATAGGTCACTGTCCCCAAGCGTTCGTACTCGAACTCGACTTGACCAGGATGGCTTGGCAGCGATGGACGCGTGGGATGGAGGCGAGCAAGCACCTGCAACCCGCTCTTCTCATCGGCGCTGAGCACATAGTCGTCCGGCCCCAACGCTTGTTCTTGCCAGAGGCGATGATACAGGTCAAGAACAACGGTGGCTTTGGCCAGAAAGTCAGGGTCGCGCCGAAACAACCAACTGTGGTAACGCCAAGGACGCAGCGCATCTTTCTGGAACCAACGACACAAGGTGCTGGGATGAATCCTGCTGACGATCTTCTCTCGCTGCAAGATGAGGGCGATATCGTGCAGCGAGTACCGACTCAGCGGCTCCTCCCGCAGCGCCGGACCTTCACAGGCCACGGCTTTGGCTTGCACCACCTGCGCTGGGGGAAAAATGCGGCGGACGCCCTGAGCGCGGGCGGTCGTGCAGAGCCTGTTCGACTCCTTCACGCTGCCGCCGTATCAGAAAGTCCCGCCGCCAATTGATGATGATCTGTTCGCTGCACTGCAGTCGGTGTTGCGTCTCGGCGATCGTGATGCCTGCCTCAGCCCACAAGATCATCCGCGCTCGGTCGGCAAGTCTCCGCTCCGTCTTGCCGTTGCGAACCAAGACCTCCAGCTTCTGACGCTCTTCATTTGTTAATTTGATCACATACTTGTAAGGACTCCGGGCCATCTGCCTGCCTCCTTTTGGGTGATGGTCAGAGTATACCCTAACTACTTGCGCAACGCTGTACTACCTTTGCCTACTGCCTTTTGCGCAACCACTTCCATTTTGCGGTTCGGATCAAGGATCGAGAACACCTGACAGGTCTCCAAGACCTGTCAGGTGTTGTTGCTGACAAGCCCAGCCAGGCCTTCTCCAACTTTTTCAATGCTTATGCGCGGGCATACAACAAGACCTACCAACGAACGGGCGCGCTTTTTCAGAGACCTTTTGGGCGGATCGAGGTTACAACTGAAACCTATTTCAGTACACTGATAGCCTACATCCATCAAAATCCGCGGAAACACGGTTTCGTCGCCGACTTTCGCGAGTGGCCCTGGTCTTCCTATCACGCGCTGCTCTCTACGAAGTCCACCCTTTTGCGGCGCGACGAGGTGTTGGAATGGTTTGGCGGCGCCCAAGAGTTGCAGGAAGCGCATCGTCGTGAGATCGATAGCTCTTGGGCGCAAGCACTGGCGCCTGATGATTTCGATTGACAGATACACACCTGACAGGTCTTTAGAGGCCTGTCAGGTGTCACGGTGCAATCTGCCCTATAGCTTCGCTACCGAACACAATATTCGCAACCCTGCCCAAACCGGTGCTATAATGAACATCCGCTCAGGAATCGCAGAGTAGGCAAATTGCACCGTCTCAGGCATCCTTAGTCTCACCTTCGCTTCGCCCCACCGTCTCTTCCTTCCACCCCTCATGCCCAACACCCCCCTCCTCACCCAACTCGACGCCCTCCGCGACGCTTACGCCCAGCGCGACAAGACCGCCCTCGCCCTGCTGGCCGCCCTGAAAGGGACGACCAATGCCCACGGCAAAACCCTCAAGGCCCTGCGCGACTACGGCGAACAGGATACGACGGTCGATGTCAGCGGGGCGCAGGGTGTATTCGGGCAACTGCGGCTTAAGGAAGAGACCATCGACCCTCTGGCGGGCGAACTGCGGCGGGAAACCAAGATTCTGGCCGGGCTGGTGGCGGCGCTCAAAGAGGCGGGGGCGGCCCTGCGCAGCGAGCCGGTCGATGTCGTGCGGCTGGACAAAGCTCTGACCGCGCTGCAAGGCTCCAGCGAGCAGCGGGTGATCGACGTGCTGCCGGAGCTGAAGCAGGAACTCGACGTGGCGCAGCGTGTCCTCGGCGACGAATTCGGCCAGAAACTACGCGACGCCCTGGCGGGGCAAGGCATCAGCCTGGGGGGACGAGCGCCCAAGTTCGAGATCGGTCGCTTCGAACTCGAAGCCAACTTCGCCAAACGCTTCCTGATGCTGCGCTATGGCAAGGACGTGGTCGCCCCGCACATCCCCATCACCGTCGAGGCGGCAACCAAAGCCTATCAGTCCGCGGCCAAGCTGGTGGTCGGGCGCAATCAGGACGGCATCGCCTGGATGAATCAACTCCACGAAGCGTACCAAATCGCCCGCCGCAAGCGGGGGACGCACAGCGCCCGCGCCAACATCGTCGATGTCTACCTCGAGCTGGTGCTCTTGCGCCAGAACCGGGCCTTTGCCGCCGAGCCGAGCAAACGCACGTTTAGCGACTACAGCCGGGCGCAGTTCGCCTACGATTTCTACGAATACAGCCATCGCCGTCGTCTAAGCTCCGACGGCCACGTGGTCAAGGCGCACAGCGCCACCAAGTCGCAGACCGACAGCCCGACCAAGAGCATGTGGATTGTCGAAGGCGACACACCCTACGATGGGCGCTACATCGCCGATATCGAATTCGTCAAGGATTGACGCCATGCTGCCCGAACCCCGCCTGGCCCGCCAAATCATCGAAACGCTCGGACAGTCGGGCACGCCGCTGTCGAAGGGCGTCAGCTACTACAACGCCGGCAACGAATCCTTGCTGGCCGCTATCGACGCCCACTATCTCGGCTCCTACCTGGCCGATGGCGGCGCTGTGTTCAAGCTGGTGGTGGGGGATTATGGCAGCGGTAAATCGCACTTCCTCTATTGTGTGCGCGACCGCGCCTGGCAACGCAACTTCGCCGTCAGCAAGGTCGATCTCAGCCCCAAAGAAAGCCCGTATGACGACCAGCGCCGGGTCTATGCCGCCGTCGCTTCGGCCCTGATCTGGCACGAGCCGGGGGGGTTGGGCGAGGACGAGCACGGCTTGTCGCGCTTTTTGGAGGGAACGCTGCGGCGGGTGGTCACGCCGTTCGGTCTGGATTTGGTGGACGAGGGGGCGATGGAACTGCCGGAGGTGCGGGCGCTGCTGCAAACCCTGGCCACGACGCCCATCGACAGCCTTAGTTTCCACAAGGCCATCCAGGGCTATCTGCACGCATTGCTGCGGGGCCAGGAACGACGCCAAGAATCGCTCCAGCGCTGGCTGCACGGCGAAGAAGTCAGCCCCGAAGACATGCGTGACCTGCGCAGCATCGGCGTCACCGAGAAAATCAACCGCAACAATGCTTTCAAGATGCTGCGCTCACTGTGCCAGGCGGTGCGGGCCTTGGGCTACACCGGTCTGGCCCTGCTTTTCGACGAGGGCGACCGTATGCTCAGCATCGGCGGACGGGCCGAAAAGACCGCCACCGACAACCTGCGCGAGGTGATCGACCGCTGCCGCGAAGAACTGCCCGGCGCTCTGTTCATGTACGCCGTCCCGCCCGATTTCCTGCACACGGTCGTGCCCAAATATCCGGCCCTGCAACAGCGCGTGCAGGCGGCCAACTATTTCTCGCGCAGCAACCCCTTCAGCCCGCAGATCAACCTGGAACGGCTGGATGTCCCGGACGAAACCTTGCTGGAGCAGATCGGCTATCGCCTGCTCCCGATCTTCGAACTGGCCTACGACTTCCATCTCGACCCCGACCTCCAGGCGCAGAACATCCGCACGCTGTCGGAGGCGGCGCGGGCTTCCTATCTGGCCATCAGCCACCGTCGGCTGTTCATCAAGGCGCTGATCACAGAGTGGTATCGCCAGAAGGAGGTCGGGCAGAGTGCGATGATGGTCGAATATGCCACCGCCCTGATCCGGGGGCAGAGCGACGCCTTGAACGTGCTGGCCGACCAACAGCAGAGTCCTTATTAGGGGGGCCGGTGGACGCACAGCGGGTCTTTCATCCCCACTTTGGCGCCGGCGTGCTGCTGAAAAGCTACATGGGCGGCTATGAATGGGAGGTGCAATTCGAGTCGGGACGGCGTTTCCGGCTGCCGGCGCGTGAGTTCAGCCCGGCTTCTGTCCCCACCTTTTCCCTGGCCGAGCCGCCGCCGGCTCTGTCCCGGCCGGCGCTGGAGACCGAGCAGTTCCGCGCCCGCCAGACGTTGGAGGCGCTGCGTCTGGGCATCGTGCCGGTGCAGGACGCCGAAACCCTGACCATCGGCCTGGAAGCCGAGCGGGTGACGCTGGACCGGGCCTTCGACCGTAGCCGCGAGCGCAGCGGCGATGTGCTGGCTGTGATCGGCGACTACGGCTTCGGCAAGAGCCATTTTATCGAGCTGGCGGCGCGGCGGGGCCTGCGCGAGAACTTCCTCATTGCCAGCGCCAGCCTCGATCTGGTGGAGACGCCGCCGGGCAAGGCGCACAAAATCTACGAGGCGCTGATGGCCTCGCTGCGCTATCCCGACCGTGACGCCCGCGGCCTGACGCCCTTGCTGCAACAAGCGTTGGAGCGGCCGGCGGTGATTGCCGAATTCGTGCAGCGCAGCCCGCGCGAGCCAAACCAATGCCCGCTGGCGGCGGCGCTGCTGGCTTTGCAGGAATGTCCGAGCCAGAGCGCGTTCGAGCAGACCGTGCAGTGGCTGAGCGGCCAGGCCCGGCCACAGGCCGAGATGAAGACCTGTTTCAAGCGGCCCCCCCGCCTCTACCTCAACGGCCCCAACGCTCGCCAGTACAGCTACATGATCACCGGCGTCAGCCTGCTGGCAACGCTCTTGGGCTACAACGGGCTGGCCGTGCTCGTCGACGAGTCCGAGCACTATTCGCTGCTGCCGGCCATGCAGCGCGAGCGGGCTGACGCCTTCTTCAAGGCCATGATCGTCAGCGCCCTGGGCTTGAACAATGGACGCATCGACCCGCGCGAGGTCAGCGAGGACCTGCGGGCCGAGTATCCGATCAGCTTCAGCTCCGAGCCGCATCTGCTCTTCCTCTTTGCCCTGACCGAGAGCGCCGACCGCATGCCCGTGGGCGCCTGGCTGGCTCCCTCGCACCTGGTGCGCTTGGACGACCGCTTCATCGAAAAGGACATCCGGGCCTTCACCGACGCCCTGCTGCGCTACCACGCCCTGGCCTATGACTACCGCCCGGACGTCCGCCACGGCCAGACTCTGGCGACGACGCCTGGCCTGCTCTCGCGCTCGCTCTCGCAGCACCGCATCAACCTGCGCGAGCTCATCCGCACGGCAGTGACGGTGTGCGACCTGCTCTTTCTCTATCCCGACTATGCCACGGAGGAGTTGGTGGAGGAGTTGAGGCGGGGGTTGAAGGTGTAGAAAGGGCTACCATAAGGCGCTTGACCGTGTGTGTATCATGTGTATAATTCGAGCATGAATAGTCGTGAGATCATCGCCAGGCTAAAAGAGGATGGTTGGGTATTGGTGCATGTTCGTGGTAGCCACCATCAGTACAAACACCCCCAAAAGCCTGGCCGAGTCACGATTCCTCATCCTCGACGTGACCTACCGACGGGCACATTGAGAAGTATCTTCCGACAGGCTGGCTGGGATTGGCCGCCAAGGTGACGACATGCGATATCCTATTGTCATTCACAAAGACCCCCACAGCGACTACGGCGCAGCCGTCCCGGACCTGCCAGGCTGTTTCAGCGCCGGGGAGACGATGGATGAGGCTTTGACCAACGCCGTCGAAGCGATCGAATGCCACCTGGAAGGACTCATGCTGGATGGCGAGCCTCTACCCACGCCGACAAGTGTGGAACATCATCAGGGCGACCCCGAATATTTTGGCGGCATATGGGCGTTGGTGGATGTCGATCTCACCAAACTTTCCGGTAAGGCCAGAAGAGTGAATATCACCATTCCGGAACGTGTGCTCAGCCTGATCGATGACTATGCTTTGCGACAGGGAGAAACACGATCAGGGCTGATCACACAGGCGGCCCTTGAATACATCGCTGGTCAGGCTCAGCCCATAACGGAGCGTGACCGTCCTCTGCCAATTGTGCGCAGCCTTGCCGCCGACGAATTGATTGTCCAACACCCCGATTTTCAAGATAGCATCCGCCGCGCCCGCCAACAAACGACCGATGGGCAGGTCTACGCGTTGGCCGAGTTGCGAGCCGCGTATGAGACGACCGAATGATCAAGATGGCGACGACGCCCGGCCTGCTCTCGCGCTCGCTATCGCAGCATCGCATCAACCTGCGCGAACTCATCCGCACGGCAGTGACAGTGTGCGACCTGCTGTTTCTCTATCCCGACTACGCGCCGGGAGAGTTGGTGGAGGAGTTGAGGCGGGGGTTGAAGGTGTAGGCGGACTCCGGCGCGAGTACAAGCAACGGGTAGCCAAACCAGCGAAACAGAAGTACAATGTGAGTCATGAGTGATGACTTGCCTTTAGACGATATACTGTTTGAAGCTCTGACCCCATTGGGCCATGGCTTCTTGATTACAACCTACCCGACCGATGCGATAAAAGAAGGAAGGCAAGTATGGCTGAGGTAAAAGTCTATTACGACCGCGAAGGCAACACCCTAACCGTTTGGTTTGGCAATCCGCAAGACGAATATGTCTGTGAAGAAACCGGTGACGAAGTGGTCTTGATGAAGGACAACTTGGGGCATGTGATTGGTTTTGAGAAGTTGAGTTTTGTGGTTGCTCCCATTCAGCCAATGAGGGTTGCTTTTGAAACAGTGGCCGTTTGAAGGCAGTAAGGCGGCCTGGCAACCAGTTCCTCCGCTTCGCTGACCTGCCTGAACACGCTGGAGAAACCACGCTCGCGCTCGCGTTCGCAGCACCGCATCAACCTGCGCGAACTCATCCGCACGGCGGTGACGGCGTGCGACCTGCTCTTTCTCTATCCCGACTACGCCACGGGGAAGTTGGTGGAGGAGTTGAGGCGGGGGTTGAAGGTGTAGGCAGTCGAGGTATGCGTTGGGCAAGCTGTAGCAGTGCTGTGGTAGAATATCATCGTAGCAACGGTTATTCCTCATCTCGATAGTAGAAGCGACAGGTCATGAAGGTTCGAGAGGTGATCAAGTTGATCGAAAGCGACGGCTGGTATCTGGTCGCGACCAAAGGCAGTCACCGGCAGTTCAAGCATCCATTCAAACCTGGTCGCGTTACGATTGCTGGTCACCCAGGAGACGACCTCGCACCCGGCACGCTCAGCAGCGTGCTCAAGCAAGCCCAGCTCACCAGACCCCAGATAAGACAGAGTGAATAAGATGCATCGATTTTTGGTTGTGATCGAAAAAGCGGATGGCAACTACTCGGCGTATTCGCCTGATCTGCCTGGTTGCGTGGCAACCGGCAGGACCCGTGATCAGGTTGCGCGCAACATGCACGAAGCAATTGATATGCACGTGCGAGGGCTGCTGGAAGATAAACTCCCAGTGCCTCAGGCGCGTTCGTTCGCCGAATACATCGCTATACCGGCATAGATTTCGCAGCGTCTGCGTATGAAGTGCGACGCGCTTCATGCGCACCGCATCAAGATGTATTATCTCGATACACGCCAACATCACTTGCCACACATCCATGTGCGCTATCAAGAACAGGAAGTAGTACTTTCGATCGCCGATATTGATTACTCTCTCATTCTCACCTTTGCGAACGGTGAAGTCAGGGCGTTTGATGTGAAGCCCTATCTCGACATCGGCATTTTTCGAGAGTTGCGGGATCAACGCCTCTTCAATTCGGTTCGACCGTTCTTGGGCAGCGTTCAATGGCAGCACGGTCAGGATTTCTGCCCTGATACGCTCTATCTTGAGAGTGTACCCGTTCCGGCTGCGCAGCCTGTTGTCATCTAATGCAGGCCATGCACCTGACATATGAGCGATTTGCAGTTAGCCAGACAGCGACTCCAATCTCTACAAGGATGAATTGGTGACAATGAAGGAGCAGCACTTGGGCAGCAGTCTGGATGATTTTTTGGAGGAAGAAGGCCTATTGGCGGAAGCCGAAGCAGTGGCGATCAAGCGCGCCCTGGCTTTTCAGATTGAGCGGCTGATGGTGGAACAACAGCTATCGAAAGCAGAGACGGCTCGGTGGATGAATACGAGCCGAGCAGCAGTGGATCGCTTGCTGGATCCGGACAGCGAGTCTGCGACGTTGACTGACCCATACGCTTCAACCTGACTCGACGACAATGAGCGTTGGTAAGACTCTTTCAACCCGGGTGAGCCAGATGGGCGCCGATGTTCGCCAGGAATTCACGCGGGATCGCCTTCCCCCGACCGTGTTTGCCGGCCTGGTTATCGGATTGATCGACGTTTTCATCATGCTTTCGTTTGCGGCGCTTGTCTTTAGCGGTGATTTGACCGCGCAGTTGGGCAGCGGCATCGGCTATTTTTTGGTTGGCGCATGTGCTCTCAGCCTGGTCGGCGCCTTTGCCAGCCCGATGTCGGGCGTCATCATCGTCCCGCAGGATACGACTGCCGCTTTGCTCAGCCTGGCAGCCGCGAACATCACCCTCATGGCCGGCGGCGGCGCTGAATCTTCGCCCGCAGTGATTTTTGCCACTGTCGTGGCTGTGATGATCGTCTCGTCGCTTCTCACAGGGCTTTTCTTCACCGCCGTGGGCTGGTTTCGTCTGGGACGCCTGGTGCGTTTCATCCCCTATCCGGTCATCGCTGGATTTTTGGGCGGAACCGGTTGGTTGCTGGCCAAAGGCGCGGTGGGTTTGATGACCGGCATCGATGCAACTCTCGGCCAGCTGGGCCAGCTCGTGCAGCCGGGCGTCATGATTTTCTGGCTGCCGGGTCTCATCTTCGCCCTGGTGTTCAGAGTCATACTTGGTCGGGTCAAGCATACACTGGTCATCCCTGCTCTGATCCTGGGCGCTTTGCTCGTCTTTTACGTGGTGGCGTGGTTGTCGGGCGCCACTCTGGCCCAGGCCAGCGCCCACGGTTGGTTGCTCGGCCCCTTCACCAGCAGCGCCTCGTGGCAAATGCCGACGCCGGCGTTGCTCGCTCAGGCCGATTGGTCGCTGGTGTTGGCTCAGGCAGGGACAATCACCGCCATCGTGGTCATCAGCACGGTCGGGCTGTTGCTCAATGCCAGCGCCCTGGAACTGGCGCTCAAACACGATGTCAAACTCGACCGCGAACTTGTCGCCGAGGGCTTGGGCAACCTGTTGGCGGGGCTTCTGGGTGGGCCAACGGGCTATCAAACGCTGAGCCTGACCGTGCTTGGCAGGCAGATGGGTTCCCGCAGCCGGCTGGTGGGGGTGGTGACGGCGTCGATGTGTCTGGCGGCCCTTCTCGTGGGCACGGATGTCCTGGCCCTGCTGCCCCGCTTTGTGTTCGGCGGCCTGGTGCTGGGCCTGGGTTTCGCCTTTCTCCAAGATTCCTTTGTCGCCAATTGGTCACGCTTGCCACGGCTCGATTACGCCATCGTCGTCATCATCGTCATCGTCATGGCTGCGGTTGGGGTGTTGGAGGCGCTGTTGGTGGGCATCGCCTTGACGGTGATTTTGTTCGTGATTGAATACAGCCGCGTGCATGTGGTGCGGACGGAGTTGTCGGGCATTAACTTGCGCAGCCGGGTGCAGCGCAGCGCCGAAGATGATGCCATCCTGCGCGCGGCGGGCGCTGGCTTGTTAGTGCTGCGTTTGCAGGGTTTCCTGTTCTTTGGCACTGCCGACGCCCTTTTGAACCACATCAGCAAGCGCATCCAGGCGGTTGACCTGCCTCCCCTGCGCTTTCTCATCCTGGATTTCAAGGCCGCGCATGGCATCGATGTTTCGGCGCTGAACAGCTTTTTGCGCATCTCCCACGTGGCCGAAGATCATGAGATCGAGATCATGCTCAGTGGATTGATGCCTGGCCTCAGCCAGCAGGTGGCGAGGATGGGCATCGCTTCGCCTCTGGCTCAGGCGGACGAAGCCACACCGCGGCTGATGCCCGATCTCGATCAGGCTGTGGAGCACTGGGAGGAACAGGTACTGCACCGGCATCACGGCTCTGGCTTGGGGGATAGGGAAGACATCTTCGCCCGCAGTCTGATCTCGTTGTGCCCCAGCGATGATGTCTATGCTTCGTTGGTCAGCGCCTTCGAACGCATCGAAGTGGCCGCGGGCGAAGTGCTGATCCGGCAGGGCGACCCGGCGGACGTTCTGTATTTCATCGTCTCGGGGCAGATGGATGTCGTCATCGCTGACGCCGAGGGCAATCCGCTGCGATTGCGACGTATTGGCCCCGGCGCGGTGGTGGGCGAGATCGGCTACTATCTCGACCAGTCTCGCAGCGCCACCATCGTGGCCAGCCAGCCGTCGGTGCTCCACCGCCTGACCGCCGAGGCCCTGACCCGGATGGAATTGGAATCCCCGGCTGCGGCGGTGGCCTTCCATCGTTTCATCGCCCGCAATCTGGCAGAGCGCGTTGTTAGCATGAACGCCCTTGTTCAGGAAATGCAGGCATAAGGGCGTCGCGCGGCTACAGCCGGCAACGCAATTCGGCAACGAAAAGCTATCCGGCAAGGCCCGGAGAGAGAATATCACCGTCCTTGGGGAGTTCGGCAACGAAGGGGGAGCCGTCGGGGTTGGTGCGGATGAGGACTTCGTCGTGGAGGATTTTGTCGAGGCGCAACAACCATTGCTCGACCTGATGACGCTCGGCCTCCGGGTTGATGGGGAGTGGGGGGAGATGGAGACGGAGGAGATGGAGGAGTTCTTGGGTGGCGAGGACGGTGGCACTTGCAGCAAGAACTCATCCCCGCGCAACACCTGGCTGTACACAAGTTCGCTCAGCCACAGCAGCAGCGCATTCAGGTGGCTGAGGATTGCAAAACGGACGAAAGATGGTAGAATGTCCATGGAATGGTAGCTCTTGTGCTGTGGAATTGTTTGTTTGCAAACTCCATTTTCACACGGCACAAGGCTACCTTTCAGCTTTTCCATTCAGCTCGACCCCTGTCATTTTGCAACGCTCTTAAGCGGGGGTTGAAGGTTTGAGGGCCGAAGTACAAGCGTATTGGGGCGTGATCGCAACCCCAGCCGCCTATGAACCGCAAAACTATCCTGCTTTCCCTCGTTGTTCTGGCCGTTTGCTTTGTCTTCCTCAGGACATGCGTTCCGCAGTTGTGGGGGCAATCCCTGCCGGATAGCGTCGTTCGCCGCATCACCGATGATCACACCGTTTGCATCGGCGTCGAGGATGTGCCTATTTGGCCCGGCGAACCTCGTCAGGCGCAATGCGGCCCAGTCACTGTCGATGTGGTTGCTGATGGCGCCATCCCCGCCGAACAAGCAGCCGCTGGCGTCTCGAAAGCCGTATGTTATGTGATGACTGTCGAGCATCCCTATTGGGAAGTCATGGGGCAAACTCGACACGAGATCCTCACATCGGTACGAACTTTCTACAAGGTGACGGTTCTGCAGGATGACGAGTGGGTTCTTTTCCCGGATGAGGACGTGCAAGATCGCGACCGCTGGTCGCTCTATGGATGCCCAACGCCGACTGTGACGCCGTAACCTAAATCCCGAAGTTCTCGGCAGATACGAGAATTCGCCCCATTCGCGTCCTAAGCGGATCCCAATCGATGAACGCCCACACGCTCAAAGACAGCCTGCCCCGCACGTGGGGCTCGTTCTTTGGCCGTCATGGCAACTTCACGGCGGCGCAGTTGGCGGCCATGCCGCTGCTACTGGCGGGGGAAAATGTCATCCTTTGCGCGGGCACGGCCAGCGGCAAGACCGAGGCGGCCCTGGCCCCGCTGATCGAGCGCTATCTGCCCGCGTCGCACCCCGGCCCAGGGCTGACGATCCTGTATCTGCTGCCCACTCGCGCCCTGATCAACGACCTTTGGCGGCGCCTGGCCGCTCCGCTCGAAGCCGTGCGCGTCTCCATAGCGGTGAAGACGCGCGACCTCAACACCTTCGACCCCAAACGCCCCGCTGACCTTCTGCTCACCACCCCTGAGTCGTTGGACTCGTTGCTGGCCGCGCAGCCGCGGGCGCTGATCGGTGTGCGGGCGGTGGTTATCGACGAGCTGCACGTCTTCGAAGGCTCTGTACGCGGCGACCAGATGCGGGTGCTGCTCAATCGCTTGCGACAGGTGCGGGGCCATGCCGCCCAGGCTGGCGACGCCGCCGAGTCTGAAATCCAGTACGTCGCTCTCTCCGCCACCCTGGACCAACCGGCCCTGGCGGGTGCACGCTACTTCCCGGCGGGTCAGGTGGTGCAGGTAGCCGCCGGTCGCGAGACGCTCAGCGAGGACATCGCCCTCGACGCCGAGTCGCCAGCGGCCCTGCTCGACTATTTGGGGTCATTTCGCGGGCGGGGCTGGCGCAAGGCTCTGGCTTTTTGCAACACCCGCGCCGAGGTGGAAGCCTACGCCACCGCCGTCCGCCAGGCGGGGTCACCCTTCGGCGAAGCCGTGTTCGTCCACTACTCCAACCTGGAACACAACCGGCGGCGGGAGATCGAGCAGCAATTTGCCCAGGCCGAGGCCGCCCTCTGCTTCGCCAGCAGCACGCTGGAGCTGGGGATCGACATCGGCGACATCGATGTCGTGCTGCTGATCGGCGCCCCCGGCAGCCGCGCCGCCTTCCTCCAGCGCCTGGGCCGCGCCAGTCGCCGGGCGCAAATCGCCCGCGCTGCCTGCTTCTATCGCACGCCGCTGGAGCGCCTCCTTTTCCAGGCGCTGGGCGAAAACGAGGAGAGGGCGTCGCCTTCGCCCTTCCGTCCTTCCGTCGCCATCCAGCAGATTTTTAGTCTGCTCAAGCAAAGCCCGACCGCCGCCCTGCGCCTGCACACCCTGAGCGAGCTTTTCGACGGCCTGCTGACCCTGCCCGACCTGCAAATCCTCCTCGACCATCTGCGAGCCTCCGGCTACCTGGCGCGCAAACGCCTGGGCGAGTGGGGTCCGGGCCGCCGCCTGCACCACCTTGCCGACGTGCAGGGCGTGGACGAGACCGCGCTGAGCGTGCACAGCAACATCCAAAACGGGGGCAGCCGGGTGGAGATTCGCGACCAGCAGAGCCATCGTCTGGTGGCCAGCGTCGATCGCCAATGGTTCGACCGCGACGTGCTGACGCTGGAGGGCCGGCCGCTGGTGGTGGAATGGTTCGACGGTGAGGCGATGTGGGTGACGCCGCAGCGCGGGGGCGAGGTCGCGCCGCCGCTGCACTATCTCTCGGCCCGCCAATTCCTCAGCTTCGACCTGGCCCAAGCCTTGCCCGCCCAACTGGGGCTGGAGCCGGGCGTCGCCCCGCTCATCGCTGCCGAGGAAGGTTGGCTGCTCTTCCACTGGCTGGGCGATGTCTACGGCCAGGCCTTGCTCGACCTGTTGGGCTACACCCTGGCGGTCGGGCCGAGAGATAGTGCAACGGCGGGGTTGGCCTTGCGCCTGAGCGAGCCGCTACGCCACCTCCCGACCTTCGCACCCCATCAACTGACGCGTTATCTCACCGACAACGCCCGGCGCTATGAATCGATGCTGTCGTTGGGCGCATATCAGGCGCTGCTGCCGCCGGAATTGCGCATCCGCAGCGTGATCGAACAGTTCGATGTCCCGCGCTTTCTGGCGGCGACGGAGAAGTTGCGGGTCGAGGCCGCGAGGGAAAAGATCGCAGAGCCACTTCAAGATTTGATGTTGAACTAGCCCTCTATCCTGGTCGCCCCATGTCCGAATCCACCTACCACTCCCCACGCATCCGAGACATCCTGCTCGGCGTGTTGCTCTTCCTCATCATCCTCGGCGCCTTTTGCAGTTTGCCCGATATCGTCAAACGCACGGGCAATATGCTGTTATTCGTCCCAGCTAAGCTTGGGGTGGTGACACGCGTCAGCGCCGAGGAAGTCCGCACCATCGACCTGAGGACGCCATCACCCGTCGTCCTGGCATTTCCGCAGCCCGGCCGATACGCCGTCTACACCGGCGATCAGCAGATTCTCATGCTGACCGACACGATGCTCGAAGAGCAAACGCGACCCTGGCTGCGGGTCATTTCCTCCGTCGGGAATAGCTCCGCCAACGTCAGCTTTGTGGAACGTGGCTTGCGTCTTTATGACACTCCCCTTGCTGAGGGCCGTCCCATCTTCACATTTGTGATTCGCCAGCCTGGCGGCTACAAGCTTGCATTCCCCAATCGGCTTGCCGCCATTTCCATTGTCCCCGACTACACAACTGGCAAAGAAAGGACGATCTTTGCTGCTTATCTCTTGCAAATCCTCGTGGCAGTGCTCGTGTTCGCCGCGCTTTACTATCGCCGCCGCCCGACCCCGTGGGCGCAAGCGCGTATGCGCAAACAAACGCAGGCGCAGCGGCGCAAAGAAACCGATGCCTTCTGGGAAACGATGAGAGAGAAACAAAAGGAAGATGCCGGGGGTAAGGGTTAGTTAATCTCTTGCCATCACGTCGGGAGGAGCCAATCGGTGACAGCTATCACTCGGCATCGACACCTGACAGGTCTCCAAAGACCGGTCAGGTGTCGATGCCGGGCTACGTTGTTGCCTTTTGCACCGATACTGAAAGGCGGCGATAATCAAGTTGTCATTCACAGAGCGTTAGCGCAACTCCGCGCCGATTCACATCTCTCCACCCTTGATCCTTCCATGAAAATCCGAGCAGCTGTACTACACAAAGTTCATGACTCCTTCCGCATCGAAGAAGTCGATCTGGAGATGCCTCACGCCGGCGAGGTGCTGGTGAAGGTGGCGGCGGCGGGCGTCTGCCATAGCGATTGGCATCTGGTGACGGGTGCGACCAAACACGCCCTGCCGGTCGTGCCCGGACACGAAGGCGCCGGCGTCGTCACCGCCGTCGGCGAGGGCGTCACCGCCGTCCGGCCGGGCGACCACGTCATCCTCAACTGGGCGCCCAGCTGCGGAACCTGTTTCTATTGCCTGAACGACCGGCCCAGTCTGTGCACCACCTACGTGGGGCCGTTGTGGGCCGGCACGATGATGGATGGCACGACTCGTCTTTCGCAGAATGGCAAGCCGATCTACCACTTCAGCGCCCTGGCCTGCTTTGCCGACTACGTAGTCGTGCCCGTGCAGTGCTGCGTGCCGGTGCCGCACGAAGTGCCCCTGACCGTGGCGGCATTGGTGGGCTGCGCGGTCACGACGGGGGTGGGGGCGGTGTTCAACACGGCCAAAGTGCGGCCGGGGAGCAGCATCGTTGTTTTCGGGGCTGGCGGGGTCGGCCTCAGCGTCGTTCTAGGAGCCAGGTTGGCCGGGGCCAGCCAGATCATCGCTGTGGACAAGGCGGAAGCCAAGGGCGAGATAGCCCTATCCTTTGGCGCCACCGACTTCCTCATGCCCAGCCCTGATCTCGTCGCCACCATCCGGCAGATGACCGAGGGCCGGGGCGCCGACTACGCCTTCGAGGCTATCGGCATCCCGGCCGTGCAGGAACAATGCCTGGAGGTCATCCGCCCGGGCGGAATGGTGGTGCTGGCCGGGGTCTCGCCCATGGGCAGCGGCACCAATCTGCCCGGTGCCATCATCACCCGCCAGGAGAAGACGGTCACGGGCACCTATTATGGCAGCGCCAACACCGCTCGTGACTTCCCACGCATCATCGATCTTTATCGCCGTGGCCGCCTCGACCTCGACCATATGGTCTCGAAGACCTACCCGCTCGACCAGATCAATCAGGCGTATGCCGACATGCTGGCTGGCGAAAACGCCCGCGGTGTGATCGTGTTCGACCTGCCCGGCAGCCCGACCTGAGTCATGCCCACCACCATCGCCGATGTCGCCCAACGCGCAGGGGTGTCTGCGCGCACGGTGGTGCGAGTGCTCACCAATGCGTCCTATGTCAGCGCTCGCACGCGGACGCGCGTGCTGCAAGTCGCGGAGGAACTCGATTTCACGCCCGACGACGCTGTGCGCAGGCCGACGCAGGCGCGCACGGGCATTATCGGCCTCGCCTTCCCCTACACCTCAGAATTCGTCTTCGGCGACCCCAACCTGCTTGTTTTCATGCGCGGCATCGAGCAAATGGCCGCAGGACATGGCTTCAACTTGCTCCTCTTTCCCGCCCGCCAGATCGACGACCCCGCCAGCGGCGTGTTGCGCCTACTGGAGACGCCCTACATCGATGGCGCTATCATCGTCAACCGCTACGACATCGAAGTGACGCACAGCCGTTTTCGTCATCGCGCCGTGCCAGTCGTGACCCTGGGTTATCGTTCACCCTGGGGCGTGGACAACACCGTACACGCCAACAATCGCCAGGGCGCGCTCTATGCCACACGACGCCTGATCGATCTGGGCCATCGGCGCATCGGCGTGATCGATGCCGCCGTCCCCCTGGCCGATCTCAGCGAGCGTTTGGCCGGATACAAGCAGGCGCTTGTCGAAGCCCGCCTGCCTTTCAAACTCGAACTCGTGGCCCACGGCGATCTGACCGAATCCAGCGGCGCCGCGGCTGCCGCCCAACTCCTGGCCCTCGCCCCACCACTGACTGCCCTATTTGCCTTCAACGACCGCATGGCCATGGGCGCCATTCATCAGATCAAAGCCACCGGCCTGCGCGTCCCCGCCGACATCGCCGTTGTTGGTTTCGATGATATCCCTCTCGCCGGCCTCTTCGATCCGCCTCTGACCACTGTCCGCCAGCCAGCGCAAGAGATGGGCGCCACCGCCGCCCGCATGATCATTGGCCTCATCGAAGGCAAGATCGCTCGCTTCCCCGAAGTATCTCTGCCCGCCCTCCTCGTCGTGCGCGAATCCTGCGGCGGCCACTTGTGATCTCGCACTATAAAGAGGCGCTGACGGATTTCCCGCCAGCGCCTCTCTGTGAGTGGGGGGCAGGGCGTCACCCTGCCGCGGAGGTTTGGTTTATGGCATGTAGGTGACGGTCAACGTCGCCGGATGACCCTGGAAGCTCTCCAGGCTGTCGAAGATGACGCGACCGAGCGGGCCAGATGCCGAGACGGCCAACAAGCCCTTGTCGCCCGCTGCCTGCGCGCCAGCAGCGTCCCAGGCTGCAACTTGCGCCTTCACGTCGAGTTGCACCGCGCCAGGGCCAGCTGGCAGGGACATCGCGCTGCCGGGATTGTAGGACAGCGGAGCGGTCTTGTAGGTGACGGCGGCGGAATTGAAGGCGTTGACGTTCCAGGCAGTGAGCGATTTGCCCTTGGTGCCCGATTCGCCGACGAACTGCAGCGCCAGGGTGGCGCTCTGGAGATTGGCGCCGACGGGCAGCTTGCTGCGGTCGAAGGTGAGGAGGACGTTGTCGAGGCCGGAAGTGCGACCGATGAGGGCGGCGTAGGTGTCGAAGTTGGTGGTCTGCTGGCCGCCGTTGACCCAGGTGTCGGCCATCAGGGGCAGGGTGATGGTCTTGGGTGGGGGAGTGTAGTTGGTCAGGAACTGCAAACGGCCCTCGATCTGGGGGGCGATGGGGGCGGTCTGGGCCTTGACGTAGTCGATCACGGCGTCGCGCACGTAAAGCTGCGTGTCAGCTACGATCGGATTCAGCGGCCACAGGGTCGCGCCGGCATCGTTGAAGTTGCACGAGCCTGCCGCCAGATAGTTCACTGTCGAGACGTTGTAGAACTTGGTTGCGTTCTCGAAATCGACCGGAGCGCCGTTGAGCACCAGCGAGACCACGTTGTTGCCGTTGGGCAGAGCGGGCGCGGTGTCGGAATAGGTGATCACGTTGTTCTTGTCGGTGTCGAGCATACAGGTGGTGTAGTAGGAGTAGCCGCCGTAGCCCGAAACATACTTGTAGTAGTAGTAGTTCCGGTAGGCGCGCTCCAGCACGGCCTTGAGCTGCGGGCCATTCATCCTCAGCACCAGCAGCGAGTTCTCGTACGGCATGGCCGCGAACATGTCAGAGACCTTGAGAGAGTACGGGCTGGCCGGTGTGGCGGCGTCCGCTATCTTCCTGTTGGTCATCGCGCCGGACAAGTGGAAGTCCACCTGGATGCCGGCTTTTCGCAGCACGTACACCGAGGCGTCGGCTTGCATGTTGGCGCCGTTGGTCTCCGCGGTGTAGGCTTGCAGCGTGTCGATCGGAACAGTGGTTTGGCCGATGACCGTGTTGTTGTAGGACTGCAAGACAGCGACATAGGGATCGACGATGGCCTTGATGGTCGGATCCTCGACGGTCGCTGTCGCTACGGTCAGATACTGCCCCGCCCGGCTCACGACCTCATAGCCGCCGCCCGTCTTTGCACGCAGGCCGATGACCACTTCGCCCAGCGTATTGTTGTAGCGGTATGCCTGGTTGATCAGGACCGGGGTGTTGTTCGGGCCGCTGACGACAGCGGGCAAGAACTTGTAGGGCGCCTCCGGGTTGGCCGGGTTGGTGTGGCTGTGGCTGCCGAGGACGATGTCGATGCCGGGCACCTGAGCCGCCAGGTTGGTGTCAACGTTGTTGTCGACTTCCACACTTCTGGGATTGGTGGTGAAGCCGATGTGGGTCAGCGCCACGACGGCGTCGTTCCGCGCCTTCAATACTGGCACCAGGTTCGTTGCGGTAGCAATCGGGTTGCTGAAGGTCAGGCCCGGTATATTGCTCGGCAGCTCGTAATTGGGCACGCGGTGGTTGGTCAGGCCGAGGATGCCGATGTGGAGCGGATTGGCCGGATCACCGGAAGGCAGGGTGTATTCGAGGCCGTCATGAACGTTGATCTTGACTCCCTGCGCAGCCGCGGCATCCAACCCAACCTTGTTGATCCCATACGCGCCGGAATCGGCCACATTCGCGCCCAAGAGCGGGAAGGCTGCCTGGCTGAAGGTGCTGCCGAACACGGCCGCGCCGAAGTTGAATTCGTGGTTGCCAAGCACCATGCCGTTGTACTGCATGGCATTCAGCACCGCGATCATGGGATTCTGCCATAGGGAGGGAGGCAGCGGCGTGCCATCAGCCGTAGCACCCTGAGCGGCATTCTTGAAGTAGTACATCATCGAGTCGCCCTGGATGTTATCGCCCAGGGTGAACAGGAGGGTGCGGTTGGGGTTGTGTGCGCGTTCCTGCTTGATCAGGGTCGCAAGCTGGGTGTAGCCGACGAAGCTGCCCTTGGCCAGATTGCCGTGCGAGTCGTTGTGGTGCAGGATCGTGACCGGGATGATGCTGCCGCCGGCATCGGTGCCATCGCGGACGATGCGGCCGTCGAGCGTGCCATCGCCGTTCGGGCCTTTGTAGGCTGTTTCGGGTGTGCCGTATTGCGCGGTCACATACGCGTCGACCGCGTTGAGCATGTCGCCCCAGTACGTGATGCCGGTCATGTACTTGAAGCCGGCATAGTTGTCGCCGCCGGCGGGGGCCAGGAACTCATTGGTGCCGACGCTGTAGGTCCTGTTCAGATCCAGCGGCTCGCAGGCTTTGGTGGTCTTGTTGATGACGCAGTAGTCGAACGCGCCCCAGGCGTAGGGTTGCGGTCCCGGGTTCGTATCTCTGTACCCATAGTACTTGTATTTGAGACCCGTTGGCTGGATCACGCCATTGCTCACCAGCGGCCCCTGGTTGAGCACCATCAGGATCTGCGCGCCGGTCATTTTGCCGACGACGGTGGCGTTGCCAAACGGCAGGATCGTAAACATGTTGCCGTAGGTCAGAAGCCCCGGCGTGTGCAGTCCGGCCACACATCCGGTGTTCACCCAGGCCGTCCCGTTCCAACACCAGTCGGTGCGAATCCCACCGGAATTGTTGAAGAAGATGTCGATATCGTTCGCCGGCACGCCGTCGGTGTTGAGATAGTTGTAGATGGCGTCGTCGATAAACGTAGCCATCATGTTGTCAACCGTGCCGCCGAGGCGAGGCAGATCGACGGCGCTGTAGCCGATGGGCTGATTGATCAGGGACTGGTAGGTCGGGTCACTGGTGAAGGTCTGGATGAGGGCGTCGATGGTCGGGTCCTTGTCGCCAGTGGTCGAGACAACCAATCGCTGCCAGTTGACCGTCACCGCCTTGGTAGCAGGATCGAAGGTGAAGTCAGCGCGACCGACCTTGCGGCCGTTGTAGTGGGCCTGGACGACTGCCGTGTTGCCCACCATCGTGGCGGCGCTCAAGTCGGTGTGGCTGTGGCCACCGATGATCAAGTTGGCAGGCTTGCCGGCGTCGATCAGTTTCTGGGCGAGGGTCTTGTCGCCGATGACCGGGATGCCATAGCCATAGCCGCCGTCATTGAAGCCCAGATGGCTCAACACGACGATGACATCAGCCTGCGCTTTTAGCTCGTCGTAGTGGTGAAGGATAGAGGCAACCGGGTCCTTGAAGCACAAGCCCTCGGTTGAGGAGGCGATGGTAATGACAGGCGTCTCGGTCGTGGTTACACCGATGAAACCGACCTTGACCTGGTTCGGAGCCGTGCCTGCGGTTTTGACCACGAAGGGCTGGGCAAAGGACGGCGGCGTCCAGCCAGCGGTGGCGCAGTTGCCAGTGTCATTCTGCACGATATTGGCTGTGACGTAGGGGTGCGCTGCCTGCTGGGTGCGAGCGATCAACGTCGCTTGGCCCCAGTCGAAATCGTGGTTGCCGAAGCTGGCAACGGCATAGCCCATGGCATTGAAGACAGCGATGGTAGGCAGGCCCCTCTGGAGATTAGAGAGCAGGGAGCCTTGCATCTCGTCGCCAGCGTCCACCAGCAGGACATTGTCAGCACCCACCGCAGCGCGAACGTCATTGACGACCTTCGCCACGCGCGCCATGCCGGGATTGCTACCCGACGGCTCAAGTTGGCCGTGGAAATCGTTGGTGTGCAACACAGTGAAGGTTACGGCCTCAGTGGGAGCGGCGGCGCCTTCCTGGGCCGCGGGCTGAGCCGTTGCTATTGGCGCCACAGCCAGAGCCAGCAGCAGCACCAGCACAGCCCAAGAAAGCAAGCTGCGCCCGTGCATCGAAGCTATCGGTTTTGGTGAAATGTGTGTCATTCTGTCCTCCTTGACAAGACACGCTTTGAAATCGTCAGTGATGGGGGGAGAAACGATCGATGTCCGTCCTATCCATTGCCCTCCTTTGCCTGAGTGATCGAAAATGTGAACCGCAAGGCAATTACTCTTATCGTAATACAAATTACGGGGTTTTTCAAGCTGGGAGATGCCGCGAGTGTGGCTCAAACACGCACACTGCCCCTTATCGCCTGCGACCTGAAGTCTTATCAGCTTGAGGCGCAGCTCTACTATTTCCTCGATAAATACTTGACAAAGCATCTGAACGGAGATAAGATTGTGTTTGACAAAATCTTTACAACACCTTGCCACTCCCGCCTCTCGCCTATTTGCACGCTGGCTGCCATCACCTTGCCATATGGCTGCGAAATCCGTCGACACACCCACCTTCAATCTCAAAGCCGTCGTCCAAGAGACCGGCCTCAAACCCGACACCCTACGCGCTTGGGAACGTCGCTATGGCCTCCCCACCCCTGGACGCACCATTGGCAAACATCGGCTTTATTCCCAGCGCGACATCGACATCCTCAAATGGCTCAATGCCCGCCAGGAACAGGGCCTTAGCATCAGCCGCGCCGTCGATCTCTGGCGCAGGCTCGAGGGCGCGGGCCAGGACCCCCTGGCAGATCAATCGACCGCCGAGCCTTTGCCCGCGCCCCCGCCCATCCTTGGCCAGGCGCTTGGCGACCTCCAAAACGCCTGGGTGCGGGCCTGCCTCGACTTCGACGAAGCCCAGGCCGAGCGCGTCCTTTCCCAATCTTTCGCCGTCTATTCCCCCGAAACCGTCTGCCTCGAAGTTTTACGCCGGGGCCTGGTGCACATCGGCAACGGCTGGCATGCGGGCGAGATCACCGCCCAACAGGAGCACTTTACTTCTGAGCTCGCGCTGCGGCGCCTGGAAACTCTGATCGGCGCCACCCAGCCCACCCGCCCTGGCCGCATCCTCCTGGGTTGTCCTCCCGAAGAATCCCATACGTTTAGCCCTCTTCTTCTCAGCTTCCTCTTGCGCCGCCAGGGCTGGCACACCCTCTTCTTGGGCGCCAACGTACCCAACAACCGCTTCGAGACCACCCTGACCCAAGTCCGCCCCCATCTCGTCATCCTTGCCGCCCAGCTCCTCTCCACAGCCGCCACTCTTGCTGACATGGCCGAGATCGTGCGCCGCCATCAGATCCCCCTGGCTTTTGGCGGCCTCATCTTCACCCTCACCCCCGGATTGGCCGATCGCATCCCCGGTCACTACCTCGGCGACCACCTCGAACTCGCACCCCCTCAAATCGAACGCCTCCTCGCCTCCCCGCCCGCCTTCTCTCCTTCTCCCCCCGCCCTCCCCCCTGGCTACACCGAAGCCCGCGACAGCTTCCTCGTTCACTACCCTCGCATCGGCGCCCGCGTTTCCGAACTCCTCCAGCTACTCGGCCACGACCTGTCCCCCCTTTACCTCTTCATCGCCAACACCCATCTCGCCCAAAACATCCTCGCCGCCCTCCGTCTCGGCGCCCTCGAATTCCTGGGCGCCGACATGGCCTGGATCAAAAGCCTGCTGCACGAGCGTAACATCCCCCTCGCCACCTTGCAGACCTACCTGCGCGCCTATCATCAAGCCGCCGCCGAACTCCTGGACGCCCGCGGCGCCCCCATCCTCGCTTGGCTCGACCGCATCACCCAAAACACATTTTGACCGTAGATCATTGTTTTTTTACGCAATACGCAATACGCAATACGCAATACGCAATACCTTCCACGCCTCATAATAAAATCGGAGAAACCCTTCTCATGCGCATTCTCATCACCGGCGGAACCGGCCTCATCGGCGCCGCCCTCTCCCATAGCCTGGCCCAAGACGGCCACGAAGTCATCATCCTCACCCGCGACCCTTCTCGTCGCCCTGCCAACTTGCCAGCCAGCGTTCGTCTCCACAAATGGGATGCCCGCACCGCCGACGGCTGGCTCGATCTCGCCGATGGTGCTGACGCCATCATCAACTTGGCCGGTGAAAGCATCGCCGGCGCCGGCACGATTCCCAATCGTTGGTCGGCCAAACGCAAACAAACCATTCGCGAAAGCCGCGTCTATGCCGGTCTGGCTGTTGTCGACGCCGTCGAAGCTGCTGCCGTCAAACCCAAAGTCGTCGTTCAAGCCTCGGCGGTCGGTTACTACGGCCAACGCAGCGACGACAAAATCTTGAACGAAGACGCCAAACCCGGCCCTGACTTCCTCGGCGAAACCTGCATCGCCTGGGAGCAAAGCACGGCGCCGGTGGAGGAACTGGGCGTGCGGCGCCTCGTCCTCCGCATCGGCCTGGTGCTGGCCATGCAAAAAGGCTCGCCCCTGCCCCTGGCAGCCCTGCCCTTCCGCTTCTTTGTCGGCGGCCGCCTGGGCAGCGGCAGCCAGTATTGGCCGTGGATCCACCTCCACGATGTGATCGCCGCCATCCGCTTCCTGCTGGACAACGAGAAAGCATCCGGCCCCTTCAACCTCGTCGCCCCCAACCCCGTCACCAATCGCGAGTTTGCCCAAGTCCTTGGTCGCGTCATGCGTCGTCCCAGCTTGTTTCCCACCCCTGCCTTCGCCGTGGAAACTGCCCTGGGCGAAATCTCCACCCTCGTCCTCGACGGCCAACACGCTGTCCCCCACAAGCTCCTCAACCTCGGCTTCAAATTCCGGCACCCCGATCTCTTCTACGCCCTGCGCGACCTGATGAAGTGAGCGTTTGATGAGCACCGTGGCTTTCCATCACCGCTTCCGCGTGCATGCACCTTTGGCCGCGGTGACCGCCTTCCACCGCCAGCCCGCCAGCTTGGCCGCCATCACCCCCCCGCCGGTGCTGGTACGCATCCAATCCGCGCCCGCCGAACTGGACGAGGGCGACGACATGGCCTTCACCCTCTGGCTCGGCCCTTTACCCATCCGCTGGCTGGCGCGCATCGAAAACGTCACCGCCAATGGCTTCTTGGATCGCCAACTATCCGGCCCCTTCCGTCACTGGCTCCACCGCCACACCTTCGTCACCCTCAACCCCGCCATCACCGAAGTCTACGATACCATCTCTGCCGAACTGCGCGACGAACCCCAGTGGCGACTCCTGGGCCAAGCGATGTGGTATAGCCTGCCCATCCTGTTTACACTCCGCGCCCGCAAAACCAGGCGCCTGCTGGAACACCGGTAGAGATGCAGCAACCCCGCGCGCACGACCTCGACAAAAAACACTCATCTGCTTTTCAATCTTCACATGCCTGCCGCCATCCTCGCCGACTACCTCGCCGCTCGCGAAGGCGCCGTCTTCCACCGACCCCTTGCTGCTGGCTTCCTTCGTCTGACCGGCGAAGACCGCCTGGACTTCCTCCAGCGCCAAACCACCAATGACCTGCGCCACCTGACCCCCACCCGCGCAGTCACGACCGTACTCACTTCTCCCACCGCCCGCATTCTGGATGTACTCACCCTCCTCGATTTGGGCGATCACCTGACCGCGATCACCCTCGACGACCGCGCCGCGCGCACTGCGCGCGAACTGCGCGGGAAAATCTTCTTCATGGATCGGGTCACCATCACCGACGCCAGCACCGAGGTCATTCAAATCGACCTGGAAGGCCCCGCCGCCGGGCAAATCCTGGCCAAATTGGGAGCAGAAACGCCAGGGTTGGGCGAGGTGAGCGTGCTTGAATTGGTCGAATCCAAACTCTACCTCATCGGCCATCCCGGCCTTATCGGCATTGGCTTTCGTTTGATCACACCCGCGTCTGCCGCCGACCAAGTCCTGACGACATTGCACCAGGCCGGCGTCGTCGAACTCACCCCCGTCAGCTACGAAACCCTACGCATCGAGGCCGGACTGCCTGGCCCCGCCGCCGAACTGACCGACGACTACAACCCCCTTGAAGCCAACCTGCACGCGGCCATCTCCGAGCACAAAGGCTGCTACACTGGCCAAGAAATCATCGCCCGGCAGCTCACCTACGACAAAGTGACCAAACGGCTGGTGGGATTGAAGCTGGCCACCCTGGTTGCTCCTGGCGCTCCAATCCTCGCCGACGACAAAGCCGTGGGCGAAATCACCTCCGTGGCTGACTCCCCCCGCCTCGGCCCCATCGCCCTGGCCTACCTCAAACGTCCGTACAACGAACCCGGCGCCACGCTCGGCGTTACCTCCCTGGGTGGGATTACCACCGCCGTCATCACTCCCCTGCCATTTCCTGATTCCTGACCTCTGATTTTGTGGACACAGATCGAGAAACACGTATGATCCCGGCCTCCGACCTCCGACCTCCGACCTCCGACCTCTGACCTCCGATGTGGCGCCTCCTCATCACTGAACCCGCCCCTGGCTCCTGGAACATGGCCGTAGACGAGGCCATTGCCCGTTGCACCGCCGATGGTCTCAGCCCAACCACACTGCGCTTCTACCAATGGCGTCCGGGCGCCATCTCGCTTGGCCGCCACCAGCCCGTGGCCGACATCGACCGCGCTCAGGTCGAGCGACTGGGCTATGGCCTGGTGCGTCGGCCCACCGGCGGTCGCGCCATCCTCCACATCGACGAACTGACCTACAGCATCGCTGGCCGGGCCGAGGATGAGTCGCTGCAAGGGGCCGTGCTCGATTCCTACAATCGTCTCAGTGAGGGCCTGATGTTGGGCCTGCGACGCCTGGGCCTCGAGGCCGCCAAAGCGCCCGCCACGAACCGGGCCGGGTCGGATGTCAGCCCCGTCTGTTTCGAGGTTCCCAGCGCCTACGAGTTGGTGGTCGGCCAGTACAAGATCATGGGGTCGGCCCAAAGCCGCCGCGCCGGATACGTCTTGCAGCACGGCTCGCTGCCCTTGTATGGCGACATCACTCGTCTGGTGGATGTGCTGGTCGCGCCAGACGCGGCTGCGCGTGATTCTCTGCGTCAAATGCTGCGCGAGCGAGCGGCGACGGTTGAGATGCTATTGGGTCGCCGCGTCACTTTTTGGGAGGCCGCCACCGTGCTGATCGACGGCCTCACCTCAGCCCTGGGCGTCGATCTGGAAGAAGGCGAGCTTTCGCCCGCAGAACTCGATCTCGCCCGCCATCTTGAAGCCGAGACTTTCGCCAACCCCGCCTGGCTCGAACGCGTTTGACGCTCCCACACCTGACAGGTTTTCAAAACCTGTCAGGTGTGATTCGCACTCTCGCCAATAACCAATCCCCAATCTCCCCATGGTCATCGGCTCCGCCCTCATCGAACTCGAAATCCCCGAAAACGCCTCGCTCAAAGACAAAAGGCGCGTGGTCAAATCGGTGCTCGCCCGTTTGCGCCAAGACTACAACGTGGCTGCGGCAGAAGTGGATGCCTTGGACGAATGGCAACGGGCCGTACTGGCCATCGTCACCGTCTCGAACGATCCCGGCCACGCCCACGGCCTGTTGGAGAAGGCGATTGTCGCTCTCGAAGCCTGGCGCCTCGACTGCAACCTGGCCGGTTATGAGATAGAAGTGTGGTAGGAAGGTAGATAAGTAGGCAAGTAGACAAGTAGACAAGTAGATAAGTAGATAAGTAGGCAAGTAGGCAAGTAGACAAGTAGGCAAGTAGACAAGTAGGCAAGTAGACAAGTAGACAAGTAGGCAAGTAGACAAGGTTTCACTACCCTACAGAACATTAGTTCGAGAGCAAGAGAGAGGGTGGTAAAGCAACAGGAGGGAGGAAACCATCTGGAAGAGGCAGGTTTTCACGCAGGCAGAAGTTGAGGAGGAGGCGGCCGAGTTGAAAGAGACTGAGGTCACAGCGTTTACGGCGATGAAGACGAGAACGCCAGTCGTCTTGAAAAGCCTGAACCCCCAGATAAACGAGCCAGATGTAGGCGAGGCAGGAGGCGATCAACAGACGCGAGAGGCGAGCAGGATCGCTGAGATGG
>JAYRVO010000014.1:0-1912 GCA_041918515.1 Chloroflexota bacterium | reverse complement strand
TACGCGCCCCGCCCCGCCAGCCAAACCCTGCATGAGCGTCATTGGCCATTCCGTCCCCAAACCTCCGCCGGCTATGCGGCTCGCCTCGCCGATAGGGGGCGCTTGCATCCCTCACTGTCACCGCCCGGTTTCCAGCGCACCCGACCATGGCAATACCGGCTCAAAACGCGTGAATTTGCGGTGCAGCCGTCCCCTCGCCATCCACTGTGCCGGCGAAATCGCGTCGCCCGCCCAATCACGCTCCATCAAATCCCCATAGTCTTACTGTGTCATTAACAACAAGGTATTGTAGGTGCTTGTTCGTCCCACTTGGGAGGAGCGATGAGTGCGAGGCTGCAATTTGAGCGATACATGGAGCACTTGGCGGCTGGACTTGGGCATATGGACCGGCATGCGGGGCTGAAGGGCTATTGCACCGGACTGATGTTGCCGCTGTCGCGCAAGAGCGTGGAACCGATGGCGGCGCGCGTGGATCCGCTGCACGCCAGCGCCCGACACCAGTCGCTGCACCACTTCGTGGCCAAAGCCGAATGGTCGGATGAAGAACTGCTGCGACGAGTCAGTCAGTGGGTCGTGCCGAAGATGGATTTTTCCAGGGGAGGTTTCTGGATCATCGACGACACGGGTTTTCCGAAGAAGGGGAAACACTCGGTTGGGGTAGCACGGCAATATTGCGGGGTCTTGGGTAAGCAGGACAGTTGCCAAGTCGCCGTGAGTATCTCCCTGGCCACCGAGCAGGCTAGCGTGCCGGTCGCCTATCGACTGTATCTGCCGAAGGACTGGGCACAGGACGCGCAGCGGCGCCGAAAGGCGGGGATCCCGGCGGAGGTGGATTTCGCCACCAAGACGGAGATCGCCTTGCAGCAACTGGAGGCCTTGCTCGCCGAGGGTGCCCCGAAGTACTGCGTATTGGCCGACGCCGGATACGGTGTCGACCAGGCGTTTCGGAGCCGACTGACCGACATGGGCTTGCCTTACGTTGTCGGGATCAAGTCCTCGGTGGTGGTCTGGCCGCCGGGTGTGGAACCTTTGCCGCCGACGCGCTACAGCGGCATGGGGCGTCCGGCAGTGATGCCGCGCCGAACGCCTGCCCGGCAGCCGGTATCGGTCAAGGATCTGGCCCATGCGCTCCCGGCCAGTGCTTTCCAGACGATCAGTTGGCGTCAAGGGACCAACGAGGTACTCAGCGGTCGGTTCGCCGCCGTTCGAGTGCGCCACGCCGGGGGAAACATCGGCCAGGCCCGCCTGCATCCTCAACAGTGGCTGTTGATCGAATGGCCGGCTGGCGATGAAGAACCCCTCAAATACTATCTCTCGTCCCTTCCCGAGGATATCGCCGTCAACGATCTGGTCGCCCAGGCGCATATGCGCTGGCGCATCGAACGCGACTATCAGGATCTGAAGCAGGAACTGGGGCTCGGTCATTATGAGGGGCGCGGCTGGCGAGGCTTTCATCATCACGCGACACTGAGCATTGCCGCCTACGGATTTCTGGTCAGCGAACGAATTGATACCGGTAAGCCCACCGGCGCCAAAAAAACTTCGCCGTCAGCCAAGTGCCTGCGTTTCCCGCGGATTACCTCCCTCGCGGCAGCCCAGCGCGCACAGCGCCACGTGTCCGACTCAATCACCACGATCCGTTACCAACTCGCCTTTCATCTGGTCATCCATCTCGGCCAATGCCCTTGCTGCGGGCGTCAAAACGCAAAGCGCCTCTTGTGACACAGTAAGATTATTGAGCCGGCCACATGAAGTCTGAACTTCTTGCTGCCGGTAGCGTCAGAGCGTCATGGACAAAGAAGACGCGCGATATTAGAAGCTGGAGCAACTGCACGAGAGGCGCAAGCAGGTCGTGCGGCTGCATCTTCGGGGCAGCGGGGTGATGCAGATCGTCACGCTGACGGGGCTGAGC
>JAYRVO010000013.1:0-21567 GCA_041918515.1 Chloroflexota bacterium | reverse complement strand
GACGCCCTGGCCAAGTATGAGGAGGCGCTGGGCTTGTTCCGGGCCGTGGGCGCCCGCCTGGGCGAGGCCAACGTGCTCAAGGCCCAGGGCGACGTCCTCTACTTCTTGAAGCAAACGCAGGACGCCCTGGCCAAGTATGAGGAGGCGCTGGGCTTGTTCCGGGCCGTGGGCGCCCGCCTGGGCGAGGCCAACGTGCTGGCCGCGCGCGGCCAAGTGGCGCTCATCGAGGGGCGTCAGGAAGAGGCGAATCAATTGTTGGCACAAGCAGTTCACATGTATCAGGTGATCGGGTCTCGCTACAGCATTCCAGCCCAGATCGGCAACTATGGCTGGGCGCTATTGCGCGCCGGTCAGCACGACTTGGCACGTCCATATCTCTCACAGGCAGCCGATCTTTTCGAGGAGATGGGTCTTGATGACTATGCCCAGCGTCATCGGCAAGCCGCGCAGCAATCTGAACTTTCGCCTTCCCAGATCAAGACCTTATTGACGCAGGCACTGGATCAATTGCGACAATCTGATGACAAAGAGCAACTCATTCAAGCCTTATACGCCATGCATCAGGTTTGCGAGGGCACGCAAGACTGGTCAGCGGTCATTGCCACCGCCGAGGAGTTGGCAACCCTGGGCGCCGCCGACGCTGCGGTTTGGGCAAGCCTCGGTGATGCTCGCTCCAACCTGGGTGACGAACCGGGGGCAATGCTGGCCTATACCCAGGCTGTGGCCCTTGCCCCCGACCAGCCCATGCTCCGCCGCAACTACGCCAATAGCTTGATCAAATTGGGCCACCTCGACGAAGCCGCCACCCAACTCGCCGCCGCCGAAACCCTCGACCCCGCCGCCCCCTACCTGGCCCTGCGCCGGGCCGAGCTGTCCCAAGCCCGCAACGACCGCCCCGAAGCCGCCCGCTGGGCCGCCGAAGCCCTCCGCCGCCAACCCGATTGGGCCGAAGCCCAGGCCGTGCTGGCGTGGGCACAGGCCAATGCCTGAACATGTGCGGCCTTCACATCAGCTCATGTATGATCAACAACTCCTCCACCGCTGCCATGAATTGCGACAAAGGCTGCACAGGCGTCCATTCGGACATCATCTCATGCTGCTCATGCCGTTCATGCCGCTCACTCTGCCCGAACGGGTGACGATGCCAAACCCCATGTTCCCAATCCCACCCATTTCACGCAGCCGCCGTTCCATCGTACGCATGCCATCCACGGCCGTCTCCCAGGCCATGGCGTCGGATTCCACCTCCCAACTGTAGCCGCGCTGCCTGGTCACTTCCTGCCGGTCGAATGTCTCGAAATCCATCCCGTACTTCTGCCTGAGTTGAAGATCCGTGAGCCGATAGCCCGCCAATCGATGGCGCAGCTCCGCCGCCAGCAAGCGCGACAACTTATCGTCGATGGTGCGGGCTTCATCCCAGTTCAGATATTCGATTTGTTCTGCGACTTGTTCGGATACGACAAGATTGACACTCATCGATGCACCTCGCTTACTCAACATTCGGAACACAATTCGATCCTATCATCCTGCCTCTTATCTGTCAACGCTTTCATAGCAAGCAAGCCCGGACACTTCATGTCCGGGCTACGCCACAGCGTCCGGTCAACCGAACTTCGCACTCCTCCCATGCCCCCAGCCCCGATCCACGGGGCGTCGCTTCGCAGCCCGGCGACTTCATGATGCTGTTGACAAATTCTCGTGAGGGCGTGCTGAGGGATATCCTCTCGGTAAGTGTGTCATGCTGAGCGGGTCAAACGGTCAACTCTCATGATGAAAACAACACCAGCGAAGCATCTCACTCCTCGCGAGTAGGTCAATTTGGTAGCTCTTGCTTCAATCAATGAGTCACATCGTCACACGAGATGCTTCGCTGGCTTTCAACTGCAACAATCTTGTGCGATCGACCCGCTCAGCATGACAGATCAACCCCATCCCCGACCTTGGGTGGAATTTGCCAACAGTATCACTTCATCGCCGGGCGAGGCTTCCCTTGTTATCACGCACCCCTGTCACCCCCTCACCCTGTCACCTTGTCACCCTGCCACCCCCTCCCCTGTCACCTTGTCACCTTGTCACCTTGTCACCTTGTCACCTTGTCACCTTGTCACCCTGTCACCCTGTCACCTTGTCACCCATGCCCCCCAAACTCGACTTCATCCGCGCCGACCTCTCCGCCCTCGGCGAAGCCAATCTGCTGATCACCATCCGCACCATCGAATCGGCCGCCGACGCCTGGATGATGGTGGATGGCCGCCGCGTACTCAACTTCTGCACCAACAACTATCTCGGCCTGGCCAACCATCCCCGGCTGAAACAGGCGGCGCAGGAGGCCGTCGAACGCTGGGGCGTAGGCCCGGCCGCGGTGCGCACCATCGCCGGCACCACCAGCCTGCACCTCGAACTCGAACTCCGCCTGGCTGCATTCAAAGGCGTCGAGGACGCCCTCTTCGTGCAAAGCGGCTTCAACGCCAACCAGGCCGCCATCGCCCCCCTTGTCGGCAAAGAAGACGTCATCTTCTCCGACCGTCTTAATCACGCCAGCATCATCGACGGCTGCCGCCTGGCCGGAGCCAAAATCGTCGTCTACGAACACTGCGACCCGGTCGACGCCGAAGCCAAGATGACCGAACACCTGCCCCATTTCCGCCGCGGCCTGCTCATCACCGACGGCGTCTTCAGCATGGATGGCGACATCGCTCCGCTGGACGAACTGTACGAAGTGGCCGAACATCACGGCGTGCTGACCATGGTCGACGACGCCCACGGCGAAGGCGTGCTGGGCCGAGGCGGGCGCGGCATCGTCGATCACTTCGGGCTGCACGGCAAATTCGACATCGAAGTCGGCACCCTGTCGAAGGCGTTTGGCGTGGTGGGCGGCGTCATCGCCGGCAAAAAACTGATCATCGATTACATCCGCCAGAAAGCCCGGCCCCTGCTCTTCTCCTCGGCCACCACCCCCGCCGACACCGCCGCCTGTCTGGCCGCCGTCGACTTGCTGGAAGAGAGCGAAGCCCTGGTGCAACGGCTGTGGGAAAACACCGCCTACTTGCGCGGGGCCATGCAATCCCTCGGCTTCGACGCCGGCCATAGCCAAACGCCCATCGTCCCCATCATGCTCGGCGACGCCGGCCTGGCCAAAACCTTCAGCCGCCGGCTGTTCGAAGAGGGCGTCTTCGCCATGAGCATCGGTTTCCCCACCGTCCCCCGCGGCCTGGCCCGCATCCGCGTCATGAACACCGCCGCCCACACCCGCGCCGACCTGGACTTCGGCCTTGATGTCTTTGCCCGCGTCGGGCGCGAATTGCAGGTTATTTCGTAATTGGTTATTGGTAATTGGTAATTTGCGCGTAATAACCAATTACTAATTACCAATAACCAATAACTAATAACCAATAACCAACCACCAATCTCTCTCCCAAGGATGCACAAATGAGTGAATTACCTGATCGCAATCTTGCCCTCGAACTCATCCGCGTGACCGAAGCAGCGGCGCTGGCCGCAGGCCGCTGGATGGGCCGCGGGGACAAAAACGCCGCCGACCAAGCCGCGGTCGACGCCATGCGTCTGGTGCTGGGCACCGTGGCCATGGACGGCATCGTCGTCATCGGCGAAGGCGAAAAAGATGAAGCCCCTATGCTGTACAACGGCGAAGCCGTCGGTGTGGCCGACCAGCCGAAAGTGGATATCGCCGTAGACCCCATCGACGGCACCCGCCTCACGGCCGAGGGCGGCAACGGCGCTTTGTCGGTCGTGGCCATGGCCGAGCGCGGCAGCATGTACTATCCCCACCACCTCGTCTACATGGACAAGATCGCCGTAGGCCCCACCTGCTGCGGCGTCATCGACATCGAGGCGCCCCCGCGCGTCAACCTGCGCAACATCGCCCGCGCCCTCCAGCGCGATGTCAACGACCTCACAGTCATGATCCTCAACCGCCCCCGCCACGCCGATCTCATCGCCGCCGTGCGCGCGGCGGGCGCCCGCATCCGTCTCATCAGCGATGGCGATGTCGCTGGAGCCGTCTCCACCTGTATGCCTGATTCGGGCATCGACGTCCTTATGGGCGTGGGTGGCTCGCCCGAAGCCGTCATTTCGGCGGCAGCCCTCAAATGCTTGGGCGGCGAGATCCAGTGCAAACCCTGGCCGCGCGATGACGAAGAACGCCAGAAAGCCATCGATCGGGGCATCGATTTGAGCAAAGTGCTCGCTACGAGCGAATTGGTCCAAGGCGACAATGTCTTCTTTGCCGCCACCGGCATCACCAACGGCGAACTGTTGCGGGGCGTGCGCTACTTTGGCGGCGGCGCCACCACGCAGAGCATGATCATCCGCTCGCGCTCCGGCACTCTGCGCCTCATCTCGGCCACCCATCGGCTGGACAAATTGCAGCGCTACAGCGTCGTCGATTACGGTTGATACCGTGCTCATCGCCCTTCTCGTCCTCTATACGATTGTCCTCGCCTGGGCCGCCTGGCGTCGCCGCCCCTGGCTAGGCGACGCCCTCATCCCCGGCTTGTTGGCGCTCTTCACCAGCGCCTTCTTCTGGCGCCTGCTCAGCGGCGACGCCTTCATGCCCGCCGATGGCGGCGACCTGGGCAGTTTTCTCTTTCCCACCTACAGCTTCATCCAGCACAGCTTGCACGAAGGCGTCTGGCCGCTGTGGAATCCCCATCTCTACAGTGGCGCGCCCTTCGTAGCCGAGGTGCAGTCGGGCATCCTCTATCCGCCCCACCTGTTGCGCTTCCTCGTCGGGCCGCAACTGCGCTATGCCGACATGCAATGGCTGGCATTGCTGCACATCTGGTGGGCCGGGGTGACGACGTACTTCCTGGCCAGGGGCCTAAGACTGTGGCGGATGCCGGCGCTATTGGCCGCCGCCGCCTTCATGTTCAGCGATCTCTTCCTCGTCCACTTCGGCAATCTCAACCTCATCGCCGTAGCCAGTTGGCTGCCATTGGCGCTTCTGGGTGTTCACCACAGTTTGGAGAACGGACGCCTGCGCGGCGCCCTGGCAGCCGGATTGGCGTTGGGGATCGGAGGATTGGCCGGGCACATCCAGATGACCCTCTACAGCCTGATGGCCGTGGCGATGTGGACGGCGCTTTGGCTCCTGCTCAGGCGCGGAGATAAACAGGCTCGCTGGCGACAGGCCATCCTGACGGCGCTCGTCACGAGCTTGGTCACCATTGGCCTGATCGCTCCGATCCTGCTGCCAGGGTTCGAGTTTGCCGCTTTGACTGAGCGGGCCGCATGGCGCTACGCCGAGACGGTCGGCTACTCCCTCTCCCCGGCCCAACTCATCGGCCTGCTCCTCCCCAACTTCTTCGGCCGCGGCCCGGCCCTGCACTGGGGCCTGTGGCCGCGCGTCGAGGTCGGTTACATCGGCGTGCTCACCCTCCTGCTGGCCCTCGTTGGCCTCGTCCTCCGCCGCGACCGCCTGACCTGGCTCCTCCTGGGCCTGGCGGCGCTGTCCCTGGCCTTCAGCCTGGGCATCTACAGCATCGTGCATGGCTGGCTGACCTGGTTGCTGCCCGGCCTCGAACAGCTACGCGCCCCCGCCCGTTTCATCGTGGTTTTCGATCTCGGCCTCGTCCTGCTGGCCGCGCGCGGTCTCCAGACCCTCCTGGAACCCTGGTCTGCGGCAGAAGGCGCCAACTTCGCCCCACTCTGGCGCTTCCTGCGCACCTTGTTGATCGCGACCCTCGCCGTCGGCGTCCCGCTCACCTACGCCGTCTTACTCTTGACGCACAACCTCGACGCCGCCCTCCATCTGCGCGCTAGCGTGGGGGCCATCGCCGTCATGGACTTCCTGCTCCTCTTCGGCGCCAGCCTGGCGTTACTCTATGCCCGCCAGCGCGACTGGATCCGGCCCGATCTGCTGGCTCCTCTCGCCATCGCCCTGATCCTGGTCGATCTGGCCTCCCTCGGCGCCTATGAAGACATCGCCGCCGCCGACCCGACCGCGAACTTCCATCGCCAAGGCATCCTCGATTTCCTGCACAGCGACGCTGATCTCTACCGCCTGGACGCCCGCACCGACATCGACGCCCTCTGGCAGCCCGACACGGCCCAACTGCATGGCCTCTACGACGTCTGGGGCGTCGCCAACCCGCTCACGCTCTCGTACTACGTCGCCTCCTGGAACACACTGGGCAGCCGCAGCACCGACCTTTACGCCTTGCACAATACAAAATATCTGTTGGGGCGCAAAGACGTCGTGCTCGATCAACATGTCTGGGAAGTGGTCTACGACGCCGATCCCGACCTGAACGTCTATCGCAATCGCCGTTTCCAGCCGCGCGCTCATCTCCTGGGCCAGGCTCGGCCTGCGCCTGATCTGGCAACGGCCCAGGCCGCCACCCACGCGCCCGACTTCTCGCCGCTGACCGAGGTCGTATTGGAAGGAGGCGAAGCGCAGGACGGGGCGGGCTTCGTCGCGAGCGCCCCTCGGCCTGAGCTCGGGACGAAGGCTCAGCCGAGCGGCGGCGACGCCCAAATCACCTCTTTTGGCGTCAACGACGTGGTTGTGGCCACCGAATCGGTCGGGCCAGGCACGCTCTTGGTGGCGCAGACGTGGTATCCGGGTTGGCAGGCGCGCATCGACGGCGGCCCCTGGCAACCGGTGCTGCGCGCGGATGGCGTCTGGCAGGCTGTGCAGGTCGCCGCGGGCCAGCACGAAATCCGCTTGCGCTTTCGCTCGCAGCCATTCGTCGTCGGCCTGGTCATCGCCGTCGCCACGCTGTTGTTGGCGACGCTGTTGCTCGCGGTGAAGACACCACAAGCGCGAAACGAATAAAGCGTTCCCAGCGTTCCCAGCGTTCCCTTTCAGGTTTTGTTGGCTCCACGGAGGGCCGTTCGCCCCGTCGGCGTCAACCCCAACGCCACGCCGCCATGAGCGAGCGCTTTCTCGTCGATAGATCCCTCTGCCAACAAGCGCTCGATCAAGCTCTCGATCTCGTCGCCGCTGTGGGAGCCGAGTTTGCCGAAAGCAGGGTTGGCCCGCGCCCGCTCGGGTAGATCAGTCCGCCCTTGCAGCAGTCCGATCAGGTTGCGCCTGCCCCAGCCGCCCTCGCTCAATCCCACCAGGATGAGGTGCATCTGGGCCGAGGCAGTGGATGGATGAAGGGCGATGGCCGGGGCCGGGCTTCGTCGCGAGCGCCCCTCGGCCTGAGCCCCTCGGCCTGAGCTCGGGACGAAGGCTCGGGACGAAGGCTCAGCCGAGCGGCTGAGGTGGGGCCGCTGGCCGGTGCAATTGTCGCAGGCCGCACAACGCCTGCGCGGGGCCGCGCCCAAATAGGCGGCCATATGGCCGTGACGGCAAGTGTGCGTGTGCGCGTAGGCCGCCACCGCAGCGACGCGTTGCGACTGGATGTCCGCGTACTGGCTGAGCAGATCGTCGATGCGGGCGTTGGCATCGCGCGGGGGCTTGAGCAGTTCGATGAGCATACGCCGGCCGCTCGTGCTCAGGGCCAGATGGCCGCCAGCCTCCCAGTCGAGCAATTGCGCTTCCAGGCCTTGAGGGGCAAGGCCGGCGGCGTCGCACAGCGCCAGGGCTTCGAGGGTGGTGGTTTGGCCGGGGACGAGCGCCAGGGCGCGGGTGAAGCGACGCAGGGCTTCGTCGCGAGCGCTCAGCCGAGCGGCGGGGGCGTCGCGCAGAGGGGTGAGGGCGATCTGGCGGGGAATATCGGGGTGGCGGCGCAGCAGTCCGGCCTGTTCCAACACGCTGAGGGCGACGCGCAGAGTCGTGTCTTCAGCCTGGAGGAGGGGCGTAGTCGCCACGCCCCTCTTGAGATCGTCGAAGGCGATGGGGCCAGGGCTTCGTCGCTGGAGTTGGCCGCGCACGGCGTCATAGAGGTCGCGCAGCAGTTCTTTGGCGATGAGGCGGCCCTGGGCGCGGCGGGAGAGGTTGGCCTCGTCGTTGGCCGTGTAGAGTAGGACGCAGTCAGCCGGCTGGCCGTCGCGCCCGGCGCGGCCAGCTTCCTGGTAATAGCTTTCCAAAGAATCGGGTAGGCCGTCGTGGAGGACGAAACGGATGTCGGCTTTGTCCACGCCCATGCCGAAGGCGATCGTGGCGACGATGACGCGAATGTCGCCGCGCATGAAGCGATCCTGACGGGCGCCGCGGTCGTCCAGCCCGGCGTGGTAGTGATCGGCGGCGATGCCCTCTGCGCGCAGGGCGGCGGCCAGGTCTTCGCAACGTTGGCGGGTGCGGGCGTAGACGATGCCGCTCCCCTCCAGGTTCTGGCACAGGCGCAGCACGAGATGGCGTTTGTCGTCATTATCGCGGGCGGAGAAGGCGCTGAGGCGCAGGTTGGGGCGGAACGTGTCGGCGGTGATGAGGTGGAGGGTGGGGCGGGGGGTGGCGTCGAAGAGGCGGCGCGCAATGTCCTCACGGGTGCGCGGCGGCGCGGTGGCGGTCATCGCCAGCAGGGGGGGCGTTCCCAGGGCGTCGCGGGCTTGGGCAATGGCCAGGTAGTCGGGGCGGAAGTCGTGGCCCCACATGGAGACGCAGTGGGCTTCGTCGATGACCAGGCGGCTGAGTCCGGCCCGGCGCAGAGCGTGGAGGAAGGCAGGTTGGCGCAGGCGTTCGGGCGCGGCGTAGACCAGGCGGTAACGACCTTCCGCCACGTTGATCATGGCCTGGCGGAGGTCGCTCCCATCCAGACTGCTGTTGATGGCGATGGCATGGCCGCGTAATCCCGGCGGCAGGCTATCGACCTGGTCTTTCATCAGGGCGATGAGGGGCGAGATGACGAGGGTGAGGCCGGGATCGAGGAAGGCGGGGAGTTGGTAGCAGAGGGATTTGCCAGCGCCGGTGGGAAGGATGGCAAGGATGTTTTCGCCGCGGCGGGTGCAGGCCATGATCTCGGCCTGGAAGGGGAGTAAGTCACGGAAGCCGAAGAGTTTGGCCGCGGCGTCAGTCAGGGCGCGGCGCTCGTCGGGGCTGACGACAGCGCGGATCGAGGGCGGCGCCACGGCCTCGACGCGGTCGTCGCCAAACCCCAGAGCGGAAAATAAGGAGCGTATCATGTTCTCTTCGCTACCGGCCCCCATGTTACCAGCCCCCTGGCAGGACTCAAAACCACTGGGAAGGGGTCAACTTGGCAAGACGAGGGTAAGATGGCATACTTCACCTATGCCTCTCTACGACTACGAATGCCCGGCCTGCGGCGCTGCCTTCACCCATTTTTGGCGCTCGCTCCACCTGGCCGCAACCAGCGCGCCCCCTGCCTGCCCCACCTGCGGCCACGAACCGAGCCAACGCGTCGTTTCCTCTGTCGCCGTCTTGGGTGGATTAGGAGGCATGACGCCTTCTGAGCAAGCCGCCGAGAACCGTCAGGCCGAGCGCGCAGCCTCTGTTCTCCCCAGAGAAACCATCGACAAGTTCCACGCCGCGCGCAAGAAAACCCCAGGAGGTTCCTCATGACCACTCCTTCTGCTGACACCATCAAAGAACAAGTTCGTGAACACTACGGCGCCATCGCCGAACAAGCCGCCAGGGGTGCAGCCGCCAGTTGCTGCTCGCCCACCGTTGAGGTCGTTTCTCTGATCGACTATGGCGATCTGGCGGCGAACGTCGTCAGCGGCTCCGATCTCGGCCTGGGCTGCGGCACGCCCACCCTGGCCGCCGACTTGCGCCCCGGCCAAACCGTGCTCGACCTCGGCAGCGGCGCCGGCATCGATGTCTTCCTGGCCGCGCGGGCCGTGGGGCCAGCCGGCCGCGTCATCGGCGTAGACATGACGCCGGCGATGCTTGCGCGCGCCCAAGCCAACGCTGAGAAAGGCGGGTTCAGTAACGTCGAATTCCGCCAGGGCGAGATCGAGCGCCTGCCTGTCGATGACGCTTCGATCGACGTCGTCCTCTCCAACTGTGTGATCAATCTGGTTCCCGACAAGGGCCAGGCCTTTCGCGAGGTCTACCGCGTTCTCAGGCCCGGCGGCCGTTTCTCGATCTCTGACATCGTCACCTACGGCCAAATCCCAGAGGCGCTGCGTCACGATCTGGCGCTTTGGGTGGGGTGCGTCTCTGGCGCGCTGGATCGCGAGGACTATTTGGGCCTGATCCGGGCGGCGGGATTCCGAGACGTGCGGGTGGAGACAGAGACGACCTATGATTCCGCCGAGGTCGGCGCTGGCCTCGAATCTGCCGGTCTGTTCGGCATCGCCAGCGTGACGGTGGTGGGGGAAAAATAGGATATTGGGCAGGAAACCTTGCCGATATGCGGAAATCGGCAAGGTTTCCTGCCCAATATATGACGAAGATCATCGCGAACTGAAATAGTTCGTACTATAATGAATGCGAGGCTCGGAGTTTGTAGCCTTGTTAGGCTGGGAAAACATCTCGCACCGGCGAGATGGCGCACATCGCATGACCATCCGCTTCCCCGATGGATGTCATCCTTACCCACGAGAACACCGATTTTGATGCCCTGGCGAGCCTGCTGGCAGCAAGCAAGCTCTTCCCCGACAGCATCCCGGTGCTCCCGCACAGCCTGAATCGCAACCTGCGCGATTTCCTCACCCTCTATCGCAGCAGCTTGCCTTTCCGCCGCGCCGATGAATTGCTGCGCCGCGGGGTCGAGCAGGCTATTTTCGTCGATACACAACAGGTGCAGGCCGTGCGCGGGATGACGCACGACACCACCATCCGCATCATCGACCATCATCCGCGCGAACACGATCTACCGCCGAACTATCACTATTGGGGCGAAGGGGTCGGCGCCACCACCACGCTGCTGCTCGAGCAGATCATCAGCCGGGGCATCATCATCACTCCCATCGAAGCCACCTTGCTGTTCCTGGGCATTTATGAAGACACCGGCAGCCTCTCCTACATCGGCACGACCCCGCGCGATATTCGCTGCGCCGCCTGGTTGTTGGAACATGGCGCCAATCTGGAAGTCGTCAATGACTTCCTCCACCATCCTCTGACGCCCGCGCAGCAACGTCTGCTCAAACAACTGCAAGACAACGTCGAGACCTACGACATCGCCGGCCACACCATCATCATCGCCACGGCCACGGTGGGCGAATCGGTGGAAGAGATCAGCACCCTGGCCCACAAGTTACGCGAATTCTTCGACCCCGACGGCCTCTTTCTGATCGTCGATCTGCGTGACCGCATCCAGATCGTCGCCCGCTCCACCACCACCCACATCCGCGTCGGCGACATCGCCGAGGCATTCGGCGGGGGCGGCCACGCCCGCGCCGCCGCGGCCTTGGTCCGCCAACAAACCCTGGCCAGCGTGCACGCTCACCTGTTGGAACTCCTCACCCTTCATGTCCGCCCGCCCGTCACCGTCCGCCAACTCATGTCCTGGGGTGTGAACACCCTCTTGCCCGACGACACCGTGTTCGAGGCCGCGCAGCGAATGCGCCGCCTGGGGCACGAGGGCTTTCCCGTCCTGGAAAACGGCAAATTGGTGGGCTTGATGACCCGCCGCGAGCTTGACCGCGCCCTGCACCACGACCTCCACAAGAAATCCGTGCGCAGCGTCATGCGCTCCGGCGACTACACCGTCGGCCTCGACGACTCGGTGCAAACGCTGCAAAAGCGGATGATGGAGGCTGGCTGGGGGCAGATGCCGGTGGTGGACGAACACGGCCAGATGGTGGGCATCGTCACCCGCACCGACCTGCTCAAGCTGTGGGCGGCGTCCGACGAAGAACTCTCGCCTCCCTCCGCCGCCTTCAAGATGCAGGTCGCCCTGCCCGATGGCCTCCTTCACCTTCTCCGTCAGGCGGGCAAGGCGGCTTCGGGACTCGACTATCCCCTCTATGCCGTGGGCGGCTTCGTGCGCGATCTGTGGCTGGGCTATTCCAACTTCGACATCGACCTGGTCGTCGAAGGCGACGCCGCCATCCTGGCCCGTCAATTGGCGCAGACCTACGGCGGGCGCGTGCGCAGCCACAAACGCTTTGGCACCGCCAAATGGATCCGGGACGACGAAGCCTTTGCCACAGGCCGCCCCCTGGCAGACGACACCCCGGCCAGCCTGGATTTTGCCGCCGCCCGCACCGAATTCTACGAAGAAGCCACGGCCCTGCCCGTGGTCGAAAGCTCCAACATCAAGCTCGACCTCCACCGCCGCGACTTCACCATCAACACACTCGCCGTGCGGCTGGACGGGCCGCATTGGGGCGAACTGATAGATTTCTACAGCGGACGCCGCGATCTAGAAGCAGGGATCATCCGCGTCCTCCACTCCCTCAGCTTCGTCGAAGACCCCACCCGCATCCTGCGCGCGGCCCGCTTCGAGCAACGCTTCAGCTTCCACATCGAGCCGCGCACCGGCGAACTCATCGCCGAAGCCCTCGGCCTGCTGCCCCGCGTCAGCGGCGCCCGGCTGCGCCACGAATTCGACCTCATCTTCCAGGAAAAAGAACCGGAGCGCGCCCTGCGCCGCCTGCACCAACTCGGCGCCCTGGCCCCTCTCCACCCCGATCTATGCTGGAGCAATGCGCTCGACGTCAAATGCCAGGCCCTGCGCGCCACCCTGGCCGACATGCCTGCCCTTCCCCCCGATAGCAACATCGAGCAACTCTATTTTGCCCTTTGGCTCCATCGTTTCCCAGCCAGTATCCAGCGCCACATGCTCGACCGTCTCAAGGTGAGCGGGCGCACGCGCGAAATCATCGAAGAAGGCATTCGTTTGGCCGCCCTCCATCCCCATCTGATCGCTCCCGACCTGCCGCCCAGCCGTCTGGACGCCCTTCTCGCCCCCTTCAGCGACGCCATCCTACTCGTCGCCCGCATCGACGCCGACGACTGGATTCTGAGCGAACGCATCCACGACTACACCGAACACCTGCGTCCGCAAGCCATCCATCTCACCGGCGACCGCCTGAAAGCCCTCGGCGTCCGTCCTGGCCCCCTCTATCGTCGCATCTTCCAGGTCGTACGCGCGGCCCGACTCGATGGTCGCGCCGCCACCCCTGCCGAAGAAGAAGCTCTCGCCCTCTCTCTCATCGCCGCACAAAAGGAGGAAAATGTATAGTCATCTAAAATTAATGATTCTAGTGATTTGTTATTAGTTATCAGTTATCAGTTATTAATACTTAGAGATTTAGAGATTGATTAATAACCAATAACAAATTACCAATAACCAATAACCAGTAACCAATAACAAATTACCGCCAATCGACAGTCGACAATCAATTACTCAATCAGCGAGCGTACCATCATGAGCAACAAAATCAGTCGTGACCTGCGGCTGCTCTGGCGTGGGCTTTTTTTGGAAGCCGACGCCTACGATGAAGCTGCAGAGAGCGACAATCCCATCGTCGAAGGCTTGTACCTGGTCGTCATGGTGGGCGTCATCGTCGGTCTGGCCGCGCTGGTAGGCGGCGTGCTCGACTGGGCCACCACACCCAACATGACGCAAATGAAAGACACGATCCTGGACGGGATGCGCAACATGCCGTGGTTCGACATGATTCGCAACAATCCTCAGGCGTTGCAAGCGTTCGAGCAACAGTACAACTTCGGTTGGAACATCGGCGACTTCCTCACGCCCAAACCCACTAACGCGATCAGTTCGTTCTTCACCGCCCTGATCGGCCTGATCGTGAGCTGGTTGTGGTTCGGCCTGGTCGCCCAACTCTTCGCCCATCTGCTAGGCGGCAAGGGGAGCACCCGGCAGACCCTCGGCGCTTCGGCCCTGGCTGTCGCCCCCAGCCTACTCAACGTCTTCGGCTTCCTACCCGGACTGACGGTCGCCGCCGTGGGGACGTGGACGTTGCTGGCTCGCTACATCGCCATACGTCGCGTCCACGACAACCTGACCTGGGGTCGCGTGCTGGTGGCCACCCTGGCGCCAGGCGTCGTCATCGGCATCCTTGTCATCCTGCTGGGGCTTCTCCTCATCCCCATGATGGGCGCCCTCATTGGAGGTTTTGCGCGATGAACGCCACCTCTCCTGCAACGGGCTTCTCCTCCTGGCTGCACCTGGCCGGTGACGCCCTGGTCCTGAAACCCGAACCCTACGAACGACTCGCCGCCAAGCCAACGTTGCGCTATGCCCTTCTCATCGTCCTGGTCGTCGGCCTCATCGTCGGCGCCGTCCACGCCTTGATCGGCATCCCCGGCCTCTTCCGCAGCCCCGCCGCCGAAGTCGAAGCCGGTTTCGCCGGCATACAGCAAGGCATCGATCAGGTGTTGGGGATGATGGGGCAGGTTCCTGACGAAACGAAGGCGATCCTCGACGTCATCCAGCAAAGCATTGAAGCTTACAAACCCACCATCGAGAAGCTCGTTGCCATTCCGGCGCCGCTGCCGGGATTCTTTGGCCGCGTCTTCACCTGGCTGGGCCGCTGGCTCTCGACTCCCTTTGGCCTGTTGGCGAAGTGGCTGGGCATCTCCATCTGGATCATGCTCTTTGCTCGCCTGCTGGGTGGCCGTGGTGGACTCGCCCCCTACCTATCGGCCTCCTCTCTCTCCGTCATCCCCCATCTGTTGGGCGCCTTCTCGTTCATCCCCTGCGTGGGTGGACTGCTGGGGCTGGCGGCAAGCATCTGGGGGCTGTTCATCCAGTACAAAGCCGTGCAGACCACGCAAGGACTCAGCCAGGGACGGGCGATCGTTGCCGTCCTGCTTCCTTACATCCTGCTGGCTCTGCTCATCGGTCTGCTCGCCCTTGTCGTGGGCCTATCGATCAGCTCGGCCATCAGCGCCGCGGGCGGCGGCAACTGAATGGGCGGGTCCTGGTGGAACCTCGATCTGACCGAGACTGCTGGGAGCCTGGCCGTGGTGCCAGGCTCCCACTTTTTGGCTATGGTATAATCGTGACCAACACCCGCCTTTCTCTGCCCCACCATGCCCGAACCCACCGACAGCATCACCCTGGAAACCTTCGCCGATCTCGTCGAAGCCGCCCTGCAGACGCTCCCTGAGGTCATTGCCGCGCGTATGGAAAACATCGCCGTCACCGTGGCCGAATGGCCAAGCGCGGCGCAGCGTCAGGCGGCGAAGCTACGCAGCGGCAGCGTGCTTTATGGCCTGTATGAAGGCATTCCGCTGACGCAACGCACGCAAGGTTACAGCCTTGTTCCTCCTGACCGTATCACTATCTTCATGCACCCCATGGTGCAGTACCACCGCACGGCCGCAGCCATCCAAGATCAAGTACGCCGCACCGTTTTGCACGAGATCGGCCATCATTTCGGCATGGACGAAGATCAGTTACGCAAACTTGGATATTGACCCCACTCCCTACTCCCTACTCCTTACTTCTTACTCCCTACTCCCTTTCCCATGCCAATCGACCAATTCCACGCCCGCGTGGGCAACTCCGCCCTCCTTTTCATGGTCATTGCCGGTGTATGGGGGCTTTGGCGCTGGCGACAGCATCGCAGCGTCGATGCCAGCTATCGCGGCCTGCTCCTCGTCGGCGAAATACTGCTCATTCTCCAGGCGCTCATCGGCGTTTACATGTGGTTGTTCTTGAACCGCGATGCTGTGCTCGTCCGCCCGTTCATGCACATCCTCTATGGTCTCCTCACCGCTCTGACCCTGCCCGCCGCCTTCTCATTCAGCACCGGCAAGATCGAAGGCGAACGCCAGCAAGCCCTGTACGCCCTTGTCTGCCTCTTCCTCGCCGGCCTGATCTGGCGAGCAAGCTCCACGAGCACGAACATCGGCGCGCCCGTCTCCCTCCTGAACGACACCCTCCGCCTCTTCCTCTCCTGACCCCCTCCTCACCCCGCGCGCTGCACCTCCGCCCCCGCGGGCGGCTCGAAGCCCGGCCCATACCGATACTTGGCCTGCCACGGCAGATAGCGGCTCTTGAGCGTATCATTGAGCAACACGGCGCCGTCCGCAGCAATGACACGGCGTCTGGCTACCGCCTCCAGGCCCTCTACAGCCCAATCGAACTGCACCACCCGTCCTGGCGCCAGGCTGGGGTCCTCGACATAGAGGGGAGCCGGGGACGGCGTGCGCTTGTCGTAAGAGGGATCGGCCGTCTCGACTCTCCAATCTGGCTTCGTACCATAGAACTGGAAAGCGATGACGCCCTTCTTGGCATCGACGATGGGCTTGATCAACAGGTAATGGCCGGTGGTGTTCCTGAATTTGAAATCGACCTTGGGTGTGAACACGGTGGCGTCCAGACCCGGCGCGCCGTACCAACGCACCACATAGCCATGATTCCAGCGCTCCAGGATGGGAAATCCACCCAGCCAGGCCGCCCGGAACACCGTGGTGCTCACCTGGCAGATGCCGCCGCCAACGCCCACCGCCGTCGTATCGCCCTGGATGACGAGCGCGTCCTCGAAGCCGTTGGCGGCGGTCACGTCGCCGACGTGCTCGTTGAACGAGAAGACGCCGTCGGGCGGGATCACGACGCCCACGAATTTGGACGCGCCCACCTCGATGTTCTTGACACGATCGGCGCTGGAGCCAGCAAAGGTGGTGGAGCCTTGAGCTACCAGCTCCTTGATCCCCAGATTGGGTGCATCCTCTGACGCCACGGCCGGGCGCACGACTTGAACGGGGAGAGCGATCTGGGTCTGGTCAGAGGTGATGGCGGCAAGGGTGGCGCTGATGGTGGCCGTGACATCGAGGGCGTAGCCGTCAGCGCTGGGAGATAGCTCGATCAGCTTGCCGGTGTTGGGGTTGAAATCGAAGCGAGCATCGAGGGGGGGACGGGCGACCTGTTTGGCCCAGCCTTCCACGATGGCCTGCAATTTGTCTTTTTGGATTTCAGCGCGCAGCCCGCCCGGTGCGTTGTCATCAGCTGTCCAACTCAACAGCCCCGCCAACGTGGCTGGGTCGAGCGCGAACTCGAATTCGCCGCGGTTGTCGGCGAAGACGAGCGTGCGGCTAAGCATCTGCTGGATCGTTTGCCGGCTGGCCGCCATATCGGCCCCGGCGGCAGAAAGCGGGCGCACGACCACTTCCACCACGCTGCCCTCACCCGCAGCCAGACGGCCGAGCACGGCGGCTGTCGTCGCCTCCACATCCACTTGTTGTCCTGGCTTGGGGTCCGAGACGATGACTTGCAAGTCGTCGAGGCTGAGGCGAGGCTCGGTGGCGGCGCGGTTGAGGTGCGTTGTGCGGCCGGCGATGGCGGCGGCCAGCGCTCCCGGCTGCGCCCGCAGTGTTGGCTGGAGTTGCGCCCCATCCCAGAAAGCACGCGCTTGGGCTTGCAGGTTGTCTTGAACATTCCCGGTGCGACCGCTCAGATAGGCTTGCCGCACGAGCGCGGCGACATCGATGGCGACGCCCATATCGGCGGCGGTGAGCGGCCAGGCCTGGTCGCTGCCGTGCCGCAGGGTCACGGTGGGCAGGGCGTACTCGGCTGCGGCTTCGTTCAACGCCGTCTGCGTTTGCTCGATCGTCATCCCGCCCAGGTCGACGCCCAACGCCTGCACGCCGGGATAGACGCGCCCAGCGTAGCTCCATTCGAACCAGGCCAGCGCCGCCGCCGCCAGCAAGAGCGGGATCAGGAGCCAGGCCAGGAGGAGCGGCCAGAAGGGGGAGCGATGGGCGGGGCGGGTGGCGGGGGACATTGAGAAACAGTCAACGGGTGACTGGTTATTGGTTATTGGTTATTGGTTATTGGTAACTGGTAACTGGTTATTGGGGGGAGTGTAGCATAGGGGGCGGGGGCGGCCAAGCAAGTTGGCTTACAGACGATAAAGCCAGGACTTTGTGTTCCCTTTGTGCTCTTTGCGCCTTCGTATTGTCAAAAACGTTCCGCCGCCAGAAAGTGCGAGAGACCGAAAGCGCGCAAGGGGGTGTTTTCGAGCGTGTATGTGGCCCCGCGCACCAGCCGGCCCAGGCGGGGGAAACGGTAGATGATGTTGTCGTAGCCGGGATAGACCTGAGTGAAGCAGAGGATGCGCAGGGGCAGGGGCGCCAGCAGGCGTTGGAGGTCGTTGCGGGTGTAGGCGCGCACGTGCGGGGCCAGCCGGTTACGCAGGGTGTCGGGCAGCCAATTGATCAAAGGCGTGTTGCCGAAATGGTATTGGCCGCGCCAATAGTGACCGTGCGTTTCGAAGGGATAGAGGCGGTTGGGCGTGAAGAGGATGAGCCGGCCGCCGGGGCGGAGGACGCGGGCGGCTTCGGCCAGGGCGGCGGCATCGTCCTGCACGTGCTCCAACACTTCGTGCGAGAACACGGTGTCGAAGCTGGCGCTGGCGAAGGGCAGGGCCTCGCACGCGGCCACCACGCAGCCGCCCACGGACTGGCCGGCGATGACCATGCTGGCGTGGTCGATGTCGATAGAGATGACGCGCGCGCCGGCCGCGGCCAGATGGCGGCTGTACATCCCCACCCCGGCCCCATCCACCAACACATCCGCCCCCTCCACCCGCGCCCACCGGCGGATGAGGTCGAAGCGCCGCTCTTGCCCCGCCCGCCACACATAAGACGGGTGACCCAATTCAGCGGCCTTTTCGTCGGAACGGCGGGGGGGGTGGAGATTGGTTATTGGAGATTGGTTATTGGCGGTCATACTGTCACCTTGTCACCTTGTCACCCTGTCACCTTGTCACCCTGTCTCCCCACTCCTCCTTGAACCCAAATCCCCGCCTGTTGTCGATCAGCCGCATCCAGGTGGGGGCGAGTTTGTAGTAGCGGGCGCGGGAGAGGGGGCTGGCCAGGGTGGCAGCGGCGACGATGAAGGGAAAGCGGGCGGCGTAGACCTGGCGGGCGGCTTCCTCATCCGGCCCGGCGCATGGCTCTGCCCAGCCGTGCAGTTGCAGCCCCTGGATGCTCTTCCAGTCCTGGTTATTCTCCTCGATGGTCGCGGCCACCATCGCCCCCGCGCCAATGTGTTGGGCGTGCAGCGTTTTCGGCTCGGACAGGAAATACAGCGTCAGGTCATCGGCCACGGCGTAGAACACAGCCGCAGCGTGGGGCCGCCCGTCCGGGCCAACCGTGGCGAGGGTGAGGGTGTTGTGGGTGGAGAGGAAGGTGGCGGGTGGCAAGTGGCGATGATGTCAGGTTGTTTAGCGGTCAGAGCGATTCGATCACTCTGACCGCTTGATTGCAGTTTCGCTGAGCATACTGTCGAGTCGTTCATGTTGCAAATAGCGAGCATCCCAGGCTGTGACGGTCTTCATCGCTAGCACGATGGCATCGCCTATGAGTGGGGCGATGCATTCGGCCACAAGATAGCGCCTGCGCCCCCGGAACTGCCCGGTGAAGCCAGCCAATTCGGCCGTCAAGGACAACATGCTCAGGAAGGAAGCGTCGCCAGCCAGCCTGGCTCCGGCAAAGGCGAAGCCCGTGGCCGATGGGCTAAGCCCAAGAATGAGTGGGCCGGAGTCGATATCCCAGACGTGCTTCTGACAGCCGGGCCATTCACAGATGCCGCCGATACCGAGAAGAAGCCGTTTACCGAAGTGCTGTTTGAGTAGCCAATAGTGTCTTACGGCTGTCTCTGGCGCGAAATAGGACAGATAGAACAGATTCCAGGCCGAACCGCTGCCCCGGCTGCTCTGTATGGCCTGCCCGCTCCGCGAAAGATGAAACACAAACAGGCCTGTTTCTGGGTCGCACAGGCGCTCCTCGGCATAGGACAGCCAGCGCTCGCCGATACCCACTTCAGTCTCTGCGGTTACTCTCTCGTACAGCGCCAGCGAGGCGATGACAACAGCATTGTCAGGCACGTAGGTCTCGCCGGGATAGGTTTCAGCACAGAGGGAAGGACTGCTGTCGATCACCTGGCGAAGATGACGGCTGACGCGCTCGAACAGTTGCCGATAATGCGGCCACTGGCCTCCAACCAGGTGGTAGGCTGCCAACATGAAATTGAGATGTCCGAGATAGCCGATGTGCCCCACCGGCTGACCAAGCCCATCCAACGCGTCTTGTCCCCAGTAACTCTTGTCGAAGTCTCGGAATTCTGGGCGGAGAACCACATCGATCAGGCGACCGATGTGATCAGCGGCCCCTGGTTGCGACTCAGGCTGTGTGAAGGCGAGGTTAGCAACGGCTGCTGCGGTCATCGAGCAGGTGACAAGCGCCCATTCCCCCATGAATGAATCACGCAGGTAGGCCGACATATCCACCACGCGGAAGGGCTGGTTCAAGATCTTGTCCAGCAGATAGGAGAGCCGGGTCAGGCTATCAGTCTGATCACCTTGCGCCATGATCGTCTGGCCGCGCACATAGAATCGAGCCACCCAAATCGCCTTGGCGAGAAGCATGCCTGCCAAGATCAAGGCAGCCGCTTTTAGCGCGGACAGAAGCCAGGGAAAAAGACTCATTTTGCGTCAATGGGGGGAGTTCAGGAGTCGGTCGCCCGACCGTATGTGCTCAACCTGCCTATTCATAACTTCCGTCCTCGGTCGTGCTGCCAACCAGCGCCTCCAGCCCGACCAGCATGACGCCGGCGCGACCTGTGCAACTCTCGTCAGTTGATTATGATACTCTGGTGACTGCATAATCGCGGCAACGGCAATCAAAACGCCAGTCCCCAATCTCTAATCCCCAATCTCCAATCTCCTCCCCCTCATCCCCACCCACTCGCGATACAACTCATTCGGAATGCCGATGCGGGCGAGGATGCGACCGCAGGTGTTGTCGATCATGTCGTCCAGCGTTTGCGGCAGGGCGTAGAAGGCGGGGACAGGCGGGAAGATCACGCAGCCGATCTCAGCGGCCTGGGTCATCAGCCGCAGATGGCCCAGATGCAGCGGCGCCTCGCGCACCACCAGCACCACCGGTCTGCCTTCCTTCAATTGCACGTCCGCGGCGCGGGTGAGCAGGTCGGCGTCGTAGCTGTGGGCGATGCTGCTGAGGGATTTGATCGAGCAGGGGGCGACGATCATGCCCATGGTCGCAAAGCTGCCGGAGGCGATGGCCGCGCCGATGTCGCCCGGCCGGTAGAGCACATCGGCCAGGGCTTCGACTTGCTTGGGGGTGTAGCTCGTCTCCTGGGCGATGGTGATGGCCGCGGAGGGCGAGATCACGACGTGGGTTTCGATCTCGGCCGTCTGTTTCAAGATTTCGAGCAGGCGGATGCCGTAGATCTGGCCGGAGGCGCCGGAGAGGGCGATGATGAGGCGTTTGGGCATGGAAACGTGATATGTGAAACGTGATGCGTGAAGTTCCGCTTCCGCGAGTCGAACGAGATGACTACGGTGAATGACGCGCGGAAAGTCTATCATAAATGAAGCCCGGCGACCTGGGCAAAGACCTCGAATCGCACCTCTTTGCCCACGCCCTATTCTTGCGGTACAATATCCCCGTTTTTCTCGGCGTCGTTTGGGGAGGGGGCCAGCAAACCCCCACCGACGCCGGTTTGTCGCCGTGACCCCTCTCAAGGATAAACGCCAACCAAGCTCCTGGTCGACAAGGAGGTTGCCCATAAGTTCAAGTACGCACTCCCCCTCGTACCATACCCACATCAATCGGTCCAAGAGAAAGTGAAGTAATGAAACGTAAAACGTGAAACGTGAACAACAGTCGCCCGGCCCTCACGCCTCACGTTTCACGCCTCACGTTTCACGCCTCACGTTTCACGCCTCACGTTTCACGCCTCACGTTTCACGCCTCACGTTTCACGCCTCACGTTTCACGCCTCACGTTTCACGCCTCACGTTTCACGCCTCACG
>JAYRVO010000012.1:0-20351 GCA_041918515.1 Chloroflexota bacterium | reverse complement strand
CGCCCACGGCTTCCTCCTCCTCTTCCGCCGCCACACCGGCCTCGCTCTCAACAACGACGGCGACAACGTCCGCCTCCTCGCCCCCGACGGCCTCACCCTCGCCGCCCACTTCACCTACGACCGTACTCATCCCGACACCCCCTGGTCGCGCACCATCGACGGCGCCGGCGACTGGACCGAAACCTACCCGCCCAGCCCCGGCCGCCCCAACCTCCCACCCACCCCGACTCCCACCCCCACTGCCACCACCACCCCAACCTCGACCCCCACCCCTCTACCCACCCCTGCCGCTGGCGCCATCACCCTCAACGAACTCCTCCCCGCGCCCCAACTTCTGGATTGGAATGGCGACGGCGTGTTGGACGACGCCGACGAATGGGTCGAGATCTACAACGGCGGTGACGCCATCGCCGACCTCGGCGGCTGGCGTCTGTGGAGGGGCGACATCGGCCCCGACGGCTTGCCCGACGGCTACTACTACACCTTCCCCTCCCCCTTCCTCCTCCCCGCCCACTCCTACCTCCTCCTCTTCCGCCTGCAGACCGGTGTGATCCTACCCAACAGCAATGGCGCCCTGCATCTGGTCCAACCTGATAACACCATTGCCGACAGCTTCCTCTGGGCGCGCTCGCCCGGCTACGACCGCTCCTACAGCCGCTACCCCGATGGCTCCGGCCCCTGGGGCGTGGGCGACATCACCCCCGGCCAACCTAACCACCCCTTCCCTGAGCCACCTACCCCCGGCCCCGACCGCCCCTCCACGCCCGACCCCGGCCTGGGCGTCGGTCTCGAACCCATTGCTCGCGCCTATGATCTAGCCCTCGGCGTCCGCATGACTATCGAAGGTCAGGTCACTGTCCCACCCGCCCTCTTTGGCCAACGCACCATCTACCTGCAAGACGCCACCGCCGGCATACGCGTCTATCTGCGCACCGGCGACTACCCCACCCTGGCTTTGGGCGACCGCCTGCGCGCCACCGGCCGCATCCGCGACTTCCACGGCCAGCGCGAGCTAGAAATCTCCAGCCCACGCTGGCTCGTCCACCTGGGAGCAGGCCCCCGCGTGCGCCCGCGCTACCTGCGCACCAACGCTATTGGCGAAACCTTCGAGGGGCAATTGGTCATGGTGGTCGGCCGCGTGGTCGGATTCCACACTAACAACTTCTGGGTGGACGACGGCAGCGGTCAAGCACAAATCACCATCGACGCCGACCTGCCCTGGCGTCGCCCTTATTTCGACTACGGTTCCCGCTGGGCCGTCACCGGCATCATCAGCCAATACGACGAGCACTATCGCCTACAACCTCGCTATCCCTACGATCTCAGCCCGCCGCCCGGACTCCTCCCCATCACCGGCGTGCCATGATGCCTGCCAGGGTTGGCCCTCTACCTCCTTGCTGCTATGATCGACGATATCAAAGCTGGAGCCAACCGCCATGCCCAAAACCATTCGCCGCTCACCCTTCCTACGTCGCAAACGCCGCGTCCCCCCTGGTTCGCCGCCCGGCACCCTCATCCCGGACCCCCAAGCCAGCGCGCCCATCCTACACGTCATGGCCTACGGGTCAACGGGTCTCGTCGAGCAGAAAGTCAAAGAAGTCGCCGACATCCGGCCATTTCTGGAAACCTGGCCCGTCACCTGGCTCAACGTCGATGGCCTGGGCGACATCAGCATCATCCAGGAGTTGGGCGATCTATTTGGCTTGCACCGGCTGACGCTGGAAGATGTAGTCAACCTGCACCAACGCGCGAAAGCCGACGACTACCGCGACTACCTCTTCCTCATCACCCACATGGTCTCGTTGCAGAACCAGTTGCCGCAGATCGAGCAGATGAGCATATTCGTCGGTCCAAAATTCGTGCTCACCTTTCAATACCTGCCTGGTGATTCGCTCGATCCGGTGCGGGCGCGGCTACGCTCAGGGAATGGTCATTTACGACTTGCCGGCCCCGACTACCTGGCCTATGCCCTGCTGGATGCTGTGCTCGACGGTTATTTCCCGGTGTTGGAGGTCATCGGCGAACGACTGGAAGAAATGGAAGTCGGCATCCTCGATGGCCCAGACGCCGAAGCGCGACGCCAGATCCACGAAATTCGCCACAGCCTCTTAGGACTTCGTCGCGCGGTCTGGCCCCAACGCGACGCCCTCAACCAATTGGTGCGCGATCCCACCCCCTTGATCACGAATGACACCCGCATCTATCTGCGCGATGTCTACGACCACGCCATCCAGATCATCGATCTCGTGGAGGCCTACCGCGAGTTTGCCTCCGACCTCACTGACCTCTATCTCTCCAGCGTCAGCAACCGCATGAACGAGATCATGAAAGTGCTGACCATCATCTCCACCATCTTCATCCCCCTCGGCTTCATCGCTGGCGTCTATGGCATGAACTTCAATACCCAGGTCTCGCCGCTGAACATGCCCGAATTGAACTGGTATTTGGGCTATCCCTTTGCTCTGGGATTGATGCTGTCGGTGGCTCTGATCCTGCTGGCCTATTTCCGCCGCCGCGGGTGGTTTTGAGGCCGCGCCGCCCGAACGGACAGCGCGGCCGTGTTGGTGATCAATTCAATGTTGGTTCGACAGTGGGTGGCTCGACAGCGATAGGCGGTTCTGCTGCTGGCAGCGCTGCATCGAGCACTTGCTCGATGTGTTCCACCGGTACGAACGTCATCGCCTCGCGCACATCGGTGGGAAGCTCATCCAGATCGGCCTCGTTGCGCTGGGGCAGAATGATGGTCTTCAGCCCGGCGCGGTGGGCTGCCAGCACCTTCTGCTTGAGGCCGCCAATAGGTAACACCTGTCCGCGCAGCGTGATCTCGCCCGTCATGCCCACTTCCGACCGCACGGGCCGCCCCGTCAGCAGACTGGCCAGGGCTGTGGTCATGGTGATGCCGGCGCTGGGACCATCCTTGGGGGTGGCGCCGGCGGGGACGTGGAGATGGAAGTTCGAATTCTCGAAGATGTCGGGATCGACGCCCATCGTCTCGGCATTGGCCTGCACCCAGCTATAGGCAATCCGCACTGACTCCTCCATCACCTCGCCCAGCTGGCCGGTGATGGTGAAGTTGCCTTTGCCCTTCATACGGGTGGCCTCGATGAAGAGCACATCGCCACCCACAGGCGTCCAGGCCAGGCCGGTCGCCACACCCGGTCGCTCGGTGCGCAGACCGGCGTCGAAGAAGAACTTCGGTTTGCCCAGATATTCACGCACCAGGGTCGGGGTGACAGCAACGCTGGTCATATCTCCTGCCGCGATCTTCACTGCCACTTTGCGACAAATCTGGCCGATCTCGCGCTCCAAGCTGCGCACCCCCGCCTCACGCGTATGGTCGCGGATGATCGCGCGCAACGCATCTTCGGGGAACTCGATCTCCTCCAGGCGGAGGCCGTTAGCCCGGCGCTGGCGTGGGACCAGATACCCTTCGGCGATGCGCACCTTTTCGTACTCGGTATAACCTTCCAGCGGGATAGTCTCCATGCGGTCGCGCAGCGGCTCGGGGATGGTCTCGAGCGTGTTGGCGGTGGTGATGAAGATGACATCGCTGAGATCGAAATCGACATCCAGATAATGGTCGCGGAAAGCGCTATTTTGCTGCGGATCCAGCACTTCCAGCAGGGCTGAGCTGGGATCACCGCGCCAATCGGCGCCGATCTTGTCCACCTCATCGAGCATGAAAACGGGGTTGCGAGTGCCGGCGCGCTTGATGGCCTGAATGATGCGGCCGGGCATGGCGCCGATATAGGTGCGGCGGTGGCCGCGAATCTCGGCCTCATCGCGCATCCCGCCCAGGCTCATGCGAGTGAACTGGCGACCCAGGGCGCGGGCGATGCTTTTGCCCAGGCTGGTCTTGCCCACGCCCGGCGGCCCCACGAAGCAGAGGATGGCGCCCATGGCCTCTTGCACCTCACCTTCGTGCCCCTCTTCAGGCTCGATCCCGCGCTCCTTCACCAGCTTGCGCACGGCCAGGAATTCCAGAATGCGATCTTTCACCTTCTGCAAGTCGTAATGATCTTCGTCGAGCACCTGACGCGCATGAGCGATTTCCAGATTGTCCTCACTGAAGTTATTCCAGGGCAGTTCCACCAACCAATCCAGATACGTTTTGATGACCGAATGCTCGGCGGCCTGCGGCGGCATCGTTTCCAGGCGCTTCAATTCGCGCTGCGACTCTTTGGCAGCCTCCTCCGGCATATTCGCCTCTTCGATCTTACGACGATACTCGGCCGCCTCGGCCTCCTGCTCGCTGGTCTCGCCCAACTCTTTGCGAATCGCTTCCATCTGCTGGCGCAAGAAATACTCACGCTGCGTCTTGTTCATCTCCTCCGAAGCCTCTTCGGCGATCTTGCGTCGCAACGTGAGCACCTCCTTTTCGTGCGCCAAGATGCCGATGAGCCGCCGCATCTTCTCGTTGATCGAATCGGTCTCCAGGATGCCCTGCTCGTCTGCAATCTCCATGCGCACATTGGCAGCGACCAAATATACCAATTGGCGATTGTCTTTGACTTGCTCCAAGAAGGCGGCAGCGCCTTCAGGTACGTTGGGCAGTAGATCAGCCACCTCTGTAGCCACTTGCAGCAGATTCTGACGCAAGGCTGTCGCCTCTAAGTTTTCCTCGGCGCGCTCTGACGCCAGCTGCACATTGGCGGTGAGGTAAGGATCAGTCCTGATCCAGGTACCTACGCGAAATTTCTCCAAGCCCTGGATGATAACCTGCAGCCCGCCATCGTCGGTGTGGACAACTTTGTGGATGAGGGCGACGGTCCCGGTTTCGTACACCTGATCGGGCAGGGGTTCCTCGATCTCAGGGTCTTTCATCGTTGCCAGGCCGATCAACCGTCGATTCATCATAGCGTCTTCGATGAGCTTGATCGAGCGTGGGATACCCACGGCCAAGGGGATCACGGCCATGGGCAGAGCGACCAGATTGCGCAAAGGCAGAATAGGTAATTCATCTGGCAAGAGCGATGCCAGATTTTTCTCGTCCGGGTCGGAACGTTGTAAACCAAAAAGGTCTCGTAACATGTCAGCCTCGTAAGTTATTGCGGGGAAATGTAAACTCAAATCGGTCAAGAGAATCAGCCCGCAGGTTCGATCAAACCACAACAGCGTATCACAAGTATCAGAATTTGATGAGTATTTCATTAGCAGCAGGCGGGACTGGTCCGCCCCCACCTATGCGCACCCGCCTCCCCCCGACCCTTGCCACCCCACCCACCCACGCGGTATCATGGCAACCAATCATGCTGCCGGCGCTGCCGGCGGTGAGCGATAACCGTCTCGCCCTCCCCTAAATCCTTGAGCCAGACAACCCCCATCCCCCTATGAACCCAGCCGATCTCACCTTCGAACAGGCCCTGACCGAACTGCAGCGCATCGTCGCCGAACTGGAAAGCGGCGACGGCAATCTCGAAGCCAACTTGACCCGCTACGAACAAGGCGTCTCCCTCATCCGCCACTGCAACGATCTGCTTGATCAAGCCGACCTGCGCGTGCGCGAGTTGCTGCCCAGCGGCCAAGAAGTCGACTTCGCCGGGCCGATGGACAGCCGGTCATAGATAAAAAAGGGAGAGCGCCCCCATTTTTGCGCAAAAATTGGGGGACAAGACGAGGTGAGGACGGTCGAGAAAACGAATTCCCCGCTTGCTAATCTTGCCTGCGCCTCCAAGCCCCGCTAGAATGCCCTCGATCCCTTTCCTCCCGCTGCGTCTCTGCGTCCCTCCATCTCCGCGTCTCTCCTCCTCATGGCCCACGATCGCGTCTTCCTCGGCAACCAACTCCAACCCCGCCAGGGCATTTCCGCCGGCCTCCTCGCTGGCGCTGGCATGTTGGCATTGTGGGCCTTGTTGGCGCAAATAGTCGGGTCGGGCGCCAACCAACTGCTCGGAACCATCGCCGCAACGCTTCTGGGCGCCGCGGCCTTTGCCAGAGGTTGGTGGCCAGCAGGAATCGCAATCACCCTCCACCTGTTCGTCTCCATCATCTTGGGCTTGCTCTTTGCCGCCTCTCTGGACCGCCTGCAGCGCCGCGAAACCCTCATGGTCGCCACCTTCTACGGCTTCACGATCTGGGTCGTCGCCGGCTTCATCGTCGGCCACTGGTTCAACGAGAACATCCTGCCTTTCCTCCGCACCTGGTGGGGCCTGCTGAGCTGCCTGAGCTTCGGCTTCATCCTCGGCCTTTATGCCTCCGCCCGCGGCGCGCCCCCGCCCACGATCTCGCCGGACTGACGCCGCCACCCCCTACCCCCCAACCTACTCGCACACCCATCCCCAAACCGCCCATCGAAGGAGAACCCAACATGGCCAAAGGCGACAAAACCAAAGAGACGCCAGTTCCTTTCCGCCACCGCTTTATGATCAAACCCGGCACGCGCGTCGACCTGAGCGCCATCGATCCGGATGAAGACGGCGGTTTGAAGAAACAAGAAGCCCGCGATGAACTCGATCGCCTGCGCACCGAGCTGCGCGATTTGCAGGAACGCTTCTATGCCTGGGACAAGCGCAGCCTCCTGATCGTCCTGCAGGCCATGGACACGGGCGGCAAAGATGGCGCCATCGAAAACGTCACCCAGGGTGTCAACCCCCAGGGCGTCTACGTCGCCGCCTTCAAAGTGCCCACCCCCGAAGAACTCAGCCATGATTTCCTCTGGCGCGTCCACAAGGTGGCGCCTCCCCGCCGCATGATCGGCATCTTCAATCGCTCACACTACGAAGACGTATTGGTCGTGCGCGTCCACAACCTGGCGCCAGAGGAAGTTTGGCGCAAACGCTATGGCCACATCAACGCCTTCGAACGCCTCTTGTCCGACAATGGCGCCGTCATCCTCAAATTCTACCTGCACATTAGCAAGGACGAACAAGCCCGGCGCCTGCAATCTCGCCTGGACGATCCCAACAAGCGCTGGAAATTCGCCAGCGGCGACCTCAAAGAGCGCGAGCGATGGGACGACTACATGGCCGCCTATGCCGACGCCGTCAGCCTCTGCAGCACCGAATACGCACCCTGGTATGTCATCCCTGCCAACAACAAATGGTATCGGGATGTCATCATCGCCCGCACCATCGTCGAAACCATCAAAGACCTCGACCCGCAGTATCCCCAACCCGAAGAGGGATTGGAAAACATCAAGATCGTTTGACAAGAGCACCTACGCTCGTCGTTTATAAAGGAAAATGTCTGTGAACAATGAGCCAACGGATAGAAGGCCCGTCAATCGGCGCCGGCGCCGCCCCCCGCGCGGAGGCGAGCGCCGACCTGAGCGCCCTACTGAGCGCCCCGCCGAACGCGCCGCCCCGCCGCCGCCCGAAACCCCGCGCAAAGAAGCTGAACCCACATCGCCCCCGCCTCGACGCAACGAGCGTCGTCGCCCCCCGCGCGGAGGCGATGCCCCCCTCCCAGGCGGCGAATCCCCGGCCGTGATTCTACCCAAAGCCGCGCCGCCCGAACCGGCGATCGAGCCACTGAATCCCAACATCTTCATCTACACCTACACCTTGCGCCCCAAAAGCTTGTTGGATAGCTACCAGCCCGGCTCCGGCCGCGCCGAGCGCATGCAGTTCGAGAACACGACCACCACCTGAGTGTCCCCCGGCAACCCTCTCCCCCCCACCGACTACCGCCGCTACCGCCGCCAAACCGACCGACGACTGTTGCTACTCGTCATCGGCGGCCTGCTCATCATCGGCGGCGGCCTCATCTACATCATCTACGGGCGTTGGGCGCTGGCGACGGGCCTGGCCTGCCTGCTCCCCGGCGCTGGCCTCATCCTATTCCTCTGGGGCCTGCTCTCCCTGATCGAACGTTGGGTGAAAGAATGATACGATAGCGCCATCCCGTGCGCGGTGGCGGCCGCGCCTTCGGGGGCGCCTTTGTTTCTTCGGCGGGGCGCTCGCAAGGAAGGAAGTCTGAGAAGACTATGATGGCGAAAAGGGGCTGTGACTTGTGATTCTTTCGATTTTATGGGTAATAGCGAAATATCAGTTGACAAGAGCGGCATAATCTGTCAAAATCGTCGCATTCAACTTCGACGTTCTCAGGAGGGCCAACATGCTCGAACACACCCCTCAAACCATGGGCCAGCAATTCGGTCGCCGTTCGTGGGCCGAACCATGGAAAATCAAAATGGTAGAACCACTGCGCATGGTGAGCCGCGAGGAGCGCGCGCGGGCGGCTGCCGATGCCGGCTACAACACCTTTCTGCTTCGCTCCGAGGATGTGTACATCGACCTGTTGACCGATAGCGGCACCAGCGCCATGAGCGACCGCCAATGGGCGGGCATGATGCTGGGCGATGAGGCATACGCCGGCAGTCGCAACTTCTACAATCTGGAAACAGCCATCCAGACCTATTATGGCTACAAGTACATCGTGCCGACGCACCAGGGTCGGGGGGCCGAACATCTGCTCAGCCAGGCAGCCATCCGGCCCGGCCAGTTCGTGCCCGGCAATATGTATTTCACCACCACCCGGCTGCACCAGGAGATGGCGGGCGGCATTTTCGTGGATGTGATCATCGACGAAGCCCACGATCCCACCAACCTGCATCCTTTCAAAGGCAACGTCGATTTGGGCAAGCTGGAAGCGTTGATCCAAAGCGAGGGTGCGGACAAGATCGCCTATGTCAGCCTGGCAGGAACGGTGAATATGGCTGGGGGGCAGCCAGTGAGCATGGCGAATGTGAAGGCGCTGCGCGCGTTGTGCGACCAGCACGGGATCAAGATCTATCTCGATGCTACGCGTATGGTCGAAAATGCCTTCTTCATCCAGGAACGCGAGGAAGGCTACGCCAGCAAGTCCATTGCCGCCATTCTCAAAGAATTCTGCAGCTACACCGATGGCGCCTGGATGAGCGCCAAGAAGGATAGCTTGGTCAATATCGGCGGCTGGTTGGCCGTCGATGACTGGAACCTGTTCGAGGAATTGCGCAACATGGTGGTCGTGTTCGAGGGCCTGCACACCTACGGCGGCCTGGCCGGGCGCGATATGGAGGCCATGGCCATCGGCATCGTCGAATCGGTGCAAGATGACCACGTGCGTTCGCGCATCGGGCAGGTGCGCTATTTGGGCGAGTTGCTGACCGATTGGGGCATCCCAATCATGCAGCCAGTGGGCGGGCACGCCATCTTCCTCGACGCCAGACGTTTCTATCCCCATCTTCCGCAGACGGTGTTTCCCGCCCAAACTCTGGCCGCCGCGCTTTATCTGGATTCCGGCATCCGTGCGATGGAGCGCGGCATCGTCAGCGCTGGGCGCAATGCCAAAACCGGCGACCATTATTATCCCAAACTGGAACTCACCCGCCTGACTATCCCTCGTCGAGTGTACACACAGGCACACATGGATGTCGTGGCCGAATCGGTCAAGGCCGTCTACGACGCACGCGCACAAGCGCGCGGCCTCGACATGGTCTACGAACCCAAATATCTGCGCTTCTTCCAGGCCCGTTTCGAACCGCTCTGATTTATCCCCTTGTCTGTTTCCTCAACTTGGCCACGGGCGATAATTCTCCAAGATCGACCCGCCGATGAATTCGCGCAGGATCGAGTCGGAGGGGATATTCTCCGTCGAGGCGGGCCGGAACCATTGTAAGAGCGAACGCAAACGGCTGGCTTCGATCCGTTCCGGCGTCCCCGGCTCGATCTGCAACAAAAGCGGCTCCACCATCGGCTTGAGTACGGCCAATTCGTAGGTCAAGGCGGAATTGAACATCACGTCGGCGTTGTCCTGGAAAGGGAAAATCCAGCGACGTTCGCCTTCGTGTACACTCTCCCAACGGGCGATGGTCTCGGTAGCATTGTAGCCCCGGCTACGGGCGTCGCGCACGATGCGGCGGATCAGCCGGGTGTCAGTGGTGGGGATGCGGTTGTAACGATCGAGGTTGAGCTGGGTCAGGGCGCTGATGTAGATGCGGAAACAGGCCGCCGGGTCGATATCGGACACGAGGGCGGGGTTGAGGCCGTGGATGCCTTCCAGGATGAGGACGTGCTGGGGGGTGATCTGGACGAACGAACCAGGCTGACGCTCGCCAGCCTTGAAATCGAAGTGCGGCAGTTGCACCTGCTCACCCGCGATCAACTGGTTGAGTTGCTGGTTGAGCAAAGGGAGATCGACGGCGTAAATCGACTCGAAATCATAGTTGCCGTGCTCGTCGCGCGGGGTATGCTCACGGCCCAAGAAATAATCGTCGATACTGATAGCCAGCGGGCGCAGCCCCACCGCCAACAGACGCACCGCCAGCCGTCGCGCGAACGTCGTCTTGCCCGACGAGGATGGCCCGGCCACGAGGATGATGCGCAGGCGGTCGCGACGTCCGGCGATCTGCTGGGCGATCTGGCCGATGCGCTGTTCGTGCAGCGCCTCGGTGACGAGGATGATCTCATCCAGCCGCCCGGCTTCGATGCCATCGTTCAGGCCGCTGATGTTGCGGATGCCCAACGCGCGCAGCCAGGCGCTGTACTCGGTGAAGACATCGAAGAGCGGAGTGTGAGAGCCGGCGGGTGCAATTTCGGTGCTGGCGCCCTGACGGGGGTAGCGCAGCAAGAAGCCATGATCAGCCGCCTCGATGGCAAAATGATGAAGATAGCCAGTGCTGGGAACCATGAAACCATGCAGATAATCCTGGCTTTCCAACAAGTGATAGACGATGAGGGTGGGTTTCTGGCGTTGCTCCAGCAGTTCCACTTTTTCGTCATCTCCGGCCTGGCGGAAAAGCTCGATGGCCTCTGGTAGCGGCATCTCCTGACGCAGGATGGGCGCGTCGGCCTCCACCACCGCCCGCATCTCGCTCTCCAGCCGCTTCAACTCCTCTGGCGTGAGAGGCGGCCGGCCTTCGATCTTGCAATAGTAGCCGCCGCTGGTGATCGAATGCTCGACATAGACGCGGGCGTCGGGAAAAAGTCGGGCGGCGACGGCAATGAGCAGAAACGTGAGCGAGCGCCGATAGATGCGGACGCCATCGGCGCTATCCAAACGCACCGGCGCCGCCCGGCCATCGCGCGTCACCGGCCAACTCAGCTCGGCCAGCTTGCCATCAAGGACGGCGGCAACGGCCAGGGGGAGGCCGTCGCCTGCGGTGGCGGCGTGGATATAATCGCCCAGAGGCGTATCGATAGGCGCCGAAAAGACGCGGCCATCGGGGAAGAGCAAACGGGCGGTGCGGCGGGGTTGCGAAAGCTGCGCGGTCATGGTTCGGATACTTTCGTCAAGAGGTTTTGTAGGAGCGCTTTTTCCGGCTCGCTCAAATAATCCAGCTGTAAATGATTTGTGCCCATGATGGCCTGGCCCAGACGGCTGGCAGCGAGGGTGCGCAGGTCTTCTTCGAAGGGATCTTGTAAGCGGTGATCGCTGACGATGCGCCCGTCGCGCATACGCAGGATGCGCCGTGTGGATTGGGCCACACGGCGGTCATGGGTGACGACGAGCAGGGTGACGCCCTGATTGCAGTTCAGGTCGTTCAAAAGCGCCAAAATCTCCTCGCCGCTCTGCGTGTCCAGGCTGCCGGTGGGTTCATCGGCGAGAATTACCTTGGGGTCGTTTGCCAGCGCGCGGGCGACGGCCACGCGCTGGCGTTGCCCACCTGAAAGCTGGCCGGGCAACGCTAATAAACGGTTGCCCAAACCCACCAATTCCAACAAGTGCACAGCCCGCGCGCGATGTTGTTTGGCGCTGCCGGGTTGGCCTTGCATGGGCACCTCCACGTTTTCCAGCGCCGTGAGGGTGGGGATCAGATTGTGAAGTTGGAACACGAACCCGACCATTTTGGCGCGGAAAGCATCCACATTCTTGAGCCTGGCCAAGTTTTCATCCGCCACCCACACCTCGCCCGACGTGGGTTGATCGAGCGCGCCCAACATATTCAGCAGAGTGCTCTTGCCGCAGCCGCTTGGCCCCATGACGGCGACGAACTCACCCGACGTCACCGAGACAGTGACGCCATCGAGCGCGCGCACGGCTGTCTCACCAGCGCCGTATATCTTGGTTAGATTCGATGTTCGGATCAATGCGTCGTCCATGGCGATATTCAACTTTATTGTGCGTGACAAGTGGTCAAGTATCAGCGATTAGGCTGAATGTTCACAAATGCCGTCATCCCCCAACGCAGGCTGGGATCGAGATCGGCGACATCGACCTCGATAGTGTAGTTGGTGCTCCCCTTTTCGACAGTGCTCATGGCGGCGATGTGGGTGATGGCGCCCTGAAAGCTTCGCCCCGGCAAGGCATCGAAAGTGACCTCGACCGTCATGCCCTCCTCCAGCTTGGTGACATCGGTCTCGCGCAGATCGGTCGTCTCGACCAGCAAACGCCTGGTGTCGCCCAGCATCAGCACAGGGACGCCAGGCGCCGCTTGCTCGCCCACGCGCGCCAGCACCTCGCCCACCTGCCCGGCGAACGGCGCCATGATCTGCGCCTGGCGCAATTGCGCTTCGGCTGTCGCCAGGGCGGCTCGCGCCTGCTGCACACGGGCCGCGGCCATGGCCTTGTCGGCGGCGGTGGGGCCGTCCGTCAAAGCTCGCGAACCTGCCTGTGCGCGCGCCAACTGCGCCCTGGCGCCATCCACACTGGCCGCGGCTTCAGGGATGTGCAACTGGGCGCCTGTCACCTGGCGTCTAGCCGCCTCGATCTGCGCCCGCGCCACCGCCAATTGCTGGGAAGTGGCGCCTTGCACGGCCACGTTGTAGGCAGCTTGGGCGGCATTATGGTTCAACGTGGCCTGATCCAGACCCAGAGCTTCGGGCCGCCGACCAATGGCGGGGTCGCCGGCCACCTGATCGTAGGAGCGCTGGGCCTGCTGAAGTGCGGCCGCCGCCAAATCGACTTGGAGCTGCGCTTGCAAGCGCTCTGCCGGCGTGGGGCGGCTGGCCAGATCATTGTATTGCGCCTGGGCGATGGCAACCTGAGCCTGGGCCGCGGCGATGGCCTCTTTGGCCTGCAAAGCGCCCGCTTCGGCCAGCGCCACCGCGGCATTGGCGGCAGCCACCTCGGCGCGGGCGGCGTCCAATTCGGCCGGCGTGGCCCCGGCCAGCAACCTGGCTTCGGCCGCCTCAGCTTCGGCTACCGCCGCCTTCGCTGTCTCAATCTGCGCCTGCAGCACTTCATTATCCAACTCGACCAGCACGACTCCGGCCTCCACACGGTCGCCCTCGCGCACAGGGAGGGCGCGGATGACGCCCCCCATCGCCGGGCTGAGGCCCGCCCACTGCTCAGGCACGAGCTTGCCCGAGGCCCAAATCACATTCTGTGTCTCCGCCGCTTGCGCAACCTCTGGCGTCGCCGCCGCTTCCTGCGCCGATTTGGCGACAAAACGGTTGTAGCCAAACCAACCAGCAACGAGAGCAACGACAGCAATGACAATAATGATGATAGTGCGTTTTTGCATGATAATCCGTTCTTTTTAGTCTGGATGCGTTATATATTGCGTATTGCGTATTGCGTGCTACATACGCAATACGCAATACTACTCATATCGCAACGCTTCCACCGGCTGCAAACGACTTGCGCGCCAGGCAGGATAAGCCCCCGCGATCAGCCCAACCAGGAGGGTGAGCACGAAAGCCTGGGTGAATGTCCCCAGCTCCCAACGCGGCTCGGCAAAGGTGCTGATCACGGGCGCCAGTGCGATCAACTCCATCGTGACGATGCCCAACAACGAACCAAGCACCGCCGACAGCACACACAGCAATAAACTCTCTTGCACGATCTGGCCCAGGATGTGCTCTTTGCGCCAACCCAAAGCCCGCAACGTGCCGATTTCGCGCGTGCGCTCGTAAATCGACATCATCATCGTATTGGCGACGACGATGCCGCCCACCAGAAGCGCCAAAAAGCCGATGCCCTGGGTCATGCCCTGGGCGCTTTGCATATCGCGGGTGTCTTCGGCGAACTCGCTGCTCAGGCTCGCGCGCGCCTCGGGGAAACGCTGGTTGATGGCTGCGGCCATGGCTTCGGCCTGGTTCGGATCCTTGACATCGACAAAGATGAAACTGACGTTGCGCGGGCGATTGAACAACCGCTCGGCCTCACGCAATGCCAGTAGAGCACTGCCATCCTCCCACGCTACGCCCGTCTCCACCAGACCAACGATCTTATAACGATTGTTGAACAACGCCATCGTATCGCCGACGCCCACCTTATACGTCTTGGCTGCCAGCGTCCCCAACAACATCTCATTGGGCCGTTGGATCGAGCGACCCTCTTTGATCTTGTAATAGTCCATGGCGGCACTGTTCGGATCGATGCCCGCCAACATGAACATCGGCATCTCCTCGGTCATGATAAAACCCAACACCATCGGGCTGACCGATTTCACTTCTGGCATCGCCCGGATGAGATCCACGATACGCTCGTCCAGGCTGCTCAGGCTCATATCCCCCACATCGCGCTGCATGATGGTCAGATTGCCCGGCCCAGTGCTGCCAGCCAGAGCTTGCAACTGCGTCATTACGCCATCGATCAGCCCTCCCAACATCACCAGCGTGGCCACGCCGATACCGATGCCTGTCGCTGAAATCAGCGTGCGATTGCGCCGCCGCCACAGATTACGAAAACTTTGGCCACCGATGCGCGCCAGCCAGCCTTTGACCTGGCCCGAACCGCCGCCCTCGTAACGCAGCGCCTCGACGGGTTGCAAGTTGGCCGCCGTCCACGCCGGATAGAGGCCGCCCAGAGCGCCCAGGCACAGCGCCGTGATCATCCCCTGCACGAAAATTTGGGGCGAGGCAGTTCCCTCCATCATCGCTCCATAACCAGGAATGCGGCTTGCCAGATCGGCGAATAGCACGCCCAACCCCAGGCCCACAAACCCGCCCACGCAACTGAGAACGAACGCCTCGCCCAAAATCAGCCTGATCACACGCCAGCGACTCCACCCCACCGCTCGCAGCGTGCCGATCTCGCGCGTCCGCTCCAGCACACTCATGATCATGGCGTTCATCATGCCCAGACCGCCGATGAGAATGGCAATAGCCGAGATACCCCAGGCGAAGCCTCCCAGCATATCCGTCCATTGGGTGTTGGCCTCATATTCGCTGGACGTTGCCACCACCAGATTCTTATCCAGCGCGGCGATCCGCTCGCTGATAGCGTCCACATCGGCCCCGCGCGCCACACCCACCTGAAACAGACTGACCTTGCGCTCTTTCTGCACGATGTCCTGCGCGTCTTCCAGGCCGACCACGCCACCCGATTCCTCCATCGCCTGCCCTGTTTCGTAAATGCCGACGATCTGATAGGGAACGGCATTCAGCCGCAGCGTATCGCCCACGCCTTTCTTCAGGCTATCGACCCCACGTCGCCCGATGATAATCTGCCTTGGCCCCGTCAGGGGCTTACCCTCCACCATGCGGTAGTGCTTTACGGCCGTACTGCTCGGATCGTAGCCAAAGATCAGGAAAAAAGGCAGATCGGGCGTGGTGATCCAGCCGTAGACGCCTGGCTCGACCACCGACACGCCGGCCACGGCCTGGATGCGCGGCCCCAGGTCTTCGTCCAGATTGCTGAAGGCGACGTCGATAGCATTGGCCTGCGAGACAAGCAGATCATTGCTCAGGCCCACAGCGGTGGTATAGTTTTTACCGATGCCCGCGGCCATCGTCTTCAGCCCCACCACAGCAGCGACGCCCACGGCAATGCCGAGCAGGGTCAGCAGGCTGCGCATCCGACGGCGCCAAAGATTCTTGAAGATCATGTTCGCCTCTCGCCAAGGTCGACAGGTGTTGGTCAGGTCAGGAACGGGGAGCCGTCAGACCATCGAGCAAAACCGAAGTCGTCAGATGGATCAGATCGTCCGCGTTCACCTGGGCGGGGGGATCGCCCAACGTCTGCAAAATAAAGAAACCCAGCGTCAGGCTGAGGAAGATGCGCGCAGCCAGCGCCGGAGCGATGGAACGGATGTGCCCACTGGCGATGCGCGCCTGCAGGTGCTGCTCGATCGCAAGCAAGGCCGGGGTCAACAATTCTTCATAATAGTGATCGCCCAAGTGGGCGTCGATCAAAATTTCTGACAAAGTTGCCTTGAACACCGGCTCGTTGTCGCGCACGAATTGCTGGCGCGTCGAGAGCATCGTGGCCAGGAAAACCTGCATGTTATCCTTCGGCGCCTGCGCCAGGCGTTCTTGCAGATGTTCCGACTCAGCGAGCTGCGCCATAATGCCCACCAAGAGATCGTGCTTGCTGGCGAAATAATTGTAGATGGTGCCCTCCGACACCTCGGCCCTGGCGGCGATCTCTTTCGTCGTCGCGCGCGGATAGCCTTTCTCGGCGAAGACGCGGGCGGCGGCGTCCAGAATTTGAGCGCGGCGGGCGGCGTTGCGCTGCTCTTGCCGACTCAGGATCATGTCATCGTGCATACGGCCTCTCCCATAATCGCTTCAAAAAAATCATCCTCGAAAATCGAGTGAGCACACACTTAGTTAGTGAGCACTCACTCATATTGTACTTGATTTCACGAGTTTGTCAAGACCCAATTTTGAAAAGATGTAAGATTCGACTCATCGCCGTGAGATTCCACCCGGCTTCCGCTATAATGACGCCATCATGAGCCGCCCCGCTCCCCAATCTTCGCACCTCTCTGCCCCGGACCATCTGGCCGGCATTAGCCAATTCGGCGGCTATCTGACCATTTCTTGTGATTTGACTCCCGCCGCCGTGGCCCACAGCAGCCTGATCCTGACTCATGCCATCTGCCTGGCCGAAGCCTGCCGGCAGCCGGACATGGTCCTGGCCCCCAGCCTCGGCGACGTGCTGCATCCTGCCAGCCCGCTCAGCTTGGCGTTGGTCGCTATCGAGGCCGAGGTCGCATTGGCTCTTCCGGTTCGCTCCGACCCGAACGAACGGCAATGGCAAACTCTCCTGGATTTTCTGACAGACCCGCTCGCTTCTGTCTTCCCGCCGTTGGCCGTGCGTTTCGCCGCCTGCGTTGCCGCCTGCGGCAGCGCCTTCACACCGGCGCCGGCGGTGCGCGGGGCCTCGGCCTCGCTGCGAGCAACGGCTGTTTTCCTGCGTCTGAATGCCAGAAGCAACCTCGTCAGCGCCGCGACCATCGCCTTGCTGCCCAAATCGGGCGCCCTCTTTCGCATCGAAGCCGCCGCCGCCCATTTGCGCGGCCAACCACTTTCGCCCGAACGTATCAGCGCCGCCGCCCAGATCGCGCAAGCCTCCGCACAGGACGCGCTCGGCCCCACCTTCACCTCCCCTGCCTTCCCGGTGCACGTGGCCGCCCACCTGGTGCGCAAGGCATTGGATCGCGCAGCGGCGCGTGCTCTCGAGACCAATCTGATCACCCCACCAACCGATGACTGACGCCATCCAGATCACCGTCCGCGCCGGCGAACCGCTCTGGCGGGCGTTGGGGCGACACCGCATCACTGTCGCCCTACCCGCGCCGGCCACCCTCGCCGACCTCCTCGACGCCCTGGCGCGCGCGCATCCCGATTTTGCCGCCGCCTATCAAGGACAAGGCTTGAGGCGGCAGCGCCCCTATCGCCTGTTCGTCAATCATCGCCAAATCCCCGCAGAGGCGCCCGACCGCTGCCCATTGGCCGATGGCGATCTGGTGCATATCGTGATCCCGGTGGCAGGCGGTAAGTAGCAAATCGCAAGCGGCAAGTTTTCTTGAAAACCATCTGTGTTTCCTCCATCCGCGTCCACAAGGCCAGGGAGTGACAAATGATCCTGCCGAGGTCTTATTATGCGCGCTCGCCGCTGGTGGTGGCGCCGGAGTTGTTGGGCTGCCTGGTGGTGCGGGAGATGGGGGGAACGCGGCTGATCGGACGCATCGTCGAAGTCGAGGCTTATCTGGGCGCTGAAGACGCTGCTTCGCACGCCTTTCGCGGCCCCAGCGCGCGCAATCGGGTCATGTTCGGGCCAGCCGGTCATGCCTACGTTTATTTCATTTATGGCAATCACTTCTGTTTGAATGCCGTGACGGGCGCGGTGGGGAAGGCGTCGGCGGTGCTCATCCGGGCGCTGGAGCCGGTGATGGGGATCGAGGAGATGGTGGCGCGGCGGGGTCAGAGAGCCAGCCCTGAGCGTGCCGAAGGGTCAGAGGTCGGAGGTCAGAGATCAGAGGTCAGGAATCGACGACAATGGATCGGATTGAGCAATGGGCCGGGGAAGCTATGCCAGGCGTTGGGGATCGAGCGGGGGCTGAATGATCACGATCTGACGCTGGGCGTCGATCTATGGCTGGAGACTGGCTTCGCACACTCCGAGACCATTGGCGTCAGCCCGCGCGTGGGCGTGCGCGGGGATGAAGCTGCCATCGCCGCTCCCTGGCGCTTCTTCCTGGCCGGCAATCCCTTTGTCACGCCCACGCCGATAAACCGCGCGGCGCCCTAACCCAACCGTTTGCGAAAACAGATGAGTCGATCCATGTTGGCGGGTATGACAAACTGCTACAAAGTTGTCAACTTTCCCGAACCTTGTGCTATGATGCGCAACCGCGCTCGCGCGGCGCCGTTATTTTTGCCGGAGTTTTCGCATCTATGCCCGAACAACTTGCCAATCTCCTCGGCGTCGGCCTGGAATGGGTCGTCGCTGTTCTCGGCGGCCTCCTGGTGGCTTTCTGGATCGGCCTCATCGTCTGGACGTGGCGCGACATTCGCACGCGTTCCGCCGATATTTTCGCCGCTCTGCTCGCCACTTTGCTGGTGGCCATCTTCAACGTGCTCGGCGTTCTCCTTTACCTGCTCTTGCGCCCTCGCACCACCCTGGCCGAACAATACGACCGGGCGCTGGAAGAAGAAGCATTGCTGCGCGAGATCGAGCAAGCCCGCAATTGTCCGAAATGCGGCCGTGTGGTCGAGATCGCCTGGCAATTCTGCCCGTACTGCGAAGCCGAGCTACGCCATCCCTGTCCCCAGTGCAGCCGTCTGCTGGAGCCGGAATGGAAACGCTGTCCGCACTGCGGTGCTCATCCTCAGCAAGAAACAACGTTGCCGCCGCGCATCGTACCCCCACCTCAGGCGACGTTGGTCGTTCCCAGTCCAGAAAATATACCGCCAGCGCGCCGCACGGAGGAAGTGCAGCCCGCTTTCCGGGGCCAGTAAACAAGCCCGGCGCCACAAAAAAGACCTCCTACCAGATTGCTGGTTAAGAGGTCTTTTTTTGCAGGGTAATCAGGGAATAGCTTCAAGCAGGAGCCGGCGCCGGTGGGGAGGCAGGGCCTTTCTTGGCGCCCATTTCACGCGTGGGGCTAGGTTTGACCTCATCGACGGGGGCGGGGCGAGGGGCGGGCGCGAGTTGTGGCGGGGCTGGGGGCAGCTCGCCGCCCTCGCAGAGCGTTTCGAACTCTTCACGATTCAGAGTCTCGCGCTCGAGCAATGTCTGCGCTACCAATTCCAACATATCGCGATGCGTCTCCAAGGCGTTGCGAGCCATGAGATAGCCATCATCGACGAGTTGGCGCACCTCACGGTCGATCTCTTCGGCCACCTCTTCACTATAGTCGCGCTGCTCGTGGATCTCACGGCCCAAGAAAATCATCTCTTCTTTCTTACCGAAGACCATGGGGCCAAGCTTGTCGCTCATTCCGTAGCGCGTCACCATCGACCGCGCCAGACGCGTGACCTGCTCCAAATCGGAACTGGCCCCACTCGAGATATCGCCCAGCACGATCTCTTCGGCGATGCGTCCACCCAACGCCACCGCAATGCGAGCCATGAAATCCTCCCTGCTTTGCAGGGTGCGATCTTCCTCTGGCACTTGCCAAGAATAGCCCGCCGCCTGACCGCGCGGGATGATGGTCACTTTCTGGATGGGGTTCTTGGGATCGACCATCCGCGCGACGACGGCGTGCCCCGCTTCGTGATAGGCAGTAAGCCGCTTCTGCAAATCGCTCATCACGCGACTGCGGCGCTCCGGCCCGCCCATGGCCACGCGTTCGATCGCTTCCTCGAATTCGCGCATGCCAATGGCGCGCTTGTTGCGCCGTGCGGAAAGGATGGCGGCCTCGTTCACCACGTTTTCCAGGTCGGCGCCTACGAAACCGGGGGTGGCGCGCGCAAGAATATCCAAATCCACGTCGTTGGCCAACGGCTTGCCTTTGGCATGGATGCCAAAGATGGCCCGGCGCCCGCGTACATCGGGCCGGTCGAGCACCACGCGGCGGTCGAAGCGGCCGGGGCGCAGGAGGGCGGGGTCGAGGATATCCGGGCGGTTGGTGGCGGCGATGATGATGACGTTCGTATCGGTGTCGAAGCCATCCATCTCCACCAGAATTTGATTCAGCGTCTGCTCGCGCTCGTCGTGGCTGCCGCCCAAGCCAGCGCCGCGATGCCGCCCCACCGCATCGATCTCGTCGATGAAGATGATGCACGGGCTGTTCTTCTTCGCCTGCTCGAAGAGGT
>JAYRVO010000011.1:0-114767 GCA_041918515.1 Chloroflexota bacterium | reverse complement strand
GCCCGGCAGCCCGGTCATCTGTCGCGGGGGCAGCGTGCCTTGTGCGCCACCAACGCTGCACAACAAGGTCTGGGTGCCGGCCGGCTGGCTGGATAACAGCAGCGAACTGTGGGTGGGCACGCAAATCGTGCACGAACTGGCGCATGTGATCGACTGGCACAACGGCTTCTCCAGTCGTTGGCATGGCGCGCCCTTGACGGACTATGCTGCTTGCGGCGGCCTATCATGTGTCAACCGTTGGGAACGCTGGGCCGAGGCCGTGACGGCATTTGTGTATGGGAGTAAATATGAGCAGGCGCTTATTACTGAGGGTTTTGGAGGATTTCGGATCAAAGGAGTAGCCTTACAAGTCCAGATGGATCGGATCGGTGATCTATTGAACGGAGTCAGATAATGCGATCATATCTTACATCTGCGACAGTAGTTTTGCTCCTCATTTTGGCCATGCTAACATCTTGCCGGACAACCACGCAGGCCAGAAGCTGTGAAGAACTTGGCGCCCAAAATATGAGAATGCTCATTGAAAAACTTACTATAACTAATGGTGTCAACAGTACCATTATTTCACAACTATTCGATATTTCTCCTACGAAAGTACAATTAGAAGAGGGCAATAGGTACGTGGAGTGGCGTTGGCGAAGTAACAATTCCAACTATAGGCTGTATGTCGAAGACGGCCAATGGAGAATTGCAACAGTGATTTTCGATACCGCACAACCATCTGCTCATGACCTGATTGACTGTTTGGGCGATCCAGAGTGGTATGTCGCTGGGTATGGGCCCTGGGGCGAGAATCAGTCGCTTAATTTTGAGATGTACTTCCCTAACAAGGGCTTAGTCGCAAGATCTATCGACTTCAATGGCCTAAAGAAACCAAGTATTACTGAAAATATCCTAATCGATGAACTAGATCTCACACCTCCTGGCACAATTGAAGCGGTCATTTCTTCCCTTCATTATAACGCGGCCGATGTAGCAAGAATTGCTTTGCATCGATTGAAACCATGGCCTGATAGTTGGGAAGACATTGAGTTCGTAGAGCCGACTTCTTTCTGATTGACCCCGAAAACTGGACCAAAAGCCAAGGTGGAAGGTCGGGTATACTGGCTCAGACCAGGAAGTCCAGCATGATGACAAAGATACGCCGCCGACAAAGCGCCGAGTCTCAAGTCCCACATCGCTTCCCTGCCGCCAACGCCGCCGGACAGACGCACAGCTACAAGGTGAGCTACGACCCGCTGACAGGCAAGTTCGACCTGTGGCGAGATGGCGCCAACCTGGGGGCATGGACGGACGCTGCCGCGCCGCTGGCTGCGGGCGGCTACATCTCGCTGCGCACCGACGCCAGCGAGGTGCTGTTCGACAACATCATGGTGACGCGTGAGAGCAAGTATTACGAGGCTGGGGGGCAGCGGCACAACACCAGCACGGCGGTCAACTATCTGTTGACCGACCATCCTTCGACTGCGCTCAGGACAAGCCTCGGTTCGACCGCCATCACCACCGATCAGAGCGGCGCTCGCTTGACGGAACTGCGTTACTACGCCTACGGCGGCGTGCGCTACAACCCTGGCAGCCAGGTGACAACTGACCCTTCGTTGCACTCAGGGCTACACCAGCCAGCGGATGGAGGTAGGCGTGGGTGCGCCGAGCCCGGTGGGCGGGTTGGATCGGGGGTATTCAATAATTTGCCCTCCCCCACCCTCTATGCTAAACTATTTTGGCTCTATTTTAACCCTTTTCAGGATGTTGTTTGATGAACGACACTTTCGAAACCATGTTCCGCATTCGCCGCTCCCTGAGCGGGAATGACCTCGCGCATTATTGGAGTGCGTCCATCACCCACTAGTTATGTAAAGCGAAAGCTCAGAGAACTCAGGCCACGGGCGCACTTCCAGCCCCGTGGCCTTTTTATTTGGCTGACTCCTCCCCAGCCAATTTCTTCAAAACGGCCACAGGGCATGTTCCTGTGGCCGTTTTTGTTCTTCGCCGCTGCAAAGGAGGCCCACCATGAATGCCATAACGCTTTGCTCTCCTGCCCAATCCGCATCCCCCGTCACCACCTCTCCTCTCGACCTTCCCGAGGCTTCCATGTCTCCCGCTATCCTCGTCCACGATGTCTACAAACAATTCGGCAAGCCCCAATCGCTCAGATCGCGGCTGCCCTGGCGCCAGCGCGCCGCCCCCAACGCTGACGGCAGCGAAAGTCGGCCTGGCCGAAACGGCAAGGAGGAGACCAAGCGTTTCGTCGTTGCCGTCGATCACGTTAGCTTCGATGTAAAAGAGGGCGAAATCTTTGGCGTCCTCGGCCCCAATGGCGGCGGCAAATCCACCCTCATCCGCCTCATGTCCACCCTACTTCTGCCCGACACCGGCAGCATCCAGGTCTTCAGCTATGACGTGGTTAGACAGCCCATGCAAGTCCAGCGTCTGATCAACCGCGTTTCGGTCGAGGCCAGCTTTTTCAAGAAACTATCGCCGATGGAGAACTTGCTCTACGGCGCGCGCTTGTACGGGCTGGATGGGCGGGAAACACGGCGGCAGGTCGAGGCTATCCTCACCCGGCTGGGTCTGGAAAAACGCGCCATCCACAACCCCATGGAACAGATGTCGCGCGGGATGCAGCAGAAAGTCGCCATCGCCCGCGCCCTCCTTTCCCATCCCCGCATCCTCTTGCTCGATGAGCCGACCACCGGCCTCGATCCACGTTCCAAACGCGAGGTGCAGACAGCCGTGCGCGAGTTACAGCAGAACGACGGCGCCACCATTCTGCTGACCACCCACGATATGAACGAGGCCGAAGTCCTGTGCGATCGCATCGCCATCATGGACAAAGGCAAAGTCGTCGCCCTCGACACCCCGGCCAAACTACGGGCGCTCATCCCCAGCAACAATGGCCGCGAACCCACCCTCGAAGACGTCTTCCTCGAACTCACCGGGCGCAAGCTCGTCAGCGAGGAAGACGAAGTGTAGGGTGGCAGGTGGCAGGTGGCAAGTGACAAGTAGACAAGTACACAAGTAGACAAGTAGGCAAGTAGGCAAGGCGCAAGTTGCAAGTTGATTGTTGATTGTTGATTGTTTTTACCTTGTCACTCCCGTTGTACTCGACCGACGTCGTCTCAACTCCCCAAAGGACACCCCCCTCATGTCTGCCACACCCATCACCTCTTCACAACCCTCCTTCAGGAAGCAACAACTCCGCGCCACCTACGCCTTCATGGAGCGCAACGCCAACCTGGTCAGGCGCTACTGGTCGTGGGAGCTTGTCTGGCTGTGCTACTCCATCGCCAACGCCCTCTCGGTCAGCTACATCGGCCTGGGCATGGAACGGCTCAGCGGCGGCAACAACAACATCGATGGCCGCTATCTGGCCCTCTACCTGGTCGTGGGCACGCTGGTCTGGCACTTCCTCTCGGTCATCTTTTACTGGATCACCGACGTGATCAGCATTGAGCGCTGGGAAGGCACCATCGAGTATACCTTGATGGCCCCCATCCACCGCATCACCCACATGGCCGGCCAGACCTTGTTCGCCGTGCTGTACAGCATGATCTTCAACACGGTCATCCTCATCGTCGCCGTGCTGCTGTTCGACATCGATCTCAGCCGCGCCAATCTCTTCGCCGGCGCCATGATGCTGTTGGCAGGCAGCCTCAGCTTCATCGGCGTCGGCATCATGGGATCGGTGCTGCCGCTGCTCTTCCCTGAACGCGGCTCGCAGATGACGCACGTCATCATCGCCCTGATGCTGTTGATCTCCGGCGTCTACTACCCCATCGAAGTGCTCCCGACCGCCTTGCAACGGCTGTCCATCCTCAGCCCGGCCACCTACGTGCTCGTCGGCGTGCGCGCGGCCCTGCTCGAAGGCGCCTCGGTCGCCGATCTCTGGCCGCAGATGTGGCCCGTGCTGCTCATGGGCTTCATCGCCATCCCCGCCGGATTGAAAGTCTTCGGCCTGGCCGAACGCTACGCCAAGCGCACCGGCAAGCTGCATCGCAATGGCTAATCGAACGAGACCTTTAGGGTCTTCGAGATCCTAAAGGTCTTTGCCAACACTCACACATAAGACAACACCGTGAACACCAAAAACCTTTCGCCCCAACCAAGCGACTTTCCCAACTACACCTGGCGGCCCGCCCGCCGCGAAGACGCCGCCGCCATCCAACAAATGTTCCTCGCTGGCGACGCCGCCGACGGCACGCACCGCACCGACAGCATCGCCGATATCCAGCAGGAGTTCGAGGATCCCGATGTCGATGTCGAGAAGGACACCTTGCTGGCCCTCGCGCCCAGCGGCGAAGTGGCTGCCCTGGCTTGGGTTTACGTCTCACCCAAAGCCGAAACCAAGCTACAAGCCTACTTCTGGGGTGGAGTGCATCCCCAGCACCGCCGCCAGGGCCTGGGCGGCGCCATCCTCGGCTGGATGGAAGCCCGGGCCAGCGAGGTCTTGCTGGCCCGGCCCGAAGACCTACCACGGGTGCTGCGCCTACACAGCAACGACTTCGAGCAAGATCGCATCGACTTCTTTACCCACCACGGCTACCAGATCACGCGCTATTTCTACGAGATGCGCCGCGATCTTAGCCAGCCCATCGTCACTCCCCGTCTGGACGATGATCTCCGGCTGGTGGGCTGGACGCCCGAACTCGATCCACTCATCTTCGACGCTTTCAACGAAGCCTTCCGCGACCACTGGGGCTTCGAGCCGATGCCGAAAACGACCTGGGATCTGTTCATGGTCGGGCGCGAGAGCTTCCGGCCCGATCTCTCGTATGCTGTGCTGGCTGGCGACCAGGTAGCAGGTCTCTCGATCAACTTCCACAGCCCGGAGGAAAACGAGCGCAAGGGCATCCGCGAGGCCTGGGTGGGCGATCTAGCTGTGCGCCGACCCTGGCGCAAGCGCGGCGTCGCCACCGCCCTGCTGAACCGCTCGATGATCGATTTCAAGGCGGCCGGGATGGACTACGCCACCCTGGGCGTGGACACCGAGAACCCCACCGGCGCCCTGGGCGTGTACGAACGCGTGGGTTTCAAGCCGGTCAAGCGCAGTATGGCCTTCGCCAAGGAAATAGGGCGCCACTAAGCCGCTTTTCGTAGTAACGACTTTAGTCGTTATTGTGGATACAAACGACTAAAGTCGTTACTACGTCGAGTATGTTGTAGAAATCACGAATGCTCGGCGTGGGCGGCGAGTTTTTGATAGGCGATCCAGAGACGGGGGAAGTGGGCGGCGGGGTCGGAGCGGTATTCCTCTGGATCGATGGAGAGAGTGGGGTAGTCGCGGGTGGGGGCGGCGGTGAGGCCAGCGAGCAACTTTTTTTCGGTTCCGTCCGCGCGCAGAAGGCCGGTGTGACGACGCCAGGGCGAGTGGTCGTAGGGCGGCTGTTGCCAGCGCGCCTCGGGGATGTCGGCCCAACGCCAGAGCCAGAGTTCGGGGCAGTCGCGCTGGCGGGCGAGGGCGAGGACATCGGCCAGATGAGCGGCGGCGTCTTCTTCGTTGGCGTAGAAGATGCCATCGATGGCAACGGAAGGCTCGCCAGGCGCGGCGGTGGGCAAGCCAGCCAGGTGGAGGGCGGTGGGCTGTCCGGCCAAAGCCGAGGCGAGGTCGAGAGCAAAAGCAATCCAGCGAGCATTGAGCGGCAAGCGGCGGCGATCGCTGGCAAAGGTGGCGACACTGAGGCTGGGTTGCGCTCCGACAGCAATGACTTCGTCGGGAGAGAGGGCGGAGCGGGTCTCGAGGGCGTCGAAGGCAAGGAGGACGGTGCAGGGGTGAGCGGGCGTCATCTGGTGCAAACTGGCCACGCTTTCGCCCAGCCAGTCGAGCGTGGCCGCGCGCTCGGCGGCGGCGGTCAGGCGCCCGAAGCCAGGGAGCGGCTCCCAGCCGAACAAGGCTGGATGGTCGCGGTAGAAGCCAACCAGCTCACGGACGAGCACTTGGCGGGCCGCCAACATGCGTTCATCTGTGAAGGGGTGGCGGACGCGCCCCCAACGCGCCCAAGAGCCGTTGACCAACAGGGGCCAGGAGGGCGGGAGGGGCGCGGGGAGGACGCCCCAATCGGGCCACCAAAGCGCGCCGTCCCACATGCCCGTCCACAATCCCGCTTGCACGCGTAGCCCGTGTTCGTGGCTCAGGTCGAGGAAGCGGCCAAAACGATCGAGGGCGCGTGGGTCGATGCGTTCCTGGCCGGGCTGAAAGTTCGCCCAAAACAGCGGGACGCGCACGGCCTGGAAGCCGAGGCTGGCGATGTGGGCCAAGTCTTCGCCGATTTCGGCGGCGTCAAAGCTTTGCCACAAGGCGGGTCCGGTGCGATGGGGGAGGTAGCCGAGGCCGAGGAGCATGTTACTTTTCACGCTGCCAGCGTAGCAAGTGCAGCTCGTCGATGATGACGAATCCCAGTTTCTCGTACAGCATTCGCGCGGTGGTGTTGGTTTGGAAGAGGCAGAGAAAGACCTGCTGCTCTTTGCTGCGGAGATGATGGATGAGGGCGGCGACGATTTGGCTGGCGTAGCCCCGGCGGCGGTGGGCGGGGTGGGTGACGATGGAGCCGATCTCGGCCAGGCCGGGCAACTCGGTTTGCACGCCTCCCATGGCGACCAACTCGTCGCCAGCGAAAACGCCGAAGAAAGCGCCGCGCGCGAGCGAGTCGGGGCTGAAGACCATGGCCTCGCCCGCCGCGGCAAGGCCGATCATGGCCGGTAGATCAGCAGCTTCCAGACGGCGGGCTGGGCCAGGGTCGAGGTGAGCGGGGATGCCCTGGTACAACATCTGCCATTCCGGCTGCGTTGTGAGAACGCGGACGGCTTGGCCCAGAAGGGCGGCGATGCGAGTCGGCGCCAGGGTGTAGGCGGCCTCATCGGGCGCGAGCAGTTCGGCGGCAAGTTGGCGCACGATGGCAGGTTCGCGGCCTTCGACCGAAATGGCGGTGAAGGGCAGGGCCAGGTGCCGGGCTAAACAATGGGCGCCGTCGTTCGTCGTGCTCGCATAAGCGAAGTGGCAGTGAGCGGCGGCAAGTGTGACGTTGTTGACCCAGGTGAAGTTGGCGAGGGCTTGGGCGGGATCGTTCGCCAGCCAGTCGTTCGCCAGAGCGACGGCGCCGGGCGGTGGGGTGAGGCTGGTGGTCATCACGCCAAAGCGGGGGAGTAAGTGCGTCTCGTCTGTTGCGTCAACTGCTGTAAGTGTAGAAACCACGCCCAGATTTGCGCCCGAACAAGCCGGCGGTGACCATCTGGCGCAAGAGGGGTGGCGCCTTGAAGCGTGGCTCGCCGTATTCTTCGTAGAGTACATCGGCGACGGCCAGGGTGGTGTCCAGTCCCACCAAGTCGGCGAGGGTCAGCGGTCCCATGGGATGGGCGAGGCCCAGCTTGACGCCGTTGTCGATGTCTTCTTTGGTGGCCAGACCGGCTTCATAGAGTTTGATGGCGTCGATGATGTAGGGGATGAGGAGGCGGTTGACGATGAAGCCAGGGCTGTCTTTGGCGACGACGGTGGTTTTGCCCAGGCGGGCGCCGATTTCCTGGGCGGTGGCCAGGGTTTCGTCGCTGGTGAGGATGCCGCGCACCAGTTCCAACAGGGCCATGACCGGCACGGGATTGAAGAAGTGCATGCCCAGGACTTTATCGGGTCGCTTGGTGACGGCGGCGATAGCGGCGATGCTGATGGAGGAGGTGTTGGTGGCGATGATGACTTCGGGGCGCAAGGCGGCGTCGAGGCGGCGAAAGGTGCTTTGTTTGAGTTCGATATCTTCGGTCACGGCCTCGATGACGAGGTCGGCGGAGGAAAAATGGGCGAGGTCGCTGACGCCTTGTATGCGGGCCAACGTGGCCGCGGCTTCTTCGGCGCTGATTTTGCCGCGGCTGACGCCGCGCTCGATGGATTTGCGGACGCGGCTCAGGCCAGCTTGCAAGAGGTCGTCGTTCATTTCACCGACGATGACATCGAAGCCAGAGCGGGCGCAGACTTCGACGATGCCGGAGCCCATAAGACCGCAGCCGACAACGCCGATGAGTTGGATGGACATGGTTTTGTTCCTTTTATTGAATGCTGGGTTGATTGGTTATATCGACCGTCAAACGTGAAGCATGAAACGTGAGAATAGGGTGAGGGGCAATCCTTGATAAAGAGCCTCTAGTCGTTCACTACTCAAACGTGAAGCGTGAAAATAGGATGAGGGAGAAGGTGGGAGAAGTAAAAGCTGGGGATCAAGGGTTTGGGGTGGGCTGGCCGAGGAGTCGTTTGACTTCGACCAGGAGGAGGGCCTGGCGATCGTGGAGGTTTTGCCAAAGGTCGCGCTGGGGAGAGGCGGGATCTGCCAGACGGGTCTGGTGCCAGGCCAACATGCGCTCCAGGCCGATCTGGATGAACTGGAGGCGGATCGATTGTGTGCGACGTTTGCCGGCGTCAGTGATCAGGTCGTCGTTGCTCTCGATCTGGCCTGGGGCCACTCCTTTTTGGCGTAGCTCGTGTGCAAGATCGTCGACGATTTGGCGTTCGGTCGTCAGCATCTGCTTGAGGAAATGCCTGACTTCGGGGGTGGGGGCGGGGCTGAGGTAATGCTGGCAAATGTCAGCCCAGGCGCGGCAGAAGCGCAAGTTGGCGATGAGGTCGTCGGTGGCGTCAGGCATGATCGAAATCGGGAAGGCCGGTTTCCAGATGGTCGTGGGGCGGGAGGTCGGCGGGGAGATGATGGGCGAAGAGGCGGAGGTATTCGTGGCTGTAGAGTTGGTGTTGCAGGTTTTCGGGCAGGTTGCTGAACATGCCGTTGGGGTTGTGTTGCGAAACGTGGCAGGCCCAACCGGCCATGCGCGCCGCCACCCAGTCGCTTGTGTCGATGATGCAGTGGATGTGCTCCGGCGGGTCGGCGTAGAAAGGCAGCGCCTGGCCGTTGAGTTGGACGCGGTAGTCGCGGAAGCCGGGGATCAGATCGAAGGCGGCCTCGGGAATGGCGCGGACATAGAGTTTGGGGGTGGCCCAAATGGGGCCGAGTTCAGGTCGATAGGCGGGGTCGGCGGCGGCGTGGTAGGCGGCGAGGACGCGCTGATGGACGCCGAGGTGGTCGGGGTGCGGGTAGCCGCCGTGATCGGCGTGGGTGAAGAGGATGTGGGGGCGGACGCGGCGCAAGATGGGGACGAGTTGGGCGGTTGCGCTCGGTTGGGGGATGGTCTGGACGCCGCCATCTGGCCAGTCCAGCCATTCGAGGCGTTGGATGCCCAGGTGCTGGCAACAGCATTCGAGTTCGGCGGTGCGGACGGCGGCCAGGGTCTCGCTTGTGGCGCAGTCGTCGCAGTAGATGGTGGCAGCTTCGCCGCGCGTGGCGCAGACAAGGGTGACGTCGGCGCCGGTATGGGTGTAGCGGGCCAGGGTGCCGCCGATGCTGAGTTCGTCGTCGGGGTGGGCGTAGATGGCGAGAAGGCGGAGGGGGTCGGGCATGGCGGAGGGCGGAGGGCGGAGGGCGGAGGGCGGAGGGCGGAGGGCGGAAGGCGGAGGGCGGGAGGGCGGAGGGCGAAAGAATGGTTCAGGGGTCTATTCGTGTTCCTTCCATCCGTGTCCACAAAGCCAGAGGGCAGAAGAGATTATACAATGGGCGGGTGGGGGGTGAGGAATTGATGGGCTAATCGCCGTCTGCCAGTTCCTGATACAAGAACCATGTCCCCTGGCGTTCGGCCCCCTGTGGCGCGCGGTCGTAGTACATCTCGAAGACTCGGCCATCGTCCACCCGCACCCGAAAGTATGTGCGTCCCACGCCCCACGACCCGCGCTGGGTGGCTGTCGCTGCGTGCTCAGGGCTCATGTTGCTGGCGAAGCGCCCCCGGCGGGTGTAGTTCTGGCGTTCGCTCAGGAGGGCGGTGATGGTGTAAGTTTCCCCGCGCCAAGTGAAGCGGTCGGGGCAGCCGGGCCGCTTGCTGAAGACGGGCGGTGTGTCCCACTCGACCGCGATGGGTTCACCGATGAAGTGCAGAGGCGGGCCTGTGGTCATGGCAAGGTGGGCGGTTTGTCATCACGACCGCCATTGTCCGGCTCCACCGTCTCGACCTCCCAGCGCTGGTCGTAGCGCCTTCTCTTCACCCCGCGTACACTCCCTCTATGACCGTCGCCGGGTCGGGCCAGGGGCTGGCTTCGGCAAAAGCGATGGCGTCTTCGATTTCGAGGCGGCAGCGTTCGCCAATCTCGTCCAATTCGGTTTGGTCGGTCATACCGGCGGCCAGCAAGCGCGCTTCGTAGCGGCGCAGGGGGTCTTTGGCCTCCCATTCGACCAGTAATTGGCGGGGGACATATTCGGCGCCATCGTGGATGGCGTGGCCGAGTATGCGCATGGTTTTGGCCTCGATGAGGGTGGGGCCGCCGCCGGCGCGGGCGCGCGTCGCCGCCTCCTGGACGACGTTGTGCACGGCTTCGACATCATTGCCATCGACGATGACGCCGGGAAGTCCGTAGGCGTCGGCGCGACGGGCGATATCGAACACGCGCATTTGCTCGCTCAGAGGGGTGGAGTAGGCGTACTGGTTGTTTTCGACGATGATGATCAGCGGGGCCTGATAGACTGCGGCCAGGTTCAGCACCTCGGTGAAAAGACCGCTGCTGCTGGCTCCATCGCCCGTGAAGGTTAGGGCCACGCGCGGCTCGTCACGATGACGGAAGCTCATGGCGGCGCCCAGGGCGACGGGCAGCGAATGGGGGAGGTGGCTGATGAAGCCGATGATGCCGAGGCTGAGGTCGCCGATGCCGTGCAGGTTGGCATCCCGCCCGCGCGTCACACCCGTGGCTCGCCCCAGCAGGTTGGCGAAGAGGCGCCGCGGGGTCATCCCGCGCGCCAGGTAGCAGCCCAGATCGCGGTGCATCGGCGCCACCACGTCGTTCGGCCCCAGGGCGCAGCCCGCGCCCACGCTGATGGCCTCGTGCCCGCGCTGGCTGAAGGTTCCGCCCAGCCCGCGCCCCTGCTTCCACAAGGCCAGCATGTGGTCGTCGAAGGTGCGGGTCAGACGCATCCAGTAGTAGAGGTCGAGTTGTTGCTGGGGGTCGAGCATGCTGTGTATGGCGTAATGTGTATTGAAGTTGGGTCGGGTCCTGGCTGTAGGTCGAGCACGCGCAGCGGTCTATTGTAGATCGTCCAATTGCCTGCGGATCAATGACATCAATCCGCCGACGGTTTTGCGGTCACAGGTGAATGTGGCGCCGGCGGCGGCGAAGAGATCGGGCAAGGGGCGGGTGTAGCCCAACGCCAGGGCCGCGCGATAGGCGGCGACCGCGGCGCTCTGGTCGGCCAGGGCGTTGCGCCAGATTTGCAGGGCGCCCAATTGTGCCAGGCCGTATTCGATGTAGTAGAAGGGCGCGCCGAAGATGTGGCCTTTACGGTGCCAACCAGTTTCTTTTTCCGCCTGCAAACCGCTGTAATCAATGCCGGGCAGATAGCGGTCCCACAACTCGCTCCACTTGTGGTCGAGATCGCCGGCATCTACTTCTTCCGGCGCCTCGACATAGAGCCAGTGCTGGAAGCTATCCATCACCGCCATATAGGGCAGGAAGAAGACGGTGCCGGTCAGTTCTTGGACCAGGGCGCGGCGGGCGTCGGCTTCGCTGTAAAATCCGCCCTTGTCTTTGCGCCAGTAGGGTGCGCTCAATAGCTGCATGCTCATCGAAGCCACTTCGCAGAACTCCATGTGAGCGTTATAGTTCCAGAGTAACGACTGATGGCGCGTGGATTCGGCAAAATGGAAGGCATGGCCGCCCTCGTGCAGCAGTGTGCCAACGTTTTCGGTGGTGCCGGCGGCATTCATGAAGATGTAGGGCCGGCCGCTGACGGGGAAGCCGTTGCAGTAGCCGCCAGGCGCCTTGTGGGGTCGCGAAGCCAGGTCGAGATAGCCAGTGCGCATAGCCTGGAAATAGTCGCCGAAGACGGGATCGACCTGCTGGAAAATGCGATGGGCGATCTCTTCCAACTCGGCGACGCTGGCAAAGGGCGTGACGGCGGTTTCGTGGCGGTCGATTGTCGTCGTCCAGGGGCTTTCCAGGTTCGTCTCCCAGGGACGCAGTGCGCCCAGGCCAAGATCAGAGGCCAGCGACTGATACAGCTCGGTGGCCAGGGGCGCGACTTCGTGTGCGATGGCGTCATGCAGGGTGAAGCAGTCGGCGGGGGTGTAATCGAAGCGGGCTAGTTCGCGCCAGCGATATTCGCGATAGTTGGCCAAGCCAGCGTTGCGCGCCAATTGGCGACGCCGGACGAGCATGTCAAGGAAGAGGTCGTTCAAACGTTCGCGTTGCGCCAAAAAGGCGGCCAGGGCGCGGCGCCAGACTTGCTGGCGCACACCACGGTCGCGGGATTCCAGAAGGACGTTGGCTTGAGGAATGGTGTAGTTCTGGCCCTCCCAGGCGATGCTCAGCCCGCCGATGATCTCGTCATGCTGCTTGTCCTTGAGTCGCAACTCGGTGTAGAGAGGAACGTTCTCCGCGCGGAAGAGATCGGTTTCGGTGCGAAAACGTTGGTAGAGGACGGCGGTTTCCGGTGTGGATTGGTAGCCATCCACAGCCAGGAGCTTGCGCCTGAGCGCTTGCTCAGCGAGCGCTGCTGCCGGGAGGATGTCCTTCACCAGGGTCTTGAAGCGAGCATCGGCGACCTCGTCGGCGGTGTTCTCGGTGATGGCGCGATAGATTTGCGCGTTCGCTTCATCCAAAACCGAGGCCAGATCGCTCCAGCGTTGTAGCCAGGCGCGGGTGTTGGCGGGGGTGAGGTCGGCTGCCAGCAACGCATCGACATGCGGCTGAATCGTGCTCCAGTCCAGGGGATCGAGTTGGGGATAATGATGGGTCATGGGTGCGCTCGGGGGGAGTGGGATGATGGGGAAAAAGTATAGTGCCTGGCGGGGGAGTGGTCAACTGCATTGCGGAGCGGGAACCCCATCTTGTATACTGCACAATGTTTGCACTTCTTGTCATCTCTTGTCTGCGTGTGGCCAATCTGTGGACGCGGATAGGGAAAACCTTGTCCTGAGTGCAGCGAAGGAACGGATGATTTGTCGGTGTTGCTGGCTTCAAGGCTTCATTGGCGACACCCAGAAACGGAGGGTCGAACTTGTTTGGCCCATTTATCGGATCAGGTTGTCTGCAAAGTGCGAGGCGAAAGTCCAACGACGAAAAGTGCAAAGATAGTGCACTGCTTATCATACAGAGTTAGGCGGGCAAAGCCAGCAGGGTTGCCCGTTGGAAAATATAAAAAAGATGAAACCCATTGAAATAAAGATTGTCGGTCATATTCAAAAATCTTCGCCAGAAATTTGCACGGAAATTCTTGACACCGAACGCTGGTCAGAATTCAAGGGATATTCAATTCTTCCAGGAATAAAAAACGCTCACTTTGAAGTGAAAACTCCAGAGTTGATAGGGTCAAGAATAAAGGTACAAAATAATGATGGTTCATCTCATGTTGAAGAAATTATTGAATGGGATGTTGCCAATAGAATAGCGTTAAGATTTCAAGAGTTTAATTCCCCATTGCAAAATCTAGCAACTCACTTTATTGAAACGTGGGAATTTCGCAAATCACCTGATGGAACAGAAGCATCAAGAATTATGACCATGTATCCAAAAGGCTTGTTTGGCTGGTTGATGTTAATTCCAATTTCTAAACTAATGAAAAAAGCATTTGAAAAGAATCTGCGCCAAACGAGCAATAAATAACGCGTCAAATTTATAATGAAAATTAACAAGAAAGTCGCTGAATCACAATGTCACATTATAGCAAAAATCCGCCTAACAAAGCGTCCTGGGAAACAGCCCTGTTTCCCCTTTCTGGCTGGACGGCTTCGCCATCCCCGCCCCAGCGCAGGTAACGCAAACCGTTAGCCGGGCTGAGTATCTGCCAAAGGAGTCAACCCATGTTGCAGGGCAAACGTGTCGTCCTCCGCCCCATCGAGCGCGAGCACTTACCGAATTATGTGCGCTGGTTCGCCGACCCCGATGTCTTGGCCTATTTCGGCGCCTATCTGCCGCTGAATTTGGCTCAGGAAGAGGCATGGTATGAAGGACAGAATACCGATCCAGAGCGGCTCAATTTCGCGGTCGAGTTGGATGGCCAGCACATCGGCGGGGCCGGCTTCGCTTCCATCGATCATCGCAGCCAACACGCCGAGGTGGGACTGTTCATCGGCGAGAAGTCGCTGTGGGATCAGGGGCTGGGCCAGGACGTTCTGACCACGCTCGTGACCTACGGCTTCGAGCAACTCAACCTGCACCGTATTTACTTGCGTGTCTTTGCCGAGAATGCCCGCGCGGTTCATGCTTACGAGAGGGTAGGGTTTGTGCACGAGGGCCGCTTTCGCGAGAGCGAATGGCGGCACGGTCGCTGGCACGATATGCTTTTCATGAGCATTTTGCGGCACGAATGGCGTTCATAGCGCTGCGACCAGCCTGTCATGTCTAGCCAACGCCCTGTCTCTGCTTTCGACATCATCGGCCCGATCATGGTCGGCCCCTCCAGTTCCCACACCGCCGGCGCCGTGCGCTTGGGACAGATCGGGCGCGCGGTATTGGGAGTGCAGCCGCAGGAAGCGCTCCTGGAGTTGCATGGCTCCTTCGCGCAGACAGGGCGCGGTCATGGCACCGACCGGGCGTTGGTGGCGGGGTTGCTCGGCCTGGCCACGGACGACGATCGCATCCGCGCCAGTCTCGATCTGGCGGCGGCGGCGGGGATGCGCATCGGCTTTCGTGCTATCGATCTGGGCGAGGACGTTCATCCCAACACCGTGCGCATGACCCTGACCACCAGCAATCGCACCGCCGAGGTGGAGGGCGCCTCTATCGGCGGCGGCATGATCCAGATCACTCGCATCCAGGGTTACGACGTACTTTTCACCGGCGAGCACGATGCTCTCATCGTCGTGGCCGAAGATCGCCCTGGCACCATCAACGCCGTGACCGGCTTGCTGCTCGAACATGGCGTCAATGTGGCTTTCTCGCGCGTCGAGCGCAAGCAGCGCGGGGGCGAAGCCATCATGATCTTCGAAACCGACGATCCCATCCCCAACGCGATCATAGAAAGTATCGATGATTTCTACTGGGTGCGCTGGGTGCGCTACGTGCCGAAAGTGACAGGGTGACTTGCTAACAGTCAACAGTCAACAGTCAACAATCAACGACTAACTTTGCCACCTACCACCTGAAAGATAACCATGTTTACTTCTATCGCTGAGATGGTGGAAAAAGCTGAGACCAGCGGTCTGCCCTTGTACGAAGTGGTGGTGCGCGCGGAAGCGGAGAATAGCCATCGGACGCCGGACGCCCTCCGCAGCCGTATGCGCGCCCGGCTGGACGTAATGAAGCGGGCGGCGGCGCAAGGGATCGCCGAGCCGGTCATGTCGCTCAGCGGCATCAGCGGCGGCAGCGCCTATCGCTTCTGGAATTGGCTGGCGACCCCTGGCCACGAGCCTCTCACCGGCCCCATCCTCAGCCGGGCGGTGGCGCGGGCCATGGCCGTGAACGAAGTGAACGCCGGTATGGGCTGCATCGTCGCCACACCCACGGCCGGTTCGGCCGGCATCCTGCCTGCCGTCCTCCTCACCGTCCAGGAAGCACGCGGGTTCAGCGATGACGATGTGGTGAACGCCTTGTTCACCGCCAGCGGCATTGGCGCCGTCATTTTTCGCCGCGCCAGCGTGTCGGGCGCGGCGGGCGGCTGTCAGGCCGAGACGGGCAGCGCCGCGGCCATGGCGGCCGGGGCGGCGGTGGAGATGTTGGGGGGCGACCCACGCCAGTCGGCCCAGGCGGTGGCAATCACGATGAAGAACATGCTGGGCCTGGTCTGCGATCCGGTGGCCGGGCTGGTGGAAGTGCCCTGCGTCAAACGCAACGCGGCGGGGGCGGCGCAGTGCTTCATCGCCGTCGATCTGGCGCTGGCCGGAGTCGAGAGCGTGATCCCGCCCGACGAGGTCATCGACGCCATGGCCAGCATCGGCAGGCGCATGGACGAGCGCTTCAAGGAGACGGCGCAAGGTGGGCTGGCAGCCACACCGACCGGGCGCAGATTGGCGCAGTTGGTGTGGGGAGACAAGGCGTCCTGATCCGGGCAGGCCGCAACCAGAGGGGCGGGGATGGAAGGATTGGGGGATTCGCTAAAAAGGATGTTGGAAGCGATTTTTGACCCTGGTCAGAAAAATTCGAGCCTCGATGAGTGTGCAGATGCCGTCTTGTTTTGGCTTCCCCTCAGACAGCGTGCTACCATCTGCCAACTACCTCCACGCCTTTCTGCTCGTTCGACGTTTCCAGCCCTCATGACGGAAGCCAACTCTCATCCCCGCCCTCCGCTGACTCCCCGCGTCTGGGTCATCGGCCTCGATGGCGTGCCCTGGACTTTGCTCCAACCCTGGATCGACGCCGGCTATTTGCCGACACTGGCCAAAGTGCAAGCCGACGGGGCCGGCGGCGGCCTGCGCTCCACTCTCCAATTTCTGACCGCCGTGGCCTGGTCCAGCTTCATCACCGGCATGAATCCTGGCAAACATGGCATCTTCGATTTCGCCCGTCGCCTCCCTGGCAGCTACGATCAGGAACTGACGAATGCCGCCCGCCGCTCAGGGCGCAGCCTCTGGCGCATCCTGTCCGACGCTGGGCGTCGCGTGGGGGTGGTGAATGTGCCGATGACCTTCCCCCCGGAGCCGGTCAATGGTTTTCTCATCTCCGGCCTCGACACCCCCGGCCTCGATTCTCCCTACACCTACCCACCCGATCTCAAAGGCGAGGTGAACGATGTCCACTTCATCGCCGTCAGCACGGTGGGCAAACCGCACGCCCAATATCTGGCCGAGACCCTGGTCGGGATAGACAAACGTTTCGAGTTATTGCAGCGCACCATCGACCGCCAGCCGCTCGATTTCTACATGTGGGTGGAGATGGAAACGGACGCCATCCAGCACTGCTCGTGGCATCTGCTGAACGATCCCGCCGCGCCCGGCCACGACGCCATCTTGCAAGTATATCGGCGCATCGACCACCACCTGGCGCGACTGGTCGCTGAACTCTCTGACGATGTGACCCTCATCATCATGTCGGATCACGGCGCCGGGCCAATCCAAAAGACCATCTACCTCGATCGCTGGCTGGCGCAGAAGGGATGGTTGCACTATAAACAAGGGGCCGAGCGGAGTTGGGAAGATCGGATGCGGCATGGCGCGCGCATCGGCATCCGCCAGGCGATCTATCTGGCTCAACGCTTCCTGCCTGTGGGCGTCAAAGGGTTTCTGAAACGCTTCACCGGCGCTCATGCCGCCGTCGAGACCTTTATCGACAAAGCCGATGTGGATTGGGCGCGCACCGCCGCTTACGCCACCGGCAACCTGGGCAACATCAACCTGAACATCCGGGGTCGCGATCCGCAGGGCGTGATCGAACCCGCTGAAGTCGACCACACCATCGCCGAGATCACGGCGGCGCTGCACGAGCTACGCGACCCGATCACCGGTGAAGCGATGGTGGTCGAGGTGCTGCGCCGCGAGGAAGTCTACACCGGCGCCTTGATCGACCGCGCCCCCGACCTGCTGATCCGCTGGCGAGATGACAAATACATGGCGGTCAAAGACTATGAGGGCAAGCCCGATGGCCCTATCTTCGGCGACAAACAGAAGTTCGGGCGCCACGGCGCCGCCTACGCCCTGGACCAAACCGGCACGCACATCATGGAGGGCATGTGCCTGTTCTATGGCTGCGGCGTCCAGCCCGGCGCCCGTTTGCAGGATGCCAACCTCATCGATCTGGCGCCCACCATTCTCCACCTGCTCGCCACCCCCATTCCCCGCGCCATGGATGGCCGCGTCCTCACCGAAATCCTGGCCCCAGCCTTTGCCACTCGCCCCATCCTTTACGAAGAGGACGACGCCCCAGTGCATGACATGCGCACCGGCCCGGATATCGATCTCAGTGCAGAAGAGGAAGAAGAAATCCGGGCGCGGCTGCAAGGTCTCGGCTACGTGGCTTGAGACGTCTTTTACTGATCACCAGGTTTTGTACTACCTGGCGTGAAACGTGAAACGTGAGCACATTAGCGACGTATCAAGCGCCCGGCGTCGGCCCCCAGACGAACGTCATCGATCTGTCGGTCATCATCGTCAACTGGAACGCCGCCGCCTATCTGCCAGCGGCGCTGGACTCAGTCTTTGCTGCGCAGGGCGTCCTCTGGAAGTCGCGACGATCCGAAGGGGAAGATGAGGGGCTGGCATTGGAAGTCTGGCTCATCGACAACGCCTCGACCGATGACTCCGTGGCGTTGGTGCGAGGGAGCTATCCCCAAGTGCAGGTGGTGACGAACGAGCACAATCTGGGCTTCGCCGCCGCCAACAATCAAGGCATTCTGCGCGCCCGCGGGCGCTACCTCCTCCTCCTCAACCCCGACACCGAACTGCCCAGGGCGACGCTGCCGGGTTTGCTGACTTATATCGAGCAGCACCCAGAGGTGGGAGTCGTGGGGCCTCGCTTGGTGGGCGCGCGGGGCAAGACTCAGGGCGGCTCCGCCGGTTACGATCCCTCACCTACCACCCTCTTCAATTACGCCACCTTCCTCTACCGCCTCTTTCCGCGGCGGCTGCGCGGACTGTGGCTGCCGCGAGCCTTGTACGAGCAAGGGCGGCCGATCGAGGTCGATTGGGTGTCGGGCGCTTGCCTCCTGGCGCGCGGCGAGGCCGCCCTGGCCGCGGGGCCGCTGGACGAACGCTACTTCATGTACTCCGAAGACGTGGAATGGTGTCGACGCATCCGCGCCGCTGGCTACGAAGTTATCTGCCATCCCGCCTTCAGCACCATCCACCACATCGGCGGCAGCACCCGCCAACTGGGAAGCGACTTTCACGCCCACAACGTCGATTCACTCGACAAAGATCTGCGCCGGCGTTATCGCCCTGTCATTGTCGGTCTGATCCACCTGATCGGCGCTTTTGGCTTCCTCTTGCGCTACCTCCTTTACGAATGGCAATGGCTGCGTTGGCGCAATCCCATCTTCATCGAACTGCGCGATCTGTGGGCCGCCTGTCTGAAGACAAGCCTGAAGCGCACGCTCCGTCCTGCCGCCGAAGAAGCGCCGCGCACCCTGTTTCATACTACACCGGATCAACCCCGCTTCACGCCTGATTCATGACCCCCGACGCCCCCACCTCCACTGCCCGCTCTGTTGCCAGCAACACCCTTTATCTGAGCCTGGCCCAAGGCATTCGCATCGTCTTGGGGCTGGTGCTCATCCTCTATATCGCCAACCGCTTCGGCGTCGTCTGGCAGGGCAAGTTCAGCATCCTGCTGGCCTTCCTCAACATCTTCCAGGTCATGGCCTCATTTGGGCTGCCGCGCCTGATCACGCGTGACGTCGCTCGCGACTACGCCCTCAGCAACCGCTACTTCTGGGGTGGACTCATCGGCCAGGGAGCCACCACCGTCGTCTTTGCCCTGGCCATGTTCGTCATCGTCGCCTTCTTACCCTACCCTGCCGACACCAAGGCCATGCTCAACCTGGCCATCCTCACACTCCCCCTCTTCACGGCCTATTCCGTAGCGGCGGCGCTCCTGCGCGCCTACGAACGCATGATCTACCTGGTCTATGCCGAAGTGCTCAGTTCCGCTGCGCAAGTAGCCCTGGCCCTGACCGTCCTCGCTCGCTCCGAGAGCGTCATGGCCCTGGCTGTGATCCGCATCGGCGGCCTGGCGCTGGCCGCCGTGTTGGTGCTCATCGCCATCTGGCGCACGGGCAGATTGGGCCGGCCTCAGATCGACCTGCCCTTCGCCGGCCATCTGCTGCGCGCTTCAGCCGACCTCTTCGGCATCGCCGCTTTCGACGCCATTTTACAGCGGCTAGACGTGCTCTTGCTTTCGGTGCTCGCCGGCGAAGCCGCCGTCGGCATCTATGATGCCGCATTCCAGCTCATCAAGGTCGTGATGACCCTGATCATGTCCTTCACCGATGCCGCCTATCCCGTTCTCTCGCGCCTCTACATCCAGTCCCGCGACCGCTTCGCCCTGGCCACCGGCAAAGCCCTGCAATATGGCTTGATCGCGCTGTTGCCCCTGGCCGTCGGCGCCACGGCCCTGGCCCCGCGCATCATCGCCTTCCTCTACCACCGCCCTGACTATGCCCCCGCCGCCAACATCCTGGCCATCCTGAGCTGGGCCTTGCTCGTCTATCTCGTACAGATGCTGCTCACGCGCGTCCTGATCGCCAGCGACCGCGCGCGCGTCTCGTTGTGGACCACGGTGCTCATGGTGAGCATCGGCGCCCTGCTCATCGTTGGCTTGACCTACTGGTTGGGCGCGGTGGGAACGGCCCTGGGTCTGGGAATGATGTACGCGCTGGGCGCCATGTTCGCCTGGTGGGCCAGCCGCGACTACCATTTCGTTTTCAACATAGGCTGTCTCGCCCGGCCGGCGTTGGCCGCGGCAGTCATGGGGACGCTGCTCTACTTCCTACCCATTCTCCCTCTCTGGCTTGCCATCCCGCTCGGTGCAGCCGTCTATCTGGGTATAGCAGTGCTGACTGGCGTCTTCGACCGCGGCGATATCCAGGTGCTGCGGGCATTGGTCAGGAGGTGATAGTGCCTTCCCTGGCCATCGTCAACTGCGACCTCTATACACCTGATGAGCGCATTCCCCAGGGGCTGATCTGGGTGGAGGGAGACAGAATGCGCGCGGTGGGGTCGAGCCAACAGATCGCCCTGCCGCCCGATGCCCAACTGATCGATGCGCAAGGCGGCCGGCTAACGCCGGGCTTGATCGATCTCTGTTGGCGCGACGAGGGCAGCGAGAATCCGATCGCCCACGGCATCACCAGCCATACAATCACACTCGCCGTGCGCTCGGAGGAAGACCTGGCCGTCGTGGCCCAGGCCGCCACTGCCCTGACCCGCGCGCCCACCAGCGCCCGGCCGCTCGGCCTCCACCTCCGCCTTTTGGACGACGCCCCCGCCTGGGATGACCTCTGGATCGCCGCCGACGCCGCCATCGCCCTCGTCACCCTGTCTGCAAACCATCCGCGCACACCCGACCTGGCTCGCCGACTCCTGGCGGCTGGCGTCAAGATCGTGCTGGACGGGCCGGCCCACGACCCCTTCCTCCATGACCTGCTGATCTGCGGCCTGGCCGCCCTTGCGCGCGAGGGGCAGGCGCCCTCCGCGCGCTACCTGTTCATTACCGCCGACGAGGCGCCGCACTATTCCCCTGCTGATGATCGCCTCCTTCTCGCCAGCGGCCCCAACCGACCCCTCTCTGGCCCGACCCTCGCTTTTCCCCACCTCCTCTCTGCCGCCACCCGCCAGCCCGCTGCTTTCCTGGGCCTCCCACACGGTCGTTTGGCCCCTGGCGCACCCGCTGATCTGGCATGTTGGACGCGGCTCGGCGAGTTGGCCTGGGTCATGGTGGGCGGTCGGGTCGTATTCCCAAGAGAAGAGACGTCGCCCCCAGGAGGCGCGGAGGCGAAGGAAGTAGATCGGGACCTCGCCGCCCTCGTCGCCTTTCTACGAAGGCAAGAAGAGACGATCGAAGTGCAGAGCGTAGCAGCGCTGCCGGACTATCAGGCAGGCGGTGTCGATCTCGTCTGGCGTTTTCGCCAGAAGAATGGCCGCGCCGAGACCGTGACTATTACCGTCTTGGCCGACGCCAGCGAGGACAACAGCCGTCTCTCTCTCGACCTGCCGCCCACGCGAGCAGACTGGTATTTCTACCATTTCCCGGCTACCCACACCCTCTATTGCCTGCCCGCCAAAGCCACGCGCGCCTGGTGCGAGCAGCAGCAGGCGCAGTCTTCGTTGTCAGATGAGCCGCGCCTGGCGCCGGTTTCCAAGCTATTGGCTGCCATCCCGCGCCTCAAATGCCTGGATATGAGCGACGCCGCGCGACAAGACTAGGCCCCGGCTCCCTGCTCGTTCTCCGAGGGATTGATAAGTTTGATGATCTTGGTGAGCAAGCCAAAGACGAATTGCGGGCGGAAACCAGCAATGAAGGCGATGAGACAGGGAAACAACTGAATTTCTTGCGCAAGCGATGTGGCGGCACCTTGTGCGCCCTGGAGTGACAGCAGGCCGGTGTAGATGATCAGAAAGGTGACGCCACCGAGGATCAAGCCCAGGATGGGCTGGACGGTGTACCACATCACGTGCTGGCGCTCGAAATCCTGGCGCTCGGAAACGTGCATCCACAAGATGTAGAGCGAGCCGACCACGCCGCCGATGCCGCCCCAGACGAAAGTCGCCCAAAAGCCAACCGCCGTAAACACATTGCGACTAGATTCGGCTTTCACGATGCGCGCCAGGAAGTCGGAAAACTCTTTGCCAAATGCCAACAGGCTGAGGAACGAGAGCACGAAAAGGGCGAGGATGATGATCTCATACCAGAAAACGCGCCAGCCATAGGTGTCGCCCCACTTTTCGGCGTTTTCGACGCGATTGTAGATCAGCTCGGCCTGCCGGACTTTGTACTCGGCCTCCACGAAGTCTTGGGGGCGTTCGAAAAGGATGGTGCGAGCCTGGCGCAAGAGACCCATGGCCTGGCCGCTCACATCAGGGCGATTGCTCATCCGTTCGGGGATGTTCAGGTAAAGCTGGTCGATCTGCCCATTGAGGTCCTGGATGCGCTTCTTGTCGATCTTGGCGAGAAGACGCTGTTCGACATCAGGGGGGCGAGGAGGAGGGGCGACATCGTCGATGATAACGGGCGGGCGGGTGTCGAAGGGTGACGGGGGTCGGCCCAAGCCGGCATCGAGATCGGAAGGGGGAAGAGGGACTTCGGTGAGGGCGCCGCCGATCGTGATGCGAGGCCGCGAGGGTAGGGTGGTTTCTGCGCCGGGGAGGGAAGGAGAAGGCGTGGGGCTGGCAGGCCGAACCGACGGCGGCGGTGTAGGCGGCAGGGGACGCGGTGCAATGGGCGCGGGGGGCGGAATCTCGGCCGCTGATGGTGTGGCGGTCGGCGTCTCGCGCCCTCCCAAGGGTACGTCGATGTTTTGCAGCAATTCGTCGTCCGAGACCAGCACGCCTTGTCCGGCCACAGAGGGTGGACCGGCAGGGGCGGGGCCGGGCGGGGCAGGAGGCGATCCCGTCGTCGCCGCGCGCGCTTCTTTGGAGAGCATTTGATCGAGGGTCGTCTCGGCTGCCGTGGGCGCCCCTGGCTCACCGGTTGGAGGCGCCGCAGGAGTGGCCGGGCTGCTGAAGAGGGCATCGACCCCCCGGCCGATGATCTCATCTCCACGTCCGCGAATGGAGGAACGTTCTTTACTCATGACAGCATCTCCTCGACCAAGGCGCGGTAGCTTTCGGCGCTGGTGTGGGTGGGGGCGTATTCGGTGATGGGTACGTTGGCGGCGGCGGCTTCGGCGAAACGAATGCTCTTGCGGATGAGGGAAGTAAAGACCTTATCGCCGAACATGGCTTGTAGTTCTTCTAAAACCTCGCGGCTGTGCAGGGTGCGGTTGTCGAACATCGTGGCTACGATGCCGAGGATGGTCAGGCGGCGGTTGGTGCGTTCGCGCACGCGCTTGATGGTGTCGAAGAGGATGCCCATGCCGCGTAGGGCCAGGTATTCGCAGATGATGGGTAGGAGGACTTCATCGGCAGCGGTGAGGGCGTTGATGGTGAGGATGCCCAGGCTGGGGCCGCAATCGATGAAGATGAAGTCATAGTTGTCGCGAATCGATTCGAGCGCCTCCTGCAGCAGGTATTCTCGACCAAGCTGGCCGATCAGTTCGACTTCGGCGCCGGCGAGATCGAGGTTGGCGGGCAGGAGATCGAGGTGGGGCCGAATCTGGCTGCGGATGACGCTGCGCACGTCCAGCTCTTGGGCCAACAGGACGTGGTAGACGGAGCGACGCAGCTCGATGGGATTGATGCCGTAAGCGGCGGTGAGCGCGGCCTGGGGGTCGAGATCGACCAGGAGCGTGCGATAGCCTTTTTCAGCCAAAATGGCGCCCACGTTGATGACAGTGGTCGTTTTCCCGACGCCACCTTTTTGATTGGCAACAGCGATAATGCGGGCCATGACTTGTTGGGGGATAGAGGGGTATTCGTGGAGTTGCGCGGGTTTCAACCATAGCAACTGGATCGTGAGTATAACATAAGATAGCAAGAAAGACACCAAAACGACCGCGTCAGGCCCTGTCATGTCCCTGAGAGGTGCAAGGGGCGTTTGGCCGGCAAACCGGGGGCGCGCGGATAGGCGGCGGGCGTGGGTTGGCGCTTGCGCAAGAGCACGAGGGTCCGGGTTTCCTCGACGCCCGGCACCGCGAGTTCGATCAGGTCGCTGACTTCGCCGCCCAGTCGGGCGATGGCCGCGCCAGCAGTTTGTAGCTCCTGCGCGGCTTTGGGGCCTTTGGGCAGGGCGACGAGTCCGCCGACGCGGACCAGTGGGAGGGTAAGTTCGACCAGAGTTGGGAGTTCGGCGACGGCGCGAGCCAACACCAGGTCGTAGCGCTCCCGATGCGCCATGTCTCGACCGACGATCTCCGCTCTCTCGATCAGCACGAGCCCTGAGCGGCCGAGTTTGGCCAGCGCGTCTTTCAAGAAGACGCCCTTTTTGCGCACCGATTCGATCAGGGTGAGTTGAAGGCCGGGCCAGGCCAGAAGGAGAGGGAGGCCAGGGATGCCCGCCCCCGCGCCGACATCGGCCGCGCGCCAGGTTTGCGCCCGCAGATCATCGAGGCTGAGACCCGCAGCATGGGCGATGGGCGCCAGCAGGCTGAGGCTATCGAGATGGAGTTTGGCGATGATGCCGGCCAGATCGCGCACGGCGGTCAGGTTGAATTGCTGGTTGGCCGCGAGCAGGAGGGCGGTGTAATCCTGGAAATTCCGCAGTTGCGCGGGGGTGAGCGGGACGCCGAGCATGGCGGCGCCTTCGCTGAGATGACGCCAGGGATCAGGGGTGGTGGAGGGGAGGAGGTGAGTGTGGTCCATGGCTGAAATTGATCGCGAGGCAATACGTCATACGCAGCAGGTCAGCAGAAGTCACCCTTGCAATGGGAATTTGGGCCTTACCCGGCATCAAGTATACCATGAGCCAATCAGGCTGACCGGTAACTGTTCACCTGTGCCTTTTTTATCTCACGCAAAGGCGCAAAGACGCCAAGAAAACATAAAAACTTTGCGTCTTAGCGGCTTTGCGTGAGCCAATTTGGGGGCAACGCGAACTTCTACGCTGACCGGGCGTATCGTGTAGCCCGATCTCTGTGACTCTGCTCTGTGCAAAAGGCGAAACGTGCCTCCCCGTCCCAAGTCAATCATGTATCGCGCCGCTGGCGGCGTCGTCCTCGATGACGCCGGCCGGGTGTTGCTGCTGGAGCGAACTTTGCAGCGCAACAACGCACTCAGCCACGAGATCCGCCTGCCCAAGGGCCACATCGAGCCAGGCGAGACAGCCAAACAGGCGGCGCTGCGCGAGGTTTGTGAGGAAAGCGGCTTCTGCGAGTTGCAAATTGTGGCCGATCTGGGGCGGGGCGTGGCCGATTTCGAGTTCCAAAATCAGCGTGTGCATCGACAAGAACGTTATTTTCTGATGCGTTTGCGCAGCGCCAACCGTCAACCGCCTCATCCCAAAAGTCCTGACGCCGAAGAAGCGCTGTTCCAACCGCTTTGGGTGGCCGATCTCACTGAAGCCGAGACGCTGCTCACGTTCGAGTCCGAGAAAGGGTTCGTGCGCCGGGCGCAGGCAGTCCACCGAGACATGAAACGTGAAGACGTGGGTCGTTAGATTTCACGTTTCACGTTTCAGAAATTTTGCTCCTTTGGCCAAACATTCAGTATTCATTGGAGGCGTCCCATGCCAGATTCCACTTCTTCCCGCCTGATGAAGAACATTGCCGCGCTGGATCGCATCCAGGGCATCACACCAGCGCAGATCGCGGCCCTGAATGCCTACTGGATCATCAGTATCCAGGAATTCCTGGCAGCCAGCGAAATTCCCAATGGCCGGGGCTATTTGCTGGATGTGCTCGGCATCGACGATGCCGGGTTGGACAGGCTATTGAAACGGGCGACGGACGTGGTGGGCAATATGCGCGGGGATGATCGCGAGCAGGAAGTAATGGAGGCGGTCTTCCCAACGGGAGCGCTGGAGTTGCCGGAGGCGGAGCGCGCGGGCGAGACCTATGACACCATCACTTTTGCGGGCGAGTTGCCGGCTTTTGTCGATTACACTGGCATGCTGCCGCCGCCGCGCAACCAGGGCAGCCGCGGCACCTGCGTGGCTCATGCCTCTGCCGCGCTGCGCGAATTGATGGAAATCCAGGCGGGGATGGCTACAGCCAAGGACATCAACCTGTCGGAGCAGTTCATCTATTGGTGGTGCAAGAACAAGGACGGCATCCCCAGCGCCGACGGCACTTATCCCCACCTGGGCGTGGAATGCCTGGCGCAAATGGGAACCGTCACCGAAGAGCGCTGGTCGTATAACGACCAGCGCCAGACGCCTGATGACAGCCAAGGCCCGCCCCCCGCCGGCGCGCTTGACGAAGCCTGGCGCTGGCGCCTCAAGCGCATGATCCGGTTGGACCCCCATGATGTCAAAGGCATCAAAACGGCGCTGGCCGCTGGCAAACCGGTCGCTTTTGCTATCCCCGTCTTCTCTTCATGGTATTACAGCCGCGTCACCCGTCGCGTTGGCAAGATCAACCCTCCCTTTCCGGGCGAGCGCGCCAACGGCGCCCATGCTTTGTGTCTGGTTGGTTATGTAGATGACGACCAAGCCCCCGGCGGCGGCTATTTCCTATTGCGCAACTCCTGGGGATCGTGGGGCTATGACAACCCGCAAGCCGCCGGCTGCGGCGCCATCCCCTATGCCTTCCTTGCCACACACAACATGACGGCTAGCACTGGCGACCGCGCCAGCCTGGCCGATGTGTACATCCGCGATAACGACAAGGACAAAGGCGAGGTCCCCAGCGTCGGCGTCCGCTGCAACAGCCCTGACATTTGGGTGCGCCATGAGGCCGATGGACTGGAAGGCCACCAAATGCCTCGCAGCGCCGCGCCGAATACCATCTATGTCCGGGCCTGGAACCAGGGGCCGGCCACGGCCAGGAACGTCACAGCCACACTCTACCAGGCGCCTGCTTCCCCCTCCATCTGGCCTGCCAATTGGCGGAAGATCGGCGACGTCGCTTTTCCAGACATCCCCGTTCAGGGATCGGCAACGACCGCGCTGGACTGGACGGCGCCTGACGCCGGCCCCTTCTGCTTTCTCGCCCGCCTCAGCTCGCCCGACGATCCTGTGCAGCACGAATGGTCGGTGCGCGACGACAACAACATTGCCCAAAAGAACTGCATCTTGCTCTCACTCCAAGCAGGAGCTGCCGCCAGTTTCAGCTTCCGTATGCACGGTCTGCCCAACCAGACGACTTTGATGGATTTGGACATCGACCGTCGCGCCTTCCCGCGCGGCCGCATCGAGTTGCGCATGGCCGAGCGCACCGGCTATCGTAGACTGGCCCAATTACAGGAAGACGAATCCCGCCTGGCCAACCTGGTCGTCCAGGCCACTGACTCAGAGGAAGTAAGCGTCGCCATCACCGCCGACGCCAAGGCCGCTGCCGGGCAGAAAGGCGAAATCGTGTTTACGCAGCACCACGGCAATCTACTGGTGGGTCGCCTGGTGGTGCAGGTGCAGATCGTCTAAACGACCCGCCTGCTATTTCGTCCGCAACAAGCGCAAACCGTTGAGCACGACGATGAGGGTGCTGCCCTCGTGTCCCACCACGCCCAACGGCAGGGGGATGCCCACCGTCAGGGTGGAAACGACCAGTACCACCATCATCCCCAGGGCAAAGACCATATTCTGGGCGATGATGCGCCGCGAGCGCCGCGAGAGTCTCATGGCCAGGGGGAGTTTGGAGAGATCGTCGGCCATCAGCACGATATCGGCCGTCTCCAGGGCCACATCCGTGCCCGCCGCGCCCATGGCAATGCCCACCGTCGCCAGGGCCAACGCCGGCGCATCGTTGACGCCATCACCCACCATCGCCGTGCGCGCGCCTTTGTCCAGGTATTCCCGCACCACCTTCACCTTGTCGGTGGGCAGCAGGTCGGCGTGAACCAGGTCGATATCAAGCTCGCTGGCAATCCCTTGCGCCACCTGATGATGATCACCCGTCAACATGACAATGTTCTTGACCCCCAAGTCGCGCAGGGCTTGCACCGAGGCGCGGGCGTCATCGCGCAATAGATCGGCCACCGCCACAACGCCGATCAGTTGCTGCCCCTCGTATACGAGTACGGATGTCTTGCCGCTGGCCTGCAGTTCGGTGACAAGGGCAGGTAGCGTGGGTTGGCCATCGCTGTGTCCATTGCCACCGTGGTGTAGTCGCATATTGCCAATGGCCAGGTGGCGACCATCGACCACCGCGCGCACCCCTTGCCCCGGCGCCGACATGAAGTGTTCTGGCTCGCTGAGGGTCAGGTTGCGCCTCTGCGCTGCTCGCACGATGGCATGGGCGATAGGATGCTCGGAACGTCGTTCGGCGCTGGCGACCAAACGCAGCAACTCGTCCTCGCCCAGCGTGTCGAGAGAAATGACATCGGTGACCTCGGGCCGGCCGGTGGTCAGAGTGCCAGTCTTGTCGAAAGCGATCGTGTCGATGGTGGCGGCGTTCTCCAGATGCACACCCCCTTTGAACAACACGCCGTTATGCGCTCCCGCGGCGATGGCCGAAAGGATAGAGGCAGGTGTGCTGATCACCAAAGCGCAAGGCGAGGCCACCACCAACAGCGTCATCGCCCGATAGAACACGTCCAGGAAGGGCCTGTGCAGAGCGAACACGCCGATGAGAATGACGAGCGTCACCGCTACGACGACGCCGACGGCATAAGGATGAGCGAAGCGATCGATGAGTCGCTGGGTGGGCGCCCGTTCGCTTTGGGCTTCGGCCACCAACTCGATGACCTTCGCCAGCGTCGAATCCTTGGCCTCTTTGGTACAGCGCACATCGATGGCGCCCTCCTGATTGATCGTCCCCGCGAATACTTCATCCCCCACCATCTTGCTCACAGGCATCGACTCGCCTGTGATGGCCGCCTGATCGATGGAAGTGTGTCCTCGCACCACCTCGCCATCCACTGCCACCTGCTCGCCAGGGCGGATGACGACGATATCGCCCGGCCGCACGGCCTCCACCGGCACCCGCCGCTCATTCTCGCCCAGCCGGATGGTAGCCTCGGTGGGCCGCAGGGACGTCAACGCTTCCAGAGCGTGACGCGTGCGATCCATGGCGAACTCTTCCAGCGCGCCGGAGAGACTGAAAAGGAAGAGCAGGGTGGCGCCTTCCGCCCAATGACCGATACTGGCGGCGCCAATGGCGGAGGCAAGCATGAGAAAATCGACATTGAGCGTGCCGTGACGCAGGTCACGCAGCGCCTCGCGCAGGCCATCGTGCCCGCCAGCGATGAATGCCAGCGCATACAAGACGATATGCAAGAATGGAAAGGCTGGAAAAAGCGCAAAACGCTGAACGGCAACCCCTGCCAGCAGGAAGATCAGCGTCAGGCCAGCCCAGATGAGGCCGATATTGCGCTTCCAGAAAGGCGCCCTCGGAGCTGGCTGCCATTCGGTTACCTGGTAACCCATTTCTTCGATGCGCTTCTCGACCTGAGCCAAAACGCTTGCCTCCTGGTAGCGAACGCCCACCACCTTGGCCGCCGGGTTCGCGGTGACGCGATGAACGCCCGGGATGGCGATCAGCTCACGCTCTAGATTGACAGCGCAGTTCCGGCAGGCAACCCCGCCCAATTCCAATGTACAATGGCGCATGCGCGCGCCCAGGCGGATGCCCAGGTCGGTGGCGATGCCATCGACCTCATCTGGGTCCAATATTTCAGGGTTATAGTGCATATGCAATATCCCCTGGCTGAAATCGATCTGAGCCGTGTAGACGCCTTTGTGCTGCTGGAGTGCATCCAAAAGCAGATAGGCGCACTCTTTGCCATCGCCGTTTTCCGGCGGCAAGGTGATGGGAGTAGCGAATTCACGCTCGCTCATGGAATGAGACTCACTTTTTTGTTCTGCGTACAGAAAACCTAACGACAATAAGAGCACAGACCAAAGCCGTCGATTCGCAGGCCGCGCAGATCGAAATCGGCGCGAGATTGGACGCTCGTGGCGACCTCGGAACATTGCGCCAAAGGTAGATCGATGATACGGCCGCAATTCAAGCAGATCAGATTGACATGCGGCGTCAGATCGGTCTCATAGCGCACGGCTCCGCGCGCGCCTTCGACATCCCCCCCCACCTCGAAGATCTCCCCCAAATCGCGCAAAACCGCCAGCGTGTTGTACACCGTCGCCAGGCTGATACTGGGAAACTGTCCGCTCACCAGCTCGTAAACCTGGCCAGGCGAGGGGTGCTCGCGGCTGGCCGCCAACTCCTGGCAGATAGCCAGACGTTGGGGCGTCAGCCGATAGCCGGCGCGATGAAGAGCCTGAGTTAAGGCGTCGTAGCGCGAGGTGGACATGGGATTGGAGATTGGAGATCGGAGATCGGAGATCGGAGATCGGAGATCGGAGATCGGAGATCGGAGATCGGAGATCGGGGGCGTTTGTGTAATTAGATTAGAAGCATTCTAAATAATAGCACATATGCTTACGACTTGCAAACACGAATGTGAAGACTAGCACAATATGGCATTGCCGAGCGGTGGGCGCGAAAACGCCGGGCGAGATAGAATTTCGCCCGGCGTCGGTTGAATCTGGTGCGGTCGACTAGCGGGCGGCGGCTGTCTCGGCGATGGTCAAAGAGCCGATGCCGTGATCGATGTCGAGATCGACGCGATGGGGAGCCGCCTCGTAGTTGGGAGACGTGTAGGTCGATCCCTGTTGGGTGTAATTCCCGCGCACCTGGCTGTGGCCCAAGCCAGAATCGATACGAATGCGGGCCGCCATGCCGGTTGGGATGAGGATGGTCTTGTCGCCGATGCCGCCGTCGATTTTGGTCTGCAAGCGACCCTGGGCGGGTAGGGTGAGCGTCAGAGCGCCGATGCCGCCATCCACTTTGAGCTGGGTGAGGTTGAGAGAGCGCAGGTCGATGGTGCGGTCGCCGATGCCGCCATCGATTTTGATGCGCGTGGGGACAGATGTGTTCAAGCTCAAGTCCCACCGTCGCTCGCTCAGCCAGCCACCGGTGAAGAAGTAATTCCACGGCACGTCCTGCTTGATCTTAATGCGTGCTTCGCTACCGTGCATGTTGAACGTTTGCTTCAGATGCTCGTTTGGTCCCAGCACGGCCGCGCCGCTGACCAGGGCAGTCGCGGTGACCCCAGCGCCGAGTTGCAGGCGCCCGATGCCCGATTCGATCTTGATGTCAGCTGATGTTGCATTCCCAAGTGGCTGCAAGATCTCTTCGGTGTGGGTTTCCACCCCGCGCAAGCGCGAGACCACCAGGACGTCGAGACCGACGGCGACCAACAACAGGGGCCAGAGCTTGCTCAGCAGATCACCCATGTCCCAATCGACGAAATCAAAATTGGCGACCAGGAAGCCGAGCGCGAGAGCGATCAGGGTCAAGGGGAAGAACAAGCTGCCGCCCTCGAGTATCATGCCGGCCGCGACGGCAATCACCAACAACGGCCACAGGCCGATCAACGTGTCCCACAGGCTTGTGCTGATGACACCCAGATTGTAGAAGAGTAAAATCAAACCGACCACGACGAGGAGGATGGGACCAATGAGGTGGCTAAGACGTTGACGGGTGGTCATGCGAACCTCCAAAATACGGGCGCAGTATCCAGAAAGGATGAAGAAAGGAAGCAGGTGGCAGCCGGAAGGACGCTGCTATTCGCCTTGATACGGCTCGACCACGATGTTGCCGATGCCGGCATGAATTTTCATATCGATGCGATCGGCGGCGGTTTCGTAGTCAGGAGATTGATAGATTTCACCTCGACGCTTGAAATCGCCGCGCACATCGACTTTGCCAATGCCGCTGCCAGCATCGACACGCGCAGCCATCCCGCCGGGCAGGCGCAGGGTGAGCTTGCCAATGCCGCCACTAACATCGACTTCAAGTCGGCCGCGCTCGGGCAGGATGATGTTGGCGTTGCCCACCCCGACGCCCAATGTGAGGCTGGTGAGGCTCATCCGGCTCAGATCGACGCGCGCATCACCCACGCCAGTGCCAATGTCCAAGTCGGTAGGAATGGCGGGATTCAGTTGCAGATCCCACTGCTCGATCGCTTTCTTTCCCACGGTGGGGGCCAGGAAGAAATTGGGGCCAGAGGTCGTCAATTGATAGATGGCTGTATCGCCGGAGGTCCGGGCCTTTTCGTCCAACCGTTGATTCGACCGTAACTTGACTTCCCCAGCCACGAGATGGTCGCTTGCGGCCAACGGGCCAAAGTTCAGCGTTCCGGCGCCCGCTTTGATCTCCACTTGGGCCTGTGTGGCGTCTTGCAGAGGTTGGCTGATGGCATAGGTCGCCATCTCGCCTGTGAAGCTCGTCCCCGCAGCGAGATACCAAACCCCGCCGAGGAGTAGAGCCAGCACGAGTAGCGCCACCACGAACGAGCCAAGGGATGATCGTCGTCCGACGAGGAGATCGAGACCGATGCCGATGAGGATGATGGGCCACAAACTAAGCACGCTGCGCCAGATGCTCCAATCGACCACGCCTAAATTACTAAGCAGGAAAAGGAGGCCGGCAGCGATGAGAATGATGGGGCCGACCAGGCCCCCGCGTCGCTCACGTTCCATGATAGGTTCTCCCACTTTCATTGCTGCTTGAGATAGCGCCAGAGCAGGAAGATGCCGCCGATGATCAGCACGAGCGGCCAGAGGATGTCGCCGTTGATCCAGCTGAAGAGCGGAAAGCCCAGGTTGCGCAAGATCAAATAGGCGCCGGCGACGATGAAGATGCCGCCCAGCAACATTGCGTTACGGGTGCGGTCGCGGCTGGATGGCCCCAGCGGCGCGCCTTCACCGAGGCGCTGAGGATCGCCCGGCTCGCTTTGCGCCTGTTCGCTGGTTGCCAGGCTGGCGCCGGTCGTGGCGGGAAATTCGCTGGGATTTTCGGGCACGACAATGCACATGACGATGTAGATGAGTAGGCCAGCGCCGCCCGCCAGTGTGAAGGCGACGAATGCCAGGCGAATCAGTGTGGCGTCGACGCCAAAGTACTGAGCCAACCCGCCACAGACCCCGGCCCACATACGGTCCGTGCGGCTGCGATAAAGATGATGGTCCATCAGGAGGCCTCCTTGCGAAAGGTGAATCGTGAGACGAGATGGGGGAGAAGTCGAGGATAGGTTTATTTCACCAGGGCGTTGCGAAACAGGAGGAAACCGCCCCCCACGATCAACGCCAACGGGCCGACGATGGCGAGCAGCTTCATCGAACTGGCGGTCATGAACACGCCGAGGATCAGCAGGACGCCGGCGGGGATGAAGGCCCAGCTCATGCGGCCGTGCGGATTGGGGAGGAGCGCCACCAAAACGAAGGTGAGGGCCATGCCCAGGAACATCACCCCGACCATGGCGGTGTCGCCGAGGAAAGGCTCCAGCCCGATCATGGCGGCGATAGAGAAGAGAACGCCGCCGGGGATAATGGCCCACCAGTTCTCGCGGCGCACCAGATAGACGGCCCAGAAGCCCAAGCCAATGGCGCCGAGGAATAATGGCGCTCCAAATTTGGAGGCCAGATCGCCGCTGGCCAGGCCCATGCCGACGAGCGTCCCTAAGCCCAGCAGCGAGAAGCCGGGGATGAGCGCCCACCACTGCTCGTTATCGCGCAAGAAGACGATCAAGAAGGCGACGCCGGCAACCAGGAAGGCCAAAGCCCAGAACCCGCCCCAGATGCCGCTCAAGTTGATGAAGCCGAAGTTCTGTAGGAGGAAGGCGATGCCCAGCAGGATGAGCAAGGCGCCCCAGATGAGATTGGAATAGGTGCGTTTCACAGTAGAAGACTCCTGGTGATGATGGGGGCCGGACAAGCCGGCGCGATGATTCGCAATGTTGTTTGCACTATGCATTGTTAGCATAGGCAACCAAAGTCATACCGACTAGTGCCGAAAGTCACGACCTTGCAATGTGACCCGTCTCTCGATTTGTTTTTTCAGGCGCAGCGCCGCGTATCGCACCTAAAAAAACAAATCACTGTAAGTCCCGTCCAAAGGGGAACAAGGCCAGCGGGATCAACTTGATATGTTGCCTGGCAAAGGGGATGCCGACGATGGTGATGGTCAGGATCAGGGCCGAGGTCAGGTGCACGACGATGATCTCCCAGCCAACGAAAATAGCCCAAATGATGTTGAGCAGCAGGTTGACGCTCGACCAGGGATCGCTGACCTCTACGATCTCCTTGCCGAAAGGCGCGAAGTTAGCGACGCCGATCTTGATGGACTGGACGCCGAAGGGAATGCCGACGATGGTGAGGCACAACAAAAGGCCGCCGAGGATGTAGCCCAATCCGGCGAAGAAGCCGCCGAAGATGAGCCATACGATGTTGCCAAGGCAAGACATAGAAGGTTCCTGGAGAGTATTGCGAGATGAGTCACGCCGCATATGAAAACGTGCGCGGCGTCACTTTCTCATACGTGAACACACCCACCCGGGTTGCAGATTGTCCCCTGGCGCGCCCGATGTCGCCGCCCGCGCCGGCGTGCAGACTCATCCCCCCATCCCCACAGCCAAGAAGGCGGCGTTACTTACCGGCTATACTCTACCGCCTTCGCTGGTTCATGGGCCGAACGTCATCCTATTGGCGCTGCCGTTGGTTGCTGGCCCAACTCGATTTCCAATTCCTGCCGGCGTTGCGCGGCCGCGCGTTTGCCCTCCGCCACCGCTTCATTCGCCAGCTTTTTGAGATCACCCAGAAATCCTTGTTCGCCGTCGCGAGTCAAGAGCAGATAAAGACCGGCGCCCATGGCCGCGCCGAGCGCCAAACCACTCATCAACTTGAAAAGACCTTTCATAGGTTCCTCCTCATTGCAAATAATCGCGCAGTTTGCGGCTGCGGCTGGGGTGGCGCAACCGCCCCAACGCTTGCGCCTCGATCTGGCGGATGCGTTCGCGGGTGACGCCGAACTTACGCCCCACTTCTTCCAGGGTGTAGCTATAGCCATCCACCAACCCAAAACGCAATTGCAGGATGCGCACCTCGCGCGGGGTCAGTGAAGCAAAAATCTCGTCGATCACCTCGCGCAAAAGCTGCTGGGAGGCGGCGTCGGTGGGAGACTGTGCATCTTCATCCTCGATGAAATCGCCCAGATAGCTATCTTCTTCCTCGCCCACCGGCATCTCCAACGAGAGCGGGCGCTGGCTGACGCGGATGATCTGCTCCACCTTTTTGGCAGGCACTTCCAGCGCGTCGGCGATCTCCTCGGTGGTGGGGTCGCGCCCCAACTCCTGCACCAATTGGCGGCTGGTGCGGGTCAGCCGGTTGATCTGTTCGTACATGTGGACGGGCACGCGGATAGTGCGGCCCTGATCAGCGATAGCGCGCGTGACGGCCTGCCGAATCCACCAGGTGGCATAGGTGCTGAATTTATAACCCCGCGTATAATCGAACTTGTTGACCGCCCGGATGAGGCCGATGTTTCCTTCCTGGATCAGATCGAGAAAAGGCACGCCGCGCCCCACATATTTCTTGGCCACACTGACCACTAGGCGGGAATTGGCCTTGATCAAATGCTCCTGGGCGCGCTCGCCGTCGCGGATATCCCAGAGCATCTGCTCATGTTCGATCGGATCCTCCGCATCTTCGGCCAACCGCTTCTTGGCCAGTTCCCCGCGCTCCATGCGTTTGGCCAGAGAGACTTCTTCCTCGGCTGTCAGCAAGGGCACGCGGCCGATCTCTTTGAGATAAAGGCTGATCGAATCATCGATTTCAATCTGGCTCAGATCGAAATCATCATGCACGACGCCCGCTTTCTCGCTGATGAACTCCTCTTCCTCCTCGCCTTCCTCCAACAATTCGATCTCTTCTTGCTCTTCTTCCTCTGTCTCTTCTTCCTTCACGGCTACGATCTCGATGCCGTGATCAAAAAGCGCGGAGAACACATCCTCCAACAACTCCATGTTAGACTCGGCCTCTGGCAAAACTTCGAGGATTTCGTCATACGTGATCGACCCCTGCTCCTTGCCAGTGTTCAGCAAGTACTCCAGGGGATTCTCAGGCAGATCGCGCTTGACCGGCTCCTCCTCCAGTTCCATCTCGACCAAAAAATCATCCTCTTCTTCGAGCAGGGGAGCATCGAGGATTTCGATATCACTTTCTTCTTGATCGAACATCATAGTGTCCAATTCGTCGTCCACGGGCCTAACTCCTTCTGACAGCGAACGCTGTTTGCTGCTCCTGGCAAGTCTGTCGCTCGTCGTCCCAACCGGCGCTGCAAGCTACAGGCATAACATTGCCGCTTCCAGATCAAACTGAAAGCGGCAACATGGCGGAACGCCGCCAGCGGGCTATATCGTTCGTCATCAATGTAACAAGATACGTTAACATAAGTTCACAAAAAGAATGTTGCGAAGCTTCCGATTGACGCCAGCGGTTCTCACATAGAAACACGGAAATCGTACACACCCTCGACGAGCGGCCACGCGGCCTGACAGCTTTGGCAGATGAATCCCGAACTATTTTCGCTTAGCGAACCGCTGCCGCAGCCAGGGCATCGGAAAAATCCTTGGCAAGCCCCTGCGGGCTTCAGATTGCGACAGCGAAGCATCATACTGGGGCTTAATTTGAGCGCCGCCCCCGGCCGGGCAATGAGAGCATCCAACCTGGCCAACCAGTCCGGCGGTATTCGCCGCTTCAATGCTCCCAAACGAAAGCTGGAGATAGCTAGCTCGCGCTCGCGCTGGAGGCCAGCAGCACCCAGGCGCTCGTTCATCCAGGCGGGGTGAAAATCGAAATTGAGGGGAATGAACTCGAAAGGCTCCCGCGCGAAAGGACTCCATACTTGCCGGCGCAGGGCATAACGGACCAGCGCTTTCAAGTTGCGTTTGTTGGCGTACTCCACCACCAGCGTCCTCCCGCCCTGAAGGAGACGGGCGAATTCAGCCAAAGCCAACGCCGGCGCCTGCAAATGGTGCATTACCCGCACCATGACCACAGCATCGCACAGATTGTCGACAAAAGGCATTTGGTAGACGCTGGCGGCCACGAACACGAAGCGATTGTCATGCCCCCATTGTTGCCGCGCCTCCTGGAGTAACGAAAACGAATAATCCATCAGGATGATCCGACGATAGCCACTGTACAATCCGGCCAGGCGACCAAACCCCGCTCCCGCTTCCAACAAGACATCTCCTGTCGGCGGAAGCAAGCGGCGAATGGCAGCGCGTTCGGCCAAGTCTTCGTATTCCCGGCCCTTACCCTCCCAAAAGTCGGTGCGATAACAACTGCCTTCGTAATCGATGATAGCTGGCTGCGACAATTGCGCTGACAAAGATGCCTCGTTACCGCCGCTGCGCGGCCTGATGACATAGCTTCCGGCTCGACTCGCCCTCCGCTCCGGCGTCCTCGCTTATGTTTCACGTGAAACACAGCGGGCCATCCAAGTCAGACAGCATGGCTGCCAATGTCGTCGCTCAGAAACAAACTAACCAAGTATACAGCAAAAATTAGAGTTTGGCAATACCCTTTTTCAGTTCAGCCCTTCCCAATTTGATTAAGATTTGGATACAGCCAGACGCCTGGGGCAGCTTCCCAGCCTCGCTGATGAACGACACAAACAAGCGAATGGCACGAATGAGTTCGTCGAGGTTGCGAACCAATTTACTTTTGTCCACCCATCGGCTAGAATGATTCGATTCTACCAGCGCCCCTACCCCGCCATGACGACCTATACCCAGGCCATCGAAGCGATTTATCGCTACGTCGACTATAGCCGCACGCGACAAATCCCCTACAACGCCAACACCTACAACCTGGAACGGATGCACGCGCTCTGCGCCCGGCTAGGAGACCCACAAAACAACTACCCCACCCTCCACATCGCCGGCAGCAAAGGCAAAGGCTCCACCGCCGCCATGACCCTGGCCATCCTCCAGGCGGCGGGATTCCACACCGGCCTCTATACCTCGCCCCACCTGCACAGCTTCCGCGAGCGCGTCCGCCTGGATGGCAAACTCATCTCGCGCGAACGCATCGTGGAACTGTGGGAGCACATCCGCCCCCACGTCGAAGCCCTACCCCGCACCACCGCCTTCGAGATCATCACAGCCCTCGCCTTCCTCGAATTCAGCCAACAGCAGGTCGATTGGGCCGTGATCGAGGTCGGGCTGGGCGGACGGCTGGACGCCACCAACATCATCCACCCACGCGCCTGCGCCATCACCCCCCTCAGCTACGAACACACCGACCTGCTCGGCAACACCCTCAGCCTCATCGCCGCCGAAAAAGCCGGCATCATCAAGCCAGGCGTTCCCGTCGTCAGCGGCCCGCAAGAACCTGAAGCGATGACCGTGATCGCCGAAACTGCTGCCAACATGGGCGCTCCCCTGTGGCGCGTCGATGAACACAACGGCGACTGGCATTGGCAGCGCCGCGCCGCTACTGCTGAGGGCGTCAAACTCGACATCTTTGGCCCCGATGTCGCCTTGCAACACCTGTGGACGCCCTTGACTGGACACCACCAGGCCGTCAACGCCGCCGTCGCCGTCGCCCTCATTCACAGCATTCGCCAACAAGGCATCCCCATCTCCGATGACGCCATCCGCCAGGGCCTTGCCCAAGCCTACTGGCCGGGACGCCTGGAACGCCTGAGCCAAAACCCCCTCATCGTCGTCGACAGCGCCCACAACCGCCACAGCGCCGAACAACTTCACTCCGCCCTGGCGCTCTATCCTCACGACCGCCTCATCCTCATCTTCGGCGCCTCTGCCGACAAAGACATCGAAGGCATGCTAGAAGTCCTCGGCCCCGCCGCCGACGCCATCATCATCACCCGCAGCTTCCACCCTCGCGCTGCCGATCCTGCCGAGCTGACTCCCCTCGCCCATCATGCTGCGCCCCACGTCCCTCTCCACACCACCTCCACGGCCCAGGCAGCCATCGCACTTGCCACCGAAATGGCCGGCCCCACCGACCTGATCCTCATCACCGGCTCCATCTTTGTCGTCGCCGATGTGCGCGAAAGCTGGTTCGCCCTCCATCCCGAAGCCTTCACCCCCAACGATTGGGTGCGCTTCGCCGAACCGATCGATGGCTCCTTCACCCCGATACTGCCCGCACCGCCCTCCTCCTCCTGATCTCTGCCTTCTCTCTCAATGAACCAAAACGACTTCGACAACTTTGCCTGGCGCCTGAGCGAGGAATTCTCCATCCTCAACGCCGCCATGCAGGGTCTTCCCGTCCCCTCTCCCCTCCTCGATGACAACCTCGGCGACGGCGACCTGCACGAATACCCCGTCCTTCCCGTCTTTGACACCGTCGTCTTCCCGCGCCTGGCCGCGCCGATCTTCATCGGCCGCGAACCCTCGCGCCGCGCCCTGGAAGCCGCCCAAGACGAAGACCTGCCCCTCCTCGTCCTGGCCCAGCGCGATGCCAATATCGAAAACCCCACCGCAGCCGACCTTTTCGAGATCGGCTGCGCCATCACCATTGGCCGCGTCCTGCGCATGCCCGATGGCACACAGAGCCTCTTCTGCCACGGCAACTATCGCGTCCAAGTCCTGGAAATCATTCACGAACGACCCTACCTGCGCGTCCTCGGCCGCCGCCTACACGAAACCGCCGAGCCAGCCAAAGACACACCCGCCTTGATGCGCGCCACGCTGGCTTTGTTCGAAAAAGTCGTCGAACTCGACCAAAACATCCCCGAAGAAGCCTTTGTCGCCGCCATGAACCTGGACGACCCCGGCTGGCTGGCAGACCTCATCGTCTCCACCCTCGGCGCGCCCGTGACCCAGCGCCAACGCATGTTGGAGATCGTCGATCCCATCGACCGCCTGCGCGCCCTCAGCATCGTCCTGGCCGAAGAACTGGATGTCCTGGAACTGGAAACCCAGATCCAAGAACAAGCCCAACAATCCATGGACCGTTCGCAGCGCGAATACTTCCTGCGCGAACAGATTCGAGCCATCCAGGAAGAACTAGGCGAGAGCGACGAATTCGACCGCGACATCGCCGAACTGCGCGAACGCATCGAAACCTCGGCCATGCCCGATGAAGTCAAGACCAAAGCCACCAAAGAACTAGAGCGCATGGCCGACATGCCCCCCATGTCGCCCGACATCGCCATCATCCGCACCTATCTGGATTGGCTGCTGGATCTGCCCTGGGGCGAACCCGAACCCGACAACACCGATCTCAACCACACCAAATCGGTGCTGGAATCCCACCACTACGGCCTGGACAAAGCTAAAGAACGCATCATCGAACACGTAGCAGTGCGCAAATTAGCCGCTAACGAGATGCGCACCCCCATCCTTTGCTTCGTTGGCCCCCCCGGCACCGGCAAAACCTCGCTCGGCAAATCCATCGCCGAGGCCCTGGGGCGCAAATTCGTGCGTGTGTCCTTGGGCGGCGTGCGCGACGAAGCCGAAATCCGCGGCCACCGCCGCACCTACATCGGCGCCTTGCCTGGCCGCGTCATCCAAACGATGCGCACAGCCGGCGCCATCAACCCCGTCTTCATGCTCGATGAGGTCGACAAACTGGGCTACGACTTCCGCGGGGACCCCGCCGCCGCGCTGCTCGAAGTCCTCGACCCCGAACAAAACCATGCCTTCAGCGATCACTACCTGGATGTCTGCTACGACCTCAGCAGCGTCTTTTTCATCGCCACCGCCAACAACCCCTACGCCATCCCGCCGGCGTTGCTGGACCGCATGGAAATGATCGAATTCCCCGGCTACACCGACTTCGAAAAGACGCTCATCGCCTCCAAATTCATCATCCCCCGGCTTTTACGCGAGCACGGCCTCAGCGCAAGCGGCCTCAGCTTCAGCGACGAAACCATCCAACATATCATCCGCCTCTACACCTACGAAGCGGGGGTGCGCAACCTGGAACGCGAGCTGGCCAACATCTGCCGCAAAGTCGCCCGCCGCGTAGCCGAAGGCCGTCGCGCCCAACGCCGCATCACCTCCCACCGCGTCGAACGCCTGCTGGGGCCGCGCCGTTACGAAGAAACCAAAGCCGAAGAAGAAGACGCCGTCGGCGTCGCCACCAGTCTGGCCTGGACCGAAGCCGGCGGCGACCTCATGCCCGTCGAAGTCATCCTCATGCCCGGCAAAGGCAACCTCATGCTCACCGGCCAACTGGGCGAAATCATGCAAGAATCGGCTCAGGCCGCCCTCTCCTACGCCCGCGCCCACGCCGCCGACTACGGCTTCCCCGACTTCGACTTCGAAAAAGTCGACATCCACCTCCACGTCCCCGAAGGCGCCATCCCCAAAGACGGCCCCTCGGCCGGCGTCACCCTGGCCACCGCCCTCATCTCCGCCCTCACCAATCGCCCCGTCGATCGTCGCGTGGGCATGACGGGCGAGATCACCCTGCGCGGGCGGATATTGCCCATCGGCGGGCTGAAGGAAAAACTCCTCACAGCCCAGCGCGGGGGATTGACCACCGCCATCATCCCTCAGCGCAACGAAAAAGACCTCGTCGAAGTCCCCCGCCAGGTGCGCCGCGCCCTCCACATCCACCTGATCAACCACATCGATCAGGCTCTTGCTCTTGCCCTGTTGCCCCCCCTGGAACCCCCACCCCCGCCCCCGCCCACCCCCAAACCGCGCAAGCCACGCCAGCGCAAGACCGCTGCCGCGTCTGACGAAACACCCGCCAGCCCGCCCTCCCCCGCCTGAACCACCACCCACCCCTCTCGCGTCCTCGCTTATGCGCAACCTAGTCATCATCGGCCTCGGCCTGCTGCTCATCGTCGGCATCCTCTTCGTCTTTGGACGAGGCACATTGTTCGGCCTGCGCACGCCGGCCGCGGACGCCATCGACATCAAAAGCATCAAACCTGACAGTTGGACGCTGTACGGTGGTCTTGAGAGGATCAACATCGATGACGACGACGAGGAGGAGTGGTTGCAGTTCTATTTCTACGCGCCCCAGGCCCTCGGCGGCGTCATCTACGACGTTCAAAACAAGCCCTTCGACTACGCCGGCGTCCCCCCGCCCAACCAAACTCCCCCCTTCGTCGTACCCTACCGCCTCCTCCCCGACTACGCCCCTCATAAAACCCTCGGCTATCTGGGCGAGAACGATATAGATTGGAAGGCCATCTTCCTGACCGAAGATCGCGGACGAGACAAAAAACCTGCCGACCCTCGCGACCGCCTGCAGGTGCGCGGCTACTACCAAAGCCGCATCGATCGCTTCTCAGTCTTCTGGTGGCTCGGCCCCCCGCGCGGCTACGGCAACACCCATGCCAGCACCTCCGGCTGGTTCAGCCTCTCCCACGACACCCCCAACGACTGGGGCGCCTGGGACGCCAACCAGGCCATTGCCGACCTGTGGGCCTGGGAACCGCTGGCCGACCGCTCGAACCTCTGCCGCCGCCTGCACTGGAACTTCCCCGACTGGAACACCCTCGATCCCTCAACCGGATTCACCCTCGTCCCAGGCGACACCGACTACTTCTTCTGCACCGGCAGCCTCTCTGAGGATCCCGCCTACCCCGAAGCCCAGGTCATCGCCTACATGAAAGATGGCGAGAAAACCCGCTTTCGCCCGCCCTACAACCTCAACCCTCCCGCCTTCCCTGGCGCCCGCGTCCGCCGCCTGACCATCTGTGACGAAATCGCCAACGATGGCTCCCCGCGCGCCGTGGGCGAAGTAGACATCACCGCCGACGATGGCGCCCACAACTTATGGTGGGAAGCCGAAATGCTGCCGCCGCAAAGCATCAAAGACACGATCCATTGGCGGCTGGTTGCTCTGACTGAGCGCGGCCAGGCGCACTGCGACGCCCACTTCGTCACCGACTGACCGTGACCCGCGCCCCCTCTCAGCCCCCCGTCCTTGACGAACTGGCTGCGGCTCTTGCCGCGGGGCCGGGCGAACGCGTCGCCCTGCTGCCGGCCAAAAGCAGCATCCGGGTCATCGCCGAGACGCTGGCGGCGCTGGCCAATGCCCACGGCGGCCTGATAGTGTTGGGCGCCGCGCCCGAAGACAATCCCCACGGCCTGGACGAGCCAGAACAAACGCGTGAGCGCGCCGCCGCCGCCCTTCTTGCCTCCGACCCACCCCTCATCATCCCCCTGCCCGAACTCAGCGAAGTCGATGGCCGCACCCTCTGCGTCATCCGCATCCCCCCCGGCCTGCCCCATGTCTACGGGCTGAAAGGCCAATACCTGATCCGCTCCGGCCGCCACAATCGCCCTCTCCTTGCCCACGAACTCCGGCGCCTGCTCCTCAACCGCAGCGAAGCCGGCTTCGAAGCAACCATCCCTGCGGGCGCCGGGCGCGACGACCTCGACAACGACCGCATCGCCGCCTACCAGCAACAACTGACCGGCCTTGCCAGCGCCGACCCCACCGCTTTGCTGAACAGTCGCGGCTGCCTGGTCGATGGCCCGGCGGCGTCTGGCCCCACCGTCGCCGGCCTCCTTCTCTTCGGTCGCGAACCCCAGCGCTGGCTACGCTCCGCCGTCATCACCTGCGTACGCTACGCCGGCGAAACCATGAGCGACGCCTTCATGCGCGAAGACATCGCCGGCGTCCTCCCCGACCAAATCCGCCGCGCCGAAACCTTCGTCGCCGCCAACATGCGTCGCGGCGCCCGCATCCGTGGCCTCAGCCGCGAAGACATCCCCGAATACCCCATCTCGGTCGTGCGCGAAGCCATCGTCAACGCCGTCGCCCATCGCGACTACAGCCTGCGCGGCGACGAAATCCGCCTCCTGATGTTCAACAACCGGCTGGAACTCTACTCACCCGGCCGCCTGCCTGGCCATGTCACCCTCGACAACCTCCTCGACGAACGCTTCAGCCGCAACGAAGCCATCGTCCAGGTCCTCTCCGAGATGGGCTTCATCGAACGCCTGGGCTACGGCATCGACCGCATGATCAGCGTCTGCCAGGCCGATAGCCTCCCCCGCCCCCAATTCACCGAGACCGCCGCCGGCTTCAAAGTCACCATCTACGGCCACGGCCCCGCCCTCATCGGCGCTGCCCCGCCCTCCAGCCTCTGGGCCTCCCTCCATCTCAACCCTCGCCAGGAACAACTCCTGACATTCCTCCAAACCAACCGCCGCATCACCAACCACGACTACCAAACCCTCTGCCCCGACGCCAGCGCCGAAACCTTGCGCCGCGACTTCGCCGACCTTGTCGATCGCGGCATCCTTCTCAAAATCGGCGAAAAACGCGCAACCTATTACGTTTTGAAGTAGCACGTAGTGCGTACTGCGTAAAACGTGAAGCACGAACCAATCACCAATAATCAATAACCAATTGCCAATCACCTCCTCCCACCATGCCTCTCCAAGACCAATTCAACGAAGACCTCAAAATCGCCATGAAAAGCGGCGATGAAGCCAAGAAACGCACCCTTCGCAGCATCAAAGCCGCCATTACCCGCGCCCAAAAGCAAGAAGACAACCAACCACTCACCGACGACGAAATCATCACCATCCTGCGCAAAGAAGCCAAACAGCGTCAGGACAGCATTGCCGCCTATGAACTGGGGCATCGCCAGGACTTGGTCGAAGCCGAACAAGCCGAACTGGCCATCATCACCGGCTATCTGCCGCAACAGATGGACGCCGAAACCATCCGCCAGGTGGCGCAAGCTGTCATCGCCGAGGTGGGCGCCACTGGCCCGCGCGATATGGGCAAAGTCATGAGCAAACTCATGCCCCAACTGGGGGGCAAAGCCGATGGCCGCCTCGTCAACCAGGCGGTGCGCGACCTGCTGGCCAGTCCTTCCTGAGTTTCTTCCCCTCCTGGCCTTCTGCCTCACCACGTGATCGACAATCGCGCCGGCTCGCTGCCGGCTCCTGGCGCTACACCTGCCCCCCAGACCTTCTTCGCACGCTGGAGCCGCGACCCCAGCCGTTGGCGCGCGCGTTTTCACCTCGCCGCTTTCGCCGTTGCTATCACCCTTGTCATCGCCCTCGCCCAAATCATCGATTGGCCCAACACTGTCAACTTACAAATCCGGGCCGGCGATATCAGCCCCATCGACATCCGCGCCCCGCACCCCCTCACCTATGGCAGCGCCCTCCTCACCGCCGAAGCACAGACACGCGCGTCCGAGGCTGTCGCTCCCGTCTACGACCCACCGCAAACGCGCATCGCTCGCCAACAGATCACGCGCGCGGCCCAAGTTCTGGACTTCATCAAGAGAGTGCGCGGCGATCCCTACGCCAGCGCAAGCCAGAAAATACTCTGGCTCCAAAACATCGCTGATCTATCTCTGGGCGATGCTACCGCTTTGCTCATCCTCGATATAAGCGATCAGCGTTGGCCCGCTATCGCCGAAGAGACCGTGCGCGTCCTCGATGTGGTCATGCGCAACGTTATCCGCGAGGGCGAACTGGCCGCCGCCCAACGCAACGTCCCCAGCGAAGTCGGTTTTAGCTTTAACGACGACGAAACCGCCATCGTCACAATTCTGGTGCAAGGCTTGCTGCGCCCCAACACCTTCTTCAACGCCGAACGCACCGAAAGCGCCCGCGCCGAAGCCTCCAACCGCGTCCAGCCTGTCGATCGCACCATCGCAGCTGGCGAAACCATCCTGCGTGCGGGCGACCGCGTGGAACCCCTCGACATCGAAGCCCTCGACGCCCTCGGCCTGATGCGCATCGAACGCACCTGGCGCGATTACCTGGCCGCCCTCCTGCTCGGCGCCCTGCTCAGCGCCTTATTCGTCGCTTTTGTCAGTCGTTCCCGCCGCCATTTCTGGGCTGATGGCCTCCGCTCCTTTCTCCTCGGCCTTCTTTTCGGCAGCTTCGTCTTCTTGGGCAAAATCATGGCGTCTGCGGACACGATTCTGCCCTACCTCTACCCCCTAGCCGCCATGACCATGCTCATCGGCGCCTTGATCGATCTGCCCATCGCCACCGTCGCCACGATCGAAATCGGCCTTCTCCTCATGGTCTTCACCCGCGGCGAAACCGAGACCGCCGCCTATGCAGTTGTCGGCGCCCTCGTTGGCGCCCTGATTCTTGGCCGCGCCGAACGTCTCAGCGCCTTTGCCTGGTCAGGCGTCTGGATCGTCCTCACCAACTTGGCCGTCCTGGCGATCTTTCGCTTACCCCTCTTCACCAACGAACCGCGCGGCCTCCTGGAACTGGCTACTGCTGCCGCCGTCAACGGCATCTTCGCCAGCAGCTTCACCCTCGTCATCTTCTACCTCCTCGGCCAAGTCTTCGGCCTCGCCACCAGCCTCCAACTCCTCGAACTCTCGCGTCCCACTCACCCCCTCCTGCGCCAACTACTGCTCAAAGCCCCCGGCACCTACTACCACACCCTCATCGTCAGCAACATGGCCGAAGAAGCCGCCAGCGCCATTGGCGCCGATCCGCTCTTCGCCCGCGTGGGCAGCTACTACCACGACATCGGCAAATCCGTCCGCCCCTACTTCTTCATCGAAAACTACACCGAAGGCATCAACCCCCACGAGCGCCTCGACCCCTACACCAGCGCCCGCATCATCATCAGCCACGTCCATGATGGCGTCGAACTGGCGAAAAAATACAAATTACCCGAAACCCTGATCGACTTCGTGCGCGAACACCACGGCGCCACCCGCGTCGAATACTTCTACCACCAGGCCTGCCAAGAAGCCAGCAACCCCGACGAAGTCGAAGAAGCCGCCTTTCGCTATCCCGGCCCCAAACCCCGCACCCGCGAAACTGCCATCCTCATGCTGGCCGACGGTTGCGAGGCCACCGTGCGCGCCATGGCCCCCCGCACCCCCGAAGAAATCGCCGACCTCATCCACAACGTCCTCAATCGCCGCCTCATGCTCGGTCAACTCGACGAATCCGGCCTCACCCTGCACGAAATGAACCAGATTGCCGACGCCTTCCTGCGCGTACTCAAAGGCATCCACCACCCCCGCATCCGCTACCCCGCCGAGGCCCCGCCCGCCCCCGCTCGCGTCGCCGCCTGACCCCAACGATCCCAGCAACCCATGTCCATCGTCATCCAGGTCCTGGACCCCTTCCAGAGCCTCGTCCCCACCGACCGACTCCACACCGCCCTCGCCGCCACTCTCACCCAAGAGAACGCCAGCGGCGATGTCACCCTGGTGATCACCGACAACCCCGTCATCACCGACCTCAACCGGCGTTTTCTCGATCAGGATGGCCCCACCGACGTCCTCAGTTTTCCCGCCCAGGATGCCAGCTCCACCACCTTCGTCCTGCCCCCGGACATCGAACCCTACCTCGGCGACATCATCATCGCCTACCCCTATGCCGCGGCCCAAGCCGAACGCCTGGGCCACCCCATCGCCGACGAGCTAGAACTCCTCACCGTTCATGGCGCCCTCCACCTGCTAGGCTACGACCATGCCGAACCGGAACAAGAGACCGCCATGTGGTCCCGACAAGACGCCATCCTGCGCGACCTACGCCTTTCTCGCCTTCCCTCCCATGCCTGACCAGCCTTCCTCCCAACGCCTGGTCGATCTCCCCAAATCCTTTGGCTACGCTGGCGAGGGCCTGCGCTATCTCATCCGCAGCCAACGCAACATTCGCATCCACCTGCTCCTCATGCTCCTGGCCATCATCCTGGCCCTCTGGCTGGGATTGAACGCCAGCGAATGGTCTATCCTCTTCCTCACCATTGGCCTGGTCCTCACCGCCGAGGCGCTCAACACCGCCATCGAAGCAACTGTCGACCAAATTGGCCTCGACCATCGCCCACTCGCCAAGATCGCCAAAGACACCGCCGCCAGCGCTGTGCTCATCTCTGCCCTTGTAGCCCTCGGCGTCGCCGCCTTCCTCTTTCTGCCCCGCCTCCTCTTCCGCTAACACCCACCCGCCTCATGACCGTAGATGTCTTCACTGCCCACCATGATTTAGTGGCCCAAGCCGCCGCAGCCGATCCTATCGGCGTCGAAACCCTGCGCCGCATGGCCACCGTCGAACGCTACAACGACTGGATCTTCCAGGAAATCGCACCGTATGCAGGTCGTCGTGTCCTGGAAGTAGGATGCGGCATCGGCAACATGACCGAATACTTCGTCGATCGAGACCTGCTGGTCGGCCTCGATCTGTTACCGGCCAGCGTCGAACTCACCCGGCGTCGCCACCTGCGTCATGACAACGTCCAGGCGCACCTGGGCGACATCACCGACCCTGACACCGCCGAACAACTGCGCGCCTTTGCGTTCGACACGATCATCTGCCTCAACGTCCTGGAACACATCGGCGACGACCAAACAGCTTTGCACCACATGCACGACGTGCTTGCGCCGGGAGGACGGCTACTGCTCTTCGTCCCAGCAGGCGACTATATGTACGGCGCCCTCGACGTTGCGCTCGGCCATCATCGCCGCTACGATCTTCCCACCCTGCGCGCGCACGTGCAGCTCGCCGGATTCGACATCGAGCGCCTGGGCTACCTCAACCTGGCTGGCATCCCTGGCTGGTGGCTGAACAGCCGCGTGCTCAAACGCCACCTCCTACCCCAAGATCAACTCACTTGGTTCAACCGCCTGGCGCCCCTCTTCATCCACAGCGAACGTTGGCTGCGTCGCCTCTGGGATGCGCCAGTAGGCCAATCTCTCCTTTGTATTGCCAGACGACGCCCCACCTGACGCTACAGTCGCAAAAGCAGCGTTTCGTGACATGACCGTCTCTGGGGACGTCAATTTGAACAAGAATGGCGTGCAGGCGTAACAACTTCCTGATTTTTGCATCGAAATGCCAACGTTACCGATTGACCTGACCATCTATGACGACGAAACCGCGCTATTGGCTGGCTTGCGCCAGGGCGACCGTCACGCCTGCGCCTGCCTGCTCAAACGCTTTGCCCCGCGCGTCTACGCCGTTGCCCTACGTATGACTGGCGACCCCGACGAAGCCGAAGATATTCTGCAAGAGACCTTCATCAACGCCTGCAAGCACATCCAGGAATTCGAGGGCCGCAGCGCCCTGAGCACCTGGCTCCACCGCATCGCCACCAACACCGCGCTCATGCATCTGCGCAAACCTACACACGACGAACTTTCTCTGGACGAACCGATCGAGACACTTGACGGCGACGACATCCCTCGCCAGATCGTCGCTTGGACCTATCGCCCCGCCGACCACTTGATGGACGGCGAAACGCGGCAAATGATCGAACAGGCCCTTGCCCAACTGCCAGAAACACTTCGTTCTGTTTTTATCTTGCGCGAGATCGAAGGCTACAGCACCGAGGAAACGGCAGACGTGCTAGGCATCGGCCTCTCTGCCGCCAAAGTCCGCTTGCACCGCGCTCGCCTGCGCCTGCGTGAATTGCTCACCCCCTATTTTGCCGCGCCAGTGGAGGCCCGATGAGCACCCACGCCCACGGTCACTGCCATCAGATCCTGACCCAACTGAACGACTACACCGATCAGACGCTCTCCCCCGACCTCTGCGTCGATCTAGAGACGCATCTGGCGGAATGCGCCAATTGCCGGATCGTGCTTGACACCCTGCGCAAGACGGTCTATCTGGTGCACCAATTGCCAGGCGAAGAACCACTGCCGGGAGAGGTGGAGGGGCGGTTATTTGCGGCGCTTGATCTGGGGGAGTATTTGGCGGCTAGCCAATAGGGGTGTGGGATAGAGCTTGTTGATTCCAAGATGGCAAAGAGGTTCATATTGCCAAATCGAGCGGCAGATCGCTGATGTCGCGTAGCCGTCGGCCATCAACCATGGCATCCAGCATTTCAAGTTGTTCCTGGCCTCCCACTGCCCTTGTTGCGGTCTGAAGCTCCGGCAACGCGAAGTGGTACACACAGTCCAGTTCCCCCGTTCCCAGCGCTAAGGACGCCAACCGTGTGGGCAACGGCTCGGCTGTGACCGCGGTGATATGGGGGGTGTGACCTTTGCGATGCCGGATCAGGTTGAGGCCCTCGGTACGAATATTCTGCGCTCTATCGCTCCGAATCGTCCATTTACATGAGATGCTGGCGTGCAAAATCCAGGGCGAATTGGGACGATTCGATGCCCGTAAAGGACTTAAGCGAGAGACTGTCTCGGATTCATCCACAACGACAGTGTCCCGATTGATTTCTGCATCTGTGAGCGGGCGACGGGCGACCACGATATCTGGTAAAACCAGATAGTCGCCTCCGAGTGTAGCCTTCAGCTTTGGCCTCTTTTCAAGCAAACGCTGCAATTCTGCGAGGTGTTCGTACTGCTCGAATTGCGTGATACGCCCCACCGCAAATGCCCATTCGCCGGGACGAACATGCTGAAGAAGTTCGAAGCAGTCCTTGAGAAAACTCCGTGTCAGTTCCTCAAAGAGACGCCCCGCAGACTGACCGCTCGGTCCCTGGGAGATCGTAGGGTATCCCAATTGCTCAACGATAGAACGAGCAATCGCAATACTCATTGGACTGTCAATGTCGGCGATGTTTGGACTTCCCCTTCCGACAGACAAAACTCTAGCGCACAAGCTCTGATGATAGCCAGCTCGCAATTCTGAAATACTCATCCTACCCCCAATTCTTCCTGTCTATTGTCGCCATTGTGCCTGTCCTTTCCAAAGATCGGAGGCTTCAATAGACCGATCACGTATTCCTCGTGCATGCGCTGCTCGATCATAGAATCGGTCTTTCTTCCGAAACGGGCCGGCATCATGCGTTTGTTTCGGTCGAGCACCCTTTGCGCTACTCCAACAACGTCGAATCCAACAGCAGCAGCGATATCAGCTAGGCAAAGATGTGTTTGAACATCGATATTGCGCATCGTCGAAGTACCAACGACAACAACAGCGACCGCATCGTAACGCAGCACTCGATACATCTCCGCCAATACAAGTTCCATCTCAACAAAGTACTTACGCAGAACAGCGGATTGTTTTCGATCTCGTTCTGAAAGCTCTTGTATAGTGGTTTCGGGCCTTTCTGGTAGCGCCTCATGCCCATTCTGCCGGACGCGCTCAGAGCCAATGTACTCACTACGCAACTTTGAGAGTTCTACGACTGATCTACCAAGCCAAACCAGCGAGAATTTATGTGCGCGCATGTAATCAATGGCATTGGCGTAAGGAGGGGAAGTAATAATGAGGTCTATTGAACCGGCGCGCAGCGGCATATATCGCGCATCTGCTGTCAGGGTCTCCACAAACGTACCATCGTCATGAATCTGGGCAATGCTGGCGAGATTCTTGCGTAACCGAACCGAGAATTGATCGATGGCATTTCTGGGAATCTTGGATTCATCCAAATGCGGACGGCTGTGAGCCAAATCACGAGCACGAGAAACACCGCCTGATTTTGTCACAATGATGGATGAGAAAGTGAGCTCCAGAAAGCGGCGCACGCGTAAGTCCGGGATTTCATCGATAGCAAGGAGTAAAGCCATTAACTCGCGCTGCGTTTTCGGAAAATACCAGTAATTTACAAAAGCTTGCGTCTGGGAATCAAATCGGTTCGACAAGCTGGCGTCGACCAAGCTGCCGTCTTCCAGTAATGCCTTTGCTCGCGTCAGTACTCTATGGCCAGCTTGCCGCACATTGTCCACATCAACTATAGTCGTTTTCGCATCAGTGAGTCGCAGGGCTAAGGGATCAAGGTCGAGACCGATACCGTATCTGCCTTCGAGCATGGCTTCGACAACAGTTGTTCCCGACCCCATCATGGGATCGAGAACAACTTGGCCCGGTTTGGTTAGTCCACGGATGAAAACGAGTGGCAGCTGAGGCGGAAATTTCGCTGCAAAAGCATGGAGATCATGCGATGCATAGCTGCTATCCTGTCCGTGAAAGTTCAACTCCCCTTCCAGAAGCACTGCTAATCTCTCGCGTGTACTCAACTTTTCGTGCGCCATTTGTACGATCTCGGTCGCGACCGAGGATGTGCCCTCGAACGCAAAGAGGCGCAATTGTTCCCTTAGTACTTCCTGCGAGCCGGCGGCGATTGGATAACTGATTGCCATGAATACACACTTTGAGGACATCTTTCTGCTCAATTTTAGCCGATGAACCCCATCCCCGCAAGCAGCAGCAAAGCTTAAAGCGCGGCGCTGTTGCATAGAAGAGGTCGAGGTTGCCAACCGAAAAGGCATGAGGTAACATGGGTCTATGGTATGAATCGTATCTGCAGCAAAACGTAGGCGAACAACGTATTGCTTCACGGTGGCTCACCTACGCAGACTCAGAAAAGGCGCTGGGAAAGTTAAACAAGTGAAGCACTCGCTGTTTCTGTGAACATGTCCGAAACACCCCTCTACCGCCAAGACGAACTCCGCTCCCTCCTCGACCGCCTGGCCGACGGCCAGGATGTGAGCCTGGTCGGGGTCAGCAATGTCGGCAAATCCGACCTGCTGCGCGACCTCGGCCAGGGCCAGGTGCGCCCCAGCCTCCATTGCCTGTATATCGACTGCAACCGCATGCTGGAATGGAGCGATCAAGCTTTCTACGAAGTCATCCTGCGGGTTCTGGTCGAGACGGCGGAGGAGACAAGGCCCGACCTGGCCGCCGCGCTGCGCCGTTCCTACGACGCCCTTCTCAACCCCGCCAGCAGCTTCCACATCCCCCTGCGTTTCGACGAAGCCCTCACCACCTGGCTGGAGACTCACGGCGGCCGCACAGTCCTCATCTTCGACGAATTCGACGCCCCCTTCCTCCATCTGGAGCCGCGCGTCTTCCTCAACCTGCGCGGCCTCAAAGACCGCTATCCTGCCGCCCTTTCTTATGTCACAGCCACCGATCAGAGCCTGCTCCGGCTGCGGTCGGGCGAGCAGGTGGACGAATTCACCGAGCTTTTCGAGCATAGCACGCACTATGTGCTCCCCCTAAACACGGACGACGCCCGCGCCTTTCTCGCCGCGCAGTCGGCTTTGCTGGATGCGACCTTCGACGCCAGCGATATCGCTTTTGTTCTCGCCCAGGCGGGCGGCCATCCCGGCCTGTTGGACATCGTTTGCCGTCGCCTGGCTGCTATCACTGGCGCGGTCGCCCGCGACGTCAGCGGCGATCTGGTCATCCACCGCCAGGTGCGCCATGCCCTGCGCACCGACGCCGCCGTCCGCCTGGAATGTGAGAAGATCTGGCGCGACCTGGACGAGGCCGAGCAGAACACCCTGCGCGCCATCTACCAGCCCGGCGGCGTTCACGACGACTTCGCCTTCGCCGAACTACGGCGCAAGGGCGTGGTGAACGGCACGCGCTACGATCCGCTCTTTTTCGCCGAGCTTTTCCGACGCTTCGTGCAGCAACAGGTGGCGGTGCTGACTGTAGGGCAGCCAGAGGTGGAGCCAGGCGTTCGGCTCGACGTCGAGGCGGGCGAGGTCAGGGTGGATGGTCGGGCGGTCGAGCAGTTGACCAACCTCGAATACCGCCTACTCCTCTTGCTCTACGGCCATCTGAACAAGATCTGCGACAAATACCAGGTGGTGGAGGCTGTGTGGGGTGAGGATTACATCGACGAGGTCTACGACTCGGCCATCGACAAGCTGGTCAGCCGCCTGCGCCACAAGATCGAGCCTGACCCTGCCAACCCGCGCTTCATCGTCACCGTGCGCGGGCGTGGCTACAAACTGGTGGGATGAGCGATTGTCCAACAATTGTCACGCGGAAGTCAGAATGAGCAAGCCATCTGTGCTATGCTTGTCGGTACATGCGTCTGGCTGATCCTCACGCCTCACGCCTCACGTTTCACTCCTCACGCCTCACCCCTCTATCTCAGGAGCAACCCCAATGGCATCTCTTCTCGAAAAAGTCGGCGTCCTCATCTCCGCCAACCTGCACTGGATGGTGAACCAGGCCCTGGAAGCCAACAGCGTCGCCGTCGTCGATGAGTACATCCGCCGCGTCGAAGACAATATCGAAGCCGTCGAAGACGCCGCCGCCACGGTGGGCGGCGAATCTAAGACCCTGCGTCGCAAACAGCAGGAGTTCCAGGCCAAGGCCGATGAACTGGATCGCAACATCGATCTCTTCCTGGGCGAAGGCAAAGATCAGTTGGCGATGGCCGCCCAAAGCCGCTTCAACACGATGAAGTCGCTGGCCGACACCTATCGCACCCAGGCCGACCTGCAAGAGGCCGAATTCCAGAAGCTGCTCGAGGCCAAACTGCGCCTGGAAGCCAAACTGACCGAGGTCAAGCAAGAGCGCGTGAACCTGGAAGCGATGCTGGAACTGGCCAAAGCGCGCGAGGCCGCGCACGAAGCCGTGGCCGCAGTCGGCGATGTCAGCACCGAGGCCGCCGGCTTGGACGACATCAAGTCCGCCATCGAGCGCCGCCTGGCCAAGAGCGAAGCCCAGGCCGAGATCGACTCCAAGAAGCTCGACCGGCAGATGGAAGAAGTGTTGGAAACGCACGAGATCGAAGACCAGTTGGCTGCCCGTCGCGCCCGCCTGGGCATGACACAAGCCGCCGGTTCCTGAATTCTGCCTGTGGACGCGGAGCGGAAAACGCGGAAACGAGTTGGATAGCATCCGTGCTTCCCCATCCGCGTCCACAAACAAAATCTTTCATCACGAATGGCACGAATTTTACGAATGGTACGAATAATTTGAGTCCATCCGCGTTTCCCCATCCGCGTCCACAAACAAAATCTTTCATCACGAATGACTTGAGTCCATCCGCGTATCCCTATCTGTGTCCACAAACACCTTCATGACTCACAGCGCCAATCTTTATGCCGGTTGGTGGCTCTACATCGGGCTGATCGGGCTGGGCGCCACGCTCTTCCTGACCAGCTACGGCGGCGCCTTCCTCTGGCTCGGCCTGATCGTGTTGCTGGCGATTGCCCTGGCCGGCCTCTACTTCTGGCGCGCCGGCTTTGGCCCCCGCCGCCAACTTGATGCCGTGCTCTCGGCAGACGGCCTCACCCTGCTCGGCCGCGGCGGAAAACTCGACGATCTGTTCATCCCCTGGAACCAGGTCGCCGCCGTCCGCCTCCTGCCCCAGCCCGGCTACTGGGAAACCGCCATCCAGTCCACCACCCAGCCAGATTCCTGGCTCCTGGCCGGGAACGGCCTCGAACTGGCCGAAGAAATCGCCACCATCGCCGATCTTCCCTACGCCGAACACTTACAAAAAGCCGTCAATATGGGCGTCGAGCATCATTGGCAGCGTGAAGTATAGTAATTGGTAATTGGTTACTGATTACTGTTTACTAATTACCGATTACACGCAATACCCAATAACCAATAACTAATACCCAATAACCGCCTCAACCAACGAGGAACCCACATGAAACGCAGCCGCATCATCTTCCTTGCCATCGTCGGCGTCGCCATCGTCATCGTCGGCGTCGCCCTGGCCCTGCGCGCCACCAACCGCGAGCGACCCCTTGTCGTCACACCCAAAGGCCCTGTTCAGGTGCGCATCGTCACGGCGCTGCCGGTGGAGCCGTGGGTGCGGACGGCGGCCGAGCGTTTCAACCAGGAGGGGCACAAGCTCGAGGGCGAGCCGATCCAAGTGGAGGTCATCGCCATGGATGGCCTCACCGCCCTGGGCAAATTCGACCGCAACGAATTCAGCGCCCTCGAAGCCGGCGCCGACCCGGCCAACCTGACCGCGGAGCAAAAACAGGCGGTCGAGCGTTTCCCCACCGCCTGGATCCCCGACAGCCGCTATCTGCCCGAATTGGCGAACGCCGCCTACAAAGAACGCCTGGGACGTGACGTCTTCCTGACCGACGGCGAATACCGCTCCCGACCCCTGGCGCTCAGCCTGGCCACCTGGGGCATCTACCAATCCCGCGCTGACGCCCTGGATAAACGCTTTAGCGCCATCGATTGGAAAACCATCCACGACGCCGCCGCGGCCAAAGGCGGCTGGCCGGAATTGGGCGGGCAAGAAGGCTGGGGCTTCTTCAAGCTGGTCGTGCCTGACCCGCGCAAAAACGTCGGCGGTCTCACGGCCATGATCTCTGCCGCCGGCGAATACTACGACCGGCCCAATGTCAGCACCGAGGATGTGACCAAAGCCGATTTTCAAGCCTGGCTTAAAGAGCTTTTGAGCGCCACGACCGACCTCAGCGGCGCCTCGGCCTACACCTCCGAGGATTTCGCCCTCTTTGGCTACTCGGTGGGCGACGGCGGCCTGCTGCTCGAAAGCGATTTGCTCAACAATATGCAGGGCATCGTCAACCGCTGGGGCGAGCCGCTGGCCATCCGCTATCCCAAATACGTCACCTGGTTCGACTTCCCGATGAGCATCTGGATCGGCCCGGAGACCAGCGCCCTGCAAAAGAACGCCGCCCTCGAATTCGAGCGTTACCTGCTCTCGCCCGAAATCCAGACGGAGGCCATCCGCTACGGCCTGCGCCCGGCCAATTCGGACGTGACCGTGACCGATGTGCAGGACAGCCCCTTCGCCAAATGGCAAAACCAGGGCGTGGCCGCGGTCGTCCCCCGCACCAGCGCCATGCGCTCGCCCGACCGCGACGTGCTGCAAACACTCTTGCGCTGGTTCGAATTGAACGTTGCCCAGTAGACCCTAAAGGTTTTGGAAACCTTTAGGGTCTCGCAAAGCGAGCGCCCCCATGAGCCAGAAACAACCCAATTCCCAACGCAGACCCCTGCTGGTCGTCGCCTCGGCCGGTCTCTTCTTCCTCTGCGTCGTCTGCGGCCTCGTCTTCGTGGGCATGTACCAGCTCGATCGCCGGCAGACAACGACGGAGATTGCGACCACGCCCGTCGCCGACGCCCGCTCGGCCGTGCTCACCCTGGCCTACTCGCCAGAGAAGAAAAGCCTCATCACCGACCTGGTCGCTGACTTCAACCAGCAGAAGCAGAAGACCGACGATGGCCGGGTGATGGAAGTCCGGCTGCTGGAGATGGCCCCCGACCAGATGGTGGAGGCCGGCCTCAGCTCTGAACCCGGATTCCAGGCCCTCAGCCCCGACGCTTCGCTCTGGCTCGACCAGCTCGACTTGCGCTGGGCCGGCGCACACCGCGGGGAAGAAGGCGAACTGGTGCCGCGGCGCATCGCCGACAGCGCCCGCTTTGCTGTCAGCCCGGTTGTTATCGCTGCCTGGCCGGATGTGGCCCAAGATTTGGGCAAAGACGGGCCGGTGGGGTGGAGCGATCTCCAGGCCAGGGCCGCCGCCGACAAGGATTTTCGCTGGAGCCACGCCAGCACCAGCTATGCCAGCGGCTTGCTGGCCACCCTGGCCGCCTTTTACGCCGGCGCCGACAAGACCCGTGGCCTGACCGAAGCCGACGTGCTGGCCCCCAGCACCCTCGAACACGTCCGCAATTTGGAGCGTACGGTCAGCTTCTACGGCGAAAACGAGGCCGTGGCTATGGCGCGGATGCAGAACGAGGGCCGGGATTTCCTCGATGCGCTGGTGGCGCAGGAAGCGCTGGTCGTGCAGCACAACCGGGCGGGCCGCGAGCAATTGGTCGCCATCTACCCGAAAGAGGGCGCGCTGTGGGAAGACCATCCCCTGGCCTTGCTCGACGACCCGGCCATCACCGACAACCAGCGCCGCACCTTCCGCGCCCTGGCCGCCTTCCTGCTGGCGCCCGAACAGCAGAAACGCGTGCTCGACGCCGGTTTCCGCCCCGCCGACCTCAGCCTGCCTATCGACGGCGCCGGCTCGCCGATCTCGGCCCGCTATGGCGCCAATCCCAAAGAGCCGCAGACCACGTTGCAGGTGCCCGGCCCAGCGGTGATCCAGGTGGTGCAGAATGCCTGGCAATACACCAAACGCCCGTCCAACATCTATTTGGTGGTGGACACCAGTGGCTCGATGGAGGGCGACAAGATCGAGAACATGCGCACGGCCCTGCAAACCTTTGTCGATCAGATCAAGGGGACGCAAGATCGGGTGGGCATGGTGGAGTTTTCGTCCTCGGTCTACAACATCATCCCGCCGCAGCCGCTGGACGACGCCCATCGCACCATGCTCCAGGACGAGATCAGAGCTTTGGAAGCCAACGGCGACACGGCCCTGCTGGATGGCGTGCGCGCGGCTTATGTGCGTTTGCAGCGCGAGGCCGACACGGAAAGCATCAACGCTATCGTGGCCATGACCGACGGTCTGGAGAACGCCAGCGGGGTGGGCGTGAACGAGCTGCTCGACCAGATCCAGGCCGAGAATGCCAGCGGCGTGCCGGTGGTGATCTTCACCATCGCCTATGGCGACGACGCCGACCACAACCTGCTGCGCGCCCTGGCCCAGGCTTCCGGCGGCCAGCTGCGCGAGGGCAGCATCGAGACGATCCGGGAGTTGTATCGACTGTTGTCGCAATATTTTTGATATGGTGTCACTACAGCGATTTTACGAACGCCGCGAGGATCGCTATCTCGAGTTTCTATGGCCGCAATTCAGCTTGGTTCAAGACCTGGATGACAAACGTGAGCACCCCTATGGCCGTTACTACACACAAAAAAGGCCGCTCACATTAGCGGCCTTTGATGATACCTTGCCAGGGATATAGGGCTGCCCCACCGCGGTGAGGCCTCCTCACGGCCTGAAGCCGATTTTTGTCCACTGGCAAGCTCAGTATAACAAGCACTATCTTTGCAGTTTTTGAGAAGTACCATTAGATCAGTAGAAGGTGAGCAAGATGGTCAGGCGTGAAACCGGCCTGAAACTGCTGATGCAGCCAGTCGAGGAAGTGATGATGATGAACATACTGTACGTGTCTGCGAGCATCGCCGATGGTGACATGAGCTTGGCGGTCTTGACTGAGGCGGAAACGCTCTTGCTCCAGGAAGGCATAAGCAGCCATGACCAGGGTCCAGAAGCGATGGATGGAGGTGGCAGTCATGACCTGATAGTGATCGAGACCGAGAAGTTCCTTGCAGTCGGCAAAGAGCACTTCGATGTCCCAGCGGGTGGCGATGTGGGTCAACAGGGTAGCGGCGTCGGCGGCGAGGTCGCTGGAGGCCCAATAGCGTGTTTGCGAGTGGGGGGCATCCAGGGAGGTGCGCACGATGATGACTTGACAGCGGTAGAGCTTGCGCACACGGGTGGAGATGACGTGGACGTAGACCTGGCGAGGCTGGTCTTCCTCTTGGCGGGGCCAGGGCAGCAAGGTGTAGTCCGTCTCGGCGAGGCTGGCACTATAGTCGGTCAGCTTCTGCCAGCGCCAACCACCGGGAGCCTCTGGGTCTTCAATCCGCAGCCAGCGATTGTTCTTGAGGCCGCTGGTGATGAGGAAGCCGCGTTCGCGTGCTGCTTGCCAGATGCGCTTGGCAGTGTACCAAGTGTCAAGCAGCACGTGGGTCACGGTGTCGGGGACGGGTTCGAAGTTGCGAATCTGTGCCTCCATCAGGTCGATCTTGCTCTGGAACGGCACCCCTTCGCGCTCACAGACCGCTTTCTGGCGATACATCTGTGGCATCAATGGGCAACGCCGTCCCAGCAGCACGTACAAGCCCAGCACCAGACTGTGCCCGACGATGCGTTTGCCTTCCGTGGTCGAGTGATGCACGCCCAGACCGCCCATCTTCTTGCCTCGCCGCTTGCTCAGGGTCGAGTCGTCGCCGATCAGGTAACCGGTCACAAGGGTTCCTGGCGGACGACCGCGACGCTTGGGGCGCAAACGACGCTGCCGCTGATGCTCCGCCGCCACCAACGCACTCATCTCCGCCACATACTGGCTCTGCCAGGTCGCCGCCAACGTCTCCGCCGACCATGGCGCTTCGGCCAGAAAACGACTTGCTCCCGACAGGCTCACTTCGGCGCTCACCTGCCGCAACAAGCCCGACAATGTCCGCGGCTCCCAACACAGCATCAAGCCCAGCAGTACAATCACGAAGTACTTCCGCTGGGGCTTGCTGAAACAGGAACTGAACGTCGCCACAAACTGGCGCAGTCGCTCATCCAGGCATACAATCGGTACTCGCATGGTGCACCTCCGTGGGAGAAGTTGGTTACTACTCCTTCTGTACCACATGGTGCACCTTGCTTTCAAGTCTCAGTTAGAAAAGTGCAAAGGTAGTAAACAAGTTCAGGAAGCAATGTCAATGAACGAATCCGTTCAAACCTACATCGAATCCGTCTCGGACGAACGGCGGCAGCTTTTCGACCGTTTGCAGGCGTTGATCCTGAGCCTCTATCCTGACGCTGAGATCGCCCTCTCGTACGGCGTGCCCACCTACAAGACGCCAACTGGCCGGGTTCATCTCGGCTATTGGAAGCACGGCGTTTCCGTCTATCCCGGCTCGCGCCCCATCCCGGCCTTCCAGTCGGCGCACCCGACCATCAAGACGAGCAAAGGCACGATTAGCTTCAGGCTGACCGACACCATCCCGACCGAGGCCCTGACGACCGCCATCCGCGACGCCGTCGAAGGGCCACAAGACTGAAAGCATTCCCAAATTCGCAATCCGAAATTCGCAATTCCTCATGTCCTCCAACCCCATCCGCCGCGAGATCGAATCCGACGCCCGTAAAGCCATATTGCAACGGGCCATCTTCCGCGTCGAGAACGCCGTCATCATTGCCGGCAGCATGCTCCTGGCCGTCTTCTTCCCCCAGCCCTTTCCCCAGACCTTCCCCCAGTTCGACTGGTGGACGTGGCTGGCGCTGGGCGCGGTGGGCGTGGCGGGCGTGATCTGGAGCAACCTGACCGACAAGGAAGAAGCAGCCAAGGCCGTGGCGGCCATGTTCCGCGAAAAGCACGACCCCGCCCTGATCAAAGAGCGCAATCTGCGGGCCAAGTACGAACAGGCGCTGGAATACTTCGACCGCCTGCAAGAAGTCAGCGGCAGCATGAAGAGCAAGCAACTGCGCGAACGCACCTCTGAGAGCGTGCGGCAGATGGAGCAATGGGTCGGCAACATTTACGATCTGGCCCTGCGGCTGCAAGCCTATCATGCCGACGGCATCCTCAATCGCGACCGCCAGGCCGCACCCCAGACCGTGACCGAGCTGCAGGGCCGCTTGCGTCGCGAAAGCGATGCGGGCGTGCAGGGGCAAATCCAGGCCAACATCGCCGCCAAACGCCAGCAATACGAGAACATCCAAGCCATCGACAACCTGATGGAGAAGGCCAACCTCCAGCTCGACAACTCCATCGCCGCCCTGGGCACCGTCTATTCCCAGCTATTACTTATCGGCAACAGCCGCGAGATCGACAGCGGCGCCGCCCAACGCCTGCAAGAAGACGTCAGCGGCGAAGTCGCCAGCCTCCAAGACCTGGTGGACAGCATCAACCAGGTGTATGACTACCGGGTGGAGGGATTGGCGCTAAAAGCTAGAGATTAGAGATTGGAGATTGCACAAATCTCCAATCTCTAATCTCTAATCTCCACAAACAGAGAAATAAATCCTATGCGTAAGTATCTCCTTCTCTTAACCCTTCTCCTCCTCGCCGCCTGCTCCTCCCGGCCCAAGGGCGAAGCAGTGCTGTTCGTGGCCGCGCCGATGTCCGGCTTCCAGGCCAACGGCGGGCAAACGGTGGTCGGCGGGGTGCGGCTCAAGGCCGAGCAGGTCAACCGCGCCGGCGGCGTGGACGGCTATCAGGTCAAGGTCGTCGCCCTCGACGACGAATCCGACCCGGATGTGGCCGTGAGCCTGAGCGACGAAGTCAAGGCCGCGCTCAACCGCGGGGACAAGGTCATCGGCTTCATCGGCCATTACAACTCTGGCGAGACCCTGGCGGCGATGGAAATCTACGGCAAGCTCCCGCTCGTCGTCGTCACCTCGAACGCCTCCAACGTCGCCCTTTCCCAGAAAGGCTACACCAATTTCTTCCGCATCGTGGCCAACGACCGCGTGCAGGCCGACGCCGACGCCGACTTCCTGACCAAGCAGTTGCAGGCCAAGCGTGTGGCCATCCTCCACAACGACACCGCTTATGGCCGGGGATTGAAGGACGAGATGACGCGGGCGCTGACCGGCCGTGGGGCCGAGATTGTCCTGACGCGCGAGGTGAAGGAAGGCCAGAGCCGTTATCTGGACGAGGTCGCGGCCATCAAGTCGGCCCAACCCGACGCCATTTTCTATGCCGGTTACGAGATCGAAGCGCCTTATCTGCGCGCGGACCTGGTGGAAGCTGGGGTGACGACGCCGATGCTGGCTTCGGACGGCGCTTTCCTGGCCGCGAGCATCGACGAGGCCGCGGGCACGGCCGAGGGGATGTATGTCAGCGCCTTCGGTCCCAGCCCCAAATCCGTCGCCGACCCGGCCTGGACCGAAGCCTACCAGGCGGTCGAATACCGCAACCCCGACACCTATTCGATCAACGGCTATGCCGCCGCCGAAGTGCTGTTGGCGGCTGTACAGAAAGCAGGCAGCCTGGACGCCAACCGCATTGCCAGCGCCATCCGCGGCCTCAAGCTGGATACGCTTATCGGCGCCGTGCAGTACGATGCCAACGGCGACCGCGTGGACGCACCCATCTACGTCTACCAGGTGAAGGGTGGCGAGTTTGTGCAGGTGTGGCCATGAAGAGGCGCGACGTTCATCCCCAGAATTCAGGTGGAGGCGGCGGGGGAGTGTAGTCGCTGAAGTCTTCGAAGGGATCGGACGCGGGGGCGCGGCGGGATGCCGCCGGCGCGGGGGTGCGCGCGGGCGCGGGAGCGGCAGCGATGGGCGCCTCTCCGACCAGCCAGCGTCGAGCGGTGAGGGCTAGATTGGCCAGGGGGCCGCGATGGATGGTGCAATCGGGCAGGGATTCGAGGAAGAGGCGGCCATAGCTCTTGCTGATGACGCGGCGGTCGAGGAGGACGCAGACGCCGCGGTCGCTGGCCGAACGGATCAAGCGGCCAAAGCCCTGGCGCAGGTCCAGGATGGCTTCGGGCACCTGGTATTGGTAGAAGGCGTTGTCGAAGGTCTCGGAGCGGGCGGAGATGATGGGGTCGTTGGGGACGGCGAAGGGCAGCCGGGCGATGACGAGGGCGCTGAGTGCATCGCCTTGCACATCCACGCCTTCCCAGAAGCTGCGCGTGCCCATGATCACGGCGCGGTCGGTCTGGCGGAAGGCGTCGAGGATTTGTTGGCGCGAGCCGCCCTCGCCCTGAACGTAGACGGTGAGGCCGGCTTCTTCGAGCGAGGGGCGCAGGGTTTCGGCGGTGCGCTGGAGCTGGGCGTAGGAGGTGAAGAGGGCCATGAGGCGGCCCTGGGTGGCCAGGCTGAGTTGGAGGATGACTTCTTCGACCTTGCTTTGGTAGGCCGGCTCGGTGGGTTCCGGCATGTCGGTGGGGACGTAGATGAGGGCGTTGGCGCGGTAGTCAAAGGGGCTTTCGAGGACGTGCTCGTCGGCGGCGTCGATGCTCAGGCGGTTGCGCAGGTAGTCGAAGCTGTTGGAGGTGCGCAAGGTGGCCGAGGTCAGGATGACGGTGTCTTTGGGCAGGAAGAGGGCGGTCTGGACAAGGTTGCCGACGTGGAGGGGGGCGCAGTTGACGCTGAGGATGTCGGATTGCTGGCTGAGCTTGAGCCAATAGATGGCGCTGGCGTCGGGTTTGAAGATGGCGGCGTCGAGAAGGTGGCAGGTGTTGGCCAGGGCTTGATGGATGGAGCCGAGGTCGCCGGTTAATTCTTCGCTGTTGCTGATGTTGTAGTTGCTGAGGTCGGCCAGGGTTTTGAGCAGGCGATTGAGGCCCTCGACGAAGCGATTGAACAACAACGAGAGGTTGTCCCAGGTGATTTCGACGTTGACCCAGGCAGGTTGTACGCGTTCGGTGTTGGTGATGCGTTGTTTGATGTCGTATTTGCTTTCTTCGGATTTGCGTTTGCCCGCCAATTCTTTGACGAAGCGTTGTAGCGCATCCAGGCATTCGAACATGCGGTAATCGAGGGTGGGGACGGCTTCAGCCAATTCGCGGGTGATGGCGATGACTTTCTCGGCTTTGTCGGGCGGGCAGACGTTGCTGACAGCGGTGGCGATGTCGGAGAGAAGGCCGACGGCGCGGTCTTGACCACCGGCGGGGGCCAACTCGCGCAGGGTGGCGACAAAACTGGCGTGATCGGTCGTCTGGGTGAGGGCGTCGGTGGCGGCGTCTTCCAGGTGGTGGGCTTCGTCGATGATGAGGTGCTGGTAGAAGGGGATGACGTTGTTTTCGACGGCGATGTCGGCCAGGAGGAGGGCGTGGTTGATGATGATGACGTGGGCGGCCTCGGCCTGGCGGCGGGCGCGGTAGAAGAAGCAGGGCTGGCCGCTGGCATCTTTGCAGCGCGTGGGCGAGCAGGTGGCGCTTTCCGAGCAGACGCGTTGCCACACCGCGCGCTCGCGGCTATTGTTCAGGCTGATCTCGCTCTGGTCGCCGGTCTGGGTGGTCGGCAGCCAGACGAGGATGCGGGCGAGGACGCTGATGTCGGTGGTGGTGAGGTCGGGGCGCTCCAACAGGTGTTGCAGGCGGCGAGGGCAGAGATAGTTGCTGCGGCCTTTGAGCACAGCCACCTTGAAATCGAAGGGCAAGATGCTGTGTAGATCGGGCAGGTCTTTGTGGAAGAGTTGGTCTTGCAGGTTGATGGTGTTGCTGCTGACGATGACGCGGCGGCCCGTCTGCACGGCCCAGGCCAGGGCGGGGATGAGGTAGGCGACGGATTTGCCGGTGCCGGTGCCGGCTTCGACGAGGGTGTGCTGGCTGCGGTTGAAGGCCGTGGCCACGGCGCGCAGCATGGCGATTTGGGGCGCTCGATGCTCGTAGTTGGCGAAAGCCTGAGCAAAACGCCCGCCCGGCGCCAGCATACCGGCCAATTCTTCCACGTCCAGCGGCTTCGGCTGCGAGACCGGCTCCAGCGGATGCAGGTCATCGAACAGCGGCCCGGCATCCTTTTTCTTCTCGGTCGGGCGGCCGCGTCCCCAGGCTGCGGCGGCGTCCCGCTCGAATTCGCGAAAGAGATCGCGCAAGGTCCACTCGGAGTTGGCGGCAAGCCTGTTGATCTGTTGGAGGGTGGCAGCGGGCAGGGCCAGCGCCCGCTCGCGCAGGCCCGCAAAGATGTGGAAGGAGGCCTCGGCGTCGTCGAAGGCGCGATGAGCGTTCTTCAGGCTGACGCCCAAGGCCGCGGCCACCCGGCCCAACTTGTAGCTCGGCAGCCCCGGCAGCAAGATGAGGGCCAGCTCCCAGGTGTCGATGACGGGGTTGAAGCGATAGAGGTTGTTGCTTTCGAGGAATTCGACATCGAAGCCGATATTGTGCCCCACCAGAGGTGCATCGCCGATGAAGCTACGGAAGCGGGAGGCGATGCTGGCGAGCGTGGGCGCGCGGTCGGCCTCGGCCTGGCTGATGCCGGTCATCTGCTGGATGGCGCGGGGAATCGGCCGACCGGGGTTGACGACCTGGCTGAAGGTGTCGAGGATTTCGCCGTCGCGAAAGCGAACGGCGCCTAGCTCGATGATGCTATCGCGGTCGGCAGAGAGACCGGTGGTTTCGAGGTCGAGAGCGACGTAGACGCGGCCCATGGGCAGGAGGGTGAGAAGGGGAGAGAGGGAGAGAAGCGGGAGGGTTGAGTATAGCATAGGGGAGGGAGGAGGAAGGATTCTGGAGGCCGCTCGTCAGGTGTATCACGCGGGTAAGAATTTGGAGGCCATGGCTCTCTTTGGAGAGATAAACGAATTCTCGCTCCCAACTTGTCTATGTCCCCCACCGTCCACGGCATCCACCACGTCACCGCCATCGCTGGCGACGCCCAAGAGAATCTGAACTTCTATGTCGGCGTGCTGGGCTTGCGCCTCGTCAAGCGCAGCGTCAATCAGGACGCGCCCGACACCTACCACCTTTTCTACGCCGACGCCGCCGGCACGCCCGGCTCCGACCTCACCTTCTTTCCCTGGCCAGCCATGGGGCCTGGCCGAGCGGGCGCGAGTCTGGTCATGGAAGTCTCGTTCGCCATCCCCAGCGGCAGCCTGACCTTCTGGCAGGAGCGCCTCGCACGGCTTGGCGTCGTCGCCGGGGAGATCGAGACGCGTTTCGGCGAGATCACCCTGCCTTTCGAGGATCCGCACGGCCTGCGGCTGGCTTTGGTGGAAACCGATGACGCGCGGGAGTTCGTGGCCTGGCCGCAAAGCCCCGTTCCGGTCGCACACCAACTGCGCGGGATGCACGCGGTGCGATTATGGGAGCGGCGTTTGCTCCCCACCGAAACCTTTCTCACCCGACAGCTTGGCTTCGCCTTCCTGGGCGAAGAGAACGGTTGGCGGCGCTATGGGGCGGATGGCGGCGGGTCGGGCAAACTGGTGGAGATCAGAGAGCTGCCGGGCGAGCGCGCCGGCGCCTGGGGCACGGGCGCGGTGCATCACGTGGCCTGGCGGGTGCGCGACGATGCCGAAGAATTGCAGGTGCGCGCCTCCGTCGCCAATGTCGGCCTCCAGCCCACCCCGCCCATCGATCGTTTCTGGTTCAAGTCGGTCTATTTTCGCGAGCCGGGCGGCGTGCTCTTCGAGCTGGCCACCGATGGCCCTGGCTTCGACCGCGACGAAGACATGGCCCACTTGGGCGAGCAACTCATCCTCCCGCCCTGGCTGGAACCCCACCGTCGCGCCATCGAAGCCGCCTTACCGCCGCTGATAATGCCGCCCCTGTGATCCTTGAAACAACAAGCCCGGCCTCATCTTGAGCGCCGGGCTTGTTCATTCCTTCGACATCAAGCTATTACTTGCCCAGCTTCGCCTTCGCCGCTCGCGTGAGCGCCGGGACGACTTCGTACAAGTCGCCGGCAATGCCGTAGTTGGCCACGCTGAACATCGGCGACTCTTTGTCCTTGTTGATCGCCACGATCACCTTGCTGGAACCCATGCCGGCCAGATGTTGCACCGCGCCGCTGATGCCACAGGCGATGTAGAGGTCGGGGCGCACCACTTTGCCGGTCTGACCGACCTGGTGTTTGTAGGGGATGAAGCCGGCATCGACCGCCGCGCGCGAGGCGCCCACAGCGCCACCCAGCACCGCGGCCAGATCGCCGATGAGCTTGAAGCCCAGCGCTGGGTCCTTGGCCACGCCGCGCCCGCCGGAGGCGATGATGCTGGCGTCGGTCAGACTGATCTCGCCCGTCTCGGCGCGCTCGACCGACTTCACCTGCACTTTGCTGACCGCAGATGCCGGGGCCACAGCCACGACTTCGGCAGAGGCGCCGGTTGGCTGGGCGGGTGAAGCAGCGCGCGGGCGCAGGGTGGCGATCTGGGGATTGCCGTCCACGCTGACATCGACCAGGATGTTGCCCGAATAGACGGGACGAACACCCACCAGCTTGCCGCCATCGGCCTTCAGTTCCAGGCAGTCGGCGATCAAGCCGGCGCCGAGGTCGAAGCCAACCGCCGCCGCCAGATCGCGGCCATTGCCGGTGTGCGAAATTAGCAAGGCGTCGGCAGCGCTCTGCGCCAGCACACTCTTGACATCGGCGGCGTACAGGTCCAGATCGAACAACGCCCGGCTGGGATCGTCCACCAAATAGACTTTGCCAGCCCCGCGCGACCCGGCTTCAGCAGCCACCCCGGCCACATCCTGGCCGATGACCACGGCTTCCGCCCCGCCGCCCAATGCCTGAGCCTTGCCCAGGGCTTCCCAACTGCTATTGACAGCAGCGCCATTATCTGTTTCGATGAATACAAGTGTCTTCATGATCTTTCTCCATTTTGATAGAGAGTTGGTAATTGGTTATTAGTAATTGGTTATTAGTAATTGGTTATTAATAATTGGCGATCATCGCCAGTAAATTACCAATAACCGATCACCAATAACTAATTACCCAATACTCTCGCTAAAGCACTTTGTCAGCCAGGAGGGCGTCGATGAGCTTGGCTGCGGCCTCGTCGGGCGAGCCGTCGAACATCACGACTTTCGACTCGCGGGCAGGCGGCTTGCGCCAATTGCTGGCGTGGACGACGGGGGCGGGGACGCTGGCGCCGAGATCGCCTGCCGTCCAGACGGGGATCTCGACCTTGGCGGCTTTGCGGATGTTGATGAAGGTGGGGTAGCGCGGCTCGCCGATTTCTTTGATCACCGAAAGGATGGCTGGGGCGGCGACCGTGACAGTGTGGCGGGCTTGCCCGACCACGCGTTCGACAGTGATGCTGCTTTCGCTGGCCTGGACGACTTTGGCGACGCCAGTGACCACGGCGCAACCCAACGCCCGGCCCAGGGCCACCGGCACGGTGCCGCTGTTGCCGTCTACCGTGGATTGGCCGGTGACAACATAGGTGACGTTGCCCATCTTGTTGACGGCAGCCGCCAAGAGCTTGGCTACGCCCCAGGCGTCGGCCGCCTCATCTTTTACGAGGGTGGCGTCTTTGCAGCCCATGGCCAGGGCGCTGCGCAGCCGTTCGATGGCATCTTCGCCGCCGACCGTGATGGCGCTGGCTTCGCCGCCGTAGTTTTCCATCATCTGGATGCCGCCTTCAAGGGCGTGTTCATCCCAGGGATTGACGACCATCTGGACGCTGAGCTTGCCGCTGGCCGCCTCTTCAGGCTTGACTTTGGGCAGTTCGGCCGTATCTGGCGTCTGCTTGATACAAATCAGGTAGCGCATTGGGGTAACTCCTTGTCAGGATTGGAAAATTGACTGGGCAGAGTGTAAATCTCCCATGACGCAGTGCATTATATCAGGCTGTGATGGACTGCGCAAAGGCAGCACAAACGCAGATGGGCGTTGGGTGAAACAGCTTGGGACATAAAAATAACGCCGACCTCGAGGGGTCGGCGTTATTTGGTTGGTACCCACGGCAGGATTTGAACCTGCGACTTCTTGCTCCGGAGGCAAGCGCTCTATCCCCTGAGCTACGTGGGCGACTACAACACCAGTCTACCACACAGTTCGCAGCCCCCGCAACCCGTCATTGCCCATTTCGACCACCCCCTCGTTATAATGGCGCCACCGATAGCCTTGCCACCCCGTCACCCCGTCACCCTGTCACCCCATCACCCTACCACCCCGTCACCTTGTCACCTTGTCACCTTGTCACCCCCTCACCCTCCCATGCCCGATTTCACCAACAAAACCATCATCATCACCGGCGCCTCCACCGGCATTGGCCGGGCGACCGCGCAGGCGTTTCGGCGCACCGGCGCGCGGGTGGCGCTGGCTGCTCGCTCCACCGTCGATCTGGAGGAGCTTGCCGCCGCGCTCGGCGGCCCCGATTTCGCCCTGCCTGTCACCGTCGATGTGAGCGATCCCGACCAATGCCAGGCGCTCATCGAGCGCACGGTCGCGCATTTCGGCGGCGTGGATGTGCTGGTGAACAATGCGGGGATGCTGGTTTCCGGCAAGTTCGAATACTGGGAAACGGGCGACATCGAGCGCCAGTTTGCGGTCAATGTCTTCGGCGTCGTCTACTGCACGAAGGCGGCCCTGCCCTATCTCAAGCAGAGCCGGGGCGTCGTCGTCAATGTCTCCTCGATTGCTGGCTTCGTCGGCACGCCCACCAGTGGCGCCTACAGCGCCTCGAAAGCGGCGGTCACCAATCTGGGCCAGAGCCTGGCGGTGGAACTGCGACCTTATGGCATCGCCGTGTGCACCGTCTGCCCCTATTTCACCAGCGGCGCCCAACTCTCGCAAAAGGGCGTCATCCGCGGCGGCAGCAAGCACAATCCCAAACGCCCGCGTCGCGCCCCCGGCAGACAGACCACCGAGCAAGTTGCCGATGCCATCGTGCACGCGGCTGCGCGGCGGCCGCGGCTGGTGGTGCTCAGCCCGGCGGGGCGTTTCGTCTGGCGTTTGCATCGCCTGGCGCCCTGGTTGGTGGATGCGATCATGGCCAGGGCAGTGCGCTGATCTGGCCATAACGGGCGGGGAGAGCGGGAGGGGTGTGGTTTAGAGGGCATGAATTCCTGGCGAGAAATGGTGCAATGGTATAATAAAAGTTCAATTATCAATCCTTGAATGCACCGAGATACCCTTGAACAACCTTCAACTCATTGTCGATCGCATCCGCGCGGACTTCGATGCCAAGAACACCGCCCGCGACCAGGCTCTCAACCGCTCGCGTGAGTTGATCCGCCTGTGTTCCCTCAGCATCCGCGCCACCCATCGCCACCAATTCGATGAGGCGGCGGGATTGTTGGGCCAGGCGCGCGCCCTGGCCGCCAGCATGACCGCCGATCTCCAGCCTTATCCCGACCTGCTCCATGCCGGCTACACCGAGGACGCCCTCAAAGAAGTCGCCGAAGCCCACATCGTCCACGCCCTTGTCCACCACGATCCTCTGCCTGCCCCTGAAGCCCTCGCCATCCCTTTTGCCGCCTATCTCAACGGTCTGGCCGAAGCAGCCGGCGAATTGCGCCGCTTCATCCTCGACCTGGACCGCCAGGAACGACTGGCTGAAGCTGAGGCGCTCTTCGGCTACATGGATGACATCTACACCGCCCTGGTGACGATGGACTTCCCCGACGCCATCACCGGCGGCCTGCGACGCCAGACCGACATGGTGCGCGGGGTTGTCGAACGCACGCGCGGCGACCTGACCCTGACCCTCCGCCAGCACAAACTCGAACAGGCTTTGCGGAATTTCGAGCAAAACGTAATGAAGTGAAACGTATTTGCGTATTGCGTAGAATCATCTATATTCATTACCAATTACCAATTACGCAACACCCCAAACCCCATGCCCTCCTCATCCTCCGATTCCCCGAACCGCCTGCTGCGCGCCAGCGAAGTCGGCCAATGGACCTACTGCCAGCGAGCGTGGTGGTTGGCGCGGGAGGGGTGCGAAAACCGCAACACTGCCGCCCTGGAGGCCGGGATCACGATTCATGCTCACCACGGGCGCGGCCTGGCCCAAGCCCAACGCGCCCGCCTGATCGCTTTGGCGTTGCTGGCTTCGGGCGTCATCTTGTTCCTGGCCGGCCTTGCTTTCATCCTGCCATGACTGCGGACAACTCCCCCGAACCCGCTCGCCTTTTCCCCGTCGACGCCAACGACGCTCGTCATCGCCCCCACCGCGCCTTGTGGCTCGTGACCGGCGTCGTCCTCCTGGCTTTGGCGGCGTGGGCGGGCAGCCTGGTCTTCAGCCCGCGCGCAGAAACGAGCGCTTTCGGCACCCCCACGCCCACCAAAACCCCCACCCCCCTTGTCTCCGCAGGCGGCGATTCCGGATTCCTGGCGGCACAGGCGCCGCTGCCCACATTTACGCCCACCCCCACCATCACACCCGTCGTCACACCGCTTTCCCTCGCGGCTGAACCAACGCCCAGCGATGATTTGCCTGCCGCCTGGGTGCGCGACGTGGCCAGAGGCCACCGTCTCGATCCTGCGGGCGCCTACATCGTCGTTGACCAGAACAACCAACAGATGCACATCGTCGAAAAAGGGCGCCGCCTCCGCATCTTGCCCATCACCACCGGCGACCCTCGCAACGGCTGGACGACCCCGGCCTGGTCCGGCGTCATTGGCGACTACTGGGGCACATTTCAGGGTCGCGGCGGCGTCATGGCCGACGACGGCTGGTTTCTCTTCGACCAGCCCAGCGGCAGCTTCCTCATCCACAGCCTGCCCTACACACTTGGCGCCGACGGCGAAAAAATCTACAAAGGCGCGCGCGAGTTAGGAGCCATGCCCGCCTCCAACGGCTGCATCCGCCTTTCGCCCGCCGACGCCGCCTGGTTCAGCGCCCGCAACCCCCAGGGCGTCCCCATCATCATCCTGCCCTACACCGGACTCCACGGCGCGCAAGGCTAAAACTACAACCAGCCTTAACACGAAGAAACATCATTTGGCCATCATCATTCTCATCCTTGCTTTGATTCTCTTCGTCGCTGGCGGCTGGTTATATCTGCGATCCGCGCAGCAACGCCGGGCGAGCGGGCTGCCGGCGGGCGACATCATCTATGCCGACACCAGCGCCTGGCGCCGCAACGACCGCCCCCTCATCTCCCGCCAGCATCAGCTCGTCGGCAAACCCGACTACCTGGTGAGCACTGACGAAGGCGTCATCCCGGTCGAAGTCAAATCTACCCGACTGCGCGGCAGCAACCCCTACGACTCGCACAAGCTGCAATTGGCCGCCTACTGCCTCCTGGTCGAGGACAACGAAGGCGCCCGACCTCCCTACGGCCTCCTCCACTACGCCAACGCCACTGTCCGCATCCCCTTCGACGACGCCCTGCGCAACGAGCTACTCGATACACTCGAACAGATGCGCCAGGCCCAAACCGCCAACGCCATCACCCGCAGCCATGACGACCCCCTCCGTTGCACCCACTGCGGCTTCCGCCATGCCTGCGGGTCGCAAGCTTTGGCATAAATCATTCGTTATTGGTTATTAGTTATTAGTTATTGGAGATTAGCTCCCTCCAATAACCAATAACCAATAACCGATCACCAATAACCACCACCACCATGCGTTTCCAAACCCTACGCGGCTTCAACGACCTCCTGCCCGACGACTTTCGCTACTGGCGATTCATCACCGCCAAAGCCCTGGAACTGGCCGACCGCTTCGGCTACCAACAAATCGACCCGCCCATCCTGGAAGAAACCCGCCTCTTCCTGCGCGGGCTGCAACAAGGCTCCGCCGTCGTCCTCGACAAAGAACTTTACACCTTCACCGACAAAGACGGCGCTAGCATCAGCTTGCGGCCCGAATTCACCGCCAGCATCATGCGCGCTTACGTCGAACACGGCATGGCTTCCTGGCCCAAACCCGTCAAAGTCTTCACCATTGGCCCCCTGTTTCGTCACGAAAAACCCCAGGCCGGCCGCTTTCGTCAACACGTCCAATTCAACGCCGAACTGCTGGGCGAAGAAGACGCCGCCGCCGATTTGGAAATCATGCAACTGGCCTACAGCCTCTACCACGAGCTAGGCTTCCAGGGCCTGACCTTTCAACTCAACTCCATCGGCTGCCCGCTCTGCCGCCCGGCCTACATCCGCACCCTGGTCGCCTACTTCGAACCGTTCTTCGCCCAACTCTCCCCCATCGATCAACATCGTCTGCACGTCAACCCCCTGCGCGTCCTCGACACCAAGGAACAAGCCACCCTCCAACTGTTGCCCGATGCCCCGCGCAGCACCGACCATCTCTGCGAAACCTGCGCCGCCCACTTCCAAACCCTCACCACCTACCTGGACGCTCTCGCTTTGCCCTATGTCATCAACCCCCGCCTGGTGCGTGGCTTCGATTACTACGTCCGCACCGTCTTCGAAGTCTGGGGTCAGGAACTGGGAGCGCAAAACGCCCTCTGCGGCGGCGGCCGCTACGACGGCCTGGTCGAATCGGTGGGCGGCGCCCCCACGCCCGGCGTCGGCGTCGGCGTCGGCATCGAACGCATCATGCTCAGCCTGCGCGGCCAGGGCATCGAACCGCCGCCATTGGCGCGCCCCCAGACCATCGTCCTGCACCACGACCCTGCCGCCAAAACCGCCGCCGTGCGCCTTGTCAGCGAACTACGCCAGGCGCGTATCCCCACCCTCCTTGCCTTTGGCGACCGCAGCCTCAAAGCCCAACTGAAGACAGCTGACCGCGCCGGCGTCCGCTTCGCCCTCCTTCTCGGCCCCGACGAACTGGCCAACAACGTCGTCACCGTCCGCGACCTGGCCGGCGGGACGCAAACGACAATCGGGCGCGCCGACATCATCGCCTGGCTCCAGAATATATGAGATATTGAGCATTGGAGATTGACACTCCAATACCCAATACCCAATCCCCCCTATGCGCCTTCGCGACTATCCCCGACCCCCCGACGACAACGGCATCGGCATGCACTGGAGCGGCGGCCATCCCGGCGCGCCGGGCGCCGATGAACTGCGCAGCCACTGGCTGCCCGAACTTCGACGCATGGGCGTGAAATGGGTCAAATTCCTGCACGACGGCGGCCTCGAATTCGCCGACCTGCTGCTCCAGACTGGGATCATGCCGGTGGTGCGCCTCTACCGCTTCCAGCCCAACGCCACCGACCTGGCAAGAGCCACGCTGGGCCAGCGGGAGATCGACGCGCTCAAACAATACGTCGCCCTCGGCGTCCGTTACTTCGAATTCAACAACGAACCCGATGTGGCCAGCGAGTGGGTGGGCGGACAAAAACCGCCAGACGCCATCGATTATGTCGCCCGCGCCGCCATCCGCGACATGAAGACCATCCTGGACGCAGGCGGCTATCCTGCCGTTCCCGCTACAGCCATCGGCGCCCAGTGGGACCTCATCGGCAAAATCATCGACATGGGCGGCCGCCCCCTCTTCGATCAACCCGTCTGGATCGCCCTCCACAACTACGACCTCAACCACCCCCTCGACTACCCCTTCGACGCCGTCAACCAGCAGGGAACCGAGATCACGCCAGAGGAATACGACCGCCTGGGCATGGACGCCTGGCAGGGCCGACGCTGGGGCCAGCGCACGCGCGACCTCGTCAACCAACAACGGCGCACAGGTGTGAATACTGGCGACGGCATCGACGACGACGCCTCTTGCTTCCGCGCCTATGAGCGCATCGCCGGCCTTTGCCAACAACACCTGGGCCGTCACCTGCCCATCCTCAGCACCGAAAACGGCCCCATCGTGGGCGAAGACGACGACCCCCGCTACCCCACCACCACGCCCGCCCTCCACGCCCGCAAAGTCGCCGACATCGCCCGCATCATGATGGGCGCCAGCGAGCGCTTCCCCGCGGCCCCACCCTACTATTTCTGCACTGCTTTCTGGTTGATGGGCAATGCCGTGCTGCGCGCGCAGGGCTGGGAAGCCCACGCCTGGTACTCGCCTGCCTGGCCCGATGGCCGCCTGCCCGCGGTCGAAGCCCTGGCCACCCTCACCAAAACCGCGCGCCCCCTCCCCCTCGATGATAGCGAGCCAATCGAAGACAACCCCACCCTCGCCGGCGCCAACAGCGTCATCGCCGGCATCCTCCACGGCCTTCCCGCCACCCGCGTCATCCTTCGCTCCACCGCTTTCGCCGCCGAAACCCTCTCCGACGCCCAGGGCCTCTACCACTTCGAAGAACTTCCCGCCGGCGTCTACCGCCTCTCCGTCCCTGGCGCCAGCATCGTCCGCACCGACCTGCAAGTAGATGGCTACAGCCAACTGCGCCTGGAAATCGGCCAACCGGCCTCGCCCGAACCTCCTCCGCCACCCCCACCGCCGGCGCCGCTGCCTCCACCTCCGCCAGCCCCGCCAGCCGCCTGGCAAGCCACCATCAGCGATGGCGGCCCCGGCCCCGGCTTTGGCGTCATCCGCGCCAGTGTACAAGGCAAAGCCAACCTGCCCGTCCAAATCTCCGCGCCTGGCTGGTCGGGCTACGCCCAGATGACCGGCAGCAAACCAGAATACGGCCCCTGCGCCCTCGAATTCGCCCCCCTCGGCAGCGGGCGCTACACCCTCACGCCCGCCGAAATCGGCGTGACCGCCGACGTCACTATCGATGGCAGCCGCGTGGTCGCCGTCGTCTTTTCTCCCTCCTCGCAGGAACAACCACCAGCCGCCAACAGCGTCATCAGCGGCCAGGTCATCAACGGCGCCGGCAAAACCATCGTTCTGCGCGGTCCCAGCCTCGAACGCAGCGCCGCCATCGGCCCCGACGAAACCTATCGCTTCGACCACCTGTCCGCCGGCGTCTACACTCTCCTCATCCCTGGCGCCGACGCGCGTCGCTCTGGCCTGGACATGGACGGCGCCAACCAACGCACGGCCAACTTCACCCTGCCCGCGCCGGAGCCGCCGCCCCCGACCCCGACCCCGCCGCTTCCGCCAGCGCCGCCAGCTCCGCCGCCCCCACCAGCGCCACCGATCCCGCCAACGCCACCACCCCCACCGATGCCGCCAGAGACCGCGTGGCGCGCGGTCATCAGCGATGGCGGCCCCGGCCCTGGCTTTGCCGTCATCCGTGTGCGCATCGACGATCAAGGCGGCCTGCCCGTGCGCATCTCCTGTGAAGGCTGGGACGGCGCTGTCCAACGCATCGGCGAAAAACAAGAGTATGGCCCCTTCGTCTGCGAGTTCGCACCGCTAGGCGCTGGGCGCTACGTCATCGAGCCACAAGGCTTGGGCATCCGGGCCGAGGTGGTGGCCGACGGCAGCCGCGTCCTCTGGGTGACGTTCAGCCTGACAGGACCCGAAATCGCCGGCCAATCTCTGCTCGAGATCAGCGACGAGCGCCCCATCGCCCACTACCTCCTGCTCGGCGAGCTTCCCGCCGACATCGAGACCTACGCCGCCATCCTGCGCTACGTCGCCCGCTTCCAACCCACCATCGGCCTCTCGCCGGCAGAAGTCGCCCATGCGCGCCACGTCACCATCCTGGGCGGCGCCGCCTCCCTCACACTCGACGAAGCCAACCGCCTCGCACGCTCCAGCAACGACATCGACTTCATCGCCGGCCCAGATTGCGCCCGCATCCTCCAACAGCGCCTGGAAACAGAGCAACCCTTCTAGCGACGCCAGACGCAACTACACTCTCCCGACAACATGCGCATCGGTCTTGTCCATCATCCTAAAATCCCGGCCTCGCACACCCTGGCGGCAGAGATGGAAACCTGGCTGCAGAACCAGGGCCACCGCACCTGGGTCGGATCGAGTTGGGACGCCCCCGCTATCGACCGCGAACTGGACGACATGGGCCTGCTCATCACCCTCGGCGGCGACGGCACCCTCCTGCGCGCCGGGCGCGTGGGCGCCCGCCACGGCGTCCCCATCGTGGGCGTCAACCTGGGGCGTCTGGGCTTCCTGACTGAGATTCAGCCCGATCAATGGCGCCAGCAATTGCCCAAAGTATTGGCTGGCGACTATTGGCTGGAACACCGTCTGATGCTCCAGGCCGAAGCCTGGCGCGGGGAGAATCTGCTCAACGGCGTTCTCGAGGCCTTGAACGATGTCGTTGTCAGCCGCAGCAGCCTGGCGCGCGTCATCCGCGTGCGCGCCGCCATCGATGGCGGCGATCTCACCACCTACATCGCCGATGGCGTCATTGTGGCCACCCCCACCGGCTCCACCGCCTATGCCCTGGCGGCCGGCGGCCCCATCCTGCCGCCAGAATTGCGCAACATCTTGTTGCTGCCCATCGCCCCCCATATGAGCCTGGCGCGGGCCATCGTCCTCGACCAGGGCGCCGCCGTCACCCTGCACGTGCAAACCGACCACGCCGCCATCCTCACGTTGGATGGGCAATTCCTGATCGACCTCCAGGACGGTGATAGAGTAGTCGTCACATCCAGCCCGTACGGAGCCGATTTCGTACGCATTCAACCCCGCAGCTATTTCTACCAAACCCTGATCGATCGTCTGAAATGGACGATTTAGTGAGCCGTGCGCGATGGACGACCTTAGCTCCTACAACCTGCTCAAAGCCGCCCGCGCCGCCGCCGTCGCCGGCGACCGCGCCGAAGCCGCACGGCTGGCGCGCCAGGCCGTTGCCCTGAAAGCCGACGACAAACAAGCCTGGCTGTTGCTGGCCGCCTCGGTAGACGAGACCGCCGAGAAACGCCAGGCCATCCAGCGCGTGCTGGCGCTCGACCCTTTCAACGAAGAAGCGAAAGCCGCTCTTGCCCGGCTCGACGGCAACGTCGGCGCTAGCGCGGCCATCGAGCCTGCCCTCGACGTCCTCCACTGCGCCAACCACCCCGACCGCGAGACACGGCTGCGCTGCAACCGCTGCAACAAGCCCATCTGTACGGAATGCGCGGTGCAAACGCCGGTTGGTTATCGTTGCCGCGAATGCGTGCGCGGGCAACAAAATAAGTTCTACACGGCCTCTACCTCCAACGTGGCGCTGGCTTACGCCGCTGCCTTTGCCTGTGGCATTGTCCTGGCGATCGGCGCCTTCCTTCTGGGGCATCTCCTGGGCGGCTACCTGGGCTGGATCGCCGCCTTTTTCGCCGGGCCGGCCGTGGGCGGCGCCCTGGCCGAAGTGATCTGGCGGGCGGCCGGGCGCAAACGCTCGCGCAACCTCGACGCCATCGTCACCGCCCTGGCCCTGATCCCGGCCTTGCTCGGCGTGCTCCTGTCCGGCGACATCCTCACCGCCATCATCTTCGTGGCCATGGCCGCCAGCACCCTCTACGCCCGCACCCGCGTCCGCTCCTAACACCATGCTGGTCGAATTACGCGTTCGCGATTTCGCTATCATCGACGACTTGCAGCTCCAGTTTCATCCCGGCTTCAACGTGCTGACGGGTGAGACAGGCGCGGGCAAATCCATCATCATCGACGCCATCGAACTGCTGCTGGGCACCAAGGCCAGCCAGGACATGGTGCGCGCCGGCGCCGACATCGCCAACATCGAGGGCCTGTTCGAACTCAACGGCATGGTCGGGGAAGGCATCCGCGCCCGGTTGCAGGAACAAGGGCTGGAGGGCGACGACAGCCTGCTCATCCTCGCCCGCGAGGTGCGCCGCGGCGGCCGCAGCGTCGCCCGCATCAACGGTCGCGCCGTCACCCAAACCCTGTTGGCCGAGATCGGCGGCCAGATGGTTGACATCCACGGCCAGGGCGAGCACCTCTCTCTCCTCAACCCGCGCGAACACATCCACCTCCTCGACCGCTTCGCCGATCTCGAACCCCCGCGCGCGGATCTGGCCCGGCTGGTGGGGCAGCTCCGGCAGGTGCGCTCCGACCTCGACGCTCTCCGCCGCGACGCCCGCGACCTCGCCCGTCGTATCGACTTGCTCACCTACCAGGTGGAAGAAATCGACGCCGCCGGGCTGAGCGCAGGCGAGGACGCGCACCTGGAGGCCGAGCGCCGCCGCCTGGCCAACGCCGAGACACTCGCCAGCCACTCCGCTGCCATCCACCGCTTGTTGGCCGAGGGCGACAACGAAACGCCAGGCGCGCTCGACCCCGTGGGCCAGGCGGCTGCGCGATTGGAAAAGCTCAGCCGCGTGGATCCCGACCTGCACCCGCTGTACGAACAGGCCGAGGACTTGGCCGACCGCTTGGGCGATCTCGTGCGCGCGGTCTCGGATTACAACGAAAGCATCGCCTTCGATCCCGCGCGGCTGGCCGAGGTCGAGGAGCGGCTGGAGCTTATTTTCCATCTCAAACGCAAGTACGGCGACACTATCGCCGACGTCCTGGCTTTTGGTGAACAGGCCAGCGCCGAGTTGAACTTATTGGCGCAAAGCGAAACCCGCACCGCCGAGTTGGAAGGCGAAGAAGACCGTTTGCTGCACCTTGTCGGCGATCTGGCCGCCCAACTTTCGGCGGCTCGCCAGGCAGCCGCCGACACCCTGGCTGTCGCCATCGAGCGCGAGCTGGTCGATCTACGGATGGCGGGCACGCGTTTCCAGGTGGACATGCTCCGGCAGGAGGACGCCACGGGCTGTTTCGTGGGCGACCGCCGCCTGGCTTTCGACGCCACCGGCATCGACCGCGTGCAATTTCTGGTCTCGGCCAACCCCGGCGAGCCTCTGCGCCCGTTGGTCAAGGTCGCCAGCGGTGGCGAGACCGCGCGGCTGATGCTGGCTCTGAAGGACGTGCTCTCCCGCGCGGACATCACCCCCACCCTCATCTTCGACGAGATCGACCAGGGCATTGGCGGGCGCGTCGGCGTCATCGTCGGACGCAAATTGACAGCCCTGGCCCAGGATCACCAGGTGCTGTGCGTCACCCACCTGGCGCAAATCGCGGCCTACGGCGATCACCATGTCTCTGTCAGCAAGGCCGTGGAGGGCGAACGCACGGTGACGCGGATGCAGACGCTCAGCGGCCCCGCCCGCGTCCACGAACTGGCCGCCATGTTGGGCACCATGACCGAGGCCGGGCGGCAATCGGCGGAGGAGTTGTTGATGGAGGTGGAGCAGTATCGGGGCGAGGGACAAGCGTAACGAGCAGTCGCGGGGCGGGAATGCCAGCGGAGAAGCGAGAGAAAACCTGCCATGAGCGCACGATCACAAAGCCGGGGTTTGATCAGCATCATGGTGGCGGTGCTGATCTGGGGGACGATCCCGTTCGTGATCGACGCCGCCCTCGTCAGCTTGAACCCATCGGCGGTGGTGAGCGCCCGTATGTTGCTGGCCGGGGCGGTGATGACAGCAATCGTCGGCCCGCGGCGGCTGGCGCAGGCCATTCGCCACAACCTGCGTTTCTTCCTCATCCTCTCGCTGTTCGGTTTCGCTCTGCCCAGCCTGATGTACACCACCGCCCTGCAGACGGTGCCCATCCCCGTGCTGACGTTCATCGCCAACAGCTACCCGGCCCTGACCATCGGCCTGGCCGCCCTGTTCCTGCACGAGCGACCGACGCTGGTGCAACTGCTGGGGATGGGCAGCGCGCTGGCCGGGCTGTATCTGATGTCTGGCATTGGCTCCGGTCAGATGCTGGCGCCCGGCATCGTGCTGGTGCTGCTGACCTCGGTGGGTTGGGCCAGCGCCGGGGTGGTGAGCAAGAAACTGACGGCCCGGCTGGACGCCACCACTATCGTCGCCGGCCGCCACCTGCTTTCGGGCCTGTTCATCCTGCCGCTGCTGCTGGTGCAAAGCCCGCACGTGCGCGCGGTCGGCCCGGCCACCTGGCTGACCATCGCCGTTCTGGTGGCAATGTCGTTGCTCAGCTTCGAGTTCTATGTCCTGGGCCTGGCCCACACCAGCGTGACCAATGCCTCGCTATTGGAGGCTTTCACGCCGGTGGTGACGCTGGTGATCAGCGCCGTCTTTCTGGGCGAAGGATTGACCACTGTGCAGTTCGTGGCGGCGGGGCTGGTGTTGTTGGGGACGGTGTTGGCGAGTTTGGAGGCGCGGGGGGTGGGGTGATGGGGGATGGGGTATTGGGTTATTGGTTATTGGGGATTGGTAGGGTTTAGGCTCGATTTGCGGTGGTCAGGGGGAGGGGGTAGCATGTCCGGGTTAGCGCCCAATTTTTGCGCAAAAATTGGGTGTCAGGAAATAGCTTATGACAGTCAATGACGTTCTGCAATCTGTGCGATTCGTAGTCGATCGGGCGGGCAAGCCGACGGCAGCCGTGGTCGATATAGCGGCCTGGGAATCTTTCGTGCAGGCGTTGGAGGATATCGAAGACGGACAGCTTGTGCGCGAGCGCCTCGTCAGATGGGAGAGCAAACAAGGGTGGACGAAATGGGAGGATTTCAAGGAGGAGTTGGTGGACGATGGTGTATCGGATCTGGCTGAAGGATGAAGCCAAAGATGCGGCGCGCCTCGATGCGACAATTGACAACCGCCCCCATGTGGGCTATAATGTGGATTATTATCCACATCAACAACCACAGCAAAGAATTCTTCTCCGGCGCCCTGGCGACATGATGAAAACCATCCAGATGACCATCGACGACGACTTGTTGGCCCAAGTCGATGACGCGATTGCCCGGCTAGGCGCCACGCGCTCCGCCTTCATCCGCGAGTCGCTGCGCCAGGCCCTGACGCGCCATGAAATCGAGAGGTTGGAGCGCCAACACCGCGACGGCTATCAACGCCAGCCCGTCGCGCCCGGCGAGTTTGACATCTGGGAAAGCGAGCAGGTATGGGAGAGCGTATGAGGCGCGGCGAGATCCGCTGGTACACCTTTCAGCCGCCTGACAAACGACGACCGGTAGTCATTCTCACGCGCGATTCCGCCTTGAACTTCCTGACTGGTATCACGATTGCGCCCATCACTACCACCATCCGCCAGATTCCGTCGGAGGTTCTCCTGACACCAGATGACGACGGTGTATTGACCCCGTGCGTCGTCAGTTTGGATAACGTGCAGACCGTGCCCAAGGAACGACTCGGCCCTCTATTGACCAAACTCACCGCCGATCGGATGGAGCAAGTCGAGCGTGCGTTGGGCTTCGCCCTGGGGATGGATCGCTGGCTATGGAGATAACTTAACCCGGACAAGCCGAAACCAAAGAGGCGAGGGTGGGGAGATTTGGGGATTCGACCTTAAGAAAATCCCTCATCCCCAAATCCTCGCAGCGAAATTCTCACCTGACGTGAACGTCATTTGGTGAACCACTGGTCGAAGGCAGGAGCGACGCATCTTGGAGATGCGTCGCTCCTGCCTTGCAGCCCGCCTCGCCTTAGTCCATCTCTTAGTCTACACTACTGCTACTCGAATTTTCCTTCCGCGAGGGCTATCTATGACCGCGCAAATCAACGTCCACGACGCCAAAACTCATTTCTCTCGATTGTTGCAGCGGGTGATGACAGGCGAGGAAATCGTTATCGCCCGCGCCGGCAAACCAGTCGCCCGGCTTCTGCCCTTCGCATCACAACGCAGAACAGATGTTAGGCCAACTCATGCAACACTGTGGGCAACCACAACATGTGGCGCACAATTCGCCGTTGCGGTATAATACTTGGCGAAAACGCCCTGAATCAACCACCTTTCCCCACAACAACCGAGTGTAAACGATGAGAACGGGCTTCGTTGAGCGACATGGTAAACTAACCGAACTCGATCGTTCATTCGATTTGAAGTTCTGGCAAGACCAACCGGCCCAGGTGCGCTTCGATGCCGCTTGGGAATTGATCGTCCACGCTAGCAAGGTCAAAGGCGGCGATGTTCGTCAACTCCGACTTCAGCGATCTATTGAGGCTTTTCAACGCCAACCAGGTTGAGTATCTGGTCATCGGCGGCTATGCCCTGATTCAGTACGCCGAACCGCGGTACACCAAAGACCTGGATCTCTGGATCAGCGCCAACGCGACGAATGCTCAAGCCGTGTATCGTGCCCTGCGGGAATTCGGCGCGCCGTTAGCAGACTTGACCGCGGCCGATTTTGCGCAGGAAGGCTACTTCTATCAGATGGGCGTGCCACCGGTGCGGGTGGACATCTTGATGGGCATTCCTGGTGCGAGCTTCGCTGAAGCCTGGCCGCGACGCCTGGAGGTGGACTTCGCCGGTCTGGTTGTACCGTTCATTAGTCGCGCAGACCTGATCGCGGCCAAACGAGCAGCGGGGCGACCGCAAGACCTGCTGGATGTCGAACAGCTAACCCAGCCCGCAGGTAAATCCGCAAAACGTCGCGCTGCCCAACCATCCCGGCGCAAAGTCAAATGAGCGGCGCGTTTTCACGACACCGGTCAGTAAGCACGGTTCGCCGTTGGGGGCGGGTGGTCTCGTTTTGCGGCGCAGGGGCCAGGGCGAGGCCTAACATTACTGCTAATCCGTTGATCCGCCGATACAATGCACGCGTCATCTGGTGAATCACCGCCCCCATGAACCGCTCCCACCTCGTCTCCTACCTCGACGACCTCCTCAACCTGGCCGCCATCCCCGACTACGGACCCCAGGGCCTGCAGGTCGAGGGCCGCGAGGAAGTATCCAAGCTGGCCGTGGGCGTGGACGCCGCCCATCCCACCATCGATGGCGCCCTGGCCGCAGGTGCCGACCTGCTGCTCGTCCACCACGGCATGTTCTGGGGCGAGGCGCGGCGCATTGCCGGCGCTTTCGGCTACAAAGTGCGCAGGCTGATCCGGGCCGATCTCAACCTCTATGCCGCCCACCTGGCCCTGGACCTGCACCCCACCCTCGGCAATAACGCCGAACTCTGTCGCTTGCTGGGCCTGCATCCCATTGGCACCTATTTCGCCTACAAGGGCGTGGACGTGGGTCTCATCGCCGAGCCGGAGAGTGCAATCACCTTTGCGGAACTGACCACGGCCTTCGGCGCCGCGCTACAACCGCCCCTGCTGGTCGATGCCTCCGGCCCCGAACAGGTGCGCCGGGTGGCCGTCTGTTCGGGCGACGCCAGCCGTAGCCTGGAGGAAGCGCAACGCTTGGGCTGCGACACGTTGGTGACGGGCGAACGTGACTACACCATGGCCCATGTCGCCGCTGAATTGGGCATGAACGTGATCTACGGCGGCCATTACGCCACCGAGACGCTGGGGGTGCAGGCTCTGGCCCGGCATCTGCACGAGCAGTTCGGGCTGGCGTGGGCGTTCGTGGATGTGCCGATCCAGCAATAAGGCAGTGAGTATCTGTTCACCCATCCTGTTTGTGCTCACGCAAAGGCACAAAGACACAAAGGTTCTAAGGCTCTGCCGTTCTCTTGGCGCCTTTGCGGCTTTGCGTGAGCTGTTTTCTGGGCAAATTGAACACTTACGGCAGTGACTTAGCCGCAGCATAATAGCCTGCATCCGTGAAACAAAACGCAATTGACAGCCGCCAGGGGGTAGGGTAACATAGCTGCCAGTCACCGTATCGACAGTCGTTCTTGTCCGTATTCATCCTGATGGAGGAGACATGGCCACCGTAGCCACTGTACAAGCAGATCCCGCCACTATCAACAAAGAAGAACTACGCGCGCGCGTCCTTGCCGGCAAAATCAGCAACCTGGTCGGAGCCAATCTGAGTTCGCTCGACCTCAGCGGCGCTGATTTCAGTGAAGCCAATCTGCACGAAGCCAATCTGTGGGAAACGAACCTGAGCGGCGCCGATTTCGTGGGCGCCAACATGGTCGAGGCCGACCTGCGCGGGGCCAATCTCAGCGGGGCCGATATGGTGGGCGCCCGCTTGAAGGGAGCGATGTTCGTGCGCTCGAACTTACAGAACGCTAATTTAACGGGCGCGGAGATGGATCGCTCCGAACTGGAGATGACCGATCTCCGCTATGCCAATCTGCAAAGCGCGTTCCTGCGCCGGGTCAAAGGCATCCACGCCGACCTGTCCGGCGCCAATCTGTCCAGCGCCGTGCTCGATGGCGCTGATCTGACCCAAGCGCATCTCCACAGCGCCGTGCTGAACGACGCCAGCTTGAAGGACGCTCACCTCAAGGACGCCGATCTATCGAGTGTGCAGGCGATGCGGGCCAATTTCAGCGGCGCCAGCTTGGTGAATGCTAATCTGACCGGGGTCAATTTTTCGGGCGCCTTCTTGCGCAAGGCCAATCTGGCTGGCGCCGATCTCTCCAGCGCCAATCTGGCCGGTTGTGACCTCACGGGTGTGCAGTTGAAGGACGCCATCCTCACCGGCGCCAGTTACGACGCCCGCACCCGTTGGCCGCACGGCTTCGACCCCGCAGCGGCCGGCGCCATCGCCCGCTGAATCGCAACATGTGCGGTCGCTTCACCCTCACCACACCCACAAAAGACCTGGCGACGCTGTTCGACCTGGACAGCGTGCCCAATCTGGAGCCGCGCTACAACATCGCCCCCACGCAACCCGTGGCCGTCGTGCGGCTGGATCGTGAAGGGGCGCGCCGTGAATTCACACTCATGCGCTGGGGCCTGATCCCGGCCTGGGCCAAAGACCCCGCCATCGGCAACACCCTCATCAACGCCCGCGCCGAGACAGCCGCCGAGAAACCTTCCTTCCGCGCCGCCTTCAAACGCCGCCGCTGCCTGATCCCGGCGGACGGGTTCTACGAGTGGCAGAAGTTGGAAGGACGCAAGCAGCCCTACTTCATCGGCCTGCCCGATCGCCAACCGTTTGGCCTGGCAGGGCTGTGGGAACACTGGGAGGGCGCCGACGGCAGCGTAGTCGACACTTGCACCATCCTCACCACGACGGCGAACGAACGCGTCCGCCTCCTGCACGATCGTATGCCCGTCATCCTCCACCGCCAGGACTACGCCGATTGGCTGGACCCCAAGACGCATCCCGATTTTCTCCTCCATCTCTTGCGCCCTTACCCCGCCGAAGACATGATCGCCTACGCAGTCAGCACCCTCGTCGGCAACCCCGCCAACGATTCGCCAGCCTGCATCGTCCCTCTCACTGCCAACTGAGCCGTCGCCTCCCTCTCCTTTTCACCACCGCATACTTTTATGGCCGTCTCACCCGACCTCCTCGACATCCTCCGTTGCCCCGTCTGCATCCGTGAAGCCGACGACCGCGGCGTGCTCGACCTCACTAAAGGCGCCTGGCTCGTCTGCCGAACGTGTGACCGCAAATACCCCATCCGCGACGAAATCCCCATCATGCTGATCGACGAAGGCACGCGCTGGCAAAACACTGCCGTGGACGCCTTGCCCGCGACGCCCCCGGAACCCGCATCCTGATATGTCTATCTCTCTACAACCTTATCTCGATTTTGCCATCGAAACCGCGCATCTGGCCGGCAGACTGACGCTCAGCTACTTCCAGGCCGGCGTCCGTCCCGACTTCAAAGCCGACGACACCCCCGTGACTGCCGCCGACCGCGGGGGCGAGGAACTCATCCGTCGTTGCATCGAAGCGCGCTACCCCGACCACGCCATCGTCGGCGAAGAGTTCGGGGCCAAAGAAACGGCAGGGGCGACGTTCCGCTGGATCATCGACCCCATCGACGGCACCAAATCCTTCATCCGCGGCCTGCCCACCTATGCCGTGCTGTTGGGGCTGGAGATCGAGGGCAAGGTGGAGGTGGGCGCAGCCTATTTTCCGGGCCTCGACGACATGATCGCCGCCGCCACGGGCTTGGGCTGCTGGTGGAACGGCCGTCGCGCCCGCGTCTCCAAAACCACCCAGCTGCCCCGATCCTTCCTTGCCCACGCCGACGCCGCCAGCTTCGCCCCCAATGGCCGCGCCGCCGCCTGGGAACGACTCCAGCAGATCACATACCACCGCTTCGGCATGAGCGACGCCTACGGCCACGCCCTGGTGGCCACCGGCCGCGCTGAAATCATGCTCGACCCGGTGATGAACCCCTGGGATTGCGGCCCCTTCCCGCCCATTCTGGCGGAAGCCGGCGGCTTCTTTGGCGATTGGTCGGGCAACCTCACCATCTACGCGGGCGAGGCGCTCTCGACCACGCAGGCATTGTTGCCGGCGGTCCTGGAAGCCCTCCACGATGAATCTCCGCGCCTTCCTTGAAGCCGCCACCGCCCGCGGCTGGCTGATCGAAATCGACAAGCCGGTCAGCACCGAACTGGAACTGGCCGCCGTCGCCTACGCGCTGGACGGAAAACCCGTTCTTTTCAGAACAGTCAACAATCAACAACCCGGAACCCGGAACCCGGAACCCGGAACCCCCATCCTCACCGGCCTGGCCGCCGACCGCCGCCACTTCGCCCTGGCGTTGGATTGTGAACCCGACCAGATTCTCTTCCGCATGGCTGCGGCGTTCGACCACCCGCAGCCGGCGCCGGTGATCGAGTCAGGACCCTGCCAGGAGGTGGTTGAACGGCCGGGCGACCTGACCGCCATCCCTTTCCTCATGCACTGGCCCGATGACGCCGGCCCCTATGCCACCGCCGCCATCGTCATCCTGCGCGATCCTTCGCTAAGCGACCCGCAGTCGCCACTCAGGACAGGCCCCAATACTGGTCTCAACGTCTCCTTCCACCGCCTCCTGCGGTTGGACGCCCATCGCCTGGCCGCGCGCATTGTCGAGCGCCGGGGAACGGATACGGCCTGGCGCAAAACCGAGGGCGATCTGCCGGTAGCCATTTGCATCGGCTTGCCGCTGCACGTGCTGCTGGCTGCCAGCATGGCCCCGGCGCCGGGCGTCAGCGAGTTGGACATCGCCCATGCCCTGGCGCCCACCCCGCTCGTGCGCTGCCTGAGCAACGACCTGGTCGTTCCAGCCGAAGCCGAATTCGTACTCGAAGGCCGGCTGACGCACACACTCGTGGCCGAAGGCCCCTTTGTGGATCTGACCGAGACCATCGACATCGTGCGCCAACAGCCGGTGATCGAGATCGACTGCATCACCCACCGCCGCGACGCCATCTACCACGCCCTGCTGCCCGGCCAGCTCGAACACAAGCTGCTGATGGGCATGCCCAAGGAGCCGAGCATTTTCGCCGCCGTGAACGAAGTCGCCCGCTGCTTGAATGTCTGCATCACGCCGGGGGGGACGTCGTGGCTGCACGCGGTGGTGCAGATCGACAAGCAAGCGCCGGACGACGGCGAAAAGGCCATCCACGCCGCCTTTCGCGGGCACGGCTCGCTCAAACACGTCGTCGTCGTGGACAAGGACATCGATCCGTTCAATCCGGCGGAGGTGGAATGGGCCATCGCCACGCGTTTCCAGGCGGGTCGGGCGCTGCACATTTTTCGGGATCAGCCCTCCAGCTCGCTCGACCCCTCGGCCACGCACACGCCCGGCCAGAAATCGCGCTCCGACAAGATGGGCCTCGACGCCACCATCCCCTGGGATACCCCCGCCGGCCCCGCCCATCCCGACCATTTCGCGCGCGTGCCGCTGGCGAAGATCGATGTAACGCGGTATCTTTCATAGCGCAAGTTGGCAACTTGCGCTACAGCGAGCGCGAAGTGAATGCCATGCTCGACTTGGTGAAACAGGAAACTGAGCGCAGCGCATCAAATCATCTCTGACGAAAAAGGGGAAGACCGTTATTTGAGTTACCTGTGGAATTCCGTCCATCTGATTCAGGACATTGACGACAAACGCGCGGCAGGTTACGGTGTGTATTACACACAAAAAAAGCCGCTCACGACGGCGGCTTTGGAATGGCGCAAACAAAACAAAAAGCCAGGGATATAGGGTTTCGGAGACCGTAGTCCCGCAACCACACGGCGTGGAGCCGAATTTTGTCCACTGGCAACTCTATGATAGCCCAACAATAGGTTTTTTGCAAAATCGTCTTCGGAGCGGTCCGCCATGCGCAAGGACGGCACGATCTTAAATTTACGAAATTCGTTGACAGGAAGAGTTGAATCCGGCCCGAAAGCTTTGCACCCCGGCAACGCAGCATCCAATCCATTGCAATAACTTACCATTTATGGTATTTTACTGCAATGAAATTCGATGAATTGCTCGTCCTGGTCGGAAGCGAACCGGTCTTCGAGTCGGCCCTGCTGTTGGCCGGTGCGGTGCAGCCCGCGCTTGTGCGCAAACAGTTGTCGCGTTGGGTGCAGCTGGGTGCGCTCTGGCAACTGCGCCGGGGCCTCTACGCCTTGGCCCCGCCCTACCAAAAAGTCAAACCCCATCCCTTTCTTGTTGCCAACCATCTTGCGCCCGGCTCCTATGTCAGTCTGCAATCCGCCCTCGCGCACTATGGCCTCATCCCCGAATACGTGGCTGTGGTGACAAGCATCGGTGGGGGGCGTCCTGGCCGCTGGGTCACGCCGTTGGGCGTGTTCACAGTCCAGCATGTGCAGTCAGGCTGGCGCTGGGGCTACGTGCAGACGCCGGTCGCCCCCGGCCAGAACGCCTTCGTCGCCCGCCCGGAAAAAGCCCTGCTCGATCTGGTTTACCTCCAGCCGGGCGGCGATGACCCTGCCTATTTGCGTGAATTGCGCTTGCAGAACCTGGATCAGCTGGATCTGAACCAGCTTTCTGAATATGCGACGCTCAGTCGCAGTCCCAAACTCAGGCGCGCGGCCACAGCCATCGCCGCCCTTACCGCCCTTGCCGCCGCCGAAACCTACGAAACGTTGTGAGAAATCATCTGTCTGCGCTCGTTGCCCAAAGCCCCAACCCCGTCGCCGGGCGCAACTTGGAGTGCGAATACTTGCAGGCAGATGAAAGGTCCTGCTAACAATCAACAGTCAACAGCCAACAATCAACGGAGAACCCGCCTCCTCCTCCATGCTCCGCCTCTTCATCTCCGCCAACCTGCCGCCCGAAATGGTGCGCGCCATCGCCGACGTGCAGAACCAACTCAAGCGTCGCCTCGGCCAGCAACCGCTGAGCTGGACCCGGCCCGACGGCATCCACCTCACCCTCAAGTTCCTGGGCGACACCGACCCGGCGCGAGTCGAGAGCATCGTCGCTGGCCTCCGCGCCGCCGTCTCGACCCATCCGCCATTCACACTCACCGTCGCCGGCCTGGGCTGCTTCCCCAACGCTCGCCAGCCGAATGTGATCTGGGTGGGGGTGCAGGACCCTGACCGGGCGCTGCAACGGCTGGCCGCCAGCGTGGACGCAGCCACGGCGCGTCTGGGCTGGGAAAAGGAAAAACGCCCCTTCACCGGGCATCTCACTCTGGCCCGCGTCAAGCGCGAGGCCGGCAACGATCAGCGCCGGATCATCGGCGAAGCGATCGGCGAAGCGATCGGCTCCTTCCCCCTCGCCCATGCCCTCGGCCCCCTGCCTGTTTCTGCGATCCACCTCATGCGCAGCGAGCTAAATCCCAGCGGCTCGATTTATACCGAGCTAGCCTCTGCCCCCCTCGCCCGTGCGGCCTATTCTGCGCCAGACCCTACAGTTCGGTAAACTCCTCAACGGTGAGGCCACATTGCTGAATAATCTTGCGCAGGGTTCCTTTGGGGATATCGCCTGGGTGATTGGGCAGAATCACGCGGCGGTATGTTTGCGGATGACGCCAGATCTCATGGCTGCCCTTTGCCTGCCGCTCGAACATGAAGCTGGCTTTGCGCAGCTTGCGCATGGCGTCCATGACAGTCATCGCGGGCAGTTTGTCGCTCATGCCGCCACTGCCACTGGGATGCGGAAGTTTACCGGTGGCTGCGGTTGGCGAAGCGCCCGCCTGATCACCTCAGGCAGAGGGTCACCGCATTCGATGTATGATTCGATCAACTTGCGAGCGACATCCTGGGCGATTTCGAGCGTTTCGGCGATGGTGCGGCCCTGCGCCAGAATGTCGTCCCACTCCGGGCTTGTGGCCAGATAGCCGCCCTCTTCTAGAGGTTCGACAACAAGGATGATGCTGATCTCTTTCATTTCGGCTCTCCATCAAACGGTGTAACGAACGACGGCATTATATACCACTCATGTCTTCTGCTCATCCATCCGCATCCTCACCAAATCAGCGCAGCACGCGCACGCGCCTCGTCTCTGTCATCGGCGGCGGCGTCTGCACGGCTGAACAAGCGGCGCTGGCCGCGGAAGTCGGGCGGCTGCTGGCCGCGCGCGGGATGGGCGTGGTCTGCGGCGGGCGGGGCGGGGTGATGGAGGCTGTATGCCGGGGGGCGGCGCAAGCGGGCGGGCTGACGGTGGGCATGTTGCCGGGTGCGGATGCGGATGAAGCCAATCCCTGGGTGCAAATCGCCATCCCCACCGGGCTGGGCGAGGCCCGGAACGCTCTCGTCGTCCGCGCGGGCGCCGGGGTCATTGCGGTCGGCGGGGAGTATGGCACGCTGTCTGAGATCGCTTTGGCGCTGAAGTGGGGGAAGCCGGTGGCTGGGCTGGGGACGTGGGACATCGCCGGGGTGTACACAGCCGCCGATCCCGCTGATGCCGTCAATCACGTTCTGGGGGTGATGGGCTGAGGGCGGAGCGAACGGTCGCGAACACCCAGGTGCGCAGGTCGTGTTGGGGTGCGTAGCCGAGATAGTGGGCGGCGCGGGTCAGGTCGGCGTAATGGGGCGGGCGCGCATCGGGGCCGGGGAGCAGGAGGGGCGGTTGGTCGATGCCGGCGGCTTCGCAGCACCAGGCAGCCAGGTCGCCCAGGCGGGTGGCCTGGCCACTGCCCACGTTGAGGATGAGGCCGGGGGGCAGGTCGGCTTCCAGGGCCAGCACGAGTGCGCGGAGCACGTCATCCACGTGGACGAAGTCGTAGGCGCGGTTGGGATCGCCGAGGAGGGTGGGCGGATGACCGGCAAGGACCGCGCGCAAGAATTGACCCTCGACGGTGATGCGGAGGCGGCCGTCGTCGTGGCGACCGTAGATCTGGAAAAAACGCAATATGGTCGTGGGCAGGTCGTAGGCGCGGGCGAAGAGGCCGCAATAGGTCTCGGCGGCAAGCTTGCTGGCTCCGTAGGGCGTGAGGGGTTGCGCCGGCGCGTCTTCGGCCAGGCAGCCGGCGGCGGCTCCGTAAACCGTGCTGGACGAGGCGAGAAGGAAGCGCTGGATTCCAACCGCGCGCGCCGCACGCAGGGCTTGTAATGTGCCCAGAACGTTGACCTGTAAATCGGCGGCGGGGTCTTGTTCGCTGCGATATTGCGGCAACACGGCCAGATGAATGACGGCCTGGCAACCCTGGATGGCCGCCGTCAGCGCTTCCAGGTCGGTGATGTCGCCTTCGTACCAGGTCGTCAACTCTATCTCTGGGCGGATGAGGCGGTCGAACCCCACCACCGCGTGGCCCCGGTCTTGCAGTCGTCCTCCCAGCCATGATCCCAGAAATCCGCTTGCTCCTGTCACAAGCACTCGCATAACCCGCTCCTTCGACGATCGCCAGGCCGACCCTGTGACGGATCGACCATGCGATTAGGCGGCCGGGCGCTGGAGATACCAGGCCACCGTCTGCTGCAATCCTTCTGCGAGTGATGTTTGCGGGCGATAGTCGATCAGCCCGCGCGCTCGTTCGATCCCGGCCAGGTGTCGGCGCACATCGCCGGGGCGAGCAGGGGCGTAGGTGATGGGGCCGTCATAGTTCAGGACGGCAGCCAGGCCGTGCACGAGTTGGTTCACCGTTACCTCGACGCCGCTGGCGATGTTGATGATCTGGCCGTGGGCGGCGTCGGTTTTGGCCACGCGTACAATGCCATCGGCCACGTCGGTCACAAAGCTATAGTCGCGGGTTTGTTCGCCATCGCCGAAGATGACGGGCGGCTGCCCGGCCAGGATGCGGCGGACGACGATGGGAATGATGCCGGCATAGTTTTTATCGTTCTGGCGGGGGCCGTAGTTGTTGAAAGGGCGCACAATCGTGGCATCCAGGCCAAATGTGTGTTGGTAGCTCTGCACCAGCAAGTCGGCGGCGGCTTTGGCCGCGGCATAAGGCGTGCGGGCGAGGAGGGGATGCTCCTCGTCCATCGGCGTATAGGCCGCGGTGCCGTAGCTTTCGGAGCTGGAACAATGGATGAGCGTGCGATAGTAACCTTGTCGGCCCAGCTCGCAGATGCTGGCCGCCATGTCATAGATCGTCCGCGCACTCCACTTGGGGCGAACCAGCGACGCCGGCAGAGGAATGGTGGCCAGGTCGAAGACGATGTCCACCTCCTCCTGGCGCAGGAGATCGGCCATGGCCCGGCTGCTGCGTATGTCCAGACGATGGAATTTCAACCCCGGATAGGCGTAAAAGGCCGGGGTCAGGTTTGTCATCTTTCCCAGCCAGAGGTTGTCCACCACCACCAGATTGCCTGGCTCCTCGCGGATGAGGCGATCCACCAGATGGCTGCCGATGAAGCCGGCTCCGCCAGTGACAAGCACCGATCTACCGCGTAGCTCCATGATGGGCAGCCTTTTTGTGGAGTGTGGGGATCGGAGTATAAGGCGGGAGCGTGATCACCCGACGCTCACGGCTGGCGCGCAGGATCTGCTCGGCCAGATAGACAGCGCGCAACCCTTCTTCGCCATTGACAAGGCCGTTGTAACCGTGGATGGCGGCGTCGACGAAGGCCTCTAGCTCGGCCCGCAGTGGCTCCACCCGTTCCAGCTCATATTTGATCACGCTGCCCTCGCTGACGCCGGCGGTGGCCAGGCTCTCCCATTGATCGACCGCCGAGCGGTTTTCGTAGAACCAAAGCTCTTGGGTCAGATAGTTGACCAGGAACATGCCACGCTCGCCCAGAACGGAGAGTTGGCGGATCTTGGTGGGGGTGAGCCAATTGATATCGAGCACGCCCACGGCGGCGTCATCGAACCGCACGATGGCCGAGACCAGGTCCTCGTGATCGTTTTGCAAGGTGCGCTTGACCTCGGCGGCGATGCTGCGGATGCCCGCGCCCGCCAGATATTCCATGATGTTCAGCTCGTGCGTGGCCAGATCGAAGACAACGCCGACATCCTGCACCCGCGGCGGGAAGGGGCCAATGCGGCGGGCGTGAATCTGGTAGATACGACCGAGTTGGCCGCTCTCCAGGCGCTGGCGGAGGGCGATGACAGCAGGATTGTAGCGCTCGATATGGCCCACGCCCAACAAGACTTCGTGGCGATGGCTGGCGTCGATCATCGCCCGCCCGCTGGTGACGGAATCGGCCAACGGTTTCTCCACAAACGTGTGTATCCCCCGCGCCATCGTCTCTTGGGCGACCTGGCAATGGAGATGAGTGGGCAAAGCGATGGTGACGATGTCGATCTGCTCGCGCTCGAGCATCTCGCGATAATCGTTGTAGGCTTTGGCTTTGTAGGTATGGGCAACGCGATCGCGCACGACAGGATCGAGATCGGCAACCGCAACCAGGTTGGTGGTGGGCATACGGGCGTAGACGCGGGCATGATTGGCGCCCATCGCGCCCACACCGATAACGGCGGCATTCAGAAGATCGGTCACATAAGACCTCGGCAGAAAGGAATCAGATCTGTATTCTGCCTGTTTTTGCGCGCGTGGTCAAAAGCGAAGGATGTCATCGGCTCTGCCAGCAAAAATGCATGTCCTCTCCATCGAGACAGGCGATTACAATCGCGCCTTTGGGGCCTGCGGCCGTGCGCCGGCCCGCGCTCTGGCGACGCCCCCTCAGTCTGCTTCAGCGGACTTTGCCTTACCAACCTGGCAATGAATTGCCGGGTCTTTGTACCCCCGCGCTCGATGAATTAGAATGACAGCGCTCGTCATCGACGACCACCCCACACCCGACCTTTTTAGCACCCTCCTATGCCCCACCATCAAGACGAAATCGACGCCATCAGCCGCCGCATCGCCGACCTTTCGGAAGAAAGCCTGACCCAACTCTCGCAGTACATCAGCTTTCTGAAATGGCAGGAAGAGCAGTGGCGTTCGCCCGATGCCTGGGAAGACGCCGGCAACCTGCGCACGAGTTGGGTTTTCGACCTGATCGAGCATTTCCACGACGCCCGCCAGGCTGCCACCATCGACCCGGCGGGGATGGAGATCAAGGTCGCGCCGGCCTCCTGCGGCGGCGTCATCCGCCAGGCCATCTGGCAGCACCCGCCCGCTACCGGCCTCTCGGTGTTGGAATACCAGTTCCGGGCGCCCGCCGATGTCGATCTACTCAAATTCCGCTTTGCCGTAGGCGTGCGCGATGGCGCCCTGCTCTCGGAAGACAATCAGGTGGCTTTCCGCTTGCGACTGAACGGCCGCCCGCTGTGGAACCATCTCAAGGCCGAGGTCGGCTGGGAGAGTTTCGCCCTCGACCTGCCTTCGCTGGCCGGGCAAGAGGCCATCCTCCAACTCATCACCGACCCCCTGGGCAACTCGCGCTGGAACTGGGCGGTCTGGGGTGAGCCACAAATTCTGGGATTGGTCTGATGCCGGTTGCCGCCATTCGCATTTTCGGCGCTCCGATGGACCTCGGTCAACAACGCCGCGGGGTGGACATGGGGCCGAGCGCCGTCCGCTACGCCGGTCTGAATGCACGCCTGGAGCGGCTGGGCTATACCGTCCACGATGGCGGCAACATCGACGTGGCTGCGCCCGAAGAGACGACCGCCGCCGACCTGCTGAACGCGGCCCAGGGCGGCAATGTCCGCCACCTGCAGGCTGTGCTACAAGCCTGCCAGAGCATCTATCAGACGGCGCTGTGCTGTGTGCAAGAGAACGAATTCCCCATCTTCCTGGGCGGCGACCATTCGATGGCGATGGGCACGGTGGGCGGAGTTAGCGCCGCCGCCGCCACCGGCGTGATCTGGATCGACGCCCACGCCGACTTCAACACGCCCGAAACGTCGCCTTCGGGCAATCTGCACGGGATGCCGCTGGCGCATCTGGTGGGCATGGGTCTGCCCGAACTGGTGAATCTGGGGCGTCCCGGCCCCAAGATCGACCCCCACCATGTCGTCCTCATCGGGCTGCGCAATGTCGATGCCGGCGAGCGCGCCTATCTGCGGAGCATCGGCATGAGGGCCTACACGATGCGCGACATCGACGAGCGCGGGCTGGCGGCCATCGCCCGTGAGACGATCATCCACCTGGCCGGGCTGCCGCGCGTCCATGTCAGCCTGGACATGGATAGCCTCGACCCTCGCTTTGCGCCCGGCGTGGGCACGCCCGTCCCCGGCGGCCTGACTTATCGCGAGGCGCACCTGCTGATGGAGATGCTGGCCGAGTCGCGCCAGGTCACGTCGCTCGACATCGTGGAGATCAACCCCATCCTCGACGACGGCAACACCACAGCCGAGGTGGCTGTGGAATTGGCGGCGTCGTTGTTGGGGGAGAGGATTTTGTAGGCCAAAAAATACGGAGCGACACTCCACGTTTTTGCCAAAATTCATGGAGTGGCTATACTTATATTCATGATCCGACGAGCCTATGAGCCACTCGACCAACACCTCCGGCCTAATAAAGCCTTGATCATTTACGGCCCGCGTCGCGCCGGCAAGACAACCCTGCTGCGCAATTTTCTGGGCCAGACGGCACTGAAATACAAGCTCGATTCTGGGGACAACATCCGCACGCAGAGTCTGCTCAGCTCGCAGGATTTCGACCGCATCTTGGGTTATGTCGAGGGCTACGAACTGTTGGCGATTGACGAGGCCCAGGGCATCCCCAACATCGGCATGGCCTTGAAGATCATCGTCGATCAGGTCCCTGGCATCCGCGTGATTGCCACTGGCTCGTCGTCATTCGATCTCGCCGGACAAGTGGGCGAGCCACTCACCGGGCGCAAACGCACGCTGACGCTGTATCCCATCAGCCACGGCGAACTGCTGTCACGCTACAACCGGTACGAGTTGCGCGAGCACTTGGAAGATTTCCTGGTCTTCGGCTCCTACCCAGAGGTCGTCGAAGCCAGCAAACAGAGCGACAAGATCGAGATCATCGTCGAAATCGCTAACTCTTACCTGCTCAAAGATATCTTGGCTTTTGATCGCTTGCGCAGTTCACGCACCCTGTTGAACTTGCTGCAATTGCTTGCCTATCAGTTGGGCAACGAAGTGTCAGTGAGCGAGCTGGCGACACAACTCGGCGCCGACGCCAAGACTATCCAACGGCATCTGGACTTGCTGGAGAAGACTTTTGTGATCGTCCGTGTCGGCGGCTTCAGTCGCAACCTACGCCAGGAGATCACGCGCAAGGCCAAGTACTACTTCCTGGACAACGGCATCCGGAACGCCATCATCGCTCAGTTCAACGACCTGGATCGGCGCAACGATGTCGGCCAGCTTTGGGAGAATTTCATATTCGCTGAACGGCTAAAGCGCCGCGCCTATGCGCCTGTCTACACCAATGTCTACTTCTGGCGGACGTATGATCAGCAAGAGATCGATTTTGTCGAAGAACGAGAGGGGAAGCTGTTCGGCTACGAGTGCAAATGGTCGCCCAAACGGAGTGTCGCCCCGCCCAAAAGCTGGACGAGTGCCTATCCAGGCGCTGAGTTCACCGTCATCACCCCTGAGACTTATCAAGATTTCGTCATCGGAGGACAATGATGCCTGACTTCGATTTCGGCGGCCAATTCGTCTGGCAGCCTACGCCAGATTACATCGACGGTAGCCACCTCCAGCGTTTCATGCAAGCGCACGGGATCGGTTCGCTGGCCGAGCTGCACGAACGCTCGGTGCAGGGCATCGCCTGGTTCTGGGACGCGGCGCTGAAGTATCTGGACATCCAGTTCTACGAGCCATACACGCAGATCGTCGACCTCAGCCGAGGCAAAGCCTGGCCGCAGTGGTGCGTGGGCGGGCGGATGAACATTGTCCACAATTGCCTGGACAAATGGATGGGAACGCCGCAGGAAACCAGGGCGGCGCTGCGCTGGGAGGGCGAGGAGGGCGCCGTCCGCATCCTCACCTATGCCGACCTGTATCGTGAAGTGAATCGCACGGCCAATGCCTTGCACGGGTTGGGACTGGGCAAGGGCGATGCCATCGGGCTGTTCATGCCGATGACGCCGGAGATCGCCATCGCCTTCCTCGCCATCGCCAAGATCGGCGGCGTCATCCTGCCGCTGTTCTCTGGCTATGGCGCTGGAGCCGTGGCCGCGCGGCTGGCCGACGCCGAGGCAAAGGCGCTGTTCACGAGCGATGGGGCTTTTCGCCGCGGACGGGCCGTGGAGATGAAATCAGTGGCGGATGAAGCCCTGGCCCACACGTCCACGGTCGAACACGTCATCGTCCAGCGCCGCACCGGTCTCGACATCCCCTGGACGCCCGGCCGCGACCACTGGTGGGACGACCTTATCGCCCCGCAACCGCCCACTGCCCCCACCGAACGCACCGCCGCCGAAGATACGGTCATGATCATCTACACCTCCGGCACCACTGGCCGGCCAAAGGGAGCGGTGCATACGCATTGCGGCTTCCCGGTCAAGGCCGCGCAGGATATGGCCATGGGCCTGGATTTGCGGCGGCAGGACACGCTGTATTGGATGACCGACATGGGCTGGATGATGGGGCCGTGGGAGGTGTTCGGGACGCTGATCTTGGGCGGGGCGATGTTGTTCTACGATGGCGCGCCCGACTATCCCGGTGTAGACCGGCTGTGGAAGCTGGTGGAAGATCATGGCGTCACCCTCCTCGGCGTCTCGCCCACCCTGATTCGCTCGCTAATGGCGCACGGCGACGAGCCTGTGCAGCGCCATGATCTGTCGAGAGTACGCGCCTTCGCCTCGACCGGCGAGCCGTGGAACCCCGACCCCTGGCTGTGGCTTTTTCAGACGGTGGGGGGAGGCAAGCGCCCGATCATCAACTATTCGGGCGGGACGGAGATCTCCGGCGGCATCGTCATGGGCAATATGCTCACGCCGCTCAAACCGGCGGCCTTCTCCGGCCCGGTGGTGGGGATGGACGCCGATGTGGTAGACGACGATGGCCGGCCAGTGCGTGGGCAGGTGGGCGAATTGGTGGTGCGGCAGCCGTGGATCGGCATGACCCGCGGCTTCTGGAAAGACCCCGACCGCTATCTCGAAACCTATTGGAGTCGCATCCCCGGCCTGTGGGTGCACGGCGATTTCGCCGCTATCGACGCCGACGGCCAGTGGTACATCCTCGGACGTTCGGACGACACGATCAAGATCGCCGGCAAGCGCCTCGGCCCGGCTGAGGTCGAGAGCATCCTCGTTCACCATCCGGCGGTGCTGGAGGCGGGCGCCATCGGCGTCCCCCACCCGGTCAAAGGCTCGGCCCTGGTTTGCTTCGTCGTGCTCCGGCCGGACGCGCAGGTCGCACCCTCGTTGGCCAACGAACTACGCGAGTTGGTGGCTGCCGATATGGGCAAGGCGCTCAAGCCTGACGCCGTGCTTTTCGTCCCCGACCTGCCCAAAACGCGCAACGCCAAAGTGATGCGCCGCGTCTTGCGCGCGGCCTATCTCGACCAGCCCGGCGGCGACCTCAGCGCCCTGGTGAACCCGGAGGTGGTGGAGCAGATCCGGGCATTGGGGCGCTCACACTAACTCAGGCGGTTAGGGCCTGGGCCAGAGCTTCATCCCAATAGCGTTTGCTGCCATCCTGTACGACGAATATCCGGTGTTTCTCCGCCAACTGTTCGGCCCCGTCCGTAATTTGCTCGCCAGCGACGACCGGCACGACCGGGTTGCGCAATCTCCGTAGCCACATCGTGCGACGAATCGCTCTCTCGACATCGCCACGGTCGATCATGGCCGACACCTCTACCACCAGCCAGGCTTGAGGCAGCCCCGATTGCTTCACCGGCTTTCCGACCAACACCAGGTCGGCCAATGCCAGATCCTCGATCTCTTGCTGCGTCAAGTGTTCGCCCAGTTCCGCCTCGAATTCCTGAACATCGACAACACGAACGGCCTTCAAAACGTTGCCAAAGTAAGCAAAGGCGCGGGCGCGGTAGCGGCGCTCCAACATTTCGCCCACCAGCATGTCAAGCCGCGGCTCGGCCCTCTCCTGGAAGCGCAAGAGTTGTTGTAGAATCACTTCCGTGCGCTTCTGCGCCTCGACCAACTCATTCATCCGCTGCTCGGTGCGCTTCTGCGCCTCGGCTAGCTCTGTCACCGCCTGCTCCAACCGATCCAACCGTTGCTCGCCGCGGAGTTGCGCTTGTGCGAGTTCCGAGACAGCCCATCTCAACTCCGAAACGTCCTCGCGACGTACGACCGCCTCGCTGCGCACATTGCGCTCGACGGTGTTCGCCAACTCGATCAACGGAAGTTGCAGATCCTCTGGTAGGGTCTGGACAATAGACGCATAACTCATATGAAGGACGCATCCTTGTTTTGGAAGGATGATTGATTCTACCATAGCTCCAATTGGCTTTCAAATCTCCCCCGAATGGGGCGACCATTGAAGCCATCGGACATTACCTTCTGCCCTCGATTCGTGCTACACTCAGTGACGATGATTTCATCTCGGCAGGTGCACCTGGAAACCCTCGAAGGAGACCTCATGCCAGTAGCAACGCTTCCTGCGCCCCCGACGCAGTTCAAACCGATCGATTTCTCCCTCAACCGACGACCACAAGTCGAATATCCCGAATCGGATGGTGAACCCTTGGGCGAAACTGGTCTTCATGTCCTGGCCACACTCGGCCTTCTGGACGCACTCAAATTTTTCTTTTCCTCCCGCAGCGATGTCTATGTCGCCGCCGATATGTTCATGTATCATCAGGAGGGCAAACCAAGCGCACGTACAGCCCCGGATGTCATGGTGATCAAGGGCGTGCCGAATCAAGAGCGGCGCACCTTCAAAATCTGGGAAGAAAAAGTCGCGCCCTGCACGATCTTCGAGGTCACTTCGCGCTCGACCTGGCGGGAAGACACCATCGCAAAAACTGTGCTTTACGCGCGACTCGGCGTCAAGGAATACTTTCTGTTCGACCCCGAAGGCGATTACCTTGACGAACAGTTCGTCGGCTATCGGCTGGAAGAAGGTTTGTACGCGCCCATCCTGCCCGAGACCGATGGCACGCTCCGAAGCCAAGAACTCGGCCTCGCCTTTTGGCCTGATGGCTACATGCTCCGAGTGGGCGACCCAGCCACGGGCGAGCGTATCCCCAGGCTCGATGAAGCCGTGGGTATGGCGCGGCGCGAAGCAGAACGAGCCGAGCAGGAGGCCGCACGAGCCGAGCAGGAGGCCGCACGAGCCGAGCAAGAGGCCGCACGAGCCATCGCGGCCGAAGCTGAGGTGGCCCGGCTGCAAGCGTTGCTGTCGCAGCGCCCATGAAGTCTGTTCCTGGCTTGACGCCAGCAACGGGAGTTTGACTATGAACTTCCAACTAACCAAAGAACAACAACTTACCCAACAAATGATCCGCGACTTCGTCGAGAGCGAAGTCAAACCACTCGCCGCCCACACCGACCACACCCACGAATTCCCCTGGCCCAGCATCAGAAAAATGGGGCCGCTGGGGCTGCTGGGGCTGAACATCCCCGAACAGTGGGGCGGGGCCGGGGCCGATCACCTTTCCGCCGCCATCCTCATCGAAGAATTGGGCCGGGGCTGCGGCTCCACCGCCCTGACTGTGGCCGCGCATTTGGGTCTGGCCTGCGCACCGCTTGCTTTGTTTGGCAGCGACTTCCTCAAAGAGAAATACCTGAAGCCCATGGCGCGCGGTGAAATCCTCGGCGCGCTCAGCCTGACCGAGCCGGGCGCTGGCTCTGACCTCAAGGGCGGGGTGCGCACCACCGCCCGGAGGGACGACGATGCCTGGGTGATCAACGGCAGCAAGATGTGGATGACTAACGCTTCGGTGGCGGGGGTCATGATCCTGCTGGTGCGCACCGGCTCGGCCGGCTCCCATGCCCTCAGCCACATCCTCGTCCCGGCCGAAACACCTGGCGTCGTCGTGGCCCCGGCCGAGCGCAAGATGGGGTTGCACGGCTGCAAGACGCACGCGGTCAGCTTCGACGCCGTGCGTGTGCCGCTCGATCACCTGGTGGGAGAAGAGGGTCGGGGGCTGCAACAGACACTGGCCGTACTCGATGGCGGGCGCATCGGCATCGGCGCGCTCAGCCTGGGCCTGGCGCAGGCTGCGTATGAAGAAGCGATCAAATACGCTCACCAGCGCCAGACCTTCGGCGTGCCCATCGCCGAGCATCAGGCCATCCAGTTCAAGATCGCTGACATGGCCACCCAAATCCAGGCCGCCCGGCTCATGGTCTATCACGCCGCCTGGCTGCGCGACCAGGGCCAGCCGATCACGCTGGCGGCGGCGCAGGCCAAGCTGTTTGCCACCGAGATGGCCGAGAAAGTGTGTTTCGAGGCCATCCAGATCCACGGCGGCTATGGCTACAGCGCCGAGTTCCCGGTCGAGCGCATCTATCGCGACAACCGACTGATGCTGATCGGCGAGGGCACGAGCGAGATCAACCGGCTGGTCATCGGTCGCAAGGTGTTGGGGCTGCGATAGGCAGCGCCGATCCTTACTCTACTTTCCCCAACCCAAACGCGACGGAGCCAAACAGGTTATCCGCGAATAAGGCGAATCTCGGCCAATTTTTTTCAGCCACATTCGCTCCATTCGCGTTATTCGCGGACGAAAAATCTGTACTCGCAGAGCACAATCGTTGTCCATGGCCAAAAAACATCCACAGAAACCGTCCCGTCTCGGCGCCGCTCAAACGCAGCAGGGCGTCTCCGCCATCCTGCACGAAGCCTTCGTCTCGATCAGACAAGGTAATTATGATCGCGCCATCGCCCGCTTGGGCCAGGCTCTTGCACGCAAACCAGGCTCGGCCGAGGAGGGAACCGCGCATCGCCTCCGCGCCGAAGCCTATTTGCGCGGCGCGTTGACCCAAACGAACCTCGACCAGCGCCTGCGCATGATCGAGACCGCCCTACGCGACACGCCCGGCGCCCCCCGTTTGCGCTTCTATCGCGGGTTGGCCCTATGGGAGTTGGGGCGTCGCGACGAAACATTGGCGGAATGGAACGCGGTGGCCGCCGACCGACCCGATTGGCCCGGGCTGCCATTCCTGCGCGCTTTGGTACAAGTCGCCCTCAAGCGCCCCTGGCAAACGCCCAACCTCGGCCCCGCCGAGGCAGGGACGTTGCACTTCTTGCAGGCCGTCTTGAAAGGCCAGGATGCCTACGCCGCAGAAATTGCGACGGGCGAGATGATAGGCGACATGGCGGCCGCCTGGCAAAGCCTGGCCGCTATGCTCACTACGAACGCGGCCCCTGACCCAACCCTGCTGATCCCACCCCCCACCGCCGACAGAACCGCCGTCGCCATTCTCAACTACTATCGCGGGGTGGCTGCTTATCGCGCAGGCGCCACCGCCGCCGCAGACAATGCCTGGATGCAAGCAAGCAAGGATGGCTGGAACTCACCCTGGCTGATCGGCAACATGGGCGCCCGCCAACGCCAGAGCATCATCGCCCTGGCCGAACAAGGCAAGTGGCAAGAGGTCGTCGCCATCGCCGACAAGATGCCCAGCCTCATCGGCGCCGACCGCATCCTGGCCGAAACCGTCGCCCTGGCCCACAACCATCTCGGCTATGCCGCGGCCCAGACCGGCGCCTGGGCCAAAGCCGCGCTTCATTGGAGCAAAGCCAATGAGCACGCCGGAACCCGCCAACTCGCCCAAAACCTGGCCCTCGCCAGCGAAGCGCAAGAGAACTGGACCGCCGCCGCCGAAGCCTGGCGCGAGATGGTGCGCCGTCGCCCCCGCAAAACCGACCACCCTGACTACCTGAGCGACGACCAGGTGGCGGCCATCTGGCATCACGCCGCCATCTGCCACCAGCGCGCCGAAGACGCCGCCGAAGCTGTGACCTGCCTGAAAAACGCCAGCAAATACGCCGGCGACGACATCGACATCCGCCTGGCCCTGGCCCGCGCCCTCAACGACAACGATCAAATCCAGGCTGCTTTCAACGAAGTCGAACGCATCCTCGATCGCGACCCGGATAACATCGAGGCGTTGGTCCTGCGCGGCCACATGATGGAGCCGGGATGGAATCACGAGCAGATCAACGTATGGAAACGCGTCTTGAACCTTCAACCCGACCATGTCGAAGCCAAAGAAGCGCTAGCCCAGGCGTATCTGAACTATCCTCCAGCCCGATACCTTTACAACCATGAGGAAAAAATCGAATTCTTCGAGGATGCGCTCAAGACGCTCCCCGATCACCCCTTCCTCCTCTTGCCGCTCGCGCACAGCCTGAGAGAAACTAACCAGGCCGACAAGGCCATTGCCGCCTACAAGAGGGCCTACCTGGCCAACTCGAACAGTCTTGAGATTGCTGACATCGTCATACACGAACTACTGCATCTCAACGCCATCGCCGACGTCGAAACCATCATCACTCGCGTCCGCACCGAAACACAGCTCCTCCTTCCAGCCTTTTGGCTGGATCAGGCCAACCAGGTCCTGGAATGCAAGCTGGGGAACGAATGGATCGAACGTTTCATTGGCGAAGCCATCGCTCTGACCACCCAACCCTATGTGGACGAAACCCCGGCCCTTGTGCTGGTGCGCGCTTGCGAGATATTCATCGGCCGCGAAGACACAGTTCTGCTCACAAGCTATCTCGACCGCCTGCGCGCCCAATATGCCCAAAGTGGAGCGGTGGAATACATCGAAGCCAGGCTGGCCTCGGCTCAAGGCGACACGCGTGCGGTCAAGCGCCTGTTGGCCACAGGTCGTCGTCTGGCCCGGCTTGCCCACGAGAACAAATTGCTCGATTTGATGGCTGAAGACCGCTTCGCTTTCGGTGGACGGCTGCCCAGCGGACTTCCACTACCCGGCGGACTCCCTCCGCTCTCGCCTGAACTCCTGCGCATCCTCATGGATGCCTTCCCCGACGGTCCGCCCGACCCTGACGAGATCGATGAATTCCTGGATGAAATCTTGAACCCCCGACGACCTCGAAGACCTCCTCTTTGATGAAACCTACACCCCCTGAAACCCTACCCCTGCGCGACCCCTACGCCGTCCTCGGCATCGACCGACGCGCCGATGCGGCCGCCATCAAGCGCGCCTACTTCCAACTGGTGCGCGACCACCCGCCCGAACGCGAGCCGGAAAAATTCAAAGAGATCCGAGCCGCCTACGAGCTGATCCAAAGCCCCGAACGCCGCGCCCGCACCGACCTCTTCCTCCTCCAACCCCCGCCCACCATGCCCAGCCGCCGCGCCCCCAGCTACGACCTCAGCGTCCACGACGAAGACCTGTTGGAACTGGCCCTGCGCTTCGGCCTCCTCGCTCTCACTGCTCATGACGATTTCCGCACTCCCCGGCTCCTCTGATCTGGCGCTGCCGGACGAGATCATCGACGCGGCCCCGGCCACCAACGACACCCTGGCCCCCTCCCTGCCCCAACTGCACGGCTTCCTCCTGCGCCTGGATGCCGCCGCCGTCACAGTCGGCCAACAGCTAGATCATCTGTTGGCTGAGGTGGAACACAGCGGCGGCCAGATCGACGCTTTAACCCGCCATTTGGCCGGCCCCGACGCCTCCCGCAGCCTGGAAGAACACTTGGCCGAGTTGATCGCCCGCCAGGAAACCCAGCAAGAACAGCTGACCGCGCTCGAACAGGCCATCAGCAGACTAAGCCGCACGCAATTCAAGGCCAACGCCCTGGCCGAATCGCAAGACCAGCAGACCGGCGCCGCACTGAACGTGCTGCGCGACATCGCCAACCGCCGCGACGAGGTGCAAAACGAGCGCACCTGGCGCGATCAACAATTCGTCGCCCACTTGCGGGCACAGGCCAGAGGCGAACTTGCCGCCGACCTCCTCCCTGCGTTGGACGGCCTCGACGCCGCCCTGGAAAACGGCCAGGCCCTTTTGGAGCGCCGCCGCCAGCAAGCCGCCCGCCGCGCGGCGGTCCCCGCGCCCCCGCCTCCACCCGCGCCCAGCTTCGGCCAACGCATGCGTCTGGCTTTTGGCAGCGACCCCCTGCCTGTGCAAAAAGAAACCATCATCGAACCAGCCGCCGAAATCGAGCAAGCCCTGACTGCTTGGCTCGCGGGTCTGACCCTGGTGCGAGAGCGATTCCTGGGGCTGCTTGCTGGCGAGGGCATCCAGATCATCCCCGCCCAAGACCAGCCCTTCGACCCGCGGCTGCACGTCGCCGTCGAGGCCGAACCGCGGACGGATGTCGCGGCGGGCATGGTGGTCAAAGTCGTGCGCAAAGGCTATCAACAATACGACCGCATCCTCCGCTTTGCCGAGGTCGTGGTTGCCAAATCACTGCAGGGGCAAAAAGCATGAATCCGAAAATCATGGGCATCGACCTGGGCACAACCAATTCGGCCGTGGCCATCACCCAGAACGGCGTTCCTACACTGATCGCGGTCAATCACGAACGCATCCTGCCCTCGATTGTCGGTATTTCGCCGCAAGGCGAGGTGCTCGTCGGCGCAGCCGCCCGCAATCAATGGATCGTCGCGCCCGAAAACACCATCCGCTCGATCAAGCGTAAGATGGGCCAGGCCGAGACAGTAACCATGGCCGGGCAAAGCTACAAGCCCCAGGAGATCTCCGCCTTCATCTTGCGCGCCATCAAAGAAGCCGTGTCTGCGGCCCTGGGAGCGCCGGTCGAGCGCGCGGTGATCACTGTTCCCGCCTATTTCAACGAAGTCCAGCGCCAGGCTACCATCGAGGCAGGCGAAATCGCGGGGCTGAAGGTGGAACGCATTATCAACGAGCCTACAGCCTCGGCCCTGGCCTATGGCATGGGCAAAGAGGAGGACCTGCGGGTTCTGGTCTACGACTTGGGCGGCGGCACCTTCGATGTCTCGGTCATCGACCTGCACCATGGCATCGTGGATGTGCGGGCGACCGCAGGCAACAACTTCCTGGGCGGAGACGATTTCGACCAGCGTCTGGCCGACATGGTGGCCGACGAGTTCATGACCGACCACGGCATCGACGTGCGCGAAGACCATCAGGCTTGGGCCAGGTTGCTGCGTGCGTCCGAAGACGCCAAGATCGAGCTTTCCTCCGCCCCCTACGCTCTCCTCAGCCTGGAATACATCGCCGAAGACGACAAAGGCGCTCCCTTGCACATCCGCCGCGAAGTGCAGCGCCACGAATTCGAGGACCTGATCGGCGACCTGTTGCTGGAAACAACGGAGATGATCGACAAGGCCCTGGATGATGCCGGTCTCAAGGTCGAGGACATCGACCGGGTGTTGTTGGTGGGCGGGGCCACGCGCACGCCGGCCGTCTGGGAGCTGGTGGCCGGCCATATGGGCCAAGAGCCGCACAGCGAGATCGACCCGGACGCGGCTGTGGCCCTGGGCGCGGGGGTGCAGGCGGCCATCATCGCCGGCGAAGACGTGGACGCCATCCTGGTGGACGTGACCCCAATGTCGTTGGGCATCGAGACTGCCTATTTCGGCTTCACGGGGCAGTTGCACAGCGACCGTTTCTCGCCGCTCGTCCACCGCAACACCACCATCCCCGTGCACAAGAGCGAAGTCTTCAGCACGATGGCGCCCGGTCAGGAAGCGATCCATGTCAAGGTCTACCAGGGGGAGCATTCCATCGCTTCGCACAACGTGCTGTTGGGCGATTTCATGGTCGAGAAGCTGAAACCCAACCGACCCGACGGCCTGACCGATGTCACCGTCAACTTTCATCTCGATGTCAACGGCATCCTCGATGTGACGGTGTTGGAACGCCAGAGTGGACGGCAGGTGAGCGCCCAGCTCCGCGCCAACCGTCAACGGCTCAGCCCCAGCGAGATTGCTGCCAGCCAGGCTCGGTTACAGGCTGCGATCATCGCGGAGGAAGCCGGCGTGGCGCTTGACCCCGGCGCTTCGGTGCTGGTCGAGCGCGCCGAGCAAGCCCTGACCCGCCCCGACATCCCCGCCAACCTCCGCTCTCGCCTGACCGAACTGGTGGCCAGCATCCGCCACGCCGCGGCCGAGGGCACGGATGAGCAGGTGGAGATCTACGCAGACGAGATGATCGATCTTTTGTTCGAGGTGGAGGAGTAGAAGAAAAACACCCTGGTCAGCGATACGCATCCGCCGACGGCTGCAAATGCTCCGGCTCCTGCCGTCGAAGCTGATGATATTCCCCGCCGAAAAAGATCAGCGGGCGATGCGGCCTTTCGCCCCGATAGAGATCGAGCACCTCCCCAACCACAATCCAGTGGTCCCCGCCATCGTGCACCTGCTGCACCCGGCAAGCCAGTGCGGCTAGACAGCCGTCCAGGCGCGGTGCTTCTCCGGCAGCCGACCAGGTGATGAATTCGTAGGCAGGCGGCGGCCCCTCGTGTCGCCAGTTGGCAAAAAAGTTCGAGAGTGATTCCTGCTGCTCGCTGAGGATGTTGATGGTGAAATGGTTGCCGACCGTGAGGAAATCAGCCAGGTTGGCGCGCTTGGAGGGACAGACGATGACCAGCGTCGGGTCGAGCGAGAGCGAAGTCACGGCGTTGGCGGTCATGCCGTGCACCACGCCCTCGCGCTCGGCCAGCAAAACGGTGACGCCGGTGGCAAACAGGCCGATGGTCTGGCGGTAGGCTTTGGTATCGATAGGGGGCATAGGAGGTAGGGGAGGAAACAAGTAGACAAGGAAACAAGGAAACAAGGGCCAGTGGCGAAAGGCCGTTAGAAATTGATTGTTGACTGTTGGTTGTTGATTGTTGCGTTCCTGATAGATGGGACCATTGTAGCAGGAAGGCGTGAGCGGGGATAGTCCTTCATCCGCCAAACCTATACTTTCATTTACAATCGCCTTCCTCTGATACAATCCCCGCACTCCGTCTTACCGCGCCCCCGAAAGAAGCGATTCTCTTCCATCCACCACCCGCGACTCGCCACCCACTCCTCGCCTACTTGTTTCCTTGTCTACCTGTTTCCTTGTCTACTTGTCTACCTGTTTCCTTGTCTACTTGCCTACTTGTTTCCTTGTCTACCCACCATCCACCACCTGCCCCCTGCGACCTGCCACCCTATGCTCCCCATCCTCACCGTCTTCGACCTCGAGGGCGTGTTCACGCCCGAAATCTGGATTGCTGTGGCCGAGACCACCGGCATCCCGGCCCTGCGTCGCACCACCCGCGACGAACCAGATTATGACAAGCTAATGCGGGCGCGGCTCGCCATCCTCGATCAGCACGGCCTCACCCTCCGCCACATCCAGGATGTCATCGCCACCCTGGAGCCGCTGCCCGGCGCGCGAGAGTTCCTGGACTGGATGCGGAGCCAGACCCCCGTCATCCTCCTCTCCGACACCTTCGCCGAGTTCGCCGCCCCGCTCATGGCCAAACTCGGTCAGCCGGCGCTGTTCTGCAACAGTCTGGAGATCGACAGCCGCGGCATGATCGTCGATTATCAGCTGCGCATCCGCGACGGCAAGCGGGCGGCCGTGCTGGCGCTCAAGCAGATCAACTACCGCGTCATCGCCGCTGGCGACTCGTACAACGACGCCACCATGCTCGCCGCCGCCGACCACGGCATCCTCTTCCGCCCGCCCGCCAACGTGATCGCCGACTTCCCCCAGTTCCCGGTGGCGATGGAATACGCCGAGCTGAAAGAGATCGTCAGTTCCTTGCTCGCGCCTTGAGTTGACTGTCACCTCCGAATGATCGGGGCACGGAGGCAACAGTCAACCGAACAGTGCGTTTCAGAGACGTTGGCGGATCAACTCGGCGATCTCGCCAGGATGGTTGGCGACAGGGACGCCAACCGCCTCCAACGACCTTATCTTGTCGGCTGCCGTGCCCTTGCCGCCGCTGATAATGGCGCCGGCATGGCCCATGCGCTTGCCAGGAGGCGCTGTCTGGCCGGCGATGAACCCGACCACCGGCTTGGTGACGTACTGCTTGATAAACTCGGCCGCCACCTCTTCGTCATTGCCACCGATCTCACCGATCATGACGATGGCCTTCGTCGCCGGATCGTCCTGGAACAGACCCAGCACATCTACAAACTTGGTGCCGATGATGGGGTCGCCGCCGATGCCCACCACTGTGCTTTGGCCGATGCCCATCTCGGACAGCGCCGCCACCGCCTCGTAAGTGAGGGTGCCGGAGCGCGAGACGAGCCCGACAGAGCCGGGTTTGTGGATGCGTCCGGGCATGATGCCCACCTTGGCCTCGCCGGGGGTGATGACGCCGGGGCAGTTGGGGCCGATGAGACGGGTGGGGAGACGATCGATATAAGCTCGCACACTGATCATGTCGAGCACGGGGATGCCCTCGGTGATGCAGACGACCAGCTCGACCCCAGCATCGGCGGCTTCCAAGATAGCATCCGGGGCGAAACGCGCAGGGACGTAAATAATGGAGACGTTGCAATCGGTGGCGACGCGGGCCTCGGCCACCGTGTTGAAGATGGGCGCGCCCAAAATTTCCTGACCGCCCTTTCCCGGCGTCACGCCGGCAACGATGTTGGTCCCATACTGCTGCATTTGCGAGGCATGGAACAGACCCTCGCGACCTGTGATGCCTTGCACCACCAGTCTTGTGTTTTTATCGACAAGAATACTCATCAATCACTCCGGTTTGGGTAATTGGTAATTAGTAATTGGTTATTGGTTATTGGTAATTTCCCCAATAACTAATTACTAATTACCAATAACTAATAACCAATCTCTACCCCCTGCCAGCCGCCGCTACAGCCTTCTGAGCGGCTTCGGCCAGGGTGCGGGCGGTCAACATGTTAGCTTCGGCCAGGATGGCGCGGCCTTCCTCTTCGTTCGTCCCCACCAGGCGAGCAACCATCGGCACCTTCGTGGGAACCTGCTCCAGCGCAGCCAGGATGCCGCGCGCCACCTCGTCACAACGCGTAATGCCGCCGAAAATGTTGAAGAGCACCGCCTTGACGTTGGGGTCGCTGAGGATGATGCGCAGCGCCGCCGCCACCTTCTCCGCGCGCGCGCCGCCGCCGATATCGAGGAAATTGGCCGGCTCGCGACCGTAATACTTGACGATGTCCATGGTTGCCATCGCCAACCCGGCGCCATTGACCATGCATCCGATCTCGCCATCGAGCTTGACATAGCTGAGGCCGTTGATGCGGGCCTCGCTTTCGGCGGGCGCTTCTTCATCCAGATCGCGCATCTCTTCCAAATCAGGATGACGGAAGAGGGCGTTGTCCTCCAGCACCATCTTGCCATCCACCGCCAGCAGACTGCCATCGCCCTGGATGACCAACGGGTTGATCTCAGCCAGCTCGGCATCGGAACGGATGAAAGCTTCGTACAATCCCAGAGCGATCTGCGTAAAGGTCCGGAAGTGCTCCTGTGGCAAACCGATGGCCGAAGCCAGACCGATGGCCTGGTAAGACTTCATGCCCAGGGCCGGGTCGATGGTGACAGTCTTGATCGCGTCGGGATGGCTCGCGGCCACCTCCTCGATGTCCACACCGCCCTCGCTCGAGGCCATCATGACCACGCGCCGCCGCGCCCGGTCGATGACCAATCCCAGATAGATTTCTTTTTGCAGGTCGGCAGCCTCATCCACCAGCACGCGCTTGACGATGAGGCCCTTGATGTTCATACCCAGGATGTCATCAGCCCTGGCTTCGGCCTCATCGGGCGTACGGGCCAGCTTGATACCGCCGGCTTTGCCGCGCCCGCCCACCAGCACCTGCGACTTGATGACCACCGGCTTGCCCAGCCGTTGCGCGATCTCCCGCGCCTGCGTGGGCGAAGTAGCCACCTCGCCGCGCGGGATAGGGATGCCATACTGGGCGAAAATACGCTTGGCTTGATATTCGTGGAGTTTCAAGCGCGCCCTCCTTTTGGGGAGCAAATGTTGATTAGATAGGCAGATAGTGGTGCTGCGTATTGCGTAAGAAACGTTGAAATACGGAACACGAAACACACCCATGACGCAGCGCGTTACTTCTGCGGATTATAGCGGAGGCGATAAGGGGCGACCAAATCCGCCCTACTGGAAAAGGGCGGGTGACTTTCTCACTCATCCTGCAACCTTGCACCGCTTGACAGCGGACGTTCGACACGCGACACTTCCCCTATCCTATCCTGGGCCACCAGCCCGGCCCCGCCGGGCGACTCCCCTCCAGAATACGCTTCACTGCTTGCGGTATTGCCCATATCTGCACCTGGCCAGTGCGTACTCATCTTGACCGCGCTCACGTCATCATGGGCAATGCAAGCATACGCGCGGTGAGCCTGGCCTCTCTCGCTCACGCGCTGCCGGAATCGCGCCCAGGAGAAACCTGATGTTTCGACGTTTTCGTAGTATCTCTTTCCTTCCCAAACTTACCGTCCTGATCGTTTTGCTCCTCGTTGTGCTCGGCTTCGCCGCCGCACAAGTCTGGGGCATCCACGAAGAACCAGGGGACAGCTTCTCGCTGGCGCCAAATACCAAAGATGCCGCCCCCGCCGCCGTCCCTCCCGAGGGGCGTCCGGGCATCTACGTTTTCTACGACTCTTCCAATCTCCCTCTCGCCGGCAACCCCATCACCGGCGGACACATGAAATTCGAATGGGATCGGGTCGAAAAGGGGCCGGGGCAATACGACTGGGGCGTCGTCGATCAATGGTTGCAAACCATGAGCGACAGCCGTAAGCCCGCCGCGATCGGCTTTGCCACCTACAATGCCACCTGCTGCGGCGGCGATCTAACGCCCCCTTACCTTTACCGCCAATTTCCTGACATGCGCGTCGTTTGTGACGACGCCTGGGGCATCCCCAAATACTGGAGCGAGAACTACCTGCGCGAATACGGCCGCTTCATCCGCGAGTTCGGCCGCCGCTTCGACGGCGACCCGCGCCTCGAATTCGTCGAAATTGGATCCGGCATCTACGGCGAGACCAAACCCTCCGACACCATCCACCGCGATTGTTTGGCCGCCGCCGGACTAACCAGCGAAGGCTGGATCCAGACCAATCGGCGGATCATGGACGCCTATGCCGCCGCCTTCCCACACACCCACCTCGTCCTCCAATACGCACCCTACTTCAAAAGCCCCTACGAGCGCCGGCAAATGACCGACTACGCCGCCTCGTTGGGCATCGGCCTGAAACACAACGGCCTGCGCCCTGACGCCGACGCCACCAACGTCAACGACCCCAATTACTCACTCTATGGCACAGGCCAATACGATCCCATGTACAAATGGTGGCAAGATGTACCCATCGGTTGGGAATCGTACGAAGAACAATACATGACCGGCATCACCAATACCACCTGGGGCGCCCTCTCCGGCCTGGACAAACACGCCGACTACTTCGTCTTCTCCCGCAGCCTGGTCGAAAAACCCGACCGTGGCCCTATCCTCCGCTTTGCCCTCCAACACTTGGGCAAAACCGTTGCCAACAGCCCCTCGGCCTGGGTGGCCATGCGCGAAACCGAATACACCTGGTATCCCCAATTCGGCAACTACGACTTTTTCATGACCCAGAACGACACCGTCCCCGGTGGCCGCAGCGTGTCGCTCTATAACATTTCCGCCTACGCCGAAGGCCGCTACACCCGCCGCACCGACACCCCCACCGGCAACCCCTACTTCTACTTCGACATCGACGACAGCTACCTTTACGAAACGCACGAACGCGTGCGCCTCAACGTCACCTACTACGACACCGGCGTCGACGCCTTCGACGTTTTCTACGATGGCTGGAATGGCCCCAACCAACTGGCTGGCACCGTGCGCAAAACCAACAGCGGTCGCTGGCTCACGGCCAGCTGGGTCCTCACCGACGCCCGCTTCGGCAACCACCAACCCGGCGGCGGCGACCGTCCCGGCTCGGACCTCAGCCTCTACGCCCGCGGCGACGGCGACGAAACCATCCACATGGTCCAGGTCGAACGCCTCGACCTGCCCGCCACGCCCAGCCCCACCCCCACCCCTCCCCCTGCCTCTGTTCCCACTCCCACGTGGACGCCGGAGCCACCTTCCTACCGCCCCGTCCGCAGCTTCCGCCAGGGCGAAAACAACTACACTGGCGCCAGCGACACCTTCATCAGCAGCTGGAACCCCGCTGCCAACTTCGGCGCCAGCCCCCTCCTCTCCATCCGCTCCGAGCACGCCATGCGCGGCCTCCTTCGCTTCGATGGCCTCGGCCTCCCCGCGGACGCCAACCTCGACCGCGCCCTCCTTCGCCTCTACGTCACCGGCGCCAGCAACAACACCTTCCTCTACTTCCGCGCCTTCGACCTCCTCAAACCCTTCGACGCCGCCCAGTCCACCTACAACCAGGCCCGCAACGGCGCCCCCTGGAGCACACCCGGCCTCGCCCTCGGCATCGACTACGCCCCCCTTTACGCTGACTTCCAATTCATCAACGGCCCCAACCGCTGGATAGAACTCGACATCACCGACCTTGCCCGTCGTTGGCTCCAGGACCCCACCAGCAATCGCGGCCTTCTCATCGACGGCTACGGCACCACTCGCGTCCAATTCGACCTCGCCTCCTCGGAACACGACAACATCAACCTGCGCCCCCAACTCCAGCTCATCTACCTGAACCCCAACCTCACCGCCACACCCCCCACCCCCACCCCCACTCCTAATCCCGCCTGGACCGCCACCCCCACTCCCACTCCCACCCCCACCCCGCTTGTCCTCACCGCCGGACGCGGCAGCGCCATCATCGACGGCAACCTCGACGACTGGTCCTTGCAAAACCCCCTCCCCCTCGACCGCGCCACCGCCTCCTACTTCAGCGGCCTCCTCCCCCAGCCCGCCGACCTCAGCGGCCAACTCTGGGCCATGTGGGACGAAACCGCCCTCTACATCGCCGTCCACGTGCGCGATGACCGCGCCAGCGTCGACAGCGCCGGCCTCTGGCACGACGACAGCGTCGAAATCGCCATCGACGGCGAAAACGACAAACTCAGCAACAGCCCCACCGGCGGCGACCACCAATTCACCGTCCGGCGCGACGGCATCGTCCACGACCGCGCCGTTCCCACCGACAAAGCCACGGCCGCCGTCAGCGAACACAGCGACGGCGGCGACAGCTCCTACGACATCGAAATCGCCATCCCCGTCGCCGCCTGGGGCGGCCCCCAGCCCACGCCGAACCTCCTCCTCGGCTTCAACTGGGGCCTCAACGACGACGATGACGGCGGCGACCGCGACAGCGCCCTCACCCTCAGCGGCCGCAGCACCTACGCCGGTGCCGAACACTTCGCAACCCTCCGGCTTAGCCCAGACCCCGTCGGCCTCGTCACCCGCACCCCCTCCCCCACACCCACCCTCACCCCCACCCCTACCTCCACACCCACCCGCACACCCACACCCACCCTTACCCCCACACCCACACGCACACCCACCCCTACTTACACCCCCACCCCCACCCCCCCCCCCCCACCCCCCCCCCAACCCCACCCCCCCCCCCCCCCCCGCCACACACCCCCAATGGGGCCCCCCCCCCACAGGGGCGCCCGCGCCAGCCGCCCCGCGTACACCCGCGCCCAATCCGCCCGCCCGTTGTCGCCGCGCTGCGCCATGGCGTCGGCGTCGTCCTGCATGTCGGCGATCACCTCGTCGAGACTCGCG
>JAYRVO010000010.1:0-12649 GCA_041918515.1 Chloroflexota bacterium | reverse complement strand
GGGGGCTTTCGTCTATGTTGCTGCATTTTGAGTCTAAAATTTGTGCCTTTCATATTCTGATTTCAACACTTTCCGTATGTGGGCCAACTCTCCGCCCACTAAAGTTTCATTTGGCGGAGCAGAAAGTTTCATTTGGCGGAGCGAAAGTTTTCATTTGGCCGAAATCGGGCTATACTCCCGTCTATAATGGGAGTGTTCTTCTATCCTCGTTACACGCGCGTCCGCCTCGAAGAAGCACTGACCGACACCCCGGTGGTGTTGGTGTATGGCCCGCGCCAATGCGGCAAGACGACGCTGGCGCGCATGGTGGGCGACCCGGCCGGCTACACCTACATCACCTTCGATGATGCCGTGCAGTTGGCAGCAGCCCGCTTCGATCCGGTGGGTTTTGTCGCCGATCTACCCGGCAAGGTTGTGCTCGATGAGGTGCAGCGCGCGCCCGACCTGATCCTGGCGCTCAAGGCGGCCGTCGATCGTCTTCGCACGCCGGGCCATTTCATCTTGACCGGTTCGACCAATGTCCTCCTCCTGCCTACCCTTGCTGACTCGCTGGCCGGCCGTATGGAGATCATGCGGTTGCATCCACTGGCCCAATGTGAAATCAACGGCAGCCGACCTCGTTTCCTCGACGCCTTGTTCGAGCGGGCGTTTACAAACCATCATTACGGGCGTTTGGGGAGTGAATTGGCCGAACGCATCGTGGCCGGCGGCTATCCAGGGGCGATTGCTCGTGCGAGCGAGCGCCGCCGCACAGCCTGGTATCGCGATTATGTAGAAACCCTCGTCCAGCGCGACGTACGCGACTTGGCACGCATCAGTTCGCTCGATGTATTACCCCGGCTGCTTCAGCTTGCAGCCAGCCAGACGGCGCGGCTTGTGAATATTACTGAAATGTCCACCCCGTTTCAGATCAGCCGCCCCACCATCCGCGACTACATCACCCTCCTGGAGCGCGTCTTTCTGCTGGAGCATTTGCCTTCCTGGCGCACAAACCAGCTTAGCCGTCTGATCAAAAGCCCCAAGTTACACATAGGCGACACTGGCGTGGGCGCCGCTTTGCTGGGACTGGATAGCGCCGGTCTATGGAAGAACAGGACCTTGTTCGGCCACATACTGGAGAGTTTCGTATTTCAAGAACTGCGGCGTCAGGCAAGCTGGCATGAGTCTGCATTTATGTTCTACCATTTTCGCGATAAGGACGGCGCCGAGGTCGACATCGTCCTGGAGCGCGGCGTCCACCAGATTGCGGGCATCGAGGTGAAGGCTTCTGCCACCGTCACCGAGGCCGACTTCCGCGGCTTGCGCAAACTACAAGTTGCCGCCGCCGAACGCTTTGTGGCCGGGGTCATCCTCTATGACGGCGAGAACAGTCTGGGCTTTGGCCCCAACCTCTTCGCCGTCCCCATCCGCGCCCTATGGGAAACGGCTTGAGCAACAGAAAGTCATTTCGACGCCGTTAGGGGGCAATTAACCTTGCAATTATGGGGTCTAACTCCATAATTGCACACATGATCGAACGGGGAGCGATGCCCCAGAGTCTATGTGGTTCCCAACGCCTTCATCACCGTATCCAAATCCTTATCCCCCCGCCCCGACACATTTACCAGCAGGATGTGGTCTTGGGGCAGGGTCGGCGCCAGTTCCAGCACATGGCCGACGGCATGGGCGCTTTCCAGGGCGGGGATGATGCCCTCGAACTCGCACAGGGCCTTGAATCCGGCCAGAGCCTGCTCATCCGTGCAATAGGTGTACTCCGTCCGGCCCAGGTCGCGCAGATAGGCGTGCTCCGGCCCCACCGAGGCGTAGTCCAGCCCGGCACTGATGCTGTGCGTGAGCGCAATCTGGCCATGCTCGTCCTGCATCACATACGAACGCGTGCCGTGCAGCACCCCCAGCCGTGAAATCTTCGGGTCGGCGAAACGGGCCGCGTGCTCACCCGACTCGATCCCTCGCCCCCCCGCCTCCACGCCCAACAGCCGCACTTCCTCATCCTCCAGAAAGCTGTAGAAAATACCGATGGCATTCGAGCCGCCGCCCACGCAAGCCACCACCGTATCGGGCAGCCGGCCCACCCGGTCCAGCATCTGCTGCCGGGCCTCTTCGCCGATCACGCGCTGGAAGTCGCGCACGATCATAGGGTAGGGGTGCGGGCCGAGGGCCGAGCCGAGCAGATAGTGCGTCGTCTCCACATTCGTCACCCAGTCGCGGATGGCTTCGTTGATGGCGTCCTTCAGCGTCTTGCTGCCGCTCTCCACCCCGCGCACCTCCGCCCCCAGCAGCTTCATGCGGAAGACATTGGGCGCCTGCCGGGCCATATCGACCGTGCCCATGTAGACCACGCAATCGATGCCGAGCAGGGCGCAAGCCGTGGCCGTGGCGACGCCGTGTTGCCCGGCCCCCGTCTCTGCCACCACCCGCCGCTTGCCCATGCGCTTGACCAGCAGCGCCTGGCCCATAGCATTGTTGATCTTGTGGGCGCCGGAATGGGCCAGGTCTTCGCGTTTGAGATAGATCTGCGCCCCGCCCAGGTGCTCGCTCAGGCGGCGAGCATAGGTGATGGGCGTGGGCCGGCCCACGAAGTCGCGGAAGTAGCCATTCAGCTCGGCCCAGAAGCCGGGGTCGGCGCAGGCATCACGATAGGCTTGTTCCAGCTCGGCCAGCGCCGGCATCAGCGTTTCGGGCACGAACTGGCCACCGTAAGGGCCGAAACGGCCGCGGGTGTCGGGAAGATTGGGGATTGGGGATTGGGGATTGGTAATTGTGCGGGTCATGAGGGTGGCAAGGTGACAAGGTGACAAGGTGACAGGCGAAGTTGACCGTTGACTGTTGATTGTTGACTGTTATCCGTATTTCCCTATCCGCGTCCACAACATCAATCAACGTGCAACATGGTCGGGTGGGCGAAGGCGTCGGCGATGCGGGTGTAGTGCGTAGGAATGAGGTTGGCGGGCAGATCGTCGGGCCAGAACCAGCGCAATTCCGCCGTCTCCTCGTTGGCCGTGATCAGGCTGCCGCCGCTGGGCCGGGCCAGGAAGTTGAGCACGGCGATCTGGGCGCGGTTGCCGTCAGGATACACCGAGCACACGTTCGGGTCGGTGTAGGCCCCCACCAGCCGGATGATCTCGATCGCCAGCCCTGTTTCCTCGCGCGCCTCGCGCTTCGCCGCGCTCGTGAAGGTGTCGCCGGCGTCCAGGCGGCCGCCAGGCAGCCCCCACCAATCGCCGTCGGTGCGTTTCTGCAGCAACACTCGGCCCTCGTCATCGCAGATAGCGACTGAGCAACATAGCCGAACTTCGGCGCCAACCGTCGCGCCGGGGTGAATGTCGAAGTGGAGAGTGGACATTGGTTATTGGTTATTGGAGATTGGAGATTGACTATTGCGTATCGAAATACGATTTACGAAATACGCAATATGCAATACGTATCACGATTTTTTGGCGGTAAGAATGAAATCTCGCACGGCCGTATGGTCTTTGCGGCCTGGTGCTGTCTCGACGCCGCTGCTCACATCCACACCCCAGGGCCGGACACGGGCGACGGCTTCGGCGACATTGGCGGGGGTGAGGCCGCCAGCGAGGAGGAGGCGATATCGCTTGGCCAGGGCGGCGGCGATGTCCCAATCGGCGCGGTGGCCGGTGCCGCCGTAGGCTTGGGGATCGTAGGCGTCGAGCAGCAGGTCGGGACCGGCCGAGGGGCCAAGATCGGCGTACCAGTCGGCGTCGGCCTCAGCCTCAGCCAGGCTGCGCGAGCGCAGAGCCTTGAAGCCCCGACCCTGCAAGCTTTCCAGGATCACGGGCGGCTCGGCGCCGTGCAACTGAGCCAGATCGAGGCCGGTTTCGGCCAGGGTGCGGTCGATGGCGTCGAAAGATTCGTCAACGAAGACGCCGACGGTGCGAATTGCGGATTGCGAATTGCGAATTGCGGACTGGAGGCCGGTCAAGATGGCGGCAATGCGGTCGGGAGGGAGGTGGCGGGGGGATTTGGGGTAGCAGATGAAGCCGAGGAGGTCGGCGCCGACGTCGAGGGCGGCCTGGGCGTCGGCCAGGGTGGTGAGGCCGCAGATTTTGACGAGGGTCATGGTGGAGCGGGAATGGCGGGCGGGGTGAAAGGTAAGATTGTAGCATGGGTTCGGATGGCTGTCAGGTCTCTGACCCCATGCCTTCTCCAGGCTTAATCGAACCCGGCCTGTTGACGACGCCATCGGCGTCTCAATTGGCGCTGCCATTGCTGCACGCACCCACCTTTCTCGTATGATAGCCATTATGAAGATCCGCCCCATCCTCCTCGCCCTGGTGTTCTGCCTGGTCTTCGCCCTCCCCAGCGACGCCGCCGCGCCCGCGAACGATCCCGCGCCTGCTTCCGGCCGACCTAATATCCTCTTCGTCTTCTTCGACGACCTCCTGCCTGCCTTTGGCGCCTACAGCGGCCAGGCGATCACGCCTAACCTCGACCGCCTGGCTCGTGAAGGCATGCTCTTCACCAACGCCGAGGCCAACGCCGTCTCGTGCAATCCCTCGCGGCTGAGTATGCTGCTGAGCCTGCGCCCCTCCACCACCGGCATCACCAGCCTCAGCCCCGAACATACGGCCTGGCGCACCTTCCTGGCCAACCCCAACAGCCCCGGCTATCAGCACTTCGGTCCCGGCGTCAGCCAGATCAAAACCTTGTACCAGCACTTTCGCGAGCAAGGCTATTACGTCGCCAGCGCTGGCAAGACCTTTCATAACAACGAACAATTACTGGCCGAGCCGTGGGATCGTCTGCACCTCTGGAACTTCTGGCCGGGCATCGGCTGGCCCAAGAACACCCCGCTCAGCGGTTTGACCGATTACTACAGCAAGACGACCATCGACGCGGACTGGGGCGCCATCGAAACGGCCCAGAACCCCAAACCCGGCCAGCCGAACTATTCGGAAGCCACTCTGCCTGATCTCGAGACGGCCGACAACGGCGTCTCGATCCTGAACAGCGCTCCTACCGACCGCCCGTTCTTCGTCTCCGTCGGTTTCGTCCTGCCCCACCTGCCCTGGTACGTTCCCCAGCGCCTGCTCGACCGCTACCCCCTCGAGGCCGTGCAGACGCCGCCCGTCATCGCCGACGACCTGGCCGACATCCCGCCAGAGGGCGTGGCCCTGGTCTGGCAAGACGGCAACTATTGGGATCAGAAGTATCTCTTCGACAATCCCTACGAATGGAAGCGCGCCATCGCCCATTCGCTGGCCGGGACGACCTACGCCGACGAGCAATTGGGCCGCCTGCTGGCCGTGCTCGACCAAAGGGGCCTGGCCGACAACACCATCGTCGTCATCTGGGCCGACCACGGCTTCCACCTGGGTCAGAAGCAGCACTTACAGAAGCATACGCTCTGGGAAATCTCGACGCGAGTGCCCTTGATCATCAAAGCGCCGGGCGTGACGACGCCCGGCGCGGTCACGAATGCCGTCGTCAACTCGACCGACATCTTCCCCACCCTGGTCGAACTGGCCGGGCTGAGCATGCCTACCGATTTTCATCGCGATGGCCGTAGTTTCGCTTCCTTGCTGCATGATCCCGCCGCCTACTGGCCCTGGCCGGGAACCACCGCCCTGGGCCGCTACAACGCCAATGTCGTCGACCGGGCTTCCATCCGCACCCGCGGCTGGAGCTACATCCGCTACAACCTGCGCCAGCCCACAGCCAGCCCACAGGAAGAACTCTACTTCCGCCCTGGCGACCCCAACGAATGGTACAACCTGCTCTCGCCTCTGAATGGCAACCCCACCAACTACCGCGGCGTTCGCCTCCATCTCGAAGCCATCCTCCAGGGCCAGATGCTGCCCGACGCCCCGCCCACAGCCGAAAGCAAGATCGCAACCGCCTGGCAAGGGCTGACCACCGCCATCCCTCTGACCGGCGCCGACCCCAACCAGGACTATCTCGCCTTCCGCCTGACCTCCCTCCCGTCCCGCGGCAAACTGTTCTACAGCCCCGACGGAGTCCACCCCGGCCCTGAGATCACCCAAGCCGGCTCCTTGATCCCACCCCAGCCTGGCTGGTCAACCTACGTCCTTTATGCACCAGAGACAGGAGCCGACGACGACGCTTTTCAGTTCACGGTGAGCGATGGCATCGGCTCTGCTGCGGGGACGGTCGATGTCATTGTGAACCAGACGGTGCTCCACCATGTGGCCCTCCCGCTGATCCACTGACATTTTCTGTTTCTGTTCTCCGCCAAACCTGCAAGCCCGGCCAGTGCGTGCCCGGCCAATAAACACGGCCACAAGAGCGACAGCGGGCGAAATCGCGTTGGGTGGCGGCCACGTAGGGTGGGACGAGCGGTGCGGCGACGGCGGGAGTCAGCGGATCGAGATCGCCGTTGCAGACGGTGCAACGGGCCGGGCCGGGCGGGGAGCCGAGGGCGTCAGCGATCTCCTGCACCTGCCCATCGAGATCAGCATTGGCAAGATAGAGACTTCGCGGCCCCCGACGCCCGGCCAGCTCCCGATCGCGGGTGACAAGCACTCGGCCCTGCTCCTGCGCGATGCGCATCATCTCGGCGTCGTCCAGGTCATTGCGATATTCGGCATCATAGCCACGCCAGCGCAGACGCCGCGCCAACGTTCCCAGCATGGCATCGATCAACAGCGGCGGGGCTTTTGCTCCGGTCTCAGGCATTTGGTATGATCGTATTGCGTGTTGCGTATTGCATATTCCTGGAAACGTGATGCGTGAAACGCGTAAAAGCGAATTATAACGATTGAACCTTGCACAAATCAGCACGATTCACGTTTCACGCATTCCATCAGACGTCATCATTATAAAGACAAACCCGGCATGATCGAAACCAATCTCATCCCTATGTGGTCGTTGCTGGCGGCGACGCTGGCCTTTCTCGTCCCGTTGGGTGTGGCCCTCATCGCCGCGGGTGGCTTGCCCGAGCGCGAAGCGCGTCAGGCGGCGCTGGTCCCGCTGGCGGCCTTTGCCCTGGCTGTCGTCGGTTACGTGATCATCGGGTTCGGCCTGCACTACGGGGGCATTGGCCTGGTGGTCGATCACCCTGACCTGGCCTCGCTGGTGTGGGAATGGTCGGCGTTGAGCCAACGCTGGGGCGCAACGTGGGGGATGGCCGGGGTGGCCGGGTTCGGGCTGAAGAGTGTGCAGACGCCGTTGGCTTATCTGTTGTTATCGAGCGCGCTGCCCTGGGCCATGACCGCTACGCTGTTGCCCATGCTGGCCTTGCGTGGCCGCGCGCCGGCCTTAGCGACAGCGTTGTTTGGTCTACTCGTGGCGACGGTCGGCTATCCACTTATCGGCAACTGGGTGCAGGGCGGCGGTTGGCTGGCGAACCTGGGCTACAACATCGGCGCCGGGCATGGCTTCGTGGATTTCGGGGGATCGGCGCCCTTCCTGCTGGGCGGCGGCGCGGCCCTGGCGGCTATCCTGGCCTTTCTGCGACGAGAACCCAAGTCGCCAGACCCAATCGATCTACCCCCTGTCCATCTCCCCCTACTGGCTATGACCGGCGCTGGCTTCATCCTCGTTGGCTCGACCGCCTGGCTCCTCGCCTGGCCGCTGACGGATTGGTCGCACCTCCCCGCTGCCAGACTGGTTCTCAACGGGGTGTTGGCGGCGGCAGGCGGCGCCTTCGCCCCCCTGTTCTACACCTGGTTCGTCGCCAGCCGTCCCGATCCGCTGCAAGGCGCCCGCGGCGTGGCCGCCGGTTGGGTGGCGGGGCTGGCGGGCGCGCCGTTCGTGCCGCCGCTGGCCGCCTTGCTGATCGGCGCCATCGCTGGTTTGCTCATGATCCTGGCGACCTACACGGTCGATCATTGGCTGCGTCTGAACGACCGCGGCGGGGTGCTGGCAACGTTCGGGCTTCCCGCGCTGGTGGGGCTGCTGCTGGTGGGCGTCTTCGCCGATGGCGCGGCCGGGGTTGGCTACAGCGGCGTGGGCGCCAGCGATTACCTCGGCGTCGCTGGGCAAGGCGTAAGCGGATTACGCGTGGCCGCGGGGTTCGTCCGCGATTGGCCGGGCCAGCTCACCGCCCAGGCCATCGGCGTCGGCGTCATCTTTCTACTTGCTTTTCTAGCGACGACGGTCCTTGCCGTTCCCCTGGCGGTGGTGGTGCGTGCGTGGAGCCGGATGACCGAGGCAGCGCCAGCGGGGCGGGAAATGGCGCCTGCCGTCGCTGAGGCGATGAGCGTCGCTCCTGCCGATGCCAGCAGCCAAGAAACACTTGCCGATGGCTGATCCTGCGCCCGTGCGGCTCCTCATCATCCTGGGCGCGGGCGGTCATACCAAGCAGATGCTGCGGTTGGTGCAGCTCCTGGGGCCGGAGTACGAATATCACTACGTCGTCGCCGACTACGATGTGGTGTCGGAGCACAAGATCGACCTGCCGGGGCCGGTGCATCGCATCGTGCAGCCGCGCGAGAAACGTCAGGGCGTCACCGAAAGCCCCTGGATCGTGCTACGCAAGATGCCGACGGCGCTCCGTCAAGCCTGGCGCATTCTCGATCAGGCGCAACCCGATGCCATCATTGGCGCTGGACCCAGCCTGCAAATCCCCTTCGCCCTCCTCGCCAAAGTGCGTCGCATCCCCCACATCTTCATTGAATCGGCCTCGAAGGTGGAGAGCCTCACCTTTACCGCGCGCATCATCTACAAATGGCGCCTGGCCGACCGTTTCTATGTGCAATGGGAGCATCACCGGCAGCGCTACCCGCGCGCTCGCTACGCCGGCCGTCTTCTCTAACCCGTGCGCCGCCCATGATCTTCTGCACCGTCGGCACCACCGATTTCGACCCTCTTCTCGCGGCTGTAGACGCCGTGGCGCCAACGCTGAACGAGACCGTGCTTTTCCAGATCGGTCAAGGTCTGTACGAGCCGCGCCACGGCCCCTGGTTTCGCCTGCGCCCCAGCATCGATGACATCCTCGCCGAAGCTAGCCTCGTCATCGCCCACGGCGGCTTTGGCACCATCATCGAGGTGCTCACCCTGGGCAAGCCCCTCATCTGCGTGCCCAACCCTGATCGCTACGACCGCCACCAGGAGCAAATCCTGCGCCGGTTCGCTGCCGATGGTTATTTATTGGCTTGCTTCGACCTGGCCGACCTGCCCGCGGCCATCGACCGCGCTCGCATAAGCTCCTTCAACCGGTACGAATTGCCCAATGCCACCCTGCACACCGAGATTCGGGCCTATCTGCAAGAAGTGAAAAATAAACGAAAGCGATAAGGTGGCTCTGCCGGGCTTTCCAATCTTTTCGCAAGAGCTTTCAACCCCCTGTCAGACTGTGCTATCATGCGCCACTGCTTATCTTCTGACCCGGCCTGACGCTGACTACAAGGTGACAATTTTGTCATCTCTGGCCTTGACCTTGTTCATCCAGTTTTCACCTCACACCGCTACACTCAATATTGAGCCTGCCCCCTGTTCGCGCCATTGCGTTCACGGTAGGTAGCGTACACCGCCAGGTCGGACGCATCTCAAATCTATCTTTGGAGGCACACCATCATGAGCAAGAAGGGACTCCTTCTTCTCGTCGCCACACTTCTGGTCATCGTCGCTATCGCTGTCCCCGCCTTAGGGGCTACACAGATGGCAAGCCCAGGGCAGCCTACGCCCGCGGCCCCGAATGCCGAGGAGTACGCGCCGCCCCCTGCTGGCCCCGGCGGTTTCTACATCGAAACCGGACGCTTCAACATCCTTAGCCCGGCGCCGGCCTATCACGCCACCGGCTCCTTCAGCTTCTGGGCCTGGGCCGACTTGAACCCATCCAAAGGCAACTACAATTGGGCCATCCTCGACCAGTGGATTGTCGACAGCATGGCTGCCGGCTACGTGTCAGTAGGCATCGCCGTAACGCCCTACACCGGCCGTTTCGTGCGCTGCCCCCTCCAGGGCGTGGACCTCATCCCGGCTTGGGTGCGCAGTGGGCCAGATAATATCGCCGGCAACGCCGACGACACCGTCTTCGTTTCGGATGTACCCGATACGCGCGACTGCAACAGCGATGGCAACCCTGACAACGGCGCCTGGTACCTTCCCGACTACCTCCACTCCTATTACAAACAACAATACGGCGCCTTCATCAACGCCCTGGCCAATCACCTACTTTCTTTCCCCAACCGCGACAGAGTCGGCTGGATCGCCATTGGCACCGGCAAGGACGGCGAGAACAAACCTGCCGACGACCGCGACGATCCCTCTCTGAAAGCCCACGGCCTCACCGTATCCACCTGGCTCCAATTCGAGCAGGATGTCATCGATATCTACCGCGGCGCCTTCTACGACGGCTCCGGCTTCCCCCGCATCCAACTCGTCATCCAGAACGCCCCCTTCTTCGATAGCTCCACCGAACGCCGCGACCTGGCCAACTACGCAGCCACCCGACGCATCGGCGTCAGCATCAACAACATCACGCCCGACTTCAGCTTCGTCGAATCCTGCGCCAGCACCAACGCCAACATTCGCTGCGTGGCCATCTATGACCAGGCCCGCCAATACAATGGCATTGCCCCCATCATGTTAGAGAGCTACGACTACATGATGCGCACCCGCAACGGCTTCTATTGGTCGATAGCCCGCGCCCTCGATGTCAAAGCCGACTACATCCGCCTCTCCCACTTCTGGAACTCCAGCTACGGCGACGGCAGCCTGACCAACCCCGACAATCTCACCATCGCCGAATGGGCCACCCAGTACATTGGCGCCGGCTTTGCCGAGGGCCAGAAACGCCCCCCCACCGTCTGGTCCACCATGCGCGAACACAAAGCCCCTTGCTTCTTGGGCTACGCCACCCTTTCGCGCAGCGAATGCAACTCCTGGCCCACCAACGGCAACTACGAATTCTATCTCACCCAACTCCACCTTCCCCAATTCGGCGGCGTCACCATCCCCGTCACCGATGATGAACGCACCGCCATCACTGGGTGGGATGCCAGCGATTCCAATGTCGTCAACAAAGCCTGGCACTACAACACCAACCCCTTCGATGCGAAACTGCGCGACGCCGGTCTCTACCAGACCAACGCCGATGGCGTGCAAACTCAGGTCGATCCCGGCTACGTCGCCCGCCGCAGCGACCAGGCGCGCGGCCACAGCAAGTTCATCTTCGACGCCGCCGACCGCTACTTCGCCCGCTCGCAGCCACCAGCCGACAGCACCTTCAAAGTCGTCGTCACCGTCACCTATCTCGACCACGGCAACGACAAATGGCTCCTGGTCTATGACGCTGTGGGAGGCCCCAAAGCCGCCAAAGTCTATGCCATCAACGATTGGAACGTGCGCCGCGGTCTGGCCGTCGATAACTTCCTCCCCTTCGAAGGCGTCCTCACCCCCCAGCCTGAATTCGTCCAGAAAACCAACACCGGCAAGTGGAAAGTCGCCACCTTCGTCGTCGAAGACGGCAACTTCAACAATGGCCTGCTGAACGAAGCCCGCGCCGACCTCTACATCGAGAGCAAAAACCCAAGCGGTCAAAACGACGGCGACGAATACATCCACCGCGTGGACGTGCGCAAGGTGCAGGAATTCATCGAGGTGACACCCACCCCCACCCCCACCACCGCGCCCACCGCCACCCCCACTCCCACCCCCACCGTCACCCCCACACCCACGGCCACGCCCACGGTCACACCCACCGCCACCCCCTCCGTCGGCATCATCAACGGCAAAGCCTACACTGATCGCAACGGCAATGGCCAGCCCGACGTCAACGAAGGCTTGGCCGGCGCCCTCCTCGACCTGACCGGCCCCGTCAACAAGCAAACCACCTCGGCAGCAGATGGCTCTTACACCTTTGCTAGCCTTCTGCCCGGTTTCTACCAACTGCACGAAACCGCGCCGTCCGGCTACGCCGAAGCCAACCCCAACGTCATTGGCCTTCCTGTCCAGGCCAACACCACCCTCTCCTGGAACTTCGCCCACAGCCCGCTGCCCACCCCCACCCCCACCCCCACCGGTCAGCCAACGGCAACACCCACCGCCACCAGCGCACCCACCCACACCCCCACCCCCACCGCCACCAGCGCGCCGCCGAATTGGCTCTATCTGCCGCTCCTCCAGCGCACCAACAGCAACTGAACCCACCAACATCCTGACCAGTCCCGCTCATCGTTGTCAGGTTGAGTGGGACTGAGACCAACATGTTGCCTCCCACCCACCTCTTTTGGCGCTATCTTCTTCCCTGCCTCCTCCTGCTCTGCGCCCTCAGTTTGGTGGCCTGGCCATCCACTAACGCTTCGGCGCCGCCCGCCACACCCCTCTACTGTCAGGGCATTTACCAGGGCGACACCTCCACCGGCGTCAGCGACACCGACCGCTACCCCTGCCGCCCCGACTGGCCCGAAACCGGCCCCGAAATCCTGTATCGTCTTCACACCACCTTCACCCAGCCCCTCACCCTCACCCTTAGCTATCCACACGGCAGCGACCTCGACCTCTTCCTCCTACCCAACGGCGAACAAGAAAACTGCCACGGCAGCGACGCTCACCTCTCCTTCCCCTCCCTTCCCCCTGGCGATCACCTCATCGCCATCGATGGTTTTCAGGACAGTCGCGGCCCCTACACTCTGACTGTGACCTGCGACCAACCCCCTCTCGCCACCCCCACTCCCACCGATCTTCCCCCACCCACCTCTTTTGGCGCTATCTTCTTCCCTGCCTC
>JAYRVO010000009.1:0-64351 GCA_041918515.1 Chloroflexota bacterium | reverse complement strand
TATGGCTTTTCTTGTCATCAGGAAACATGCTTTGTGGACACGGATGGGGGAAACCATGTCCTGAGTGCAACGAAGGAGCGGATAGTTTTTGGTCAAAAATCTGTGTTTCTTCCATCCGCGTCCACAAATTTGGAATTGCTGAGGGTGTCAGTTCTATGCGAGCGGGTGGTATCTAGTGGGTGCAGAGTGTAGCACGGCGGGGTGGGGAGGGAAAGGGTTAAGAATGGAAGTGACCTGGCTTGACGCCAGCAGGTGTTTCCTTTAGCCTATGGGGTGCATCCAAGGAGAAGCTTACGTCATGAAACGCCCCCTGAAGCTTGTGATCTATTACGATATGCAACCTGGCAAAGAGGAAGCTTGCCAGCGGTATGTGATGCAGACGCTCGGCCCTATGTTGGATAAGTTTGGTTTTCGTTTTCTGGATGCCTGGTACACGGTCTGGGGTAATGGGCCACAGATCATGGGTTACGGGTTGTTGGATGATATCGAGACGGCGCGGAAGTTGTTGACTAGCGAGTCGTGGCGCGAGGTGGTGGATGGCATGAAACGCTATGCCACCAGTTTTTCGGTGCGGCTGATCGAACCGGCGGCGGCTTTCCAAATTTAGGAGTGATGGACATGCTACGACGATCCCTGTTGTCTTCTGTCTTCGTTTTCGTGTTATTGGCGTTGAGCTTGGCCGGTTGTGTGTCGTCTTTGTCGCGCGGGCGTCCGCAGCCAACGCCTACGCGCGCGCTGAGCAAGGTGGAGCCGACCGTGGCTCCTGGCCCGACCGTGGCCCCCGTGGCGGCAGTTCCCAGCCCCACAGCGTCCGCGCTGAGCACAGTGACATTGCCCCTGGTGACGACCGGCGAAAGCGCGGCAGGCTCGCCACCAGCGCCAACGCCGATTCCCACGGCTGTGAGCATCAACCCGGAAACGATACGCGATCAGGCGCTGGCGTTCGTGCGCGGGGCTTATTTGTTGGGTTTGCCGGAGGACGCTAGTTTTGTGGCCACTCCGATCGATCCCACCGTGGCGGCGACGCCGTTGGCAGCCAGCTATGCCAGCGGTCCCTGGCAGATGCATATTGGGGCGCCGTATGACGTTGGCGGGCGTTTTGTCTCGCCTGCCATTCTGATCAAGGCGGGAAGTGACATGCGCTGGTGGGGCGAGGTGGGCGCAGATGGCTTGACTACGACGGTCGTGGCGGCGCGAATGCCCAGCCCGGCGTCGCGGCGGGCCAATGGCTGGGTGGGGCGCATCGTCAAATTGCCGGCGGGCGGCCCATATGATGACTATTTCGAAGACGCGCAGGGCAACCGCTATGGGATCGCCAGCAATCGGGCCAACGTGCAGACGATGTTGGAGAGCTTGACGGCGTATGAGGGGCGGGTGCGGGTTTCTGGCGAGGTGCGTTTCGCCGCGCCCGATTACAACGGGCGCCGCCTCTTGATCCGCCAAATCGATCTGTTGGATGCGCCGCCAACAGACGCGGTCGAATCTGCCGCGCCGATCCCAGGCGCCGCCGAAGCCGCGACCCCCGCCGCTGGTGTTGGCCCCATCGGCGCTTTGTCCCAACCGACACCGCAGAGCGTCTTATCTGCGAGTGTGCGGGTGGCTGGCCATGCCGAAGGGTTGTTCGAGAACAAGGTGATCGTGCGGGTGGAAGCGGAGGATGGGACGGTGTTGGGTGAGGTCATCGCCATCACGGATGCGGCCGCAGCGGGTCAAAACGGAAACTTCAGCGTGGACGCGTCCTTCCAAAACCCGCCGACAACGAACAAGGGTCGCGTGGCGATCTACAGTGAGAATCCGACCAATGGCAGTTTGATCTTGTTGGCTTGGGTGAATACCCTCTTTGCAGGTTCGGCGACAGACAAAAGTGTGACGATCAGTGAACCGCAAGAGGGGGAACGGGTGAAAGGCATGACGGTGGTGCGCGGCGCCGCCATCGGCCTGAACGGAGTGATGTTGTTGGTGCGGGTGGAGGATTCGGCGGGGACAGTTTTCGGCCAGGCGCGCACGCGGGTGAGCGCGTCCGCAGCGCAAACCCCTGCCGAATGGCAAATCAAACTCCCTATCAGTCGCCCGCGCACCGCTCGCAGCGGTCGCATTGCCGTTTACGAGCTTCGTGCTGATGATGACAGCATGAGCTTGCTGGCGGCGCGGGCCGTGCAGTTGGTGAAATGAGAAGGTGATGGGATGGACGACTCGATTGTGCAGATTCTAGCTTATATCGTCATGGCGGTAGGGCTGATCGGAACGTTTGCCCCGCTGCTGCCCGGCGCCATTCTGATTTGGCTCGGCGTGTTTGTGTGGGCGTGGGCGGATGGGTTCGGGGCCATCGGTTGGCCGACGCTGGTGGCCTTGGCGTTATTGGTGGGTGTTTCGACGGTCGTGGATGTGGGGTTGACCGCCGCAGGAGCCAAATGGGGCGGCGCCTCGTGGCAAGGGATGATCGCAGCCAGTCTTGCCGCGGTGGCGGGGTTCTTGATCTTCAATTTCATCGGCGCGCTCGTCGGCGGGGTGCTGGGATTGCTGGCTTGGGAGACGCGCCGACGGGGCGGGAACTGGCGCGAGGCCAGCCGCGCCAGCGGCGGCGCCATGTTGGGCTATGTCGTGGGGGCGGTGGTGCGTTTTATGCTGGGGCTGGCGATGGTGCTCATCTTCGTCTGGCAAGCGTTCTATGCCAGATGATTCGACAGGTAATTGTCAGCCCGATGTCATACGCGCCCCTGGATTGGCCGTAGAATAGTGTGCGAAAAGTGACTCGATTGTTTACTACGTATTGCGTAAAGCATCAATACGCAATACGCAATACGAGATATGCAGCAATAAAATTTATCTGCAATTGCAGAACGGAGGTTACGACACTATGTTCTTCTTCGACCCGCTGTGGTTGATTCTTGCTCTTCCCGGTTTGCTCCTCGGCCTGTGGGCGCAGGCGCGTGTGCGCAGTGCCTTTGGTCAGTATGGCCGCGTGGCGAATTCGCGCGGGATGACGGGCGCGCAAGCAGCGCGAGCCATGCTCGATTACTATGGCTTGCAGGATGTGCGCATCGAGGAGACCAACGGCTTTCTCAGCGACCACTACGATCCGCGCAGCCGCACCCTGCGGCTTTCGCCCGACGTAGGCCGTAGCCCCGCCATCTCCGCCGTAGGCGTGGCCGCGCACGAGGCGGGACACGCTTTGCAACACGCCAAGGGCTATGCTCCTCTGGCCCTGCGCTCCGCCCTGGTGCCTGCCACCCAGTTTGGCTCCTTTCTCGGCCCCCTGTTGTTCATGGGCGGTCTCCTTCTCCAGGCCTTCGCCCACTTTGGCTTCAATCTCGCCGTGATTGGTTTGCTTCTGTTTGCGCTGACGGCGGTCTTCAGCATCATCACGTTGCCGGTCGAGTTTGACGCCAGCAAGCGGGCCAAGCGAGAGCTGGTGGCGATGAACATCCTTGGCCAGCAGGAGATGGTAGGCGTGAACAAGACCCTGGACGCCGCCGCCCTGACCTATGTCGCTGCCGCCATTGCCGCCATCGGCCAGGTGTTGTATTACTCGCTCATTCTCTTTGGCCGCCGCCGTTGATCCTTGTCCTGTTTCATTTACAAAGACCGTCGGAGCGGACAGCCCGGCGGTCTTTTTTTGCTTCGATAACCCGGATGGGGATACCATGCTAGAAACCTACAGCATGCGCTGTTTTCCCCCAGGAAAGCGAGCATCGCCGCGACCGGCGCCCGCCAGATGCGCGGGCAACTGCGCTGTCTGTTTTGCGGTGAAACTCGCCAAGTGACCACGAGCGGGCAGGTGAAAGCATGCCCCAACTGCCTGGATGCGGCCTATCGTCTTTTCTGAACTCAAGTCAGTTTGAAAATCTCGTTCTCGTCCTGTGCTTGCCGACGTCTTCACGCCCTCGCCGCTTCGTGCAGTTTCCGCTCACCTTCAGCGCGCTCGCGCATCTGGCCGCGCAGGACGTCGATGTCGCGGGGGACGAGATAGGCGGTGAAGAAGAGGAGCACAGCGCCCAGCAGCCAGGCGACGGTGCAGATGAGGAGGATAGCATTGCCCAGAGACGACTCACGGGCGATGAACCCGGCCAACAACGGCGCCGAGGCGGCGCCAGCATTCTCGATGAAATACTGCACGGCCAGGGCTGTGCTGCGCACCTCGGGCAGGGTGATGTCGTAGACGGTGGAGAGGACATTGGGCGAGGCGAAGGGGATGAACAAAGCCGTGACCAACAACATGATCATGAACAGTCCCTGGTTGACCATCGGCACGCGCAAGGTCAGGTTCAGGAGGATGGCCCCCACCAACACCCCCACCAGCGCCACGATCATCCGTCCGCGGTTCGTTCGCTTGAACAAAGTATCGCCCAGCAGCCCACCAACGAAATAGCCCGCCGCCAACACCAGGATGGCCGGCGTCATCGTGGTCAGGATAGCACCCTGGCTATAGTTCCGCTCCGTCTCCAGATAGCGGAAGAACCAAAACGTGATCACATTCCAGGGGAAGACGCCCACGAAACCCTGGGCAAAGAGGAACAGCAGACTGCGCTTGCGGAAAAGGCCCTTCGCTAACTTCCACTCGAAGCGATACACCCCCATCTCTTCCATCCCGGCCATTTCTGGCTCGCTCTGACCGCGCGGCGGCTCTTTGACCACGAACAAGATTACCACCGCCAGCACAATGCCCAGCGAACCGGTGATAAAGAACACGCTGCGCCAGCCCAGCGTCCCCGCCAGCAGAGTAGCCACCACCAGCCCGGCCATATAGCCCAGCGGCTGCGTCAGTTGCAAGAGGCCATAGACCTTGCCGCGCATCTCCGGGCCGAAATAGTCGGCGATGAGACTGAAGATGCCAGGGTAGCTGGAATTGTCGATGCCGGTGCTGGCGCGGGTGACCAGGAACGCGGAATAGTTCGGGGCCAGGGCGTTGAGCCAAGTGGTCGATCCCCAGATGAACGAGGCCAGCGCCACCAGTTTGGCCCGTGTATAGCGGTCGTACAGATAACCCCATAGCGGATACATGACCGCCGCCACCAGCAAGGCCCCGGTCGAAACAAGCCCCATTTGCACCTCGTCGATATGAAAAGTATTCATGATCGGCGTCGTCAGCGGGCCGATCAACAGCTGATCAGCCTGATGTAGCAACATGAAGACAAAGAAGACGGCGACGACGGTCCAACGATGGCGAATGAAGCGATCCATAGGGTTTCTCTCCTTGCAAAAGAGTCGGGAATGGGCGCAATCCTAATGCGTCGAACGCGTTTTGGCAACGTCGGGCGCTGCACCCGCCTTTCACCTCTCCGCCTCCCCAAGAGAGTGACGGGCCGGGAGTGTGATACAATCTGCGCATTCCCCGCCATTTCCTGCATCCCGGAGTTGCCATGTCCGCACCCATCATCGTCCAAGACCTGGTCGAGCGCCTCACCGCCAATGTCGAACGCGTGATTCTGGGCAAACGCCAGCCCATCCGCTCCACCCTCCTGGCCCTCCTTTGCGAAGGCCATCTGCTGATCGAAGACGTGCCTGGCCTGGGCAAAACCATGCTGGCGCGGGCCATCGCCAAATCCATCGGCTGCACCTTCAGCCGCATCCAATTCACGCCCGACATGCTCCCCAGCGATGTCACCGGCGTCTCGGTCTACAACCAGAAGACACAAACCTTCGAATTCCGCCCTGGCCCCATCTTCGCCCAAATCGCCCTGGCCGACGAGATCAACCGCGCCACCCCCAAAACCCAGGCCGCCTTGCTCGAAGCCATGGAAGAGCGCCAGGTCACTGTCGATGGCGTCACCTACCCCATGGCCAAACCCTTCCTCGTCCTGGCCACCCAAAACCCCATCGAATACGAAGGCACCTTCCCCCTGCCCGAAGCCCAGGTCGACCGATTCATCATGCGCATGCATCTGGGCTATCCCGACCGCAAACACGAAGTCGCCATCCTCGACTCCCAAACCGACCATCACCCCATCCAGGACATCACTCAAGTCATCAGCGCCGAAGAACTGACCAACGCCCAGGAAGCCGTCAAGACCATATACGTTGACGAACAGATCAAAAACTACATCATCTCGCTGACGACCGCCACCCGCGAACACCCCGATGTCTACCTGGGCGCCAGCCCGCGTGGCTCATTGGCCCTCTTCAAGACCGCCCGCGCCTACGCCGCCGCCCAGGGCCGCGACTACGTCATCCCCGACGACGTGAAAGGCCTGGCTGTACCCACTCTGGCCCATCGTTTGATCATCAGCCCCTCTGCCCGCATCAAAAACGTCAACCCCGAAACCATCATCCAAGAAATCCTAAACACCGTCGCCATCCCTGGCACACGCTCCCAAACCAAACCCTGAAACCGCCGAGCACTCGGAAACCTCCGAAACCCGCTCATTGCCATGCGCCGCAACACCTGGATTGCCCTACTTGTCTGGCTGGCCAGCCTGGTCGCCGCCATCGACACGGGCCGCGACCTGCTCTACAACACCTTCTATCTGGTCACCATCGTCCTGGTAGGCTCCTGGCTTTGGGCCTGGCTCAACGTCAACTGGATCGGTCTGAATCGCTACACACGCGCGCGGCGGAGCCAGGTGGGCAAATTCGCCGAAGAACAATTCGAGATGGTCAACCGCAGCCGCTTGCCCAAACTCTGGCTGGAAGTGCGCGACCACTCCACCTTGCCGGGACATCACCCCTCGCGCGTCGTCAGCTCGTTGGGCGGGCGCAAAAAACAAACCTGGTTCATCCGCACACCCTGCTACCGCCGCGGACGCTACCTGCTTGGCCCCCTCACCCTGCGCAGCGGCGATCCCCTGGGCATCTTCGAACACCAGCGCACCCTGCCCCAATCCCACAGCATCCTTGTCTACCCCGCCACCGTTCCCGTCCACGGCTTCCATCTGCCCGAAGGCCTGGCCCCCGGCGGCGAAGCCGCCCGCCACCGCACGCACTACGTCACCACCAACGTCGCCACTGTGCGCGACTACGTCCCCGGCGACAGCTTCAACCGCATCCACTGGCCCTCCACCGCCCGCACCGGCCGCCTCATCGTCAAAGAATTCGAACTCGACCCCACCAGTGACATCTGGATCGTCATCGACCTCGACGCCATCTGGCACATCGCCCTCCCGTGGGAGGCGCCCGAAAGCCACGACCGCCCTGCCGTCCTCTGGGGCGAAGACCTCAGCCGCTTCCAACTCATCCCCGCCACCATCGAATACGCCATCACCGCCGCCGCCTCCCTCGCCAACCACTACCTGACCATCCGCCGCGCCGTCGGCCTCATCTCCTACACAGGCCACCGCGAGCTGATCCAACCCGATCGCGGCGAACGCCAACTCAACAAAATCCTGGAAACCCTGGCCGTCTTGGAACCACGAGAAGGCCTGCCCTCCTTCGACCGCATCCTCGCCGCCGAAGGCAGCTTCCTGGGCCGCACCAGCACCCTCATCGCCATCACCCCTTCCACCGACAGCGCCTGGGTGAACGCCCTGCGCGAGGTCAACCGTCGCGGCGTCCGCAGCACCGCCCTCCTCGTCGCCGCCGACACCTTCGGCTCCCCCAGCCGCCACGAACGCACCCTGGCCGAACTCTGGGCCAACAACATCCCCAGCTACGTCCTCCGCCGCGGCCTCTCCATCACCGAATCCCTCTCCCACTACGCTCGCCCCGGCGATTGAATCGGGAAACCGGGAAACCGGGAGACCGGGAAACCCGCACTTCCTTGTCACCCTGTCACCCTGTCACCTTGTCACCCTACCCCCCCATGCACATCCGTCGCCCCACCCTCCACGACCTCAACGAATGCGCCAAACTCGACGCCGCCTACACCACCCAGCGCGTCTGGCAAATGAACCTGAGCGTGGAGACCAGCGACATCCGGGCAGAATTCCACCTCGCCCCCCTCCCGCGCCCCATCACCGTCCCCGCCCCGCCCCTCGACGAAAACCTGCTGGCGTGCTGGCACCGCGGCGACTGCATGTACACCGCCCGCCTCGGCAACGCCATCGTTGGCTTCCTCCACCTCATCCCCGACGCCCCCACCCGCCTGGGATGCATCACCCACCACGTCGTCGCCCTCCCCCACCGGCGCCAGGGCGTCGGCATCGCCCTGTTGGAGACAACATTGCAGTGGTGCCGCGACCACAACCTGCGCAGCCTCACCGTCCACATCAACACCAAAAACCACCCCGCCATCGCCTTCTACACCAACAACGGCTTCATCTTCAACGGCTTTCACGAACGCTTCTATAGCGACCAAGAAATCATCCTCCACTTCGCGCGCACGGTTCGCTAACAGTCGGAGATTGGCCGCCCTCTGCCCTCTGCCCTCTGCCCTCTGCCCCCTGCCCTCTGACTCCTGACCTCTGATCTCCGCCCCCTGCATGCCCGCACTCCCTCCCTGGCTGAGCCTGCTGGAATTCGCCAACCTCATCCTCTCGTCGGCGATCCTCATCCTCACCTTCTCCCTCTTCGCCTACATCCTCACCTTCAACCTGCACAGCCGCGTGGGGCGAGCCTTTGCCGCCTTACTCTTGGGCATGGTCATCGTCTACTCCGGCGACATCGTCCTGCCCCGCGTCGAATGGCAGGAATTCTGGCTGCGCTTCCAATGGCTGGGCATTGCCTTCGTCCCCACCGCCTACCTCCACTTCACGCGCGCTATTCTACTCGCCGCCTGGCTCCAACCCTACCAAAGGCGCTGGATCTGGCTCATCCGCGCTGGCTACGCCGCCAGCGCCTTCTTTGCCCTCCTCGCCGTCTTCACCGACGTACTGGTGCGCCCCCCCACAGGCGTCGCCCTCCCCGTCACCTACCTCCAACCCGGCCCCCTCTTCCTTCCCTTCACCCTCTACTTCATCACTGCCACCCTTTGGGGCGGCTGGACCCTCCTCCATGCCCGCGCCCACGTCCGCACCATGGCCTCGCGCCGGCGACTTAGCTACCTTCTCTGGAGCTTCGCCGCCCCTGCCCTCGGCGTCTTCCCCTACCTCATCCTCGCCCCCAGCGCCGGTCGCACCGAACCCAGCCTCGTCCTCGTTCTGGCCAGCATCGCCAACATCGCCATCGGCGTCATGCTCGTCGTCATGGCCTACAGCGTCGCCTACTACGGCGTCCTCTCGCCCGATCGCGTCGTCAAACGCCAACTCGTCTACTTCCTGCTCCGCGGCCCCGTCGTCGCCGTCCTCGTCATCGGCCTCATCCTCACCCTCCCCAAAGTCGAAGCCATCCTGGGCCTGCCGCCCGACACCGCCCTCACCCTTTTCGTCGTCGGCGTCGTCGTCTTGGCCCCCCTCGGCCTTGCCATCTTCCAGCCCTGGATCGATCGCCTCCTCTATCGCACCGAATCGGACGAAGTCCTCTGGCTGCGCACCCTCGAAACTCGCCTCATGACCAGCGGCGATCTGCGCCAATTCCTGGAAAACGTCCTCATCGCCCTCTGCGACGCCTTTCAGGTCAACGGCGGCTTCGTCGCCCTCCCCGGTGAAACCGAAGCGCGCCTGGAGGCCGTCTTGGGCAACGAGAAAGAAGCCCGGCGCCTCCTCTCCCTCCCCAGCGTCCAACTTCTCCTCACCACCGAAGAACCCGACAACGAATTCCACGAGATCGACGACCACCTCATCCGCACCCTCGTCAACCGCCACACCGACCAACCCCTGGGCATCGTCGCCCTCTGTCAGCCCGCCACCCTGGACGCCGTCGATCCCGACGCCGAAACCATCATCGAACACCTCCTGCGCCGCGCCGAGATCGCCGTCGAAGACCGCCGCCTGCAACTCGACGTCTTCGAAGCCCTCCGTCCCCTCCTCCCCGAAATCGAAATCATCCAAGCCCTGCGCGGCGCCGTCCCCTACGTCATCACCGCCCCCGAACCCACCCTCGACGCCCTCGTCGCCTCGCCCGAATTCACCGAATGGGTGCGCGACGCCCTCACCCACTTTTGGGGCGGCCCCAAACTCAGCGATAGCCCCCTCCTCGACCTGCGCATCGTGCGGCAGCGCCTGGCCGAATTCGACAACTCGCCCACCCGCGCCCTGCGCGCCGTCCTGCAAACCGCTATCGAACGCCAGCGACCCCCTGGCCCCCGCCAGATGACCACCTCCGAGTGGCTCCTCTACAACATCCTCGACCTCAAATTCATCCAGGGCAAGCGCGTGCGCGAAGTCGCCAACCGCCTGGCCATGAGCGAATCCGACCTCTATCGCAAACAGCGCGTCGCCATCTCCGAAGTCGCCCGCGCCCTCGTCGAAATGGAAGTCGGCGCCGATGAGCCGGCAATCGAACCCATGGGAAATAGCGCACCGACCAGGCCGACGACGAAACCAGAAACAGGGGATGCCACCGCAAACGGGATGGAGAGTCAACGGCCAGGGGGCGGAAATCAGAAAGTGGCAGTCGGGCGCTGACCTCCCCCCTCCCCAGCCCTTCCCCTGTGTTCTCCTCCACCCGCTTTCGCCATTACGCCACCCTCGGCCTCATTCTTCTCGCCGCCGGGTTGCTCCTGCTGGTAGATTTACTCCTCACCGCCAACGGCAATCGTTTCCTACAAACGCTGGTCGGCTGGGGTGCGGCGCCGCTTGCTGCGATCATGGTCATGATCGGCGCCTTCTTGGTCTGGCAACGTCGCCTGGCATCCTGGCTTGGTTCCCAATGGTACGCCGAGGCCCTGCTTGGCCTCCTCCTTCTCTTCGTTGCCGCACTCACCGGCCTTCACCTGGCGCTGGGGCAAGATAGCTATCTGGATGCCCAGGCGGGGCGAGGCGGCGGCATGGTGGGTTGGGCGCTGGCTGATCTACTCACACAAACCCTGGGACGCACCGGCGCCTGGTTCATCGCCCTACTCACCGCCTTCATCGGCCTCATCCTGCTCGCCATCTACACCCCTCTGCGCAACCTGTGGTCCCGCCCGCTGCCGGGCCAACCCCGGCAGCCGCGTCCGCCTCTCAAAAAACAGGAGACAGAGGACAGAGGACGACGGGCGGAGAGCAAAGAACCTGTCTTGAGTGCAGCGAAGGGGCAGAAATCAGAAAAAGAGGGACAGAAGGCGGCGAGTGGAAGACAAAAACCATGCCCCGCAACTGCCAGCACCCCTCTCAAAGACACTGGTCGGACACCCCCACCACCGCGCTCTCCCGTCACCGCGCCACTTCGCCCTGCCGCCGCCCCACCAGAGACCACAGCCCGGACAGCCCCGCCGCCCGCCCCATCCCGCCGCTCCAAAAAACTCCCCCCGCTCGATCTCCTGCACAGCGACGACAAAGGCGGCTCCAGCAACGAACAGGCCGCCATCCAGGCCGCCATCATCGAAGACACCCTGGCCAGCTTCGGCATCCCCGCCAAAATCGTCGAGACCAACATCGGCCCCACCGTCACCCAATTCGGCGTCGCCCCCGGCAACATCCAGCGCAACGACCGCATCACCCGCGTCCGCGTCAACCAAATCGTCGCCCTCGACGACGACTTGGCCCTTGCCCTCTCGGCCAGCCCTATCCGCATCGAAGCCCCCGTCCCCGGCCGCCCCTACGTCGGCATCGAAGTCCCCAACCCCGACGCCACCCTCGTCAGCCTGCGCCGCCTGCTCCAAGACCGCAACTTCAAGAAAATCGGCAGCCCTCTCGCCATCCCCTTCGGGCGGGATGTCAGCGGCGCCATCGTCGCCGCCGACCTGCACAAACTCCCCCACCTGCTCGTCGCCGGCGCCACCGGCTCCGGCAAATCCGTCGCCCTCAACGCCATCATCTGCTCCCTCCTCTTCAACAACACCCCCGACACCCTGCGCCTGATCCTGATCGACCCCAAGCGCGTCGAATTCCCCGGCTACAATGGCCTCCCCCATCTGGTCGCCCCCGTCGTCGTCGATCCCGAACAGGCTGGCGGCGCCCTCAGCTGGCTGCTGCTGGAGATGGACGACCGCTATCATCGCTTCAGCGCCAAAGGCGTGCGCAACATCGGCGCCTTCAACGAATCCGCCTCACCTGCCGAACGCCTGCCTTACCTCGTCCTGGTCGTGGATGAATTGGCCGATCTGATGGTCACTGCGCCCGACGTGATCGAAGCCAAACTCGTCCGTCTGGCCCAGATGGCCCGCGCCACCGGCATCCATCTGGTGGTCGCCACCCAACGCCCATCCGTCGATGTCGTCACCGGGCTGATCAAAGCCAACTTCCCTGCCCGCCTGGCCTTCGCCGTCGCCAGCCAGATCGACTCACGCGTCATCATCGACACCCCCGGCGCCGAAAAACTCCTGGGTCGTGGGGACGGCCTGCTGATGACCGCCGACAGCGCCAAGCTGCGCCGCATCCAGGGCTGTTTCGTCAGCGACAGCGAGATCAACGAACTGGTGCGTTGGTGGCAAACCAACTCCCCCGCCCTCCCACCTGATCCCACCAAACCGCGCTATCCCTGGAGCCAACTCCTGGTCGAGGAAGCGACGGCGAACGACCTGATGGACCAGGCCATCGACAAACTGCGCAGCCGCCAGACGATCAGCGTCTCCGGCCTCCAGCGTCTGCTCGGCATCGGCTACCCGCGCGCGGCCCGGCTGATGCAAGAACTCGAAGCAGCCGGCATCGTGGGGCCAGACACCGATCGTCGTCTGGGGCGTCCGGTGCTCCTCGAAGAAGAAGACCTGTCGGAGTAATTTGTAAGCCTGCAAAACATTGCTCGATCCCTTCGCTTTGTGCTAAACTATGCGGCCAGCCTACTATCATCATAGCATCTCCCGGAGGAACAAACTTGTCCAAAACCCAAACCAAACCCGGTAAAAAGGCCAAAGAAACCATCGAAGTCGACGGCACCGTTATCGAGGCGCTGCCCAATACCATGTTTCGCGTGCGCCTGGACAATGGGCACGAAGTCCTGACCCATATTTCCGGCAAAATGCGCATGTATTACATCCGCATCCTCTTGGGCGACCGCGTCACAGTCGAGCTTTCCCCCTACGACCTGACGCGCGGCCGCATCACTTTCCGCCACCGGACATAGCATCCCGTCCTTGTCATTCTCGGGCGAATAGCTCAGCAGGCTAGAGCGCTTCCCTTACAAGGAAGAGGCCACAGGTTCGAGTCCTGTTTCGCCCATTCTCTTTTTACTCGGCGGACGCGCGCGGGGAAGCCCACCAGATGATATAGCTGCCCACCAACAAGAGAGCGAGGAGGGCGGCGCTCTTGACCAGGGTGAGGGAGGTCAGGCTGATCAAGCCAAAGATCGCGCAGAACAAGCCATAGCCGTACACGATCTGCCGCGGGGTGTAGCCTTTGTCGATCAGGCGAAAGTGCAAATGATTGCGGTCGCCCTGGCCCAGCGGTCTCCCGCGCCGCCAACGCCACCCGATCAGCCAGGCCACATCCAACGCCGGCAGGCCGATGACCAACAGCACGGTAGCCACGCGCGCGCCAGCGATGAGGCCCAACGCCGCCAGGGTGTAGCCCAGAAAGTAGGCGCCCACAGACCCCATGAATACTTTAGCAGGCGGCCAATTGAAGAAAAGGAAGCCAGCGGTGCAGCCCATCAACGCCAACGCCAGCAGCGCCACGCTGTGTTGGCCGGTGCGCAGCATGTGCAGGGCCAGGATGGCCGCCACAATCGCCGCCACCGTAGTTGCCAGTCCGTCCACGCCATCCAACCAGTTCACGGTGTTCATGGCGCCCATGAACCACAATATGGTGAGGAGCCAGACGACCGGCAGGGGAAAAACGATCTGGCCCGGGCCAAAGGGGTTGTTGACCCGCTCGATGAAGATGATGAAGGCAATGCTGATCAGCGCCGCCGCCAATTGCGCCACATATTGCGGGCCGCTGCGAAAATCGAAACGATCATCCAGCAGACCGAAGCCTGCCACGAACACCACGCCGATCACCAGGCCCCACCAGCGTCGCAGCTCATTCGGGTCGGTGCTGGGCGGCAGCCAGTTTGCCGGCAGCAGCCGGGTGAGCAGCAGCGCGGCCAAAAACCCGCCCACCAACGCCAGTCCACCGATGCGCGGGATCACACCCTCGTGCTGTCGCCTGCCGCCCGGCCGGTCGACCAAGCCCCACCGCCGAGCCAAAGCCATGCTGGCCGGGGTGAGGATCAGGGCCAGGAGGAAGGCAGTGAGGGGGATGAGGAGGAAGGGCATACAGCACTTACGGATTCAACCTCCCCAACACGCGCGGATACGGGATCGCCTCGCGCAGATGGCTGATGCCGGTGATCCAGGCCACAGTGCGCTCGACGCCGAGGCCGAAGCCGCTGTGGGGGACGGAGCCATAGCGCCGTAGTTCGACGTACCAGTCGTAGGCGGCTTCGGGCAGCCGGTGTTTGGCGATGGCGGCGGTGAGCAGGTCGGGGTCGCTCATGCGTTCGCTGCCGCCGATGATCTCGCCGTAGCCTTCGGGGGCCAGCAGGTCGGCGCTGCGGCAGATTTCGGGCCGGCCCGGCTCCGGCTCCATGTAGAAGGCTTTGATGGCGGTGGGGTAGCCGGTGACGAAGACGGGCTTGTCGAACTGGCTGGCCAGATAGGTCTCGTGCGGAGCGCCGAAATCACCGCCCCAGTCGATGCTGGGCAGAGGTTCGTCGTTGGGGGGCACGGTCACGCCCTGGGCCGCGGCGGCGTTGATCATGTCCACCGCCTGATCGTAAGGGATGCGGGGGAAGGGCGGGGTCACGTTTTGCAGCAGGGTCGTGTCGCGCTCCAGTAGCGCCAGTTCGTCCTTGTGCTTGCTCAGGCAGGTCTGGACGATGTAGCTGACGAACTGCTCCTCGATTTCCAGTAGTTCTTCCAGCTTGCAGAAGGCGATCTCCGGCTCGACCATCCAGAATTCCTGCAAATGGCGGCGGGTCTTCGATTTTTCAGCGCGGAAGGTGGGGCCAAAGCAGTAGACCTTGCCGAAGGCGAAGATGTTGGCCTCGTTGTAAAGCTGGCCGGTTTGGGCGAGGAAGGCGGGGACGCCGTGGTAGTCGATCTTGAAGAGGGTGGTGGTGCCTTCGCCGGCGGCGGGGGTGAGGATGGGGGTGTCGACAAGGAGGAAGCCGTGGTCGTCCAACCAGTCGCGGATGGCCCGCACGACGGTGGCGCGCACGCGGGTAATCGCCCACTGCTGATTGGAGCGCAGCCAGAGATGGCGGCGGTCGAGCAGGAATTCGGGGCCGTGTTCTTTGGGTGTGATCGGATATTCCTCGGCGATCTGGACGATTTCGATGTCGCGCAGGTCCATTTCATAGCCGCCGGGGAGGCCGGGCGCGCGCGGGTCGCCTTTGATCTCGCCGGTGACGATGATGGAAGATTCGGTGGTCAGACGGCTGACCAGATCGAATTTCTCATCGCCCAGGTTGGGGCGGAAGGCGACGGCCTGGAACATGCCGCTGCCATCGCGCAGACGCAGGAAGTTGAGTTTGCCCTTGCCGGTGAGGCGCTGAAGCCAGCCGCGCACGGTGACGATTTGGCCGACGTAGTCGTGGGCGTCGGCGATGCGGATGATGGGGGGCATGGGGATTGGAGATTAGAGATTGGTTGGTGGGGATTGGAGGTAATGAAGTGATGAAGTGATGAAGTACCGCAATCATCACATCGCTTTAGGACCACGCAAGCACGTGTAAGGACGCATCGCCCAATTGCCAGTATTCCACACGTGTTTCGCTGACGCGTACAACTTTTCCCATTCTCGAGGTTTTGGTGTGAAATCCGGGCACATGAAACAGTCGCCGCAACAGAGCAGGTAATCGCTCCTGTTCATCATTACGTAGTGGAAAGCAAACAATGCAGTACCGTGAATGGGCAAGGTTCCGGTCCCAGAAACCCATGTCAATTGTTGCGAAAGTCGGTTGCGCCAGTTCACGCAACAAGGCCGGCACACGCTCATCCCGGATAACCTCGTTCGGTCGAAGCTCGCGCAATCGCTGCACAGTTGTCCAGCGAGCGATGGGTATCAGCACTTCAAGGTCGAACAACTGATCATCAAGGATGATCTGACTCATATCTCGATGCGCTCAAGAATGATTCTACGCGGCTGCCAGGGCGTAGGCTTGTGCTGAGTACCGCTTCTGCAGTGACTCCGATGCCAAGGCGATGACTTCTTCAATGGCCGGGCGCGTCAATTCAGGCCAACTACGCAGGAGTTGCTCGACCGAATAGCCTTTACGAAGATAGGTCAATACAACATCGACAGGGATGCGCGTGCCTCTGAAAGTCAATTGGCCGTGACAAATGTCCGGATCGACAATGAGATAGGCGCCAATTTCAGTGCGTGTCATGTGGCTGCTCCGATTCGAGTTGGCGTCATTATAGCACAGCCATTCAGGTGCGACGCACTTTGTAAGTGCGCCGCAGGCCTTCGTTCCAGTAGCCGTGGAAGAAGAGGAACCGCCTCAGGGCAGATGGGCGCCGGTGTGTGGAAAGTGGAGAGGATGGCGAGTAGTCTTTCGTCGCTCTCCTCCATCCCGCGGATAGCCTCGGCAAAGAGAAACTGATAGAGATCGCCGGATTGGGCGGCATTCATGAGCCGATCCAACTGCTATCTCAAAACTATAGCCCTTTTGTGATATGAAGGATGCAACGCACGGCAGTCGCTGGCCGCCGGAAAGTGCACTGCGCCCGCTCGCGCCCCCACATCCCCACATCCCCGCTGGTTTTCATTGGCCGCGGCGCTGCACCCGGTATCACACTCAGGGCGCAGCCGGCGCTGTCGCCCGCCGCGCGGGCTGCAACTTACGCTTGGCCGCGCGCCAGTAGGGCGACTGATTGAGCAGCCAGGGGCGCAAGATAGGTCGCAGGGCCGGGATGAACAGGCGCAACGGCCCTAGCACTGACCGCACATCCTGAACGTAATCGGTGAGAGTGCGGCTTTGAAAACGCAGGACGCGCTGGCTCTCGTTCGTGTCCAACCAATCGACGGCGAAGGGATGCGGGCTGAACGCGGCTTCGGGCAACATCCCCACCCCCACGGCCTCCAACACCATCGTCGCCAGATCGCGGTAATACACCTGGCAGGCGGGGCCGCCGCCGATCAGCCAGGTCTTGCCCCACGCCGCCGGCGTCTCCAGAGCATTGGCCATGGCCACGGCCACATCGCGGCCATGCACGAATTCGATCCGGTTCGCCAGCGGCACCTCGAACAGGCCCGTATCCAGAATAAGGCGCGCGGGCATGGCCGCGGCCAGGCGCAAAATGGCCCAGTCCAAGCCCGACGCCTTGATCATCTCCTCGCAGGCGATCTTGTGCAGAGCATAATTCTCCGTGGGCTGCACGGGGTCGGTGACACGGCGCGGGGGCTGGCGGTCTTGCGTGGGGCCGAACACATGCAGCGAAGACGCGAAGATCAAGCGCGGAGCGGGCGTCTGCTCCCGCATGGCGCCGAGCAGGTTGAGCGTTCCGCCCACATTGATCGCCCGCGCCCAATCTGGGTGATCCTCGCTATTCATACCTGTGTCCGAAAGTCGGGGGATGACGAAGCCCAGATGAATGACGGCGTCCTGCCCCTCGACGGCGGCTTGCACATCTTCCGTGCGGCGGAGGTCGCCCCAGCGCACCTCGACGCGCCCCCCATACCTGCGCGCCAACGCCTCGTGCGTCTTCGTGCGCACATCGAAACAGCGCACCCGCGCGCCCCGGCGCAGAAGTTCTTCCAAGGTGTGCATACCGATATTGCCAAAAGCGCCTGTCAAGAGAATACTCATGTTCAATCTCTCCGTCGGAGTCCATCGAGTAGAAGCTGCACGCCCGCCCGCGTGATCTCGCCCCAATCGACGGCGTCGGGTTCGAGTACAGCCTGCAACAGCAGCCCCACCGCCAGCGCCACCACCATCCGCGCGCCGATCTCGGCATCCACGGCCCGAAAAGAGCCTGCCGCCACCCCCTCGGCGATCATGCCTGCAAAGTGCGCCCGATATTGGGCGTAGGGAGCGATAGTCGCATGCCACACGGCCGGGTCGCGCGCAGCCTGATTCCAGAATTCCAGAAACATGGGCAGCTGGCCCTTCGCTTCCCCAAACATCGGCGCCGCCAGACTCGTCAGGCTCAGGAATTGGCTGGCGGCGTCCATCTCAGGAGGAGTTGCCGCCAACATGTGTGTGTTGATCGGCGTCAGCCAGCGCTGGAGCAGCGCCAGGAACAGCGCCTGTTTGCTGGGGAAGTGATGATAGAAGGCGCCCTTGCTGACATCCGCGGCCCGGCAGATATCGGACACGCTGGTGGCGGCGTAGCCTTGTTCGGCAAAGAGCGCGGCGGCGGCATCCAAGATGAGATTCTGGGTTTCCAGGCTTCGAGCTTGCATAGGTGGTAGGGATTGAGAGTAAGAAAAACAAACCGACCGGTCGGTATGATTTTAGCATGACGGCCGTCATCTGCCAAAACCACCTGACCAGATCAGATCCCCCTTCGCTTCACACCCGGCTAGCCCCCCGCCCCGCCCCCAGCTATAATTCCTCCACCCACTCCCCATTCTCCAATCTCCAATCTCCAATAACCAATAACCAATCCCGCCTCCCGCCATTTCGCCCTCCGCAATCTCCACCATGCCCGCCAAAATCATCCTCAACCCTTATTCCAACCGCTGGGGCGCTGGCCAGCAAGCCGGCGCGGTCGAAACTGCGCTGCGCGGCCTGGGCTATGACTTCGATCTTGTGCAAACCGGAGGGCCGGGCGAGGCGATCACACTGGCGCGGGAGGCCGCGGACGCGGGGTTCGACCCCATCGTGGCCGCGGGCGGAGATGGCACGATCAGCGAGGTGGTGAATGGCTTGCTCGTCGCGGGCGACGCCGCGCCCGCGCGTCTGGGCGTGATCCCGCTCGGCTCGGCCAACGATTACGCCATCCAGCTCGGCATCCCCACCGACGTGGTCGGGGCCTGCCGCACACTGGTCGAGGCGCAGCAGGTTCGAGTGCTAGACGCGGGCCGGGTCAACGAGCGCGCCTTCATGAACGATGTGGCTATCGCCTTCGGCGCGCAGGTGAACATCGAGGCCGCCACCATCCACCGGCTGCGCGGATCGCTGATCTATCTGGGCGGCGTCTTCAAGGCTCTGGCGCACTACCACTTGCCGCGCGTGGCCATCGCCTGGGATGATGGCCACGTGGAGAAGGCGCGCATTGTGCTGGCCTACGCCGGCATCGGCTGGCGCACGGGCGGCGTCTTCCATCTGGCCCCCGACGCGGTGCAGGACGACGGCTTGCTCGATTTCATCTACGGCGATGCCATGGGCCGGCTGTCGTTGCTGCGTTTGCTGCCCAAGACTTTCGACGGCAGCCACATCCACGACCGCCGCGTGCATTCTCGGCGCTGCACGTGGGTGCGTCTCACCAGCGAAGAGTCTTTGCCCGTGCTGGCCGATGGCGAGATCATCTACCGCGACGCCCGCGATCTGCACATCCGCGTGCTGCCCCAGGCTCTGCGGGTGATCGTGGGGCCGCAACCAGGGGAAAGACCAGTAAAGACAGGTTGAGGCAACGAATGGCGCCTCACCGCACCTGTAGTTTTTCTCCCACCAACGACGCCGCAAACCGGCGCTCGCCTTCTGTGATGAAGCTGATGGTCAGGTAAACGTCATCCTCTCTCGCTTCCACCTGGGTGATAGCGCCAGGGCCAAAGCGTTCGTGGACGACTTGCTGACCGATTTGCAGACGCCGCGCGGCATCCACTGCTTTGGCCGCGCTTCTGGGTTTGGGCGCGGGTTGTTGAGCGGCGGCGATCATACGTGCTTCGCGATCGCGCCAGGCCTCGGCGAAAGGGGCGAGGTCATCGGGCCGGTTGATCCGCCGTCGGAGTTCGTCTGCGCGTTGTCGCGCCTGCGCCAGCCGGTGCGTCAGCGCCGCTTTGCCCTGGCTGCGGCTGCTTTGGGCCAGCCGCCGCGAGGCGTCCGTCAGAACCATGCCCAGATCCTTGAAGAGTTCGGTCGGGAACGGTTCGTCAGGTGAGAGCAGGAAGAGTTCGACGCCGTTCAGTCGGCACAATTCCTTACGCGTCGCGTCGCGTGTGGCGTCCTCCAATTCCTCCCATTCGCTTTTGCGCCCCGCGCCCTTGACTTGCAGGCCAACGAAGCGGACGGCTACGCCGATTTCGGGGTACAACAGATCGAGTTTGAGACGACGCCGGGTGCCAGGGTTCACCAGCCATTCGGGCGACACATCGTGCTGAACCTGGAAACCATCAAAGATGCGGGCAAGGATTTCATTCCAGCCCATCATGTGCAAGTAAGTGCTCATAGAAAAGGATCGCTCATGAAAAATGGACAAGGGCAGATTAGCACATTCGTTCGCATGTGTCAATTCACAAAAAGGCCCAACCCAGTCTTCCGAATTTGGCGCGTAGCTGTAGACGGCATAGAATGTATGTTCTGCCTTCTGCCGTGGGGCAGGGACGTTACCATTTGGGCAACGGTTCCGGGTTCGCAAGTCATTCGATACTCTCCCCAGGCGCAGCCGGTGCGCCCTGACAAAGGGCGTTGCCTTCTCGCTCATTCACCATCAGGTGTTCTTGCCGTGGTTGCCACCGACAAACGCCAAAATCTCGATCTCAAACAAACACTCGCAGCGAATCGCCTGTTGGGACTTTGGCGGCTGATGGCGGGCTATCAGGGCCTCTATCTGGCCGCCACGCTGGCTCTGGGCCTGGCTGCGCTCCTCAAGACAGCCACTTATCTGCTTCTGCGCTACTTCATCGATCACGTCTTGGGTCAGGGAGCGGCCTGGCAGACGCTGGCGAAGGTGGGCTTGGGCTTCGTCGGCCTGGCCCTGCTCGAAGGCGCCTTCACTTTCCTCAGCGGGCGTTGGAGCGCAGAGACGGCCGAGCGCGTAGCCCAACGTCTGCGCAACTATCTTTTCGACCATATCCAGCGCCTCAGCTTCGCCTACCACGCCAAGACGGCCACCGGCGACCTGATCCAGCGCTGCACCTCCGATCTGGAAGCCGTGCGCCGCTTCTACGCCGACCAGGCCATTGGCATGGGTCGCATCGTCTTGCTCTTCCTCGTCAACTTCGGCGCCATCTGGTATCTCGACGCCCGCCTGGCTTGGCTCTCGATCATCGTCGTCCCCCCGATCATCATCGTCTCCATTTTCTTCTTCCGCCGCGTTTCCGCCCGCTACGAGGCCTATCAAGAGCAAGAATCCAAACTCTCGACCGTTCTCCAGGAAAATCTCAGTGGTGTGCGCGTGGTCAAGGCCTTCGCCCGGCAGGAGTACGAACGGAATAAGTTCGAGACCGAGAACGCACAGAAATTCCGCATGGGCCAACGTCTGATGCTGATGCACTCCCTGTTTTGGCCCAGTTCCGACATCCTCTGCGGCGCCCAAATGCTGGCCGGCTTCGCCATCGCCGCGCTCATGGCCATCGACGGCCGCATCACGGTGGGCACCTATCTGGCCTATGCTGGCATGTTGATCTGGATCATCTGGCCGATGCGCAACTTGGGCCGCTTGATCGTACAGACCTCCACTGGTTTGGTCTCGTATGGCCGCCTGACCGACATCATCCGCGAGGAGCGTGAGCCGCTGCACGAAGGCGTTGGCCGTGCGGATGGCCATCTGCGCGGGGACATCGTCTTCACGGATGTCAACTTCGCCTACGAGGCCGAAAGCGGTCATGTGCTGAAAAACATCAGCTTTCACTGCGCTCCCGGCCAAAGCGTGGCCCTCCTCGGCTCCACCGGCTCCGGCAAGACCTCGCTCGTCAACCTGCTCCCTCGTTTCTACGACTACACCAGCGGCAGCATCACCCTGGATGGCGTCGAGTTGCGAGATTACCCGCGTGACCTCTTGCGCAGCCAGATCGGCATTGTCGAACAAGAGCCGTTCCTGTTCTCCCGCACCATCCGCGAGAACATCGCCTACGGCGTGCGCCGCGACGTGACGGACGACGAGATCTTCGCCGCCGCCCAGGCCGCCGCCATCCACGACGCCATCCTTGACTTCCCGGAGGGATACAGTACGCTGGTGGGAGAGAAAGGGATCACGCTGTCGGGCGGGCAGAAACAGCGCGTGGCCATCGCCCGCGCGCTCTTGCGCGACCCGCGCATCCTCGTCCTCGACGATGCCACCTCGTCGGTGGACACCGAGACGGAAGGTGAAATCCGGGCGGCGTTGGTGCGGCTGATGGCAGGCCGCACCAGCTTCATCATCGCTCATCGCATCCAGACCGTGATGACCGCCGATCTGATCCTGGTCTTGGACAAGGGCGAGATCGTGCAATCCGGAACTCATGACGACCTGCTCACCCAATCCGGCGGCATCTACCGCCGCATCTACGAAGTGCAGACGCAGATCGAAGATGCGTTGGCGCGCGAGCTGGCGACAGCAGTCGCTTAATACGACAACCGCACCGAACACAGAGACACAAAAACCACGAAGAAAACACGAAGGTTTTGTGAATTGTTGTTCTAATCTCACGTTTCACGCCTCACATTTCACGCCTCCCGGCGAAACATCACTTCTAGCAAACCATGTCCGACGCCTACGAATTCGAAGAAGAAGAATTTAGCACCCAATTCAACGGCCGCACGCTGTGGCGCACGATCGCACAGACGCGCTTCCATTGGCCCATGGCGGCGGGTTTCCTGGTCGCCATCGCCCTGGTGGCGGCGCTGGACTCGTACTTCACCTACCTCAGCAAACGCATCGTCGATGAAGCCATCGTCGCCGGCAACCGCGCCGTGCTGACCGACATCATCAGCCAATACGGCGCCCTCATTCTCGTCCAGGCGGCCGGCGTCCTTGCCTTCATCTACCTGGCCGGAGTACTGGGCGAACGCGTGCAGTACGATATACGCCGAAACATGTTCAACCACCTGCAGGACCTCTCATTCTCGTATTATGACCGCACGCCCGTGGGTTGGATCATGTCTCGGCTGACCTCGGATTCCGAACGCATCGCCTGGCTCGTCAGTTGGGGGCTTCTGGATGTGGTTTGGGGGATCATGAACATTAGCGCGGCTTTGTACTTCATGGCTCGCATCAACTGGCAGTTGGCCCTGATCGTCTTCGCCATGATCCCCGTCCTGCTCGTTGTCGCCGTCCAGTTCAAAAAACGCATCCTCGTGCAGTTCCGGCAGGTGCGCAAGCTCAACTCGAAAATCACCGGCTCGTACAACGAAAACATCAGCGGCGTGCGCGTGGTGAAGGCATTGGGGCGCGAGGACGCCAATCTGGCCGAGTTTGCCACGCTTTCGGAGAGCCGCTTCGGGTCGGGCTACCGGGCGGCGTGGCTATCCGCTCTCTTCCTGCCGGCGGTGCAGATCATCAGCGCCTTTGCCGTGGCCGCCGTGGTGATCGGCGGCGGCCTGCAAGCCGAATATACCACCGCCATCGGCATCATGACCATCGGCGGCATCTCGGCCTTCGTCTCTTACATCACCTTCATGATGTGGCCGATCCAAGACCTGGCCCGCGTCTATTCCGAGACCCAGCATGCCATTGCTTCAGCGGAACGCGTCTTCTCGTTGATCGACGCCGTGCCGGAAGTGCAAGACCGACCCACCGCCCTGGACCCCGGCACCCTACGCGGGGACATCACCTTCGAGCACGTCGATTTTTATTACAGCGCCGACAAGCCCGTGCTGCGTGACTTCAATCTGCGCGTGCGCCAGGGCGAGACCATCGCCCTCGTCGGCCCCACCGGCAGCGGTAAATCGACCATCATCAACCTCATCTGTCGCTTCTACGAACCGAAGGCCGGCGTCATCCGCATCGCCGGGCGCGACTACACCGAACTCTCGCTGCACGCCATCCAATCACGTCTCGGCATCGTCTTGCAGACCCCCCATCTTTTCTCCGGCTCGATTCGTGAGAACATCCGCTACGGACGACTGGACGCCAGCGACGAAGCCATCGAGACGGCGGCGAAGCTGGCCGGCGCGCATGATTTCATCATCACCCTGGAGAAAGGCTATGACGAACAGGTGGGCGAGGGCGGCGTCATGCTCTCGGTGGGCCAGAAACAGCTCGTCAGCCTGGCGCGCGCCATCCTGTCCGACCCGGACATCTTCATCATGGACGAAGCCACCAGCTCGGTGGACACCCTGACCGAGTCGCTGATCCAGCGCGGGATGGAGCAGATGATGGCGGGGCGCACCAGCTTCGTCATCGCCCATCGTCTCTCCACCATCCGCCGCGCCGACCGCATCCTGGTGATCGAGAATGGACGTATCGCCGAGATCGGCTCCCACGCCGATCTGATCCGCCAGCGCGGGCATTACCACCGCCTGTACACCCGCCAGTTCCGCCAGGAGATGGAGCAGCAAGTAGATATTTTCCAGGCCCTGCGACCGGTGTTGGGCTGAACCCCGGAACGTCCCCTGATCGCCCACTGCGTTTGGTTCGCGCCCACAAAAACGCTATAATAGTTTCGTTACCTTCAACCCCTGCGGGGCGGCGGGAGTGTGTGATGCACTGGCTTCGGCGTCTTCAACCCTACCTTACCTGGCTCATCCCCGGCTTGCACATCAAGCGCTGGCTGGTGATCTTGGTGTTCGGGATCACCTTCATCAGCCTGGGCCTGGCCTATCTCCTGCGGGCCGTTTACATGTCGGGCGTTTACCCGCTGTGGGTCTACTATCTGACGTTTCAATTCCTCCCGCGGGCACTGCGCGCGGCGATCTTTGGCTTGGTTGGGATTGGTTTCACAGCGTGGGCAATCATCGAGCTGAATCGCTCGTTGCTCTCCCCCTTCCAGGTTTCCACCGCCGAAATGATGGAGCAACTCTACCGTTACCGGCGCCGCCAGCGCGGCCCGCGCATCGTCTGCATTGGCGGCGGCACCGGGATGCCCGTGGTATTGCGCGGTCTGAAGAAATACACCAATCATCTCACCGCCATCGTGACGGTGGCCGATGACGGCGGCAGCTCGGGACGATTGCGCAATGGCATGGGCTTGCTGCCTCCTGGCGACTTCCGCAATAACCTGGCGGCCTTGTCAGAAGCCGAAGCGGTCGTCACACAACTCTTCCAATACCGCTTTGCCTCGGGGACGGGACTGGATGGTCATGCTTTTGGCAATCTCTATTTGGCGGCCATGGCCGGCATCACGGGATCGTTCGAGCAGGGGCTGCTCGAATCCAGCCGGGTGCTGGCTATACGCGGGCGGGTGTTGCCATCGACGCTGGAATTGGTTCATCTGGTGGCGGATGTCACCGTCGAAAATGGCGTCTTGCGGCGGGTGGAGGGCGAGTCGCTCATCCCGGAATTTGCCACAGGCGGCCACATCCACCACGTCTTTCTGCGGCCAGAGAATCCGCGCGCCTATCCCGAAGCTGTGCGGGCCATCCTCGAAGCCGACATGATCGTGGCTGGCCCCGGCAGCCTCTATACCAGCGTCATCCCCAACCTCCTCGTGAAAGAAATCGCCCAGGCAGTGAAAGCCTCACGCGCGGCGGTCAAGGTTTACGTCTGTAACATTGCCACGCAGCAGGGCGAGACCGCGGGCTGCGATGTGGACGATCATTTCCAGGCTTTGATCCATCACTCCGAAAAAGGTGCTTTCACCTACGTTCTGGCCAACGATGGCTTCGATCCGATTCCCCCACCCCGGTCACAGTGGGTGCCCTTGCCCAGCAAGCCCATCGGCGGCTATCGCCTGATCACGACCGATCTGCGCGACGTCGAGCGCCCGTGGCGTCATGACCCCGACCGTATGGCGAAGGCGCTCATCGACCTGCTCGCCGATGTCAGCGGCATCCGCGCTAGCGCGCTCTGAGTGACTTTTTTCAGCCTTCAATTTGTGCAAAATGTGACGAAAATCATACTAAGGCGCCACAGGTTGTGTCAGAATAACACTAATAGAACCGCGTCGCCCATCCCCCTTCACTCCCGGACGGCCGGTTATCTTGCTTTCCCAGCCCAATCTTCAACCTAATTTTTACAAGGAGCAATACAAAATGACTGTTCGTGTTGGTATCAATGGTTTTGGCCGCATCGGCCGCCAGGTTTTCAAGGCCATTCGGGATTATTATCCCGGCGAGCTGGAAGTGATCGCCTTCAACGATATTGGCGATCTGAAGACGATGGCCCATCTCCTCAAATATGACTCGAACTACGGTCGCTTCAACGGCGTCGTGGAGACCGAGGGCGATGAAACACTGATCGTAGATGGGAAGCCCCTCAAAGTGTTCAAAGAAACCGATCCCGGCAAGATTCCCTGGGCCGACCTGGGCGTCGAAATCGTGGTCGAGAGCACCGGCCTCTTCACCGTCAAAAAAGATGGCGTCAACAAGAAAGGCAAGATCGTGCAGGGCGCCGAAAATCACATCACCAAGGGTGGCGCTAAAAAGGTCATCATTTCCGCTCCCGCCGAGGGCGAAGACCTGACCATCGTCATGGGCGTCAACCACGATATGTACGATCCCGCCGTCCATGCCGTGGTCTCGAACGCCTCCTGCACCACCAACTGTCTGGCCCCGGCGGCCAAGGTCGTCCACGACAAATTCCGGATCGCGCGCGGCCTCATGACCACCATCCACGCCTACACCAACGACCAGCGCATCCTCGACCTGCCCCACAGCGACCTGCGCCGCGCCCGCGCTGCGGCCATGAGCATCATCCCCACCACCACCGGCGCCGCCAAGGCCGTGGCCCTGGTCATCCCTGACCTCAAAGGCAAATTCGATGGTTACGCTCTGCGCGTGCCCACCTCAACGGTCTCGGTCGTCGATTTCACCGCCCAGATCGAAACGCCCTGCACGACCGAAGAGTTGCGCGACGCCTTCCGCGAGGCCGCGGCTGGCCCCCTGCATGGCATCCTGGCGGCTGTGGATGAGCCACTGGTGAGCATCGATTTCAAAGGCGACCCTCACAGCTCGTCGGTCGATCTGCCTTTCACCTCGGTATTGGGCAAGGAAAAAGGCGACTTCATCAAGGTCGTCACCTGGTACGACAACGAGTGGGGCTACAGCGTCCGCACCGCCGACCTGGCCCATTTCATGGCGAGCAAGCTGTAATGGAGTAGACAAGTAGATAAGTAGACAAGTAGACAAGTAAAGGTAGATGAGGAGTAAGGAGTAAGAAGTAGTGAAGTAGAAAGTGAAGAGCAAGAAGTAGTGAAGTAGAAAGCAAGGAGACAACCAGGGTTCACCAACCACTTGTTCCCTTATCTGCTTGTTGCCCTATCTACTTGTTTCCTTGTCTACTTGTCTACTTGTCTACCTGTTTCCTTGTCTACTTATCTACTTGTTTCCTTATCTACTTACCAGGAGGAAACACATGAGCAAGAAAACTGTACGCGACATCGATCTCACGGGCAAACGCGTGCTGATGCGCGTGGATTTCAACGTGCCCATGGCCGATGGCGTCGTGACTGACGATAAACGTATTCGGGCCGCGTTGCCGACCATCAAGTACGTGCTCGACCAGGGCGCGTCGCTGATCCTGATGAGTCATCTGGGCCGGCCCAAGGGCGCGGGCTTCGAGTCCGAGTTCAGCCTGAAACCCGCAGCGGAGGCCCTGAGCAAGCTGTTGGGCCGACCCGTGCTGATGGCACCCGACTGCATCGGCGAGGCGGTGGAGGATATGGCCAAGGCGCTGAAGCCCGGCGATGTACTGATGCTCGAAAACACACGCTTCCACAAAGGCGAAGAAAAGAACGACCTCACCCTGGCGCAGCGCATGGCGGTCATGGCCGACGTCTACGTGAACGATGCCTTTGGCTCGGCGCACCGCGCCCACGCCAGCACCGAGGCCGTGGCAACGTGTCTGCCGTCTGTCTGCGGCTTCCTGATGGAGCAGGAATTGGAGTACCTGAGCCGCGCCACTGAGAACCCGGCCCGACCCTATGTCGCCATCCTCGGCGGCGCCAAAATCAGCGATAAGATCGCCGTGGTCGAGAACCTGTTGCGCAAATGCGACTGGCTGATCATCGGCGGCGGCATGGCCAACACCTTCCTGGCGGCCAAAGGCTACAACATGCAAGATAGTCTGGTCGAACCGGGCGCCGTCGAAACCGCGCGCGCCATCCTGGCGAAAGCCGGCGACAAGTTGCTGTTGCCGGTGGATGCCGTGGTGGCCGACAAGTTCGACGCCGCGGCTGCCACCCAAATCGTCGATGTGGACAAAGTGCCGGCGGGCTGGCGCATGCTGGACATCGGCCCCCAAAGCATCGCCCGCTTCGCCGAAGTGTTGAAGAAAGCCAAGTTGGTGGTTTGGAATGGACCGATGGGCGTCTTCGAGATGCCAAAGTTCGCCGAAGGCACTTTTGCCATCGCTCGCCTGCTGGCCACCCTGGATGCAACCACCGTCATTGGCGGCGGCGACAGCGCCAGCGCCGTGAAAAAAGCCGGCGTGGCCAACAAAATGACCCACGTCTCCACTGGCGGCGGCGCCTCGCTGGAATTTCTGGAAGGCAGGACCCTCCCCGGCGTCGCCGTGCTGCAAGACGCTTGAGCCAGAACACAGGATGAGCGTTCTCGGATGAGCGTTCTCGATCGCTTGCGCCAATTGTTCACCCCGGCCGCTGCCGGCCCCGACCAACGCGCCCACCCTCTCCAGGTGCGCTGTCGGCGTTGCGGCGAGATCATCACCGTTCGCATCGACCTGATGAATGATCTCAGCCCCAACTACGACGCCGGCGGCTACACCGTGCACAAGGTCGTCGTCGGCAGCGGCCAGAATCGTTGCTTCCAACGCATCGAAGTCGATTTGACCTTCGATGCACAGAAGCGATTACTGAGTCAGGAAGCGAGTGGCGGCGAGATTGTACGCGACTCGTGATGTCGCACCTGTCAGGTCTGCGAGACCTGACAGGTGTCCGATCCTCCATCCTTATCTTCAAAAAAATCAACAACATGCGTAAACCCATCATTGCTGGCAACTGGAAAATGTTCAAAACCATCCCCGAAGCCCTGGCGTTGGTGCGCGAGGTGAGACAGGGGATGAGCGAAGGCAAAAGCGCCGAGGCGGTTGTCTGTCCCCCCTTCACCGCCATCCACGCTGTCGCCGAGGCGCTCGCCGGAAGCAATATCGGCGTGGGCGCTCAGGATGTCTACTTCGAAGAGAAAGGCGCTTTTACCGGCGAGATCGCTCCGGGCATGCTCGCGGGCCTGGTCACTTACTGCATCATCGGTCATTCCGAGCGCCGGGCCATGTTCGGTGAAACCGACGTCTGGGTGAACAAGAAAGCCAAAGTCTTGCTGGCGCACGGGATCACACCCATCATCTGCGTCGGCGAAAGCCTGGAACAGAACCAGCGGGGCGAGACCGACGCCTTTGTGGGCGCACAGGTGCGCGCGGCGCTGGATGGGCTGATGGCGGAACAGGTGGCCGGTCTCGTCATCGCCTACGAGCCGATCTGGGCCATCGGCACCGGCCTGACGGCGACGGCGACGGACGCCAATCGCATCATCGGCGTCAGCGTGCGCGGTGTGGTGGCCGCGATGTTTGGGGAAGCCACGGCGCAAGCCGTCCGCATCCAGTACGGCGGCAGCACCAACGCCAAGAACATCTACGATTTCATGCTCCAGCCAGAGATCGACGGCGCCCTTGTAGGCGGCGCCAGCCTGACGGCTGAGTCCTTCGTCACCATGCTCAAGGAGACAGAGCGAGCGCGGCCATTCTAGGCCGCGCCCGTTCCCGCCCAAGGCGCCGCCCTGGCTATGCTGATTTCCTGGACGCCGCTGCTGTGGAGCCTGATCCTGCTGGCTCTGTTGTGGTTGGTGCGTTCCCAATTGTCCCTCTATCTCGGCGGGACGCTCTTTCTCCTGACTCGTAGTCCCACCATAGCGACCTATCTCTCCTGGATTTTCACCTTTCCTGGCACCTTGGTGCACGAGACAAGTCATTGGCTGGCGGCCAAGCTGGTGGGCGTGCGCACCGGCAAGGTGACTATTATGCCGCGCATCATGCCCGGCGGTCGCGTGCAGTTGGGGTCGGTCGAGGTGTTCGGTATAGACACCGTGCGGGGGATGGTGGTCGGCCTTGCCCCGCTGGTGGTGTGCAGTCTCCTGACCCTCACTCTGGCCTATAGCCTGGTGGATGTGCCGGCGCTGACGCAGGCATGGCAAACACAGCAATGGGGGACCGTGCTGCAGGTTCTCGCCGCCAGTTTGCGCCAACCCGACGCCCTGCTGGGCCTCTACCTGCTCTTCACCATCAGCGATGCCATCGTGCTCAGCGACTCCGACCTGCAGCATGCACCGACCATGCTGCTCTACCTGGGCTTGCTGCTCTCCGTCTTGTATACCTTCGGATGGCTGCCGGTGCTACCGGGCGCCTGGTCGACCGCTCTGCAAAATGCCTTCCGCATCTACGCCTCCGGCCTTGCCATCGCCGTCCTTCTACACTTCGTTCTCATGCTCATTTTCGCTGCCCTCTTCCATCTTCTCGGTGGCGAAATCAGATAGAAAAGGCGCCGCGTGGATGACGCGGCGCCTTGCCACGGGCCTGCGAACCTGCTTATCGCCACTGCCTCAGACCAAGTGCGGGGCGATCTTGGCCAACAGTCGCTCTTTGGGCAGAAAACCGATGATCTTTTCCACTGGTTTGCCGCCCTTGAACATGATGAGGGTGGGGATACTCAAGACGCCATAAGCCATCGCCGTACTGCCGTTGCTATCGACATCCAACTTAGCGATGCTGAGTTTGCCGTCGAGTTCATTGGCGATCTGGTCGAGGATGGGAGCAATCATTTTACAAGGGCCACACCATTCGGCCCAGAAATCGGTGACAATGGGTAGTTCACTGCGGAGAACTTTTTCCGCGAAGTCCTGATCAGTGACGGGGAAGGGTTTAGCCATCGAAAAGCTCCTACAAAAGGTGAGATAGAATGGGGTACGGAGGCGCTGCCATCCTATGCGGCAGTCGTGCACTCTGTCAAACTTAGAGAAGGCGAGTGCGCGCCATCTTACCCTGACCTGCTGCGTACTACGTACTGCGCAAGGCGCTCCTACACAATGCGCAGCCGTCGCCTTCAATGGACATTTGGCGTTAGAGGTACTCATCGTTATAATGCTTCATTGATGTTTGATCATTGAATTTTCGCAGGCGATCGACCTGCCAGGTGTAGCTCAAGGAGGCGCCTACTGCAACGATTGCATCGGTGAACAAGCAAAACATCATAGGTTGGCAACGGTTTGCAAACTGTTTGCAAACTATTTGCGATCACTTTTGACCTCTTCGTAGCGCTTACCAGACGGTTTTGGCGCTTATGCCCGTCAGGAGGAACAGCCAGGACGCAAAGGCCACGGCGAAGCCTGAGCCAGTAACTCGGCCTCCCGGCACCCGGCCCCGCCTCGACGACCGCAAAGTTCTGCTAGTAGGCGATACGTTTCACTCACGCAAGGAGTACAACCCTTCATGGCCAGTGTTACTTATGAGCACGTTTTTAAGCGTTGGGGCGATGTCGTCGCTGTCAACGACCTCTCTCTAAACATCACCGATAAAGAATTCATGGTCTATGTCGGCCCTTCTGGTTGCGGCAAATCGACTTCGTTGCGCCTGTTGGCTGGCTTGGAAGAAATCAGCGACGGCGTCATCAAGATCGGCGACCGCGTGGTCAATGACGTGCCGCCCAAAGATCGCGATATTGCCATGGTGTTCCAGTCCTACGCGCTCTATCCTCATATGAGCGTCTATGACAACATGGCCTTTGGCTTGAAGCTGCGCAAGACGCCCAAGGAAGAGATCGACCGCAAGGTCAAAGAGGCCGCCGAACTCTTGGGCATCAAGCAATTGCTCGACCGCAAACCCAAACAGCTTTCGGGTGGCCAGCGCCAACGCGTGGCTGTTGGTCGCGCCATCGTCCGCCATCCCCAGGTCTTCCTCTTCGACGAACCGCTCTCCAACCTGGACGCCAAGCTGCGCGTCGAAACGCGCGCCAACATCTCGCGCCTGCACCAACAACTGGGCACCACCTTCATCTACGTCACCCACGACCAGGTGGAGGCCATGACCATGGCCAGCCGCATCGCTGTCCTCAAGGACGGCATCTTGCAGCAAGTGGACACCCCGCAAACGCTGTACGACTATCCCGGCAATGTGTTCGTGGCAGGCTTCATCGGTAGCCCCAGCATGAATTTCTTCGATGCCACAGTGGTGGAGCAAGGCGACACCGGCCAGTTGCTGGTGGATGGCGGCTCCTTCCGCCTCCTCATCCCCGCCGACAAAGCCGACGCCGTACGCAAATACAAGGGACAGCAGACCATCTTCGGCATCCGCCCGGAAGACATCCACAACGCCCAATACACACCGCCTGGCTTCACTGCCGCCCCCATGCAGGCCAAAGTCGATGTCACCGAGTTGATGGGCAACGAGATCTTCATCTACCTCCTCACCGGCGGCAAACAATTCATGGCGCGCGTCGATCCTCGCACCCGCGTCCGCTCTGGCGACACCATCGACCTCAACATCAACATGGACTACATGCACCTCTTCGATCCCAAAACCGAAAAGGCGATCATCTAGAGGCAGTCCCCAACGACACACGAAGGGGGATGGGCGATCACGTCCATCCCCCTTCGTATGCGAGGATAAAAAAATGATTATCGACCACGCCGTTTATCAAGAACTGGCGCAAAAACAAAGCAGCAAAATCGTTCTTCTGGTCATGGATGGGTTGGGCGGCCTGCCTTTGCACGCCGATGGCCTGACCGAACTCGAGACCGCCCAAACACCCAACCTGGATCGCCTGGCCCGCGAGGGCAGCAGCGGCCGTTCGATCCCCGTGCGCCCCGGCGTCACCCCTGGCTCTGGCCCCGCCCACCTCAGCCTGTTCAGCTACGACCCCATTCGCTTCGAGATCGGGCGCGGGGTGCTGGAAGCGCTGGGCATCGGCTTCGACCTGCGGCCTGACGACTTGGCCGCGCGCGGCAACTTCGCCACCGCCGACGCCAGCGGCATCATCACCGATCGTCGCGCCGGCCGCATCGGCACCGACGAATGCATCCGCATCTGCCAAAAACTCCAGGAAAACACTTCACTGGCCGCAGACGGCTATCAAGTTTTCGTGGAGCCGGTGAAAGAACATCGCTTCGCCCTCATCCTGCGCGGCCCCGGACTGGGCGGCAAGCTGACCGAGACCGACCCTCAGGTCACGGGCAAGGCCCCGCTGCCGGTCGAGGACCACAGCGGCACGCCGGAGGGAGCGAGGACGGCCGCGCTCCTGAACAAATGGGTGGAACAAGCGCGACGCGTCATCGCTGACGAACCGCGCGCCAACTCGCTCAATCTGCGCGGCCTGGCCAAAGACCCCGGCCTGCCCCAGTTCCCCAACATTTACCAAATGCGCGCTGCCGCCATCGCCGTCTATCCCATGTATAAGGGCGTGGCCAAACTGGTGGGCATGGATGTCATCGCCTTCGAAGGCGACCGTCCCGCCCACGAGATCGCCGCCCTGGCGCGCGCCTGGAACGACTACGACTTCTTCTTCATCCACGTCAAGAAGACCGATAGCTACGGCGAGGATGGCAACTTCGCAGCCAAAGCGCATGAGATCGAGGCCGTCGATGCCATCATCCCCGACCTCCTGGCGCTCGGCCCCACCGTCCTCATCGTCACCGGCGACCACTCCACCCCGGCCAAGCTGCGCAGCCACTCTTACCATCCCGTCCCCACCCTCTTTTGGGGGCCAGACGTGATGCCTGATAGCGTGATCTCGTTCGGGGAACGCGCGGCCGAAGGCGGCGCCTTGGGGCTATTCCACGCCACCGAGATCGTGCCATGGGCCATGGGCTACGCGGGGCGGCTGGAGCGCTTCGGCGCCTGAGACATCGATCGCTATGGCACGCGGGCCGCGGCCCGCGTGCCATAGCTTGTGGGACATCCCCAGCCGATGGACAGCTCCAACCACCAGCGACGGCATCTCAGCGATTGTCTGCACGCCACCGCCCAGCGCTTTGCGGACAACGAAGCGCTGGTCTTTGCCGAACAGCGTCTCACCTGGGAGGAGGTAGACCGGCGAGTGGACCGTCTGGCCGGGGCCTTGTTGGCGCTGGGGGTGCAACGGGGAGAGCGGATTGGCATCGTCTGCAGCAATCGCCCTGAGTACATCCTCACTTACCTGGCAGCCGCGCGCGTGGGCGCCATCCTGGCGGGGTTCAACATCCAGCACACGCTGCGCGAGATCGCCGATCTGGCCGCCATCGTACAGCCAAGCGTCATCGTCGCTTTGGGCGATTTCGTCATCGCCGAGCAGCTCGCGCCGGTGGTGGCGACGATGCCCTGTGTGCGCCATGCCATCGCCATCGGCGAGCCTATCCCGGAGGGCTGGCTGGATTTCTATCGCCTTCTGGAGCACGGCGCGGTGGGGCAAGAAGACGCCCTGAGGGAACGAACAGCCACATTGACCGAAGAGGACGGCGCTCTCATCGTTTTTACCGGCGGTACGACTGGCACGCCCAAGGCGGCGCTGTTGTCGCACAAAAACATCGTGGCCAACATCGATGCTCAGAACCGGCATCTGGGCTGGCGCGCCGACGACCGCGTCTTGCTGCACCTGCCGCTGAACCACGTGAGCGGCGCGACCTTGCTGGTGGCCGGAGCTGTGCTATCAGGCGCGGCGCTGATCCTGCTGGAGCGTTTCCACGCCGAACACGCTCTGGCCGCGGTCGCCCGCGAGAGCGTGACGCTGCTCGGCCAGGTGCCCACCATGTGGCTTATGGAATTCTTGCTGCCGGGCTTCTCCGACTACGATCTGTCATCGGTGCGTATGGCCATCGTCTCCGGCGCGCCCACGCCCGATCAGGTGATGCGCCAAATCGCCGTCGTGGCGCCCGTCGCCATTCATGCTTACGGCCTCACCGAGGTGGCCGGCATGGTGACATACAATCGGCTGGGCGACGGGCTGGATGTGCTGCTGCGCGCTGCGGGTCGGGCCGCGCCAGAATTCGAGTTACGCATCGTGGACAAGCAGCGACAGACGCTGCCGCCGGGCGCGGCCGGCGAAATCGCTATCCGCGGCGAATGCGCCATGCAAGGCTATTTCGCCCATCCTGAGGAATCGGCCTTGGTCATCGACGAGCAGGGCTGGCTCTACACCGGCGACCTGGGGAAACTAGATGCAGAGGGCTATCTGACAGTGGTGGGGCGAAGTAAGGATATGTACATTTCGGGCGGGTACAACGTGTATCCGGCGGAGGTGGAGGCTTATCTCGACCAGCACCCCGCTGTGGCCCAAAGCGCCTGCATCGGCGTGCCCGACGACATCATGGGCGAGGCGGGCATGGTCTTCCTGGCCCCACGCCCTGGCGCCGCCCTGAACGCCCGCCAGGTGCGCGAGTACTGCAAACAGGGGCTGGCACGCTACAAGAATCCACGCTACGTGCATATCCTGGAGTCATTGCCGCTGACGGCAGTGGGGAAAATAGACAAGCGGGCGCTGCGCCAGGAGTTCGGGCGATTCTAGCGGAAGAGACGCCTTTTGCCTCCCTCGCCGTCCTGTGCTATGCTCCGCGTGCTTCTTTCCTCGCCCGACCTTCTCTCTCGGTTCCCAACCATGTCAGCCAGCATCTCTGCCACGACTCAACCCATCCTGCACATCAGTAATCGTCGTCGCGCCAGCGCCTGGGGATTGCATCTCCTCACTGCTTGCGGCGCCCTTTTCGCCCTGGCTGCACTCTACACCATGCACCTGGGCGAATTCATTCCAGCCTTCTGGTTCATGATGGGCTCGCTGGCTATCGACTCCTTCGATGGCACCCTGGCGCGACGCATTGGCACGCAGACGGCTGCACCCCGTCTGGACGGCGCCCTACTTGACAATCTCGTCGATTTCACCACCTATGTTGTCGTCCCCGCCTTCTTCCTTATCTGTAGCGATGTTCTACCCCCGTCATTGCGGCTGCCCGTGGCTGGCGTCATCACGTTGGCATCGTTGTATCAATTCTCGCAGGTAGATGCCAAGACCGAAGATCACTTCTTCAAAGGCTTCCCCAGCTACTGGAACATCCTGGTGCTCTACCTTTTCTTGTGGCAGCTCCCGCCTGTGACGAACGCCATCATCACCCTGATCCTCGCCGCCCTGGTGTTCGTGCCCATCAAGTACGCCTACCTCTCCCGCCCCGACCATCTTTTCCGCCAGCAATGGCTCAAGCTGGTCGTTCTAGCTATTACGGGACTCTGGGGCGTCACGACGATGCTCTTGCTGATCATCTATCCCGACACCCACCCCCTGTTCATGGGTTTTTCGGCAAGCTATTTGCTCCTGTACATGGCGATCAGCGTCTATCGCACCTTGTTCCCGCTCAAGCTCGATGGCGAGTGAGCCACGGGCAAGGGTTCCTTTTTCTCCTGCCAACAAGGCGCTGAGACAGAGATGTTTCAGCGCCTTGTCTGTTTTTTGAGGGAAAGCGACCAGGTGGTTTCTGGCGCTCACGTCCATCTTGCAATCGTGCTATACTCTTCGCCATGGCCGATCTCCCGCCTCCCGTCCTCGCCCACACCACCATCGTCCTCGTCGAGCCGCGCAACCCTGACAACATCGGCGGCGTCGTGCGGGCGATGATGAACATGGGCCTCAAGCGCCTGCGCCTGGTCAATCCGCTGGAATACAGTCCCGAACGCGTCGAAGCCGCCGCCCATCGCAGCGAAACCTTCCGCGGCGGCATCGAAATCTACAGCGATCTGGCCAGCGCTGTGGCCGACGCCAACCTGATCGTCGCCACCAGCAGCCGCTTCCGCCGCCTCACCCCGCGCCTGCGCACACCCCGCACCCTCGCCCCCATCCTCCTCGACCACACCCGCGTCGGTTTCCCCGCCATCCTCTTCGGGCGAGAAGATTGGGGCCTGCCCAACGAAGTCGTCGATCAGGCCCACTACCAGCTCGTCATCCCCACCGACCCCGCCTACCCCAGCCTGAACCTGGCCCAAGCCGTGCTCCTCATCGCCTACGAGCTACGCCAGGCCGCGGTGGACGACGCCAGCCTTCTGCCCACGGCCGCCGATCCTGCCGACCCACCCGCCACCGACGCCGAGCTGACCGCCGCCCTCGACTCTCTCCACAGCGTCTTGCAAGCTGCCGGCTTCTACAAACCGGGACAAGAGCCGGCCAAACGCATCAAACTGGGCCGCCTCCTCCGTCGCGCTCAGCCCACATCCTCTGAAGCAGGCCTGTTGCGAGCCATGGGCTACGTCTTGGCCAAACAGCCGCCCCCGCCGGACACCACTGCTACACCAGACTAAACCCACTGAATTTCACACTCCGCGCAGCACGCCTTACGTTTCATTTTTTACGCTTTACGTATCATGGACTACAAAGACTACTACAAAATCCTTGGCGTCCCCAAGACCGCCAGCGAACAAGAGATCAAGAAAGCCTATCGCCAGCTCGCGCGCAAACATCATCCTGATGCCAATCCTGATGACAAGACGGCGGAAGATCGCATCAAAGAGATCAATGAAGCCTACGAGGTCCTCTCCGACGCCGACAAACGCAGCAAATACGATCAGTTCGGCGCGCAATGGCAGCAATTCGCGCGCGGGGGCGGCAACCCGCAAGATTTTTGGCGTCAATGGCAGGGTGGGCAGGGACAGCCGGGCGGGACCTACACGCAAACCATCTCGCCCGAAGAATTCGAGCGGATGTTCGGCGGCGGTCTTGGGGGCGGTCTCGGCGGTTTCTCCGATTTCTTCGAAGTGCTCTTTGGCCGCGGCGCCAGGCCGGGCGGGCGTCAAACCGGCGGCTTCGATCCCTTTGCCGGGGCGGGCGGCGGCCAGATGGCGCGGAAAGGCCAGGATGCCGAACAGCCCATCGATGTCACACTGGAGGAAGCTTATCACGGCGCCGCGCGCGTCCTGCAGATCGATGGTCAGCGCCTGGAAGTGAAAATCCCCCGCGGCGTCAAAACTGGCGCGCGCGTGCGCGTGGCTGGCAAAGGGGGGCCGGGGTTGGGCGGCGGCGCCAGCGGCGACCTCTATTTACGTGTGCACGTGCTGCCCCACGAAAGCTTCACCCGCGAGGGCGATGACCTGCGCCTGCGCTTAGCAGTCGAACTCTACACCCTCGTCCTCGGCGGCGAAGCACAAGTGCCTACACTTGAACGTCCCGTTGTGCTCAACATCCCCGCCGGCACGCCCAACGCCAAAATTTTTCGTTTGCGCGGGCTGGGCATGCCCAATCTCCGCCATCCCGACCAGCACGGCGACCTCCTGGTCACCGTAGAGGCCCAGCTACCGCAGAACCTTACATCTCAGGAACAGGAACTCTTCATGCGGTTGCGAAGCCTGCGAGCGACGTAAGCGTGGGTGCACTGCCAAGCGCTTTGTATCTGATCAATCACCAGCCGGGTAGAGAGGCTCAGGGGTGGGCGTGGACCGCGGCGTTTCGGTCGACGCATCGGGCGGTGGTGTGAAAACATCTTTTGGCGACTTGCGCGGGATGATATTTGTGCGCGGGATCGAGAGGGTCATCCCGACGCGCAATTGTCTGTTGCTGCTGATGCCGTTGGCGGCCTGCAACGCGCTCTTCTTCACGCCACAGCGGTTGGCGATTTTCGACAACGTGTCGCCAACGCGCACGCGATAGCTGCCGCCACAAGCAGCGGCTATCGTCAGCGTGCTGGGGAGGCCGCTGTTCACCGAGAAAGCATCTCGGCCCGATTGGGGCGCACTCGAAGCCAGAGCAATGGTGGTCGAGACGCCAACGACGGCAAGGGCCAAAATGAGCGAAAGGAGGATTTTGTGGGGCAAGGCGCTCATTTTTCTGATGACCTCCGGGGGATGGGGGTGGGCGTCTAAAGGAAGTAAGGGGGGAAGGGAAGGGAAGAATGCTATCGTTCGATGGTGCTGTAATGAACTGATGAAACGGCCATCTTTATGATACAACAAATTGCAACCTATGTTCCTTTCAAAAAGCTTACAATTGTTAACGACGCAAGTTATTTTATTCAACTATCAGCTTGGGTTGTCCGGCGCTGTCAAGTCCAACAAAGGCAGAGATTAGCGCTGCTGCCATCCCGGCTCGGCCACTCCCCCACCCGTGGCTGCATCCCAACCGCCGTCTCGTTCTATTCCTCTTCCTCCGGCAGCGTCTCCCATGTCGATTCGATCCAGGCGGTGACGAAAACGAGCACACTCTTCCCCTCCTCGCTCGCCAAGTTCAGCACCAGGTTGTCCTCCTGATCGGCGGAGATCTCGTCGATGTAGGCGCCTTCTTCAGCCAGGCTGCTCAGGGCATCGCCAATCTGATCCAGGCCCATCAACGGTTCGCTCTCTTCGTCGAGCAGGACGGCGGCGCCATAAAGTTCGAGTAAGGTCTGGTTGGCCAGATACAGTTCGAAATCGACACAGGTCCGGCTTTCGTCGGCGACTGGCTCCTCCAGATCGTCATCGACCAGCGAGCTATCCCACACCACGATCGATTCGATGGCCGCGCCTTCCAGCCCGGCCATTTCTTCCCAAAGCTCATCGGTGAGTTTGAAATTGACGTCCCCAGCGTCGCTTTCGAGCACTCTTTCATCATCGTTTTCGTTCACGGCTGACCTCCGAGGGGGGAAAAGTAAATGCCAGTCGGCGATTGGCGTTACTTCATTACAGAAACAATGGCGCGGGAAGGAATGACTCCACGGGTGATGAGATCACCCGTGATCAGGAAATGACTGAACTGTACGGGTAGGCCGTGATCGACATAGAGATTGGGGCCGGTCTGGAGGTGATAATGGAGGTGCGGACCCTGGCTGATGCCGCTGTTGCCGACACGAGCGATGATCTGCCCCCGCCGCACGTAGTCGCCCTCGGCCACCGTGAGCGAATGTTGGCGCAGATGGCCAAAATAGCTGCATTCGCCGTGGCCGTGGCCGATGACCACAGTGTTGCCCGTTATCAGGCGCGGGTTTGAGGCCAAAAGGTCGAGATCAGGCGGCTGGCCAGGTTGGCCGTCGGGTAGGCCGTCGCGCGCGAGGATGATCTTGCCGGGTGCGGGCGCCAGGACGGGTTGGTCCCAGGCATAGTGATCTTCGTTGCGCAAGCCGTCGCCAGCAAAGATGTTCCCATCCGCACCCAAACGCACGAAGTCGTAGGCGAAGGCCTGGCTGACAGGATCGGCTTTGTGCAGGTCGGTCCAATCGTTGCCCATGATGGCGTACCAGGCGCCGCCGGCGAAAGGCAGATGCAGGTCTGTCTTCTGCTCGAAGTAGTGGAGGGGGACATCGATTTGGGCGGAGAGGGGCGTGCGAGTCTCGCTTTCGTAAGCGTGGATGGAGACGCGCAGGTGAGTGAGGGGGAGGATGGTCGGTTCGAGGAAGTAGCAGCGACGAAAGGCCAGGCCCGCGCTGGGGGTCACGCTGATCTCGCCGCCGGTGAGCGTCATCAAAGCGCGGTCGATAATCTGCCGCACTGCGAACACATCTTCGCCACTGAACACACGCCAGACGCAATCGGTGACGATTGCGTCGCAATTGGCCTCGATGCCTACGTCGCAGACGAACTCCTGCACCGGCGCCAGGCTGGGGTAGGGAAGCTGGTAGTAACGGGCGACGTAGATGTCGGCGGGGGACGTTTTCAGCGTGAGGTGGAAAGCGGACACGATGGGACGATGAGAGAAACGAGGAGATGGGGGGGAGGATAGCACGGGCGGGCGGGCGCGTCAATTACCCGGCACTGTCGCCGACCGTTGTCCCCACCAGCGTCGCGCTGCCGCTACTTCCGTCAACAGCGCCTGCAAACCGTCCTCATCGCTGGCCTCGAGTCGGGAGCGCAAGCCCGCCAGTTGACTCTGGTAGCTGTCGATGGCGGCCAACACTGCTGGGCGATTCGTCAGCAGGATGTCGAGGAGCATGCTCACATCCGAGGCCGCGACACGGCTGCTATCACGAAAACCGCTGGCCGCCACGTCCCACACGGCGGGGTCTTGCTCGGCAATGCTCATCACGTGCGCCACCAGGCTACACGCTGTGAGATAGGGCAGGTGGCTGATGGCAGCCACCAGGCGGTCGTGGCGGGTGGGGTCGAGCACCAACGCGCGCGCGCCGATGAAGGCGACCATTTCCTCGACCAGGGACTGGGCGGCCGGGCCTGTGCGCGGCAAGGGGCAGAGGACGAAGGTGCAGCCTTTGTACAATCCCGGCTCGGCTGCGTCCAGGCCGGCTTTTTCTTTGCCGCACATCGGGTGGCCGCCGATGGCCTGCACATGCGGCGGCAGGGCGTCGAGGCGGCGGCAGATGTCGGCTTTGGTGCTGCCCAGGTCGAGGAGGATGGCGCCGGGTTTCAGGAGCGGGCCGAGTTCGTCGATCTGGCGGAGGATGGTGCGGACGGGCGCGGCGAGAATGACCAGGTCGGCTACGGCGACGGCGGCGGGGGCGTCGAGGGTGGCGTCGTCCACACAGCCCAAAGCCAGGGCTTGGGCCGCGGCTTCGGGTCGGCGCGCCACGCCCGTCACCCGCCGGCAATGCCCGCGCAGGTCGTAACCCAACGAGGCGCCCATGAGGCCGAGGCCGATGATCACGACATGCGTTTCCCGCAGTTGTGAAACGGGAAACGGGAAACGGGAAACGGGAGGGACGTCGCTCACAGGGTTCGTCCCAGGAGTGGGGCGAGGGCGCGCAGGTCGGCCATGAGAGCGGCGAAACGGTCGGGGTTGAGCGATTGGGCGCCGTCCGACCAGGCCAGGGCGGGGTTGGGGTGGACTTCGATCATGAGGCCGTCTGCGCCAGCAGCCAGGGCGGCTTTGGCGATGGGGGCGATCAGGTCCCATTTGCCGGTGCCGTGGCTGGGGTCGCCAACGACGGGCAGGTGGCTGAGTTGTTTGAGCACGGGGATGGCGTTGATGTCGAAGGTGTTGCGGGTATAGGTCTCGAAGGTGCGGATGCCGCGCTCGCAGAGGATGACGTTGAAGTTGCCGTTGGCCAGGATGTACTCGGCGGACATGAGTAGTTCCTGGATGGTGCTGCTGAGGCCGCGTTTGAGGAAGACGGGCGTCTGCACGTTGCCCACCGCTTGCAAGAGACGGTAGTTCTGCATGTTGCGGGCGCCGATCTGGAGGATGTCGGCGTAGCGACACACCAGTTGCACTTCGTCCGGGCTCATGACTTCGGTGATGATGGGTAAACCAGTGGCCTCGCGCGCCTCGGCCAACAAGGCCAGCCCTTCTTCGCCCAGGCCCTGGAAGGAGTAGGGCGATGAGCGGGGTTTGTATGCGCCCCCGCGCAGGATGTGTCCCCCGGCTTCTTTGACAGCGTGTGCGGCCTCGATGATTTGGCTGCGGGATTCGACCGAGCACGGCCCCGCCATGACGACCAGTTCCGGCCCGCCGATCTTGACCCCGCGCACATCGATGACCGTATCCACGCGTTTGAATTCGCGGCTGGCGACCTTGAAAGGCTGGGTGATGCGCACCGTGCTCTCGACGCCCGCCATGACTTCGAAGGCGGTGCGATCCAGCCCGGCGGTGTTGCCCAGCACACCGACGATGGTGCGTTCCTCACCTTGCGACAGGTGCACGTCCAGGTTGAAGTTGCGCACACGGGTGATGACTTGTTCCAGTTCCGCGGCCGAAGCAGCCGGTTTCATGATGATGATCATATCTTTTCGTCCGGTGAATGAACGGTGCTCAGGGTGCGATCGACGGCCTCAGCCACGCGTTTGATCTGGCGCATCAGTTCGGCAAAGCGGTCGGGCTTGAGCGATTGGGCGCCGTCGGAGATGGCCTCGGCGGGGTTCGGGTGGACTTCGATGATGAGGCCATCGGCCCCGGCCGCGACCGCCGCCAGAGACATGGCCGGGACGATGTCCCAACGTCCGGTGCCGTGGCTGGGATCGGCGATCACGGGCAGATGGCTGAGTTGCTTGAGCACGGGGATGGCGTTGAGGTCGAAGGTGTTGCGCGTGTATTTCTCGAAGGTGCGGATGCCGCGCTCGCACAGCATCACCCGATAGTTCCCGCCCGACAGGATGTACTCCGCCGACATCAGCAATTCCTCCATGCTGCTCATCATGCCCCGTTTGAGCAATACCGGCCGCTGCACCCGCCCCACCGCGTGCAGCAGGCCGTAGTTCTGGATGTTGCGGGCGCCGATCTGGAGGATATCGGCATACTCGGCCACCATCGGCACCGCCTCCGGCGTCATCACCTCGGTGACGATGTAGAGGCCGTATTTCTCGCGCGCCTCGGCCAGAATTTCCAATCCTTTGAGTCCCAGCCCCTGGAAGGAATAGGGCGATGTGCGCGGTTTGAACGCGCCCCCGCGCAGCATCTGCGCCCCAGCCTCTTTCACGGCGTGCGCGGTTTCCAGCAGTTGTTCGCGATTTTCGACCGCGCAGGGGCCGGCCATGACCACCAATTCCTTGCCGCCGATAGCGACGCCGTTGATCTTGATGATGCTGTCGTCGGGATGTGATTCGCGGCTGGCCAGCTTGTAGGGCGCGCTGATCGTGCTGATCTTGTCTACGCCGGGCATGGCGAGAAAAGCTTCGCGGTCGACATAGCGGGTTTCGCCGACGACGGCGACGACGGTGCGTTCGATGCCGTAAATGGGATGGGGCGTGGCGCCAGATTCCTGCACGCGGGCGATGACGGCGCCGATCTCGGCGGCAGTGGAATGGGCTTTCATGACGATGATCATGGCGGATTACCTTGGGGATGAGTGGTAATTGGTTATTGGTTATTGGTTATTGGTAATTAGTTATTAGTTATTAATTACCAATAACCAATAACTAATAACCAATAACTAAATCTGCAAAAGCGCGCTTTGGGCCATGCCGTTTGGATCGGGCAGGGCGGCGGCGGGGTAGGAGCCGAGGAGTTTGACGAAGGCGGCGCGGGCGAGCAAGCCAACCAGGGCGGCGCGGCAGGCCTCGTCTTGCCAATGGCCCTCGCAATCCAGATAGAAGACGTAGTGCCAGGGGCGGTTGCGCCGCGGGCGACTTTCCAACTTCGTCAAATTGATGCCACGCGAGGCAAATTCGTTGAGGCAGGCCACCAGCGCTCCCGGCGCGTGGGCCGTGGCGAAGACGAGGGAGGTCTTGGCGCGCTCGTTGAAGGGCGGATCGCCGCGTCCGACCACGAAAAAGCGGGTGTAGTTGAAGGCCAGGTCTTCGATGCCGGCGGCCAGGACCTCCAGCCCATAGATTTCAGCGGCCAACTTGCTGGCGATGACGGCGACGCCGGGCGCGGGCGCGGCGGCCAGCTCTTTGGCGCTGCCGGCGGTGTCGTACCAGGGCACGGCCGGCCAACCATGCCGATTGAGGAAGCGCTCGCACTGGGCCAACGCCTGCGGGTGCGAGCGCACGGTGGTGATCTGCTCGAGGGTGGCGCCTGGTAGGGCCAGGAGATTGTGGCGCACGCGCAGCAGAATCTCGCCCCACACTTTCAAGTCGTGGTCGAGTAGCAGATCGTAAGCTTTGTTGATCGAGCCGGCCACTGAATTCTCCACCGGCAGCGCGCCAAAGTCCGCCCGCCCTTCCTCCACCGCCGCGAAGATGTCTTCGAAGGCATGGCAGGGCAGGGTGTCCGCCTCGGCCCCAAAGTGCTGGCGAATGGCCTCTTCGCTGAAAGCGCCATGCTCGCCCTGAAAAGCTACGATGGTGCGGGTCATCGTCCACCTCCCTGGCGGTGGTTCCATGCCGCCAGCTGATCCCGAATCCACGCTTCCATCTCGTTCTCGTCGACGGGCGGGAGGTCGGCTTTGTCCGGACGCAGACGCACGGCCTCGCCCAGGTAGACATGTTGGATTTCTTGCTGCGTCTTGGCCGTGTTCCAGTGGATCAAGATGCGGATGCAGCGCGGCAGGCTTCCCGGCACGGCCATTTCGTTGCCACACAGTAGCGCCGCATCCAGCCAACCCAATTGCCGCGCGGCCAGGGCCGGGAATTCGGCGTCGATGTCGTGGGTGGTGGTGAAGATGGCGCTGGCGACGTCATCGGCCTGGATGCCGTTGATGCGGATCATGAGGGCCAACAGGCGTCGGGTGGCGCTGAGTATGTCTTCGCGTGAATTGGAGGGGACGGTGATGGCGCCACGCACGCCGCGACAGACGATCACGGGCTGCTCCTTTTGAGGCGGTGAGGGAAGGACAAAGCTGGTCGCAGATAACAAAAAAGCGTGGGCGGTAGCCGCTCCACGCTCGGGGATGTTGGTCATCGTTTCAGGTTACGTCTTCGTGCCCTGCCCGGCGAGGAGCGGCCTTCTAAAATTGGCAAAAAAGAAATAATAGAAGGCAAAAGAAAACCCGCGCCAGGCATTTGCCACGCGCGGGTTGTTCCAGGCCACCGAGGGGTGCGCCGAAGGGACGGTTGCACGTAGAAGCAGAGGGGCAAGCATGGCGGGGCGGGTGAGGGTCAGAAGACTGCGGCGGAGGATAGCACAGGGGGTGGGGGGTGTCAAATGAACATGGGGCGAGCAGGCTGCCCGGCGCTGTTCTCTGCCATCTCGACTTCATCCTCCATCCGGAATGGCTGTGAGGTTGTTGCTGCCGCGGTTGCCGACGTAGATGTAGCCCAAGGGCGAATCTACGGCCATGCCCAGCGGGTCGTCGCCCACGCCGATGGTGGTCAGTGGCGTCTGCGTGCGGCCATCGAAGACCGAGAGGGTGTCGTCCTGGCTGTTGCTGACGAAGACGCGATGCGAAGCGGGGTTGGCGACGATGCCGCCGCCGCCCTCCATGCCACTGACGCCGACCGAGAGGGTGGAGAGGAAGATGGGGCCTATGATGGTGACGCGGTAGGCCAACACCTGGTTCGGTCCCAACGGGTCGTCGGGATGGGCGTCGAAGGAGGCGTACAACTGGCGCAGGCCAGAGTCGATGCCCAGGGCGTAGGGGACGCCGTCGGCCAGGTGGATAGTCTGATGCCAGAGCACGGTGTTGGCGGCGGTGTCGACGACCTGGATCGAGCGAGCATCGCGGCAGGAGACGTAGGCGCGATCGAGGACGGGATCGACCGCCAGACCAAAGGCGCCAGCACCGACTTCGACGGTGGTGACGAGCGTATCGGTGACGCCATCGATGATGGCCAGGCGGCCGCCACGGTGGAGAGGCGCATATACCCGATCGGTGACGGGGTTGATGGCGACGTAGGTTGGTTCGCCGTAGGGAGCGAAAGAGATGGTCTTGAGGTGGACGCCGGTGCCGGCGTCGAGCACCCAAAGGTTGTCGTCCAGGTAGTTGGCGACGTAAATTTTGTTGGTGGCGGTGTTGACGGCGACGCCAAACGGTTGGCGTCCGACCGCGATCGAGCGCAACACCGTCTGGGTGAGTGGATTGACCTCGACCAGGGCGTTGTTGTCGCGACTGGCGACGAAGAGGCGATGGGTGGAAAGGTGGACGCCGATGCCATTAGGGGCGGGTATGCCGGCGATGGTGAAGGGTGTGGGGACGCGCGTAGGGGTGAGTGTGGGAGTGGGGGTTGGCGTCCGCGTGGGCGTGAGGGTGAGAGTAGGGGTTGGCGTCCGCGTGGGCGTGGGGGTGAGGGTGGGAGTGAGTGTAATGGTGGGGGTTGAGGTGGGGGTGGGAGTAAGGGTGGGGGTGGGAGTCGGCGTCGATGTAGGTGTTGGCGTGACCGAGGGGGTGAAGGTGGGCGTGGAGGTGGCAATGGGGGTGGGTGAGAGAGTGGGCGAGGGGGTTGGTGTGGACGTGAGTGGAAAGGCTGTAAAATGGAGGAGGAGGGGCAGGAAGATCTCCGTGGCGGCGGGTGGCGGGGTCGGCGTGACCGAGGGCGTAGGGGTTTCTGTGGGGAGGGTTGTGGCGGTGGGCGTGGACGTGGCGGTGGGTGACGGCGTCGGGGTCGGCGTGACCGATGGCGTGGGGGTTTCTGTGGGGAGGGTTGTGGCGGTGGGCGTGGACGTGGCGGCGGGTGACGGCGTCGGGGTCGGCGTGGGGGTGAGCGTCGGCGTGGGGGTTTCTGTGGGAAGAGCCGTTGAGGTGGGCGTAACGGTGACAGTGGGTGTAACAGGACCGCTTTCCAGCAGCAGCGCCCACAATTCGTAGCCATGCTCGGCGTCGCTGGCGCGGAAGTAGAGAGCAGCGTCCGTGGCCGCCATGACGCCGGGTTCGCTGCTGGCGCTGCCGGGGTTGATGTCGCTTACGAGCACCGTGCCTGCTGCCGTGCCGTCGCTCTGCCAAAGTTCCGTGCCGTGGACGCCGTCTTCAGCGGCAAAATAGAGTTTGCCCCCGGCGCTGACCAGCTCGTGCGGGCGGGCGTCGGCGATGCCCGGGTTGATGTCTTTGACCAAGACGGTGCCGGCCTCGGTGCCGTCGCTACGCCACAGTTCCTGGCCGTGGGCGCCGTCGTTGGCGACGAAGAAGAGGAGGCCGTTGCTGGTGGTAAAGCTGTTGGGAGAGGCGGAATCGGAGCCGGGCAGGATGTCCTTGATCAAGACGGTGCCGGCTTCGGCGCCGTCGCTCTTCCACAGCTCGGCGCCGTGGTTCTCGTCGTTGGCGATGAAGAAGATCGAACCGCCGACGCTTGTGAGCGAGCGGGGATAGCCGTCGCCGCCGGGATAGATGTCTTTGACCAAAACTGTGCCGCCTGCTGTCCCGTCGCTCTTCCACAGCTCGCGTCCGTGGCTGCCATCGTTGGCGTTGAAGAAAAGCACGCCGTTGGCGTTGATCAGCTCGTAGGGCGAGGACGAGGCAGAGCCAGGAGCGATATCGGCGACGAGGGTGGTGCCAGCTTCCACGCCGTCGCTTTTCCACAGTTCGTTGCCGTGGCTGCCATCATTGGCGTTGAAGAAAAAGGCGTCGCCAACGTTGGTCAGGCTATAGGGCCAGGAGCCGTTGCTGCCGGGGTTGATGTCTTTGACCAAAACCGTGCCGGCGCTTGTGCCATCGCTGCGCCACAACTCGCCGCCCAGGCTCCAGTCCGACGCCGCGAAGAAGAGGGTGTCGCCGCGGGCCAGGAAGTTGCCTGGCGACGAGCCGATACTGCCTGGCGCGATGTCTTTCACCAGCATCGTGCCCGCCTCGCTGCCATCGCTCTTCCACAATTCTTCGTTCGATCCAGCATCCGTCGCCCGGAAGAACAGCATTCCCGCAACGTCGGTCAGATTCATGGGGTTGGGTCGATAACCGATCTCTGGCCCCGGATAGATATCTTTGACCAGTTCGGCGCCCACGGTGGGACCGTCGCTGCGCCACAACTCGAAACCATGGAGGCCATCCTCCGCGCCAAAGAAGAGGCGTCCGCCGGCGCTGACGGGGTTGTACAATTGCGAGCCGGCGGCGCTTTGGGTTTGGTTGATGTCTCTGATTAGAAACGTGCCCGCGGCCGAGCCATCACTGCGCCACGGCTCGGCGCCGTGCAAGATGTCGTCGGCGAAGAAGAAGACCGCGCTACCGAAGGCGGTCAGCCAGCCGATCGTCGTGCTGGGCGTTCCCGGCTGGATATCTTTGATCAAAGCTGTGCCTGCGTCCGTGCCGTCGCTCTTCCACAATTCATTTCCGTGCACGGGATCATAGGCGCGGAACAACATCGTTCCGTTCACGGGCGTCAGGTTCACGGGCGACGACCCCTGATCTCCGACCAGGATGTCTTTGACCAATGTCGTCCCGACTTCGGTCCCGTTGCTCCGCCATAATTCGCTGCCATGCGTGGCATCGTTGGCGCTGAAATAGAGCACGCCGCCCATCCCGGCCAGGCTGCCTGGAAAAGCGTCGCCGCTTCCGGGCGCGATGTCTTTGACAAGCGTCGTGCCGTTGGCGACGCCGTTGCTGCGCCACAACTCGCGTCCGGCCACGCCATCATCGGCGCTGAAGAACAATACCCCATCGACAGCGGTAAGCTCGTTCGGCGCCGACCCCATGCCGCCCGGATAGATATCTTTCACCAGCATCGTGCCGCTTTCGCTGCCATCGCTTTTCCACAGCTCGTCGCCATTGGCGTCTTCATAGGTGACGTAGAACAGCGTTCCCCCCGCCGCCGTGAGATCGCGCGGCCATGCGCTCTGGCTGCCGGGCGCTACGTCTTTCACCAGTGTGGCGCCAGCGCCAGCGCTCTTCCACAGCTCACCGCCGTGGACGCCATCATTGGCGCCGAAGAACAGGGTCGAGCCGAGCGCGCGAAATTCGTGCATTTCCGTCCCCTCGGCGCCAGCGCGGATGTCTTCGACCAATTCGGTTCCTGCTTCCGCGCCATTGCTCTTCCACAACTCTCGGCCGTGCACGCCGTCGTCTGCCGTGAAAAAGAGCCCGGCGCCCACCGCCGTCAGATTCTGCGGCTCGGCGCCCATGTTGCCCGCACGAATATCCTTGACCAACACCGTGCCAGCCCCCGTGCCATCGCTCTTCCACAGCTCATAGCCGTGATCGGCGTCATAGGCGCTGAAAAAGAGCACGCCATCGACCACCGTCAGATCCGCCGGAGCTGAACCCTGCTCCCCGGCGACGATATCTTTGACCAACGTTGTCCCTGCCGCCGTGCCGTCGCTCTTCCACAACTCCGCGCCGTGGCTGCCATCCGATGCGACAAAGAAGAGCACTCCATTCATGACCACGGGGCGATAAGCGCCAGACGAGCTGAGTGTGAGTGTGTTGATATCCGCCACCAGGAACGGCTCCGGCGGGGCCGACTGCGCCGGCCCCCAGCCGAAAGCCAGGATAGTGGCGCCAACCAGTAAAATGCCCATCAAAGCGATAGAAATGCGCTGGAAAGTATGCATCGCTTCCTCCATCATGGCCTGTAGCCGCAACGACGTTCCGACCAGGCGAGGGATACGGCCCTCAGCTTGCGAAGGCGCCCTGGCAAGTGCAGTATAGCACAAAGTAAGCTGGGAAACAATATTCACGCCCTACATGTTCTTTCCATCCGCGTCCACAAATTTGGAATTAGCGAACCGTTGCCAGCCCCCAATCGGATAGCTTATACTTGTTGTCGCCACCCCCGCCTCCCCCACCCACCCTCCATCATGCCCCCCTCTACCCTCACTGAACAACTCATGGCCCGCATGGCCGCCAACCTTCCCCCAGGAGCGACCCTCGAGCTGCCGCCAAAGGTCTTCCTCGACATGGGCGGTGAATTCATCGCCTATCAGGAAGGCGAAGCCCTCACCGTGCGTTTTCCGGTCAGAAAACGCTACCAGAACCCCATGGGCAGGATGCAGGGCGGCATGATCGTCGCCGCCATCGACAACACCATCGGCCCGCTCAGCTTTCTGGCTGCCCCGCCCAGCGCCACCACCCAACTCAACACCACCTACGTGCGCCCCATCACCGCCGCCGATGCTTACATCGAGATCGAAGGTCGCGTGATCGAGCGCACTCGCACCCGCATCTACCTGACCGCGCGCGTAACCAACCCCGCCGGCAAACTCGTCGCCCTCGCTCACGCCACCTGCGCCTTCCTTGATTTCTGACCTCCGCCCATGTCCCTCCATCCCCTCGCCGGCCAGCCCGCCCCCCGCGACCTCCTCATCAACACTCCCCGCCTGATCGCGGCCTACTACACGCGCCATCCCGACCCCGCCAACCCCGCCCAGCAAGTCGCCTTTGGCACCTCCGGGCACCGCGGCGTTTCCGAGCAGAATAGCTTCAACGAAGACCACATCCTGGCCATCAGCCAGGCGCTCTGTGAATACCGAAAGGCCGAGGGCATCGATGGGCCGCTGTTCATCGGCATGGACACGCACGCCCTCTCCGAGCCGGCGCAAATCTCGGCCATCGAGGTCTTCGCCGCCCACGGGATCGAAGTCAGATACCAGGCCGGGTTCGGCTACACCCCCACGCCCGTCATCTCCCACGCCATCCTCGCCCACAACCGGGGCCGGGCATCCGGTCTGGCCGATGGCGTCGTCATCACCCCCTCACACAACCCGCCCAGCGACGGTGGCTTCAAATACAACCCACCCTCTGGCGGCCCCGCCGACACCGGCGTGACCAAACGGGTGCAGGATCGGGCCAACGCCATCTTGATGGACGGGCTGCGGGCAGTGAAGCGTGTGCCGTGGGAACAAGCTCTGCGCGCGGTCAGCATCCAAGCGCACGATTTCATCATGCCCTATGTGTCCGATTTGGGCAGCGTAATCGACATGGAGGCCATCCGCCGGGCGGGACTCAAGATCGGGGCCGACCCCATGGGCGGGGCCAGCCTGGCCTATTGGGCGCCCATCGCCGAGCGCTTCGGTCTGAATATCGAAGTCGTCAACCCGGTCATCGACCCGGCCTTCGGCTTCATGACCGTGGACAAGGATGGCAAAATCCGCATGGATTGCTCGTCGCCCCAGGCCATGGCCAGCCTGATCGGTCTCAAAGACCGTTTCGATGTCGCCTTTGGCAACGACCCCGATAGCGACCGGCACGGCATCGTCGTCCCCAGCGCCGGACTGCTGAACCCCAACCATTACCTGGCCGTGGCCATCTGGCATCTCTTCCAGAACCGGCCGGGCTGGCGCGAGGACGCCGCCGTGGGTAAAACCCTGGTTTCCAGCTCAATGATCGACCGCGTGGCCGCACATTTGGGCCGCCGCCTGGCCGAGGTTCCGGTCGGGTTCAAGTGGTTCGTGGATGGATTGGTCGATGGCTCCTACGGTTTTGGCGGCGAAGAAAGCGCCGGGGCCAGCTTCCTGCGCCGCGACGGCACAGCCTGGACGACCGACAAAGACGGCATCCTCCTCGACCTGCTGGCCGCCGAGATCACCGCCGTCACCGGCAAAGACCCCGGCGAGCACTATCGCGATCTGGAATCGCTTTTTGGCAGCCCGGTCTACGAGCGCATGGACGCGCCCGCCAATCGCCAGCAAAAAGCCGTCCTTGCCAGCCTCTCGCCCGAGATGGTGGCTGCCACCGAGCTGGCCGGTGAGCCGATCACGGCCAAACTGACGCGGGCGCCCGGCAATGGCGCCGCCATCGGTGGCCTGAAGGTCGTGACGGCCAACGGTTGGTTCGCCGCCCGGCCCTCTGGCACCGAAGACGTGTACAAGATCTACGCCGAGAGCTTCCTCGGCCCCGACCACCTGCGCCAGATCCAGGCCGAGGCGCAGGCGATGGTGAGTGCGGCATTCTTGGCGGCCGGGGTTTCGTGATCAGCGCCTCTCCACCATCCCAATCTCCGCCGCTGTCAGCTCATACAGTTCGTACACTAGCCGGTCGAGTACGGCTTGATTCTTCAGCAATTCCAAATTTGTGGACGCGGATGGAGGAAACACAGATTTTTGACCAAAAACTATCCGCGTTTCCCCCATCCGTGTCCACAAAGCACCTTTCCTGACGACAAAAAATGCCATATTTGGAATTGCTGTGATTCTTGGGGTTGTTGGAGCCTATCCCTCCAACCTGGTATAATCTTTGTGCCTATCACCTGCGGAGAAATGCCATGTTGACGCCACAACGCCTGACTTTCGCTGAACTGAACGACCGGCTGCGCACCTACGAAAGCAAGTACGGATATTCCACCATTGAGTTCTACCACCGCTTCAGTGAGGGTGCGCTGGGGGATGACGATGATCTGATGATGTGGGCTGGCCTCTATCATTTGTACTTGACTTCACCCTGGCGCCGTCCGACCAGCCCAGCCTGAATCAAGTGCTGGCCGAGATTGCGGGCCTGCTGGAACGACCTTAACGCCCCTCCGCCACCCCAATCTCCGCCGCCGTCAGCTCATACAGCTCGTACACCAGCCGGTCGATTTGCTTGTCGGCGGCCTCGGTCGGCTGCGCCGAATGGCGCTGGAGCAGGGTTTTGTCGTGCGGGGTGAGGGCGGCCAAGTTGCGCTCGAAGCGTTCGGTCAATTCCAGAATCTTGGCGGGTGCGGGCATGGACGGCTCCGGCAGAGTGAGGCAGCGGCGTGGGCGACAGTCTCTCGCAGTCTAGCCGCGCGGGGCAAGATCACCAAACCACTCACGACGGCCAATCGCAGCGTTTTCATCGCCGTTTGCCCGGACGGCTGCCATCGGTTGGCGCTTTTGTGCTAAAATAACCGCGCCATGACGCTTCACCAGCCGATCTCTGCACCCCCCGCGACCGATCAGACTTCTCCGCCAACTTTCGAGAAGGTGATCGGCTTATTGCGCGGGCACAAAGAGGAACTGAGGGCGCGTTTTGGCGTGAGCTATGTGGGCGTGTTTGGCTCGTATGTGCACGGCGAGAACACAACCGCAAGCGATCTTGATCTGCTGGTGGACTTCACGTCTCCACCCACATTGTTTCAATTTGTACGCTTGCAACGTCATCTTGGCGATATTCTGGGCATTCCGGTCGATCTCGTGATGAAATCCAGCTTGAAGCCTGCCATTGGCAAAGTGATTCTTTCTGAAGTTGTGCCGGTATGAGTCGCACACGCACATACATCGACTACTTGCGTGACATCCTTGATGCGATAACGCACGCACCAGGGCTTTCCGGTTCTCACATCCAACCGCGTCGCATAGCATCCAAGATTTGATTATGTCATGCTGAACGCAGTGAAGCATCAGCGGGTCGATCACTCAAAGTTGTTGCGGTTGAAAGCCAGCGAAGCATCCGTTCGCTGCGCTCAGAGCCTGTCCTGAACGCAGTGAAGGAACAGGTTCTCGCGTTGCCAAAAAAGCCATCTGCCATGAGAGCCGAGATGCTTCGCTTCACTCAGCATGACACAATCGGCGCTTTTTTCTTCGTCAAATGAGAAACGGAAAGCCCTAGTATTTTGGAGTGGATTTAGCGGTGCTGTGGCGAACGGTTCACGAAGATTTACCGCTGCTACAGACCGCAATAGCACAGATGTTGAGTGAGATGGATGAAGATAGCGGGACAAACCCCTGAATGTTGAACAATTCCCCGGCGTCTCGGAGGCGCCGGAGAATTTGAAACGCACGAAATAGTTCGCAATTTGCAGCCACTTGCCTATAAACTGTTCCCATCTCCAATCCCCAATAACCAATCTCCAATCCCCAATCCCCACCCCATGCCCACCCACCGCATCCTCGTCTGCGTCGCCTGGCCCTACGCCAGCGGCGACCGCCACCTCGGCCACGTCGCCGGCGCCTACCTGCCGCCCGACATCTTCGCCCGCTACCAGCGCCTGCGTGGAAACCAGGTGCTCATGGTCTCCGGCTCCGACACCCACGGCACGCCCATCACCGTGCGCGCGGCCCAGGAAGGCGTCAGCTCGGCTGAGGTCGTGGCCCGCTATCACGGCCGCTTCGTCCAGAGCTACAAAGACCTGGGCCTGAGCTTCGACCTCTTCACCCACACCGACACCCAGAACCACTGGGACGTGACCCACGAGCTCTTCCGCAACCACCTGGCCAACGGCTACATCTACCAGGATCGCCAGCAGCAACCCTACTGCCTGATCGACCAGTGTTTCCTGGCCGACCGCTACATCGAAGGCGCCTGCCCCATCTGCGGCTATGCCGACGCCCGCGGCGACCAATGCGACAACTGCGGCAACACCCTCGACCCCGCCGACCTCGTCCGCCCCCGCTGCAAAATCTGCGGCCAGAGCCAGATCGAAATCCGGGAAACCGAGCACTTCTTCTTCGACCTGGGCAAAGCCAGCCCCCACCTGGCCGACTGGTTGAACGCCGGCGATAAGGGCCACTGGCGCACCGCCGTCATCAACTACGCCCGCCAGCAGGCCGAAAGCGGCGAATTACGCGGACGCGCCATCACCCGCGACATCGACTGGGGCATCAGCATCCCCGTCCCCGGCTGGGAGAGCAAAGTCATCTACGTCTGGTACGACGCCGTCATCGGCTACCTCAGCGCCACGCGCGAGGCTTGCGCCCTGGCCGGCGAACCCGAAAGCTGGCAAGAGTGGTGGCGCGACCCGACCACGCCCGCCTACTACTTCATCGGCAAAGACAACATCCCCTTTCACTCGATCATCTGGCCGGCGATGCTAATCGGTGATGGCCGCGGCCTCAACCTGCCCTACGACGTCCCCGCCAACGAATTCCTCAACATCGAGGACAAAAAGATCAGCACCAGCCGGCGTTGGACCATCGACCTGCCCGACTTCCTCAGCCGCTACGATCCCGACCCTCTGCGCTACGCCCTCACGATCAACGCCCCCGAAACCCGCGACGTCAACTTCACCTGGGATGAATTCGTGCGCCGCAACAACGACGAACTGGTGGCCACCTGGGGCAACCTGGTCAACCGCACCCTGGGCTTCGCCTACACCCGCTTCGATGGCTGCGTGCCCACACCCGGCCCCTTCGCTGACACCGACCGCACTCTGCTGGCCGCGTCCGCGGCCGCGTTCGAGACGGTCGGGGCCGAACTGGAAGCCGTGCGCCTCAAGCTGGCCCTGATCAAGGCCATGGAACTGGCCCACGAAGCCAATCGCTACTTGAACGAGAAGGCGCCCTGGACGCAGATCAAAGAGGACCCGGCTGCCGCCGCCACCAGCGTCTACGTCGCCCTCCAGGTCATCGACCGCCTGAAAGTGCTGCTCAACCCCTTCCTGCCCTTCACCACCCAGCAACTCCACAGCTTTTTGGGCTACGACGGCGACATCTTCGGCAACCTGTACATCGCCGAAGTCGCCGACGCCCGCGGGACCCGGCCCGTCCTCCGCTACGACGGCAGCCATCTCGAGGCGACCTGGGCGCCCGGCATCCTCCCGCCCGGCCAGCTCCTGCGCAAACCCAGCGCCCTCTACAAAAAGCTCGACCTCAGCGTGATCGAAGCCGAGCGCCAGCGGCTGATGGAACATTTGGGGATCGGAGGATAGGCGGAGGATGTCGAGCGCGCTTTGCATCTCCTCCGCCGCTCCTACGATATCGCCGCCCGCCAGCGCCAGCCCCGTCCTGTGGACAGCGCTGGAAAAAACACAGGTGCGGACGAATGAGGGCCGAGCGGTCCTCATTCACCCTCTCTTCCCCACACCCCACGCCCTCACACCAAAACGACCTGCTTCGAGCGGGTCGTTTTTTGCGCGCCCACGCCTTTGTACAGCACTCGCGCGGGCTGTCCTTACTTTGGGATTTCACTCTCCCTGCGTGCTATAATCGCTACGACGCAGTGCGTCATTTTTACCAACAGGCCCCCTCAGGCCCGCTCCATCTCAACAGTATATCGGAGGCTCCACATGGCTTATCTTTTCCCGTCGGCTGAATGGGTTGCGGCGTTCAAGGATGCTGTGAACACCAGCGAAGCATACAAGGTGTCCGCCGCCAAATGGGAGGGCGACTTCTATTTCGTCGTCGAACCGAAAGGGACGCTCAAAGAACCGGTCAAATTCTACCTGGATCTGTGGCACGGCGCTTGCCGCGAGGCCCATCTCGTCGAAGGGCCGGAGGCGAAAGAACCCGAATTCATCATCGAAGGCACCATCGACACCTTTCGCAAAATCTTCAAACACGATCTCGACCCCATCCGCGCGCTGGTGAGCCGTCAGCTCAAACTGAAAGGCAACCTGGGCAAGATCATGCGCTCGGTCAAGGCCACGCTCGATCTCGTCAACGCCGCCAGCAACGTAGACACCCGCTATCCTGACGAGGTGTAAACTATGTGGTTCTTCAAAGCGCCTGAAGTGATTTATGGCGAAGAAGCACTCAGCTATTTGGACGAATTGCAGGGCGAGCGCGCTTTCATCGTCACCGACCCTGTACTTCACAAGCTAGGTTTCACCGATCTCATCTCGCAGCACCTGCGCACAGCCGGCCTGGAAGTAGGGGTGTTTACCGAAGTCGAACCAGAACCGTCGCTGCAAACGGTACAACGCGGGGCTGAACTGCTGTGCGAGTTCCAGCCGGACTGGATCGTGGGCTTGGGCGGCGGCTCGGCCATGGATGCCGCCAAGGCGATGTGGGTGTTGTACGAACGGCCGGATGTGCAGCCTGACTGCATCGCCCCCTTCCTCTATCTGGGCCTGGGCAAGCTGGCGCGCATGATCGCCATCCCCACCACCTCTGGCACCGGCGCTGAAGCCACCGGCGCTGTGGTCTTGACCGACCTGACCGATGGTCGCAAAGTCTCGGTGATCTCGCGCGAAACGGTGCCCACCCTGGCCATCGTCGATCCCAGCCTGAGCAAGAAACTGCCCCAGCGCATCACCGCCGACACCGGTCTCGATGTGCTCGTCCATGCCATCGAGGGCTACACCTGCTCGTTCCACAACGATTTCAGCGACGGCCCCTGCCTGAAGGCGATGCAACTCGTGTTCGACTACCTGCCGCGCGCTTACGACGCCCCGGATGACATGGAGGCGCGCGAACGCATGGCCAACGCCGCCACCATCGCCGGCATCGGCTTTGGCAACTCGCTGGCCGGCCTGGCCCATGCCATGGGACACGCCTTCGGCGCCACCTTCAAGATCCCGCACGGTCGCACGGTTGCCCTTTTCCTGCCCTACGTGATGGAATTCACCGCCAGCCTGCCGCCAGAAGTCACCCGTTATTGCGACCTGGCCCACGCCCTGCGCCTGCCCGAAGCTAACGATGAGCATTCTATCGCGGCCCCGGCCGTGATCGCCGCCGTGCGCGAACTGGAGCAACGGGTGGGGCAGCCACTCACCGTGGCCGAGATGGGCATCGACCGCGCTGAGTATGAAGCCAAAATCGAGCAGATGTGCGAGTTTGCCGAAGGCGATGGCACGATCACGATCAACGCCCGCGTGCCCGAGCGCGACGAACTGATCCAACTCTATCGTTATGCGTTCGACGGCAAAAGCGTCGATTTCTAACACCTTTTAGCTTGTAGTAACGACTTCAGTCGTTATTATGTCGCGAGAGAAACGACTTCAGTCGTTACTACGAGTCATATTTAGCTTGTAGTAACGACTTCAGTCGTTATTGCGTCACGAGAGAAACAACTAAAGTCGTTACTACGAGCTTGATGGTCCTCGCCATGCCCATCCCCCAACATTTCACCCCTGCCCCTCCGACTCTGTTGCCCGGCTACATGGGCAAGGTCCTGCGCGTCGATCTGAACACGGGCAAGATGTGGGACGAGCCGTTGAACGAGAACTACGCGCGGGATTTCATCGGCGGCAGCGGTTTGGGCGCGCGCTATCTGGCCGATTACGTTGGGTGGGACACCGACCCGCTGGGGCCGGACAATCCGCTCATCTTCATGACCGGGCCGCTGGTGGGCACGACCACGCCTGCAGCGGGCCGCTTCTCGGTGGTGGCGCGCTCGCCCGCCACCGGGCTGACCGGCGAAGGGAATTCTGGCGGCTATTGGGGGCCAGAACTGCGACGCACGGGCTACGATGGCGTCATCGTCAGCGGCCAGGCGGCCAGGCCGGTTTGGCTGGAACTACGCGAGGATGCCCATCCTCGCCTGCACGATGCGAGTGAGCTATGGGGCCTGGGTTTGTACGAGACCCAGAACGCCATCCGCGAGGAAATGGGGAACAAACGCGTGCGCGTGGCCTGCATCGGCCCGGCGGGTGAAAATTTGGTCTTGTTTGCCGGGGTGATGAATGACCACGGACGCGCGGCTGCGCGCACAGGGCTGGGCGCGGTGATGGGCAGCAAAAAACTCAAAGCCATCGCTGTCAGTGGTCGCGCAGACGTGCCCTTGCACGATCCCAACGCCAACAAGCACATCAACCGCGAGGTGACGAACCACGTCATCGAAGACCTGAGCGTGCAGTTGATGCGACTGGGCGGCACGCTCCTGAACATGGACGTAGGTCCGATCACAGGTGATGTGTCGGCTTACTACTACAGTACGAACATGCTGGGAGGCATCGAAGACCACATCAATTCGGGTCAGCTCAGCGATCGCTTCCTGAAGCGCCATGTGCCCTGTTTTCGCTGTCCCATCGCCTGCGGGCGGGAGATCGAGCTGCCGGGCCGGGTGGAGGGCATCGTCGATGGGCCAGAGTACGAGACGGCGTCGGGCTTCGGCCCTCAGCTTGGCGTCACCGATCTGGAAGATGTGGCCTATGCTGGGCATCTCTGCAATCATTATGGCCTCGACACCATCTCTTGTAGCTCCACCATTGCCTTCGCCTACTCGTTGTTCGCGGCGGGGCTGATCGATGAATCCGTGACCGACGGCTTGGCTCTGCGCTGGGGCGACGGCAAAGCGGCCATCGCGCTGATCGAGAAGATCGCCTATCGCCAGGGTTTTGGCGATCTCCTGGCCCAGGGTGCGGCGCGGCTGGGTGAGAGGCTGGGGGTGCCTCATCTGGCCGTACATGTCAACCAGCTCGAGCTGCCTTTTCACGATGTGCGCGCTCACGCCGGCCAGGGTCTAGTCTATGCCACATCGACGCGCGGGGCCTGCCATATGGCCGGGGATGTGTATCACTGGGAACAGGGCCGCGAGGCGCCTGAGATCGGCATCGCCTACGGCGATGCGCGCGAGGAGAGCATAGAAAAGGTGCAGATGACGGCGCGGGTGATCGATTTTCGCGCCTTCACGAATAGCGCCATCCTTTGCCACTTCGAGGAAGTGCCCATTCCCCAGTTGTTGGAGCTTTTCGGCACCATCACCGGCTGGTATTGGACGCCGGACGACCTGCTACGCACTAGCGAGCGCATTTACACCCTCAAGCGCGTGCTCAACCATCGCTTTGGTCTGACACGGGCCAACGACGCCTTGCCCAAACCCGTCCTCCAGGCGATGGACGACGGCCCCACCGCCGGCTACAGCCCCGATATCGATGCCTTGCTCGCCTATTATTACCAGGTGCGCAATTGGGACCCCATCACTGGCCGTCCTTACCCAGAAAAGCTCATCGATTTAGGCTTGGGCGAGTTCACCGCCGAGCTGTGGGCGACGTGAAGCGATTAGGGCTGGCGTTGGGCGGTGGTGCGACGCGCGGGTTTGCCCATGTGGGCGTGCTGCAAGTGCTGGCCGCGGCAGATATCTGGCCCGACATCGTTGTTGGCGCCAGTGTGGGGTCGGTGATCGGCGCGGCGGTGGCAGCGGGCAAGAGCATCGATGACATCACATCCGTTGCCGCCCATATGCATTGGGGACATATCGCGCGCCTGGCCTGGCCCCGTCGGGGTTTCTTTTCGTTCGCACCTCTGCAGCGCTTCCTGATCCGATGGCTGGGCGACCTCTACATCGAAGACTTGCCCATTCGCTACGGCTGTGTCGCCACCGACGCTCTCACCGGCCAGGTGCGGCTCTTCCGTGATGGTCGCCTGGCGCCGCGCGTGCGCGCGAGCAGTAGCGTGCCGGTCGTAGTCAAGCCCCTCCTGATCGAAGACCGTTGGTACGTGGATGGAGGAACCGTCGACAATCTGCCGATTCAGGCCACACGCGCTCTGGGCGCCGACGTGGTCTTGGCCGTGAACCTTTTCGGCCATCCGACGCATCTGCCCAAAGCGTTCTCTGCTTACACCGCTGCCATCCTGGGGCATGTTTTGGTGCAAGCAGGCAACGATCCTCACAGCGCCGATGTGTTGGTGGAGCCAGAACTGACCGATTACAGCTTGCTGCACATGCGCCGCCGTGAGATGATCGAGCGTGGCAGGCAAGCCATGCGGGCCAAGCTGCCCGAACTCAAAAGCCTGCTCGATCTACCTCTTTGACCCGCCCTCCGCCGCAGCCTATAATCTCCCTACTTCTTACTTCCTACTCCCTACCTCCTCCCACAGCTTCCCAACGTAACACGCGATACGCAACACGAAAGGAGCACCCTACCCATGAAAACCCTTGCTATTACTGGCCTCTTCAGCCCTCTGGGCCGCCACATGGCCCAGGCCGCCAGCCAGTTCGGATTGCGCGTGCTCGGCATCGACCTCAAACCGATGACCAAACCGCTCCCCGGCATCGAATTCGTGGAGGCTGATCTCCGTAACCCCTTGATTGCGGAACTATTCAAGGCCGAAAAGGTGGACGCCATCATCCACTGCGCCTTCCGTTGGCGGCAGCGTCGCACCGAAGAAGTATTCGACAGCAACGTCATGGGGACGATGCGGCTCTTGGGCGCGGCAGCACTGGCCGGCGTCCACAAATTCATTCTCCCCTCCAGCACCGTCATCTACGGCGCCGATCCCGATAACCCGACCTTCATCGACGAAGAAAGCGACTTCATGGGACGCCCGGCCTACGCCTACATCCGCGAGCTACGTGAGATCGAAACCTTTGTCAACGGTTTTCGCCGCGAACAGCCGCACATGGTGATCACAACCCTGCGCTTTGCCAACATCTTGGGCGGCGGCATCCCTTCCCCTCTGGCCGAATTCCTGGCCTTGCCAGCAGCGCCCACCCTCCTGGGATTCGAGCCGATGCTGCAAGTCATCCATCACGACGACGTCCTGCGCGCGCTCGGCCATTGCCTGCTCGAAGACTACAACGGCGTCTACAACATCGCCGCCGACCCGCCCTTCCCTTTGTTCAAACTCCTGGCGCTGGCCGGAGTGGCCCCCGCCCCCGTGTTTCACCCCCTCGCCTATTATGGCTTTCGCGCGGGCCGCTTGCTCAGCACCAAGACCTACGACCTGGCGCCCCTGCCGTGGGACTACCTCCGTTATAGCTGGACCGCCGACACTACGCGCATGAAGCAAGAATTAGCGTTCACCCCCAGCATCGACGCCGAGACAACCGTGCGCCAATGCGGCGAGGCCATCCACAAACACCGTTATGAAACCAACCCGGCTTATCGCTTGGCGTCGGATGGACTTCACAATACAGTCACGGTTGGCAAACAAGTCTATGTGGGCGTGCGCGAGGCACGCAAACGCACACAAGCAGTTCTCACCGATTTGCGCGGCGCCGGACCCGAAAGCTGACCGTGGCCAAAGACCGTTTGACTCGGCGTACAACGCATTTCGTTTTCCGTATGGGTGTTGTGCGTCAAGAACCGTACAACACCCATATTGGAGTACACATCGGAGTAGACTTTATGAGCGCAGACGGACACCATCCCCGCTGTGAAGCCCTCACCAAAACAGGCGAACGCTGCCGGCTCCCCGCCCAGCCCGACTCACATTTCTGTCATGTCCACCACGAGCAAGGCATGCTCGCCGCGCAGGAAATAGAAGCCGAGGCAGTCGCTATCGCGACAACCATCGAGACAGCGAAGGCGGCCTTACCTGCAAAAAACGAGAGCACGACAGTGCCAGAAAGGAACGGGAGAGACGCCGCTCCTGATGAAGAAACACGGCGCCGCCAAGTCAGGGATGAACTACAACAACTCGCCCAGGCGACGCCATCCACTTTGGCGGACGAAGCAGAAAGTCGGCTACCGGCCGCACGACAGCAAGTCGTCGAAACCCTGCACTCCTCCTTGTCCCGCCTGGCCGCCAGATTACCCGTAACCCTGCCGGACGGACTGCAAGAACAATTAAGCAGCGAATGGCTCGACGCCGAAACCTGGAAGGGCATCGCCTACGTCCTTCAGGTAACACTACAGATGCAAGCCGAATTCCTGGAGCGGCGCCTGCGCGGAGATTATACCGTCGACGAATGGGGCTACGATCAAGAAATCGCCGATTACTTCGCCCTGGTCGCCGGACTGCTCTACAACAAATACTGGCGCGTCGAAATGACCGGCCTCGATCACATCCCGGCCAGCGGTCGCACCCTCTTGGTCGCCAATCATTCGGGCGTATTGCCCATGGATGGCGCCATGATCTCCTTCGGCATCCGCGAACACCATCCCGCCCATCGACTCGCGCGCACCCTGGTCGCCAACTGGTTCCCCACCTTGCCCTTCCTCTCCACCCTCCTCAACAAAACCGGCCAGATATTAGCGCACCCCGACAACGGCCGCCGCCTGTTGGAAGCAGACGAATTAGTCCTCGTCTTCCCCGAAGGCTACAAAGGCGTGGGCAAACTCTACAAAGATCGCTACAAACTGGCCCGATTCGGGCGGGGCGGCTTCGTCAAGACGGCCGTAGAGGCATGCGCCCCTATCATCCCCGTGGCGGTGGTGGGCGCAGAAGAAACCTACCCCATGATGACCAACGCCAAACCCATCGCCCGACTGCTTGGCTTCCCCTTCTTTCCCCTTACGCCCACCTTCCCCTGGCTGGGACCACTGGGCGTCTTACCCTTGCCCAGCAAATGGTACATCGACATCGGCCAGCCCATCGATGCCCACCTGCGCGACCCCGAACTGATACACAACCCCGTCTTCACCTCCGATGTCGCCGATCTCGTCCGCAACCAGGTGCAAGACATGATCGACAAACGCCTGGCCGCCCGCAAATCGATCTTCTTCGGTTGAACTTGCCACCTGTGACCATGATCCTCACCCTCGCCCAGATCGACATCATCCTCGGCGATCCGCGCGCCAACCTCGAAGCCGTACATCCCCTCGTCTACGAAGCCCACCAGCGCGACTCCGACCTACTCGTCCTGCCCGAACTGTGGACCACCGGCTACGACCTCGAACGCGCCAACGATCTGGCCGAAACCCTTGATGGCTACACCGCCCGCGTCCTTTCCGGCTGGGCCACCGCCTATCGCCTTTGGATCACCGGCTCCTTCCTCCTACGCCAAAAAAACAGCATTTACAACGCCGCCCCTCTTTTTGGCCCGCAGGGGCAAGTGTTAGAACCATATTGCAAAATCCACCGCTTTGGCCCCATGGCCGAAGACCGCTGGTTAGCCGCAGGCACTGCGCCCGGTCTCTACGATCTCCCCTGGGGCAAAACCGGCCTTGCCATCTGCTACGACCTGCGTTTCCCCGAACTCTTTCGCACCTACACCCTTGCTGGCGCCCGCCTCATCCTCCTCCCCAGCGAATGGCCGCACCCCCGCCTGACCCACTGGCGCACCCTCCTGCGCGCCCGCGCCATCGAAAACCAATGCTTCGTCGCCGCCGTCAACCGCGTCGGCAGCGACCGTTCCAACACCTTCTGCGGCCACTCCGCCCTCATCGACCCCTGGGGTGAAACGCTCATCGAGGCTGACCGCGACGCGACCACCCTTCTCACCGCCGCCATCGACTTCACCCTCGTCGACGACGTGCGCCGCCGCATCCCTGTCCTTGACGACCGCCGCCCCGAATGCTACACCCCATGAACAACACCGACCCCCTCCGCTTCATCACCACCAACGACGTTCTGATCCACGACTCGCCCTGGGGTCCGCACGAATGGATCAGCCGCGTCAGCCTCACCCAGGCCGAGCAACTCCAACTCGTACGCGTGACCATGCCCCCTGGCAAAGCCCACAAATTCCATCGCCACCCCGCCCTGGAAGAGATCATCTACGTCGTTTCGGGGCAGGCCGAACAATGGGTAGACCAAGAACATCGCATCCTGGGCCCGGGCGACGCTGCCCACATCCCCACCAACGTCGTCCACGCCACCCACAACGCCGGCGACGCCGACCTGATCTTCCTCGCCATCCTCTCCCCCGCCATTTTCGATGGCCCGGCCCTGATCGACATGTCGAACGAAGCACCCTGGACGACCCTGCGGGACTGATGAACAGAGCATTCTTTTCGCACGACCTCATCGCCTCCCCTTGACGCCCGCCCCGCGCACTGCTACCATCCCTCCGCCCTCCGCCCTCCGCCCTCCGCCCTCCGTCCTCCGCCCTCCGCCCTCCGCCCTCCGCCCTCCGTCCTCCGCCCTCCGCCCTCCGCCCTCCACCCTCCGCCCTCCGCCCTCCACCCTCCGCCCTCCGCCCCCCGCCCCCCGCCCTCCGCCCTCCGCCCTCCGTCCTCCGTCCTCCGCCCTCCGTCCTCCGCCCTCCGCCCTCCGCCCTCCGCCCTCCGCCCTCCGCCCTCCGTCCT
>JAYRVO010000008.1:0-11988 GCA_041918515.1 Chloroflexota bacterium | reverse complement strand
CGCTCCCCTGCTCGCTTTCGAGTCCGACCTGGACGTGAACAAGGAGATCCACGCCGCCCACACCCGGGGGCGCCAGCGCTGGCGCCTGACCCAGCACCCCGGCCAGGATTGGGCGCCCCAATGGTCGCCGGACGGCCAGTCCCTGGCCTTCGTCTCGGACCGCAGCGGCTTCACCGACATCTTCACCATGGATCGTTTCGGTCGCAAGCTGATCAATCTGACCCAGAGCGCGTCCGAGGACTCCGGCCCGGCCTGGTCGCCGGACGGGCAACGCCTGGCCTTCGACTCGAATCGTGAGGGCAACCTGGACATCTTTGTGATGGATGCCGATGGCGGCGGCCTGGTCAACCTGACCGCTCACCCTGCCTTCGACGGCGATCCATCGTGGTCGCCTGATGGCCGCTGGATCGTATTCGAGTCCGACCGCGATGGCAACTACGAGCTTTATGTTCTCCCGAGCGCGGGTGGCCCCACACAGCGCCTGACGACCACCAGCACGCGCGAGTTTGCACCGGTCTGGTCGCCGGATGGCGGCAGCATCCTGTTCGAATGCCAGCGCGATGGCGATGAGATCTGCCTCATGGCCGCGGATGGCAGCAGCCAGCGACGGCTGACCACAGACGATGTCGCCGACAAACAGCCGTCGTGGTCGCCAGATGGCCGGCAGATCATCTGGGCGCGGGAGGGGCAAGGCGGTAGGTGGGAGTTGTATGCGATGGAGGTTGGCGGTCAGAACCCGCGGTTGCTTCTGACTGGCGCCGGCTCGGCGACGGCGCCGGTTTGGACGCGTTAGGCGCGTATCCGGTGCAGCAGATAGCGGGGATGAGGGGATTCATTTGTATGGGGCAGCCCGGTGCATCTTACTTTCAAATGACCGTAGTTCGCCGTGTATCGCATCCAAAAATTGAAGGATGAATGCTTGAATGAACAAAAAATGTAAAAATAAGCGATTATCACTTCTAACCATTCTGTCGATACTCGTTGTTGCGTCAGTTTCTGCCACACCTGTTCTGAGGGCGGCGCCGCCGATCGGCGTGGCCGCAACACCCATGCCCGGCCCCGATGGCCGAGTCAGCAGCACCACAGCCACCGCCCTCGTCCTCGATGTTTCCGGCAGCATGGGCGACATCTGGCAGGGCGGCGTCAAGATCGAGTCAGCCAAGCAGTCGGCCATCGACCTGGTGACGATGATGGAGCAAGAAAGCCAGGTGGGGGGCGTCGCCCATCTGGTGGGGCTGGCGACTTTCAGCTCGGGGGCCTGGCTCAACCAACCACTCAGCGACGACTATGCACTGGTCAAGGATGCCATCGACGCCCTGACTCCTCAGAATGGCACCGACATGGGCGCGGGCATCCAGGTTGGCAATGACATTCTGCGTGAAACACCCCCTGGCGCCTCTCGCATCATGATCCTGCTCAGCGACGGGCTGACCAATGAGGGATTGGGACCAGCCGACATTCTCGCCGGTCCTGTGCAGGAGGCGGTGAACGCAGGGACTTGCATCTACACGGTTGGCTTTGGCGACCCAGGCTCTCTGGACGAAGATTTGTTGCGGGCGATCGCCGATGCTTCCGGCTGCGGCGAATACTACTACGCCACCGACTCCTACCAACTGAACAACATCTACATCAAGATCCGCCATCAATCCACCGGCCAGATTCTGGCTGAGTTCGATGGGCAGGTGGCGCAGAGTGAAACCACCCGGCCCGAGCCGGTGGAAGTGCCGGAGACGCAGAGCGACCTTTACATCACACTCAATTGGAAAGGCAGCGCCCTCGACCTCATCGTCACCGACCCCAAAGGCCGCCGCGTCGACCAGCGCTATCCTGACGCCAGCCTGGTTACATACGCCCGTTTCGCCTATCTGATCGTCAAGGCGCCACTGCCGGGGATTTGGCAAATCGCCGTTTTTGGCCGCGACGTCCCCGAAGGCATCCTCGATTACAAGGCTCTGGTCTCGTCGCGGCAGGGTGTTGAGCAGGCGCGTTCGTTTTCCGAGTGGTTCATCGTACTCGTAGCCATCATCGCCCTGCTGGCTCTGGTGATTGCTCTGGTTGCGCTTCTGCGCGGGCAGGGAAGCCTTCCCTCCTTACGGCGCAAAGTGGCCGTGCTCTACATCCGCCATCCCGATGGCGCTCAGAATCAGGTGACGATACCTCCTGCTGGCTTGACCATCGGCCGCGACCCGCGTTGCAGTCTGCCGCTGCCCGACATCATTGTCTCCCGCACCCATGCCCAAATCCGGCGCCAGCGCGAAGGCTATGTGCTCTACGATTTGCGCAGCACCCACGGCGTCTTCGTCAACGGACAACGCGTGCAGGCGCATCTGCTGCGCAACGGCGACGAAATTCGTCTCGGCCAGACCTATCTCTTCTTCCGGAGTGCACCATGAACGATCTCATCGGTCACAGCCTCGGCCAATACCAAATCCTGCGCGAGATCGGACGCGGCGGCATGGCGGTGGTGTACGAAGCCTATCAGCCGTCGCTCGGCCGCTCTGTGGCCATCAAGGTGCTGCCACCGCAGTACACCTTCGACGCCACCTTCGTCCAACGCTTCCAGCAGGAGGCCCGCGCCGCTGCCCGTCTCGATCACCCCAACATCGTCAGCATCTACGATGTGGGCGAGCAGAATGGCGTCTACTACATCGTCATGCAGAAGCTGGAGGGCGAGTCGCTGCACGGTTTGATCCAACGCGCCGGGCGCATCCCGCCAGAACGGGCGGCGCGCATCGTGGCCCAGGTGGCTCAGGCGCTCGATTTTGCCCACGCCCGCGGCCTCATCCACCGCGACATCAAACCCGCCAACATCATCGTCGACCCCAATGATCACGCCACCCTGACCGACTTCGGCATCGCCAAGGCGGCCGAGGGGACGCGCATGACGCAGTCGGGCATGTTGATGGGCACGCCGGAGTATATGTCGCCGGAACAGGCCAGCGGCAAACCGGTCGGCCCGGCCAGCGACATTTATTCGCTGGGCATTGTGCTGTATCAGATGCTCACCGGCCAGGCGCCCTTCAAGGCCGACAGCACCCCGGCGCTGCTGTACAAGCAGGTGTACGAACGCCCGGCGCCGGTGCGGGCCTATGTCTCCAATCTGCCGGCCGGGATCGAGCAGGCGCTGGAACGAGCGCTGGCGAAGGACCCGGCCGCCCGTTTTCGCAACGCCGGCGATATGGTGGCTGCCCTGCTGGCGACGACAGGAGATCGGCCTCCGATTGCTGTTGGCGCCTTACCCACCGTGGTCGCTCCGCTGGAGCCGTCATCTCCATCTCGCACCCCCGACCAATCCCCTGCACCCCAGAAGCGCAAAGCTACCTGGCCATTGCTGGCTGCGGTGGCGTTGGTTTTGGTAGCCGTCATCGCTCTCGCTTTCGGTTTGAACGCGCTGCGGCCTGGTAATGTCACACCGACGCCGATTGTGATCGAGACCGACGTTGCCGATCGGCTGACACCAACAACCGACCCCGCTGCCCCCCTGATCGTACAACTGGCCCAGGCGCAGGACAAGATCGGGGCGGGCGCCTGGCACGAAGCCTTGGCGCTGGTCGATGGCATCCGGGCGGCTGACGCTGGTTTTCGGGCCAACGAAGTGCGCGAGGCGCGCTTCACGGCCTGTTTCAACCTGGCCTGGCAGTCCGAACGCGCAGACGACATGGCCGAGGCGCAGAAATACTGGGGATGCGCGCTGGAGGAGCATCCGAACGACAGCGAAGCGCAGGCGGGTAAACGCCGCGCCGATCTCTATCAGGAAGCGCAGGCCGCTTCCGCCGCTGCCGACTATGCACAGGCTGTGGCGATCTGGCAGACGCTCTACGATGAGTCGCCCACGAATGCCGAGATTGCCGGCAAGCTATACGAAGCGCATCTGGCCTATGGCGAGGCGTTGTGTCGTTCTGGCGAAGCCGGGGCGAAGGAACGGGGACGAGTGCAATACACGGCAGCGCAGGAACTGGCCTTCGACCGCCCCGAAGCCGGGGAAGGGCTGAGCCGTTGCCCACTGCCCGGTCCTCACCTGGCTGTGGTCGAGGTGGAGGAGGCCCTGCGGGTGCGCACCGGGCCGGGGACGGGTTATCTCGTCCTGGGCAAGCTGGCCCCTAGCACGCAAGTGACGATCACCGGGCGCACGCTGGATGCAGCCTGGGCCAGCATCGAGGCCGGGCCAGAACGGGCGGGTTGGGCCGCGACCGAGTTCTTGAAATCCGAGGTTCCGATCCAGGCGGCCGCCATCGCGCCCACGCCCGCCCCGGCCCGCAGCGTGTTGGCGGCGCAGGCGGCGCGGGATTTCTCGGACAAGCAGGGCCAGCGCAACTGGTACTATCTGCGGTCTACCTCGCCGGGAGCGCTCGAGTTCAAGTCGCTGCCGTGGAACGCGGCTTCGGGCAAGTGGTATCACGATCCATCCTTTCATCCCGAGATGCGTCTGTCGAACCGGGGCAGCTATCCTAGCGCCTACAACGACGTGGCGCGCATGTGGGCCAGCCCTTACGATGGCGTGCTGCATATCTTCGGTCAGGCGGCCAAAGAGCCCGGCGCCGGCCGGGGCGGGAATGGCGTCCGGGTGTACATCGTGCAGAACGATCAGGTGCTTTGGGATCGTTACCTGGATGGTTACGATACGGCTGGCGTCAGCTTCGACCTGACGGCCAACGCTAAAGGGGGCGACAAGTTCTACTTTATCACCGGCGCCCTGGGCGACGACTTCGCCGACAACACCATTTTCGAGCCAAGCATCGAATTGCAGAACCCGAATGGCGTCGATCTGCCTGAACCAACGCTTTGGGCTGAGGGCACGGCTACACCGGCCCCGGTTGCGGCAGCGCCGGCGCCGCCAGCACCTGCTCTCTGCTTTCAGCCCAGGCTGCGCCATTACGAGCAACACCGAGGCAACCTGGCGGAAGTGGCGGGATTGGTGATCAACCGGCAGGGCCAGCAGTTCGCGCCGCGCGGGGCCGTGGTGCGCATTGAAGGTCCGCCTGCAAACAATCGTTATGTCCGTGAGTTCGCCGTCGCCGTGGATGGCGGTTACAACGTCACCGCCCTTTCGGTCAACCCCTACACCATCTGGCTGAAAGGCCCCGGCATCCGCAGCGAGAAATTCGCCGTGACGTTCCCAGATTTGGCGAATATCCGGGAGATTGTCGATTTTTATCAGGTTGCGTGCCAGTGAAAGCACTACAACCTTGTAGCACCTGATCGCGAAGTCGTGAGCAGCAAAGCATGGGTGCTCCTTCCTCTGTTTTCTCGTTAGGATGAGCACCGCAAGACCGTAAGACGCATTCCACGAAGCTTGCTTTGCGAGTGCTTTGTCTGTCATAATCTGTGGTGAGCAATCTCTCTCCACCGGTTTCGATCTGTAGCCAAATTTTCCATTCTTGTGAGAGGAGCACATCGTGACTGATCTCACCGGCAAAACCCTCGGCCAATACCAAATCCTGCGCGAGCTCGGGCGCGGCGGCATGGCGACTGTCTACGAGGCCTTCCAGCCCTCGCTGGGCCGCACCGTCGCCATCAAAGTCCTGCCGCCCGAATTCACGCACGATACGTCCTTCATCCAGCGCTTTCTGCATGAGGCCCGCGCCTCCGCCCGCTTGGAACACCCTAACATCGTCGCCATCCACGACGTGCTTCAACAGGGCGGGTACTACTTCATCGTCATGCAGAAGCTGGAGGGCGAGTCGCTGCACCATCTCATCCTGAAGGCAGGACGACTGTCGCCTGAGCGCACGAGCTACATTTTGACCCAGGTGGCGGCAGCGCTGGACTATGCCCATGCCCACAACATCGTCCACCGCGACATTAAGCCCGCCAACATCATCGTCGGCCCCGGCGACCACGCCACCCTGACCGATTTCGGCATCGCTAAGGCCGCAGAGGGGACGAAGATGACGCAGACCGGGATGATGATGGGCACGCCGGAGTACATGTCGCCGGAGCAGGCCAAAGGCGAGCCGGCTGGCCCGGCCTCTGATATTTACGCGCTGGGCCTGGTGACGTACCAAATGTTGACCGGACGCGTGCCCTTCCAGGCGAATAGCACCCCGGCGTTGTTGTACAAACACGTTCACGAGAAGACGCCGCCTTTGCGCCAATTTGCGCCCGATCTGCCAGCCAGCATCGAGGGTGTGGTGGCAAAAGCGTTGGCGAAGGAGCCGGCGCAACGTTTCCGCACTGCGGGCGAGTTTGCCGCTACCCTGCAGAGTGTGGGCAAGTTCGCCGCCTACAACCCCGCCCAGACGCAACTGGCGCCGAAGGGTGCGCCGCCTGCCAGCGCCCCGACCCGCAAACTGCCATCCTGGGCCGTGATTGCCGCTGCTGCCGCCGTGGTCGTGCTTTTTCTGACCATGTTCCTGGTGGCCACTGCCGGCAATGGCAAGCCCACCTCCACGCCCATGCCGACGGCCGTGGCAGAAGGCGCCGAGACAGCCACTCCGCCTGCTCCGACCAGTACGGTGCAGCCGGTCGTGGAGGCGACGACCGAGGTCGTGACGCCAGCGCCGGGGATAGCCCAGCCGCAGGTCGTCAGCGATCAGGATGTGAGCGTGTACGCCGGGCCGGGACAGGGATTCGGGAAGATCGGCTTGCTCAAGGCCAACGAGGTGAAAAAACTGCTCGGCCGCACGGCCGACGGCAGTTGGCTGCAAATCTGCTGTGTGAATGGCGACCCGGTGTGGGTGGCGGCCAATCTGGTGCAGGTGCAGGGCGACATCGCCAAGGTGCCGGTGGTGGTCGCTGCTGGCCCGACTGCGACTTCCCTGCCGCCGACTTCGACGCTGGCCCCGCGCGCCACCGCCACCCGACCAGCGACGAAAGCGCCGGCCGGCGCAGCGAGTCTGACCGTCGTTGGCGACTCGGTGAATGTGCGCAGCGGCCCCGGCACGAATTACGCCAAAATCGGTGGGGCCAGGCAGGGCCAGGTTTTCCGCATCACCGGCCGCAATGCCGACAGGAGCTGGTGGCAGATCGAGTTTCAGGGCGCCACGGGCTGGATCAACGGCGGCGCCCAGTATGTTCAGACGCAGGGCGACCTGGGCCAGGTACAAGTGGCTGTTGCTCCACCGCCGCCGCCGCCAACAGTGGCCAGCGGCGGCGGTGGGGGAGGGAGCAGCGGTGGTGGTGGCGGTGGCGCGTGCCGAGCCAAAGACTCACTCCCCGCGGTCTCCTTGCGCTCGCCTCGGGCCGACTCACCCTGCAATGGCCCCGTCCTTTTTTCTTGGGATTGGCCGCATGGTCTACAGGGCGGCGAGGCGTTCGAGCTGCACATCTGGGCTGATAACGCCGGTCAGCCGCAGGTGCGCAACCCCGTCAAGCGTGCTACCGATAATTATATGGTTGTCGATATACGCAAAGAGGTGCCGTGGATCAAGTGGGACATCCGGCCCCATCGTTGGGAGATCGTGGTCGTTTGCAAGGCGGATGGGCGTTGGATCAGCCAGAAGTCGGAAGCGCGCTTGTTTTATTTCGAGACCAACATGCTGATCAATTCTGATCCCAACGCCAATTGCAAATAGGTGTATCATGACAAACCTTACTGGCGGCAACCTCGGCCAATACCAAATCCTACGCGAGCTTGGACGAGGGGGCATGGCCATTGTCTACGAGGCCCAGCAGCCATCGTTGGGCCGCAGCGTGGCCATCAAAGTCCTCCCCGCCGAATTTACTTTCGATAAGACCTTCGTCCAGCGCTTCCAGCACGAGGCCCGCGCCGCCGCTCGCCTGAATCACCCCAACATCGTCGCCATCTACGACGTGGGCGAGCAGAACGGCGTCTACTACATCGTCATGCAGAAGTTGGAAGGCGAGTCGTTGCACAGCCTGATTCAGCGGGCAGGACGGCTGCCGCTGCCGCGGGTGGCGCACATCATCGGCCAGGTGGCTGCAGCGCTGGATTACGCCCACGCCCAGAATCTGGTGCATCGCGATATCAAGCCCGCCAACATCATCGTGGGGCAGGGCGACCACGCCACGGTGATGGATTTCGGCATCGCTAAGGCGTTGGCAGGGGCGCAACTCACGCAGTCGGGGGTGATGATGGGCACGCCGGCCTACATGTCGCCGGAGCAGGCGAGCGGGAAGCCGGTGGAGCCAGCCAGCGACGTGTACTCGCTGGGCCTGGTGCTCTATCAGATGTTGGCGGGGCGGGTTCCCTTCCAGGCAGACAGCACGCCGGCGCTGTTGTACAAGCAGGTGCACGAGTCGCCGCCGCCGTTGCGCAGCTTTGCGCCGGAGACGCCGCCGTCGGTGGAGGCAGTGGTGGCGCGGGCGCTGGCCAAAGACTCGGCGCAGCGCTTCCGCTCCGCCGGCGAGATGGCGCGGGCCTTGCAAGAGGCCATGACTGGTCGAGCCGTGACGCCATCCCCGCGTCCGCAGCCCAAGAGCAACCGCGCTCTGCTTTGGGGCGGCCTGGCTGCCGGGCTGATCGTGGCGCTCGTCTTGATTCTGTTGCTGGCGCGAGGCGGAACGCCCACCCCATCGACGCCAACGCCTGTGACCTCGAAGTTGGCCGGACAGTCGCAACCATCCGAGCCGGCCGCCCCGGTCCAGTCCACCCTGCAATCCACCACCCCACCGACCACTGCCGCGCCGGCCACAGCGGCGTCGGCCTCCTCCCTGCCCGATACGCCCACATCCACGCCTCTACCAACCGAGGCGCCCACTTCCATACCCACGCCGGAGCCACTGGGTCGGGTGCTCGAAAATGATTTGAATCTGCGCGCAGGGCCGGACAGGGCCTTCGCCAGCCTGGCCAAACTGAGCCAGGGCGAACAGGTGCGGCTGTTGGGGCGCAATGACGTTGGCGACTGGCTGTGGGTGGAGCGGGGGAACGGGCAGAGCGGGTGGGTGGCGAGTCAGTTCATCGAGCCGGCGCTGCCGCTGGCGCAAGTAGCGGTCGTAGCGACTCCGGCGCCGCCGGCGTGCGCTTTTGGCGTCGATCGGTCATTAGCCGGAGCCTATGATCACGGCAGGTTGGGGTGCGCGCAGGGCGTCTCGCTGATCACCTGGGCGGCTTGGGAGCCTTTCGAGCGGGGAAGCATGATCTGGCTCAAGCACAACGATCAACTTTATCTGATCTACGGTAGCGGAGGCTGGCAGATAACGCCCGACAAATGGGATGAGGTCTCGGCGGCACCCTCGCGCGGCCAGCCTCCGGCGGGATTGCGAGCCCCGGTGCGCGGCTTCGGATGGGTTTGGAGCACGAATGATGCAATCTTTCAGCAATTGGGATGGGCGCGGGATATCGAGAAGGGTATCTGTGTCCTGACTCAGCAATTCGAACGTGGCCTGCTCTTGCGCACAGTGCGCGCCAACTGTGGCGACTACAACTTCGCCAACGAGCCGGGGTTTGGGCAGTTCTTTTACAGGTTGAATGGAGATGGGACGTGGCAGCGTTATTGATCGTGTTTGCTTTTGCCCTCGCTTGTAGTACCATCACGAGTAAGTTCCTCTTGAGTACACGCGCATGACCACTTTTGAAACTGGCGCCATCATCGGTGGACGTTATCGACTCGACAGCATAATCGGTTATGGAGGCATGACGACCGTCTACCGCGCCTTTGACCTTCGTCTCAATCGCTTTGTTGCTCTCAAGGTGCTTCATCATTATCTGGCCGATTCTCCTGAGTTCGTTCAACGTTTTCGCCGGGAAAGCGAAGTTCTTACCAAGCTCCGCCACCCGGGGATTGTTCAGATATATGAGGTTGGGGAAGCGGATGGGCAGCTGTATATGGCGCTGGAGTATGTCGACGGTGGTAGCCTGGCAGACAAAATCAGGTCTGGGCCGTTGCCGATCGATGCTGCTGTTGAGATCGTTCGGCAAATAGGCAGCGCTCTCGCATATGTTCATAAGCACGGGATCGTTCATCGCGATCTTAAGCCTAGCAATATTCTGTTCGCGCGAGATGGTCGCGTTCTCCTGTCGGATCTGGGAAGTGGGATCCGCCCCGGTGAATCACCGCTCACCCAAACCGGCACGATCGTGGGCACACCCGTGTACATGTCGCCGGAGCAAGCACAAGGCGGACGACTAGATGCCCGATCGGATATTTTCTCACTAGGTGTTGTTCTCTATCAATTGGTCACGGGCCAAATGCCTTTTGCTGCAAATAGGCCTCGCGAGACACTTTTGAGCATTGTGCACGACCCACCTCCCCCTGTGCACAAGTTTCGGCCTGACGTTTCATCCTATCTGGAGGCCGTGATCTTGCGGGCGCTCGCGAAAGACCCTGCTGAGCGATTTCAGACCACGGATGAGTTCGTTGCAGCACTTGCCAACCTATCAGCGAGACCGGTCGCAACTGCTCATACTCGCGTTCAGATGACTCGGCCCTCTGCAAAAGCAATGCCCCAACCAATGAGCCGTCGGAACTTAAACGCAATTGGGATAGCAGCAGGATTTGTGTTATTTGGCGTCTTGTTGGCGCTTTTCATGGTGCGAGTAAATTATCAAGCGGCGCCGGCAAGAACACCCATTGCGAGTGCAACGCCCGATGCTACCCCATCCCGCACGCCGTTTCCGACTAGTTTTCCTCTGCCCCCTACCCCACCCCCAGCGATCGGCGGTCAACCTTACCCAGCCCTCGCGTGTTATGCACTGATCGGTCTCATTATCTTGTTGATTGTGATGGTTGCGCTGACGCGCAGATTTGGGCGCACAGCGCACGAGGTCACCCAAGAGACTCTTGCTGCACCCTTCCCGCCATCTACACCTGCAGCGGAGGTTCAGGCGCTCGATGATGCGCGTTTGCCTACATCTGAAACCCTTCCGCTGGATCCACAGGCCGAAAGAACCAGAGTGGTGATGAGGCGTGCGCCGGAAGTGGCGGCCTTTCTATTGGTTCTCAATGGCCCCAGGCGAGGCGAGCGTTTATTGCTCTCAAGAAACGAGACGAGTATCGGTCGCGACCCTGCTAGAAATGACATCTGTATCCAGGACCCCATGCTGTCGCGAGAGCATGCTCTCATCAGGCTTGAAGGCGATCGGTTTTGGATTTACGATCTTGGCAGCAGCAATGGAACCTTTGTCAACGGGCAACAGGCTCTAGAAGAAGAATTACACGATCGTGATGAGATTCGAGTAGGCGATACGCATCTCATTTTCATGAACATTGCCACGGACATCTCCCCTGATGCCAGGAAACGACTTCACGAATTCGAGGCCATGTGGGGTGAACTGGTGGAGGCGGCGCATCATGAATGACAAAGATCGGTTCATACAGGTCGCGGAAAGACTAGCGACAGGTCCCCTTCGTGAGGCTCTGGGATTCACGGTCGAACGCACTATTTCTTACTACAGAGGCATAATCGGCTTCATGGTGGAGGCGCCTCTTTTGTGGATACGCCATTCGCGCTTTCCCATCCTGTTTGTGGCTTACGACAGGTGCTGTTCCGATATCCTTACAGACGTGGTCAAGCAAATCGAAATGGCGAAGGCCACGGAGTACTTTGCGCTCCTCATTGCAGTTCCGGTCGCAGGCGGCACGGGCAATGAAGCCGAAGAACTGCGTTTGGCAGTCAGTGACTCGGTCTATCGGCATGATTTCGTCGTGCTCGATCGTCAGCACCTGGCCAGCATCATCGCCCAGAATAGCGCACGGCGTCTGGTGGAAATCATACTGGCGCAGGGCATCGAACTAACCAGTCTATCGCCTTATGTCATACGGGGTCCGGTGCCGCCAAACATGTTTTTTGGCCGTGAACAAGAGATCAAGTTGATTTCGCAAGCGATCACACAGGCGAATTACGCTTTGGTGGGAGGGCGGCGGATAGGCAAAAGCTCCATCCTCCAAAGCTTGGAGCGTTTGCTGGCTCGCGATCCAAGATTTCATTCCTACTATTGGAACTGTGACCTTATTTTTGCGCAAAGAGAGACGGTTTCTATTCGTTAATGCAAACAGGAGGCAGTTCTAATGGTCGAAAGGGCGGCTGAGGAGACTCTTGAGGTATGATGGTCAGAATTGCTTTTGACTTGCATTCCCCCAGGAGAGT
>JAYRVO010000007.1:0-7135 GCA_041918515.1 Chloroflexota bacterium | reverse complement strand
CGCCCAACAAAGCTTCTTCACCGATTTGGCGTCGCGCTCGCGCCACCCCAAACAACAGTTCATAGGCTGTGATAACGGAAACATGACAATCCGACTCTTGCACGGCGCGCTCGACGGCAGCGGCGCCAGGATCACAGCCTTTAAGAAAGGCAATCAACGGCCCCGTGTCTATACAGATTCGGGCATGGCCCATTCGTTCCATCCCTGTCCCAATTCCGCAAGTGCCTGATCGAACGCTTCATCACCTGCTAGGATGCCGCGCAGACTCAGAAATGCCTCCATGCGAGCAACTCGCAATGTCTGCCCTTCGACAACGGCTTTGATGGCATCGCCTTCGCGCAGCTTCAGAAGGGTAAACAGTCTTTCTGGCAAAAAAATCGTGTTCTCTCTCGTGCTTCTGGCTATGATCGTCACACAGCACCTCTAACGGAATGTAGATATAGCAATTCTAGCCGACCGATGCCCTGTGTGCAAACAGGCTACCAGGCATCTGGACCTCAAACATATTGTGGAAATGATCCACGCAACTGAGATGTGTTACCGCCGATGACGGCTATCAACCACACTTACCCCATCGCAGCCTGATCGTCGCTTACGAATCCTGCGCGTATTGAACGAAAAGCCATGAAAGACCAACCCACCGCACTCAATCGCCTGCTCACCATCTTCTTCGCAGCCCTTCTGGCGATACAGGTGATCTATCTGCTGATCGGGTTTGCCAGCATCCCTGAGTACTATCAGCGCGTCACGACACAGACGATTGAGCCGGTGGTCTATTATGGGGAGGTGCAACTCAGCAACGAACTGGTAGCAGGGATGGCCTCTGCACGAGGGCTGTCATTGGGGCAATACGCGGCTTATCGCCTCATCGTCAGTATGGTTGCAGCCCTGATCCCGTTGATGGTGGCGGCTTTGATTATTCGGCGGGCGCGCTGGCAGTGGTTCGCCTGGTTTACTGCCTTCGTCATCATCTTTGTGGGGCAGTCTACGCTGGCTGAGCAAACGCAAATCACCGGGTATATTCCGACAGCGGTTTTCGGCGCCAACACCTTTTTTTGGTTTCTGGTATTGCTTTATCTTTTCCTGTTCCCCAACGGCAAAGCTGTGCCGCGACGCTCAGCCTGGTTGGTGGGGGCGCTGGTGCTCTACCATGCCTTCGTGCAAGTTGGTACCGTCCTCGCCTACCTCGCACCCGAACTTGCGACGCGTTTCAATCTGCCGAATTGGGGGCAACCTCGTTTTATCACGCCTGTGCTCCTGAACTTTGTCATCATTCTGGCCTGCCAGGTCTATCGTTACCGGCGCGTCTCGACGCCTGTCGAACGCCAACAGACCAAATGGTTTCTGTTCGCCTTTGGCCTGATCGCCGCCCTTATTCCAGTTTCAGTTTTCGTCGACGCCACGGGTCGGGATGGCTTCTTGAATGACTTCACGGATGCGGGGCTTTGGATGCCGCTTTACTTCAGTCTTGCCATTGCCATTCTGCGCTACCGGCTGTGGGACATCGACATCATCATCCGCAAGACGCTGCAATACACGGCCGTGACGGCCCTGCTCGCCCTCATCTACTTCGGCAGCGTCCTCCTGCTCCAGCGTCTGTTCTCCTCTGCCACCGGCCAGGGGTCGCCGGTCGCTCTTGTTCTCTCCACCCTGCTCATCGCCGCCCTCTTCGCCCCGCTCCGCCGGCGCATCCAGGACGGCATCGACCGCCGCTTCTATCGCAAGAAGTACAACGCCCAACAGGTGCTGGCCGCCTTCGCCCGCACCGCCCGCGACGAGACCGACATGGAGGCGCTGCTGGCCGAGTTGGGGCGGGTGATCCAGGAGACCTTGCAGCCGGATGGGGTGAAGGTGTGGCTGCCGGAGACGAAGAAAGCACAGCGAGGTCTGAACCCATGAATTCTCAACATGAAAGCGTGCACCTGCAAGGGAAGACGCTCACCATCGTGCGGATGGCATGGTTCGCGTGCGCATTGGCGGTCGCGATGGTTTTGCTCGGCGCGCTGCCGGGCTATTATCCCTATTACACGCAAGCCATACGCGCCGATCCATACGGCTTGGGGCAGTTGAACCTGCCGTTCCAAATTCTGGTTGGGTTGAGTGATCTTACAAGCGGGTTCATCAGTTTCATGCTGGCCGTATTGCTTTTTTGGCGCAAGCCGACTGAGCGAATGGCGCTGTTTGTTTCCTTTTTATTCCTGATCACAGCGCCCCCTTCCGGTATCTCGCTCGAATATTTCTTGACCACGTATTTGGGCGCGCCATCCGTGTATCTGCTCGGGCAAGACCTGCAAACCCCCCTCTGGGTTCTGCTCTTTTGCATCTTTCCCGATGGACGCTTTGTGCCACGTTGGACGCGCTGGCTCTTTCTGGTTTCGATCCCCATATCGGTTCCGTTTATTGTAGGCAGCGAATGGTCTGCTATTCTCCGCATCGTGCCTTTCCCTCTATTCGTGTTGCTCACGGTTGCCCAGGTGTATCGCTATCGCCGCGTGTCGAATGACGCGGAACGCAAACAGACCAAGTGGGTGGTGTTTGCTTTCGTCGTGTCCATCGTACTCTCCTTAGTCGCCTCATTGATTTACAAACAATCCAGCGGGCCTTTGCTCAACATCATTCCCCTTGCGCTCACTATTGCCATTCTACGTTCGCACTTGTGGGATATCGACATCATCATCCGCAAGACGCTGCAATACTCCGTTGTCACGGCATTCCTCGCCCTCATCTACTTCAGCAGCGTTCTCTTGCTCCAACGCCTGTTCTCCACTGCCACCGGCCAGAGTTCCCCGGTCGCCCTCGTCCTCTCCACCCTGCTCATTGCTGCCCTGTTCGCCCCGCTCCGCCGCCGCATCCAGGATGGCATCGACCGGCGCTTCTATCGCAAGAAGTACAATGCCCAGCAGGTGCTGGCGCAGTTCGCCCGCACCGCCCGCGACGAGACCGACATGGACATGCTGCTGGCCGAGCTGGAGCGGGTGATCCAGGAGACCTTGCAGCCGGAGGGGGTGAGGGTGTGGCTACGCAAGCCATAAACCCACCCGAACAACGACTTGCGTACTGGATTTAGTTCGCAGATACAGAGTCTAGCAGCAGCAGAAAATTGGTCGCTGAAGTGACGGAAATACCCATCTGCCCCAAGGTGGTCGTTATTTCTGGAGTCATCAGATCTTGATCAACGGTAAGAATGAAGTCAGCCAACCCATAGATTGCCGCGGCTACGACTTTGTCATCATCGGGATCTCGGCAAACGCGTGCCACCTCAGGTGCTTCAACCAGGTCAATATCCTCCAATAAGTGACTTTGAAACGCCCGTAAGATTTCGGGATAGATGAGTGATGCAATCTCCGGATAAGCCAGCACACGTAAATATTCGTCGATCAACGCAATAGAGGCAACGACTGTGAAGCGAGCCGACTCCCACGCCATCACAAATGTGGCCAATTCTGGCGGACGCAGAAGTACAGCCACTAATTGGTTGGTATCGAGGATCACTCGCATCTGTCATTGGTCGGCGAACGACGTCTGCCGGGCGCGGTGGACCAACTCGACGATTGTCTCGTCTGACAGAGTTCTCATCTCAGCGCCGATATGTAGCGCTTCGCCAATTGCCCGGCGTGTAGCTGCAAACCGGGCGCGCCGGGCAGCATCCCGAAACAACTCCTTGATTGAAGGCATCGGCACCACAAGCACTTTCTCGCCTATCTCCAAGCCCGGTGGCGCCTTGACCATGCGGTCAGGCTCAACAACGGCAATCAACGTAGATGGTGAAGACATGAAAGCACCTCCAGATGACAGATCGACGGCTCGTGACGACTGATACAGAATGCGACAACAATGGCAGTATAGCATGGTGGCGCAGTGATCTGCCAGACACTTCAGTCGTAACGCTTTGCAAACGATGCGCTGATACCCTGTGACTCAAGAAACGGACCATGACCACAAACACATCGATGACGGGCCAGCAGTCCCCGGTCGCTCTCATCCTCTCCACCCCCGGATGTACTCATCTTGTCGCCAAAGACTGCTGGTAAACTCGGATCGCCGAGCGCGTGGTATACCAGGTTTTTCCCCGTTTCCTTGCTTCGAGCCGGCCCGTGCGGGCCAACAGGCTCAGATATTCCTGGCTATACGGCGTTCCCTCGGCAGCGTGGCGCAACGGAACCCACTCCTCAGCCGGCGCCAGCGGCGACGTGCGCGGCGTACAGGCTTCGAGATACAAGGTCAGGCTGCGCTCAACCGCACGTCCGCTGAAATTGATGATAGGCGCGTCCTTGCCGTTATCCGCCTGAGCCAGCGCGCGATAGTACTGCGCCCGATTTTCCCGCAGGATGATCGCTGGCGGATAGCCATCGCCTAGAAGCAGTACGTTCATGACCAGCCGGGCCGTGCGACCGTTGCCATCGATGAAAGGATGGATGGCCGCCAGGCGATGGTGCGCCAGCGCCGCCCGCGCCACAGGATGAAAACCCGTCGCCTCGCCATGCAACCATTCCTCCCAATCAGACATCAGATACGGGATTTCCCAATGTTCCGGTGGCTGGTACTGCGCCCCGGCGATGCGCACAGGCAGCGTGTGATAGTGGCCGGCGTTGGCATCGTCGATGCGGCTGAGCACCAATTGATGCACCTGGCGGACGTGAAAGGCAGTGATCGGCTCAGCGCCCGTCGCCAACGCTTCCACATACTCGATGGCCTGGCGATGGTTGATGACCTCGAAGTGCTCGCGCAGACTCTTACCGCCAATGGTCAACCCGGTTTCCAGGATCAGTTGCGTCTCGCGCAGCGTCAGTGTACTGCCCTCGATGGCGTTGGAGTGGTAGGTCCACTCGACCATCAACTGCTCTTGCAGGCGGCGCACCGCCGCCGCGGGCAGGGGACGCAGCGCATCGATCTGAGCTTTCTTTTGGTTCAAACGAGACAGGAGGCGTGATTCAAGCATGGTCATCCCCGCATCGGTATCGGATAGCGCTAAAGATTATATACCCGATACTCCCTGAGAACAAATTAAAGCATCTCCGCCAGCCAATTGGACATCCCGTAACGCTAGCCGTAACGATTTCGGGACGATGATTCGGTATCCTTCGTGCTATGAAGACTGAGACACGCCTTTTGCACCCAGCGCAAGACCTGCGGCCGACAAACGCGGGGCGCGACCGCACGCGGGCGGGTGAGGTCGTCGCCAGCAATGCGTTGCAGCCGGATAGGGTGAGGGTATGGCTCAAGCCGGCGGCAGACCACAGCCGCATGGCGGTAGATGGCAGTCAACCAGCGCTGTTGCCCTCTTCGCCGGTGAGTGAACGATGACAGCTCAAACTCAGCCGGTTGCGCGCCTGGAAGGTCACTGGCTCTTTGCCGCCCGCGTCATCTGGGTCGCCGTAGCCTTGCTCACTGTGGGTGTTCTGGCCTATGCGTCATTCATTGATCACACCTTCTTTGCCACACTGGAAAATTGGACCGCCGAAACGTACGGTGCGGCGCTGGCGCAGTTGGGTCTCTCCGCTAACGGATTGAACCTGTATCATTTCCTCAGCGCCACAGTCATCCGCACCGTCTATATCGCCATCGCCGCAGTGATCTTCTGGTGGAAAGCCGACGACCGGATGGCGTTTTTGCTCTCCATCAGCCTACTGGCATTCTCGGTTACGGCAGTGTGGGTGGGGCCGATCGCCACTGCACATCCACTGCTGGCGAGGCCGCTCGATTTGCTACAAGTGGTGGGGCAAACCGGTCTTGTTCTTATCTTCTTCATCTTTCCGGATGGACGCTTTGTCCCTCGCTGGGCCCGGTGGCCTACGATCGTGACACTGGCAACGCTTATCCTTCCCCGATACAACCTCTGGTTCCGGGAACTGGCAGCTACCAATCCGATCTTCTGGGTATCCATCCTCTGGATGTTTGCCTCCTTGCCTTTGCAGATTTACCGCTATCGCCGTGTGTCCAATCCGATGCAGCGCCAGCAGACCAAATGGGCGGTGGTTGGGTTTGCAGGTTTTGTATTGCTGGCAGGTGGCGCCTGGGTGGTAAGCTACGCGATAGTGCCATCCCTTTTTCCCTCTCTCCAACAACAGTCAGCGGCCAGTCTTCTCCATATTATTGTTCGTGACCAGGTCCAGATTATCGGCTATCTGGCGCTACCTGTATGTCTGGCCATCGCCATCTTGCGTTGCCGGCTGTACGACATCGACATCATCATCCGCAAGACGCTGCAATACTCCGTCGTCACGACATTCCTCGCCCTCATCTACTTCAGCAGCGTTCTCCTGCTCCAGCGTCTGTTCTCCTCCGCTGTAAGGATGTACTCATCCTCCACCGGCCAGCAGTCCCCGGTTGCCCTCGTCCTCTCCACCCTGCTGATCGCCGCCAGCGATGTACCCATCGCCCTTCGCCCCCGCTCCATCGCCGCATCCAGGACGGCATCGACCGCCGCTTCTACCGCAAAAAGTACGACGCCCAGCAGGTGCTGGCGCAGTTTGCCCGCACCGCCCGCGACGAGACCGACATGGACGCGCTGCTGGCTGAGTTGGAGCGCGTGATCCAGGAGACCTTGCAGCCGGAGAGTGTGAGCGTGTGGTTGAGGGAGCTGCCAAAATGATCCGTATCCGAATGAACCGAATCCCATGAGAATCCTCATCTCCACTTTCGGCGTACGCGGCGATGTGCAGCCCTACCTGACGCTAGAATCCCTGGCCGAAGCGATTCAGGTTGCCCTGATCGATGCCGTGCTGCGCGCCCGCGCCGCTGCCCTGGGCGAGAAACTTCGCGTCGAAAACCAGCGCCTACTCCGCAATGATGCTGGCTGGAGTCAGCACCGTGAGGCCTGGCACGCGCATGAAATGGCGTTCATTCAGAGTCAGCAAAGGCAACCCATGTTCGAGGCAAATAGCGGCAATCAACACATCTTTGATCCCGATATCCGCGTTGTTGTCGATCAACTCAACATGGAGTTGTGCAGCACGGCTGGCGGCTTCCATAGTCAATGGCAGAGGTTGCATACCGCCCAACAAAGCTTCTTCACCGATTTGGCGTCGCGCTCGCGCCACCCCAAACAACAGTTCATAGGCGGTGATAACGGAAACATGACAATCCGACTCTTGCACGGCGCGCTCGACGGCAGCGGCGCCAGGATCACGGCCTT
>JAYRVO010000006.1:0-25116 GCA_041918515.1 Chloroflexota bacterium | reverse complement strand
TCGCCCAGGCTGCTGATGCAGTTGGCTTCGCCCAGTCTGGCGCCGATGTCCCGGTACACGGGCAGGGCTTCCTCGTAGCGGCGGCGGGCCTCGGCGTACTCGGCCAGCATCCGATGCACGTCGCCCAGGCTTCTGATGCAGTTGGCTTCGCCCAGTCTGGCGCCGATGTCCCGGTACACGGGCAGGGCTTCCTCGTAGCGGCGGCGGGCCTCGGCGTACTCGGCCAGCATCCGATGCACGTCGCCCAGGCGAAAGGCTGTATCGGCAAACAGGTAGGGATCGTCCTTCTGGTCAACTGTGATGCTTGCGAATTTCTCCTGGGCCATCCTGGTGCGAGAGTAAATGCTGTCCAACAGGCCCTCCCAAAACAAAGTCCAACCCAGGCCGCGTTCTATCAGCCGCTCCCCATCGGCATGTTCGCGGGCCGCCCGCGCCATGATTTCGATTTTATCGTAAGCAAAGTTGGGTGAATTGTGCCAGTCCCAACCTGTGTTCTGCAAACTGCTCGCGCCGCGGTCGGGTTCGGCAATCAGGAGATGATAGATCGTTTCGATACGCCAACCGGGGTTCTGTTGATCCTGACGACCACAATATTCTGCCGCGCGACGACTGAGCTGGCGGTAACGGTCGGGATCATCCCGCCACAGCCGATCCAGCAGTAGATTGCGGGTGCGTTCATGCACATTGTGGCCGCGATCGGGGAATGGCTCGATGAAGGAGAGGGAGATCAGCCGCGTAAAAATGGGCCGGGTCTCCTGCTCGGGTTTGTCGAGCAGCGCGGCCAGGAACGACTGGTCGAACCAATGGGGGATGGCCGCGGCCCAAACCGCCTCCGCTACGGCCGCTTCCAGGTTGGTCAGGCTGAACTCCATCACCAACCATTCGCGTTCTGCTTCGCTTTGCGCCGCTTCCAGGCGGGCCAGGATGTCCCAGGTCATGGCCCTGACTCCTCTCGCGGCAGCCTGTCGATCACTTTGAGTATCTCGGAAGGATTGCCACCCAACGCATCGCAGACGCCGGCCAACCAGGAAAAGGGATCCATAGAGCCGGGAATGCGGCGATGCATCGCCTGCAAAACAGGCAGCCAGTGCGCCGCCTCCCGCACCCCGTACAACGTGTGCGCATCACAGTAATCACCCCATTCGATCGAGTGCCGGTCGGGCACTTCTTGTCCGGCGATGACGACGCGGATGTTGGCAAAAAGGGCGGCGCGGGCCAATACCGGGCCACTGATCCACTGCTGCATCTCGGTGGGGGCCTTCTCGAAGGTATCGAACACCAGCAAAACGGGCTGCTGCAATGCCTGCAAGTCCTCGAACCAGGCATTGGTGAGCAGGGAGCGGCGGTGTTCGCGATCGATGGGGCTTTCGGCGTGCAGCGCCACGCTGATACGGTTGTTGATGCCTGCCAGCCAATTGCTGTCAATGTGCACAGCCGGCGCCTGCTGCATGTAGGCCACTTGTTGGGTCAGCCTGGGCAGACGTGGCCAGGTCAGCGATTGGCCGGCGCGATGGAAGACCTCGGCAACGGAGACATCGCCTTTGAAGTCATACTGCAAATGCGCGATGTGTGCGGGCGTCCGTCCCAGGCAGTGCCGAAGAAGGGCGGTCTTGCCCTTACCACTGGCTCCCTGAAAAAGGACAATGCGGCAGGAGCAAGACGCATCGAAAAGGCGCTCGAAGGCCCGACGTTCGTCTTCGTAGTCGGCAAAGAGGGCCGTGGCCTGATGATTTGGCATCGTGGGGGATGGGGACAGTGAAATGGGATGGTGCGTTATAAGCGGTCGAGTTCTTTCTCGATCCGGCGGATATCTTCGCGCACATTCTGCGCTTGCAGCAACTTCGCCGCCGGCTTAGCGTCAGGCGAGTAGCCCGCCAATTGCTCATCCAGCAGGGCAAGCTGGGCCTTCTTGTCGGCCAGTTGTCGCTGCAACGCGAGGCGGTGGTCGCGGTCGGGCAAGGCGGCGTCGATCGCCTCGATGCGATTGCCGCTGCCCACTTGCCAATTGCCCACAGCATTTGTCCCGGCCAACACCCGGATCACGTTCTGAATCCCCACCTGGCGATTGTGGCCGACTCCAGACGGCGGCGAAACACCGGCTGCGGCGCTCGCTCCCGCATTCCCGCGGGCATCCAGCCAGGCCAACAGCACCACCACCAACACGCACCCGGCCAGGGTCAGGGCCAGGCGCAGGGGTGTAAAGACATTGCCCCAGGCATCTTGCTGCACCCAGGCGGCCAGCAAATTGCCCAGGATGCCGCCCACGGCGACGAGGGTGAGATTGAACAGGCTACGGGCGAAGCGCATGGGTCTCGTTCTCCGATTTCTACGTTCTCATGGTAGATAGCTTTTTGGGCAACGCGAGATGCTTCGCTGGCTTTCAACCGCAACAACTTTGAGTGATCGACCCGCTCAGCATGACATAATCAAGACTTGGATGTTATGCAATGTGGTTGAATGTGAGAAACGGAAAGCCCTGTGAGGGAAGAACGACTGAAGTCGTTACTACGAAGTTTTGCGAAAAAGCAATCGCCAACGCGTTGGCCTGCGCCTGGCGGATGTGGGCGGGGGTGAGGCCGGCGGCGGGGGCGGCGACGGTGTATTCGTAGGGCAGGTCGATGGCGCTGATGCCGGGGTCGTCGGAGTTGATCGTGGCCAGCAGGCCGCGGTCGAGCCAGGATTTGAGTGGGTGCGAAGCATAGTCGGGCGCCGTGCTGGTCTGCACATTGCTGGTCAGGTTGGCCTCGATGCCGATGCCGCGCTCGGCCATGAAGTCGAGCAGGGCGGGGTCTTCATTGGCGCGGGTGGCGTGGCCGATGCGCGTGGCCCCCAGCCCGTGGATGGCCTGCCAGATGCTCTCCGGCCCCGCGGCCTCGCCCGCATGGACGGTGATCCCCCAGCCGGCGTCACGCGCCCGCCGGAAATGATCCACGAATAACTCGCCCGGCCAATTGGCCTCGTCCCCGGCCAGGTCGAGCGCGACCAAGCGATCCCGCTGGCTCAGCAGCGCCTCCAGCTCTCGCCAGCCCGCGTCCGGCCCGAAATGGCGACTGATGATGCCGATCAGCTTCGCCCGCACGCCCGTCTCTCGCTCCCCGGCCTCGACGCCATCGCACACGGCCTCCACCACCCCGGCCGGGTGCAGCCCGTGCGCTTGGGCCATGAAGACGGGGCTGAAGCGTAGCTCGATGTAGGCGATGCCCTCATTGCGGGCGTCCTCCACGTTCTCGTAGGCGATGCGGCGGCAGGCGTCGTAATCGACCAGCACGCCCGTCATCCACTTGAACTTTTCCAGGAAGGCCATCACGCCCGGCTGTGGCGTCGTCACCTGCACATGCGGGCGCAGGTTTTCGAGATCGAAGGCGGGCAGGGGCAAGTTGTGCTGGCGGCCCAGGTCGAGGAGGGTTTGCAGCCGGACCGAACCATCGAGATGGCGGTGAAGGTCGATGAGGGGGAGGGTGGGGTCGATCATGGTGGCAACTGGTGAGACGGGCAGCGCCGTGGCGTTGCTCTAGGGGTTGAATTGGTTCATAGCGGCTGCCAAACCCTCAGCCAACCATGCCGCCAGGGCCTGGAGCGCGCGTTCACGGGTGGGGGCCATGAGTTCTTCTTCCGCGGTGGTGAAGTCCTGGAGGACGTAGTCGGCGGGGTCCATGTGGCCGGGAGGGCGACCGATGCCAACGCGCAGCCGGGGGAATTGCTCGCTGCCCAGGCGCTGGATGAGGGAGCGGATGCCATTGTGCCCGCCTGCCCCGCCAAAGGGTCGCAGCCGTAGCTTACCGATGGGCAGGTCCAGGTCGTCGAAGATGACGAGGATGTCGGTGGTGACGATTTTGTAGTACGCGGCCAGGGATTGCACCGGGGGACCGCTCAGGTTCATGTAATCCTGCGGCTTCGCCAGCAGGACGCGCTGCTCGCCGATGCGGCCGTCGGCGACGCGGGCCTTGAATTGCACGCGGTCGAAGCCCAGACCATGAGCGGCGGCAAGGGCATCGACGATCTGAAAGCCGATGTTGTGACGGTTGCGGGCGTAGCGCGGGCCGGGGTTGCCCAGGCCGACGATCATGTTCATCGCTTGGGGATTGCGAATTGCGAATTGCGGAGTGCGAATTGCAAACCGCAACATTCGCTGCCTGTCACGGCTTGACCTGGCGACTCACGAGAAAGCGGTAGTACAACCAGGTCAGCAACTGTTTGACGCCGAAGAAGATGCCGACGGCGACAAAGGCCAGGAGGACGGCGCGGGCGCCGCGGACGAAGGCATCACCCAGGCGGGAGACGGCGGAACTGAGGGCGGCGAGAGGGCCTTCATCGCCGGTTGCGCCGCCAGTCGCGCCGTCGTCCGAGCCGTTCGTGGCGCCAGCGGCGAGGGTGGGGGTGGCGCTGGGGGCAGGAGTGGGCGTGGGGATGTCGGGCGTGAGGACGACGGGGGTGGCAGTGGCCGGCTTGGGCGTGGGGGTGATGGTGGGGGTGGGCGTCACCTGGCCGGTGGGGGTGGGGGGTGGGCCGGCATTGACCACCTGGGCGCGCATGACGAAGTATTCGTCGTAGTTGCCATCGCGACGGACGATGCGCAGGCGAATGGTGTAAGGGCCATCGGCGACGGTGCGCGTGTCCCACTGCCCCAAAACGCCGCCGATGACCGGCGTTTCGGCGCCGGCGATGTTGAAGAAGTTTTGGGTGCCAAAGGGCGCTGCCGCCAGCTCGTATTTCCAGAAGTTGGGATGGTCAGCGACGCCGCGGATGTCCACGACGCCGCGCAGGACTTCGGTCTCCGGCGGGTAGCTGATGCCGGGGCCTTGAGCAAAGGCGGAGATGGTCGCTGAGAGGAGAAGGCAGAGGGCGAGGAAGAGAGCGCCGGCCGTTAGATGTTTCATCCCGGCCCGCCTCAATCGAGGTGCAAGAATACCTGCGAACCGCAGTAAGGGCACTGGATCGTGCCTTTGCCGGCGAGTTCGAGGCGACCGCCACAATTGGGGCATTTCTGGTCGGCCTTGAGTTGCGCTGCTTCTTTCGAGTAGAGCAAGCCTTCCTTCCAGTTCACCGCGCCCGTGAAGAGTTGCTTGCCCACGAGGTCGCGCACCATGTCGGCGACTTCGTCGCGCGTCAGGTTCAGTTCGATGGCGACTTCGTCCAGCCGCACCTTGCCCTGGGTCAGCACCATGTTCAGGAGTTTGCGCTCGACGCGGGCCTGCGTCATTTGCGCGGCTTCCCCGCGCCCGCGCATCAGCAGATAGCCGCCGACAACCACCAGCGGCAGGAAGACGAAGATGAAGATGAGGGCGAAGCCAAGCGCCTGTCCGCCGGTCGAAGCCGTGTTCTCAGTAGCGCCCGCTGCCAGCAGCCAGACGCCGGCCGCAAGCAGAACGCCCACAGCCGCTACGATAAGGATGATGCCTGCAATGCGTCCTGTGTTCATAGTGATTGGTAATTGGTGATTAGTGATTAGTGATTGGTTATTGGTTATTGGTTATTAGTGATTGGTTATTAGTGATTGGTGATGGGTGATGGGGTTATTCGATACTATCCGCTTCCCTTTTGATGACCAGCAACCGATAACCGATCACCAATAACCAATACCTGATCTCAGCCAAAGCCGCCGCGGCCACCGCCGCCGCCGCCACCGCCGAAGCCGCCGCCGCCACTCCAGCCGCCGCCGCTCCAGCCGCCTCGTCCGTGCCCGCCCGCAGAGGTCCAGCCTCCGCTGCTGGGGGGAGGAGCAGGACGGCTGGTGAGCGTAGACGCGGCGCTGGAGAGCATGCCGGAAAGGCTGGTGCTCATGCCGGCCAGGCCGCCAGCCATGCGCTGGCTGGCATCGCCCAAGCCGCCGATGCCACCCTGGCCGCCGGTTTCAGCCGGACGCGGTGCGGGGGCAGCTTGAGCGGGGTGGCCAGAGGGTTGGTGGGAAGGATAGCCATAGCCGCCGCCGTAGAAGGGCCGGGGGTAGGGGACGTACCAGGGTGGGATGGGCGCGGTGGGGACGTATGACCACTTCTTGATGTAATCTTTTTCCAGACCGAAAGCAATGGCGTAGGGCAAGTAGCGGTCGAAAAGCTCGGTGGCGCGTTCGAGGTCCGTGTATTTGTCGATTTGGGTCAGATAGGTGCGAAAGGCCTTCCAACGAGTGGCAGCCTCGGCGCCAACAGCGGTCTTACGGGGCATGAAGCGGGCCAGGAAGAACAAGCCGATGGCAAAGATGCCGGGGCCGGCAGGCAGGCAGATGGCAAAGTTGGTGTAGTTCGCCAAAAGGGTGAATTCCGCGCAGCTAAAGGCGACGACGCCCAACAAGGCCAGCACAGCATAGAGCGCCCAGCGATTGCGCGTGCGTTCGGGGTTGGCGACGAAGAGATCAGCCTGAGCGACCTCTTCATACAACGTCGCTTTCAATTTGGGCAGACGAGCGTAGAATTTCTCTTTGAGGTCCGAAAGCTTGCGCTCGTCATGCGTCCCGAACACTTCGGTGAGCAACAGCTTTTCGTAGTTCTTCAGGGCTTCGTCGGGTTGTTTGAGAAGGGTGTATTGGAAGTCCGAGGCGCCCTTGCCAGACAGATCCGGCTTACCCGGCTCCATCTCCTCCATTTTGACATAGCCCCGGCGAGCGAGATCGACCAGCGTGGCCAGGATGTCCTTCAAGTCGGCGTGTTCGTCCAGCAGCGCGCCCACCATGCCCGGCGGCATGGTCGAGGGCGGCTCTGGCAGATAGTCAACGGCAAGGTCGACGGGTGCGTCGCGCCCACGCCAATACCAGAGGAGATAGAGGCCGAGCGGCCCCAACACCAGGAACAGCAACGCCAGCGCGCCTGTCACCGTGTCCGCCACCGGGCGCCAGCGTTCGTTATAGGCTTGCTGGGCTTCGAGTTGGGCCGCGCGTTCGTCCTCGGCCGTCTGCCAGGAGGCAGGGGCGCCCGCCACGACGCCATGGGTGAACTGGGCGCGCACCTCCAACGCCTGGTCGGCGGGGATGCGCGTGTTGACCGTGAAGCGAGCGGTCTGGGCGTCTATCTTCTCGATGTTGGCTTGGGTGAAGTAGGTGTCGAGATTCTGGATTTCGGCGGGCGCGGGCACATGGATCTGAACGACGCTGTTGTTGACAGGGAAGCCGCGGTCGGCGTACACGGCCTGCCACCAGAGATGATCCCCGCCATCGTAATAACGCAAGCCGCCCAGGACCTTGTAGCGGATGACAAACGTCCGGGTTTCGTCGGTCGCCGGTTCGAAATACCAGCGCACGACCGTATCCGCCCCTTCCTGGGTGACAGTGAACGTGCCCGGTTGTTCGCTGGCGTTTTCGACATAAGGCCCGGTCTCGTCTTCGACGCCGACGTTGGTGATCGAATCTAGCAACCGACCATCGATGCCGCGGAACCCGAAAGTGAATGTGCCGCTGGTAAAGACGATCTCCTGTGTCTCAGCGACATCGAAGCTGCCATCCTGATTGATGGCAACATCGACATCGAAACGCTCCCAATACAGGGTTTTGTTCTGTGCTGCCGCCGGCAAAGCTGCCATAAACGCCAACAGGAAGGCCAGCGCCAGCCAACGTAGCCAAATAGTGCGCATAGGTCGAAGTGCTCCACCAAAACGAAGAGGGACTTGGCGGCGCTGGCTAATCCCACGCCCGCGCGGCCGCGCCCGCAGCACGAAGTCAATCATCAGCATTATTCTAGCACAGGACAGCATGGCAAGAAACATCGCTTAGCGGGCGCGCACACTGGTTCTGGTTTCGCGCCCTACAAGATGTGGACGCATAATAAGCCCTACATCTGGCGTTGGACTCTTCTTGCCTCGCCCTCTACCTTGCCTTTCGCTGTGCTCTCACCCCTGATCACCACCCCCGACGCTGTGGCCCTCGCTGTGGCCGACCTGCGCCGCGCCCGGCGTTTTGCTCTCGACACCGAATCGAACAGCCTCTACGCCTACCACTACGGCGTTTGCCTCATTCAGGCTGCCAGCGACTCCGCCGACTACCTGATCGACGCCCTCGCCCTTCCCGATCAAAGTCTACTGCGCGATCTGGTGGCCGAGCCGGGGATCGAAGTGACGATGCACGCCGCCGAAAACGATACGCTTCTTCTGCATCGCGACTTCGGTTTTCGTTTCCATCGCCTTTTCGACACCCTGTGGGCGGCGCGCATCCTGGGCTGGCGCCAGGCGGGACTGGCCGCCATCCTCCAAGACCTGTTCGGCGTCCAACTCGACAAGCGCATGCAACGCACCGATTGGGGCCGGCGCCCGCTGACGCCCGACCAGATCGCCTACGCCCGGCTCGACACCCATTATCTGCTGCCCCTGCGCGACCACCTGGAGACCGAACTCAGGGCGCGCGGACGCTGGGAGGAAGCCACAGAAACATTCGCCGGCTTGACCGACATCGTCTGGGAGGGCAAAGAGACGCCCAGTTTCTGGCGATTGCCCGGCGCCTGGGATATGGAACCTCGCCAGCAAGCCGTTCTCAAAGCCCTCTTCGATTGGCGCGAAGCCACCGCCTCCCGCCGCAACATCCCGCCCTTCAAGGTCATGGGCAACGAAGTCCTCATCACGCTGGCCAAAACCCAGCCCGCCACCTTGTCCGAACTGCGCAGCACACCCGGCCTCCCTCGCTATCTGCCCGAAGCCATCGCGCGCACGCTCCGCGCCATGATCCAGGACGCACAGACGCACCCCGCGCCAGCGCCGCCGGAACGCAACCATACGCGACGACCTGACGCCGACACCCTGGCCCGCTACGACCGCCTGCGCGCCTGGCGCACCCGCACGGCCGAACAACGCGGCGTCGATCCTGATGTCGTTCTCACCAACCAGGCGCTGATGGCCATCGCCCGCCTCAATCCCCTCGACCTCTCCACCCTCTCTGCCGCTGCCTTGCTGGGCGCCTGGAAGCTCGACGCCTATGGCTCAGCCATCGTGCAAGCGCTCCGCTAGTATAGAAGCCATGCCCACCCCAATGCTCGTCCAAATCGCCGAAGATCGTCACTGGTGGTTCGCCACCCGCACCCGAACCATCCTCGCCCTCCTCGATAAATACATGGGAGCAGGAAAGGACGGGCGTCAGGTGCTGGATGTGGGCGCGGGCGCGGGCAACATGATGCACCATCTCGCTCAATACGGCGCCGTGGTTGGCCTCGAATACAATCCCAAACCCATCCCGGTCGCCCAGCAGCGCGGCTTCGATGTGCGCCAGGGATCGGCGACCGACCTTCCGTTTGCCGAGGCCAGCTTCGATCTCGTCGCCCTTCTCGACACCGTCGAACACATCCCCGACGAAACCGCGGTGTTGCGCGAGACGCTGCGGGTGACGAAGCCGGGCGGGTGGCTGATCATCACTGTGCCGGCGCTGATGTGGTTATGGAGCCAGAATGACGTCGTCAACCTGCACCAAAGGCGCTACACCGCCCCCGAAATGCGGCGCAAGCTTCAGGCCGCCGGTTGGGGCGTGCCCTTTTGCAGCTACAATTTCACTCTCATCTTCCCCCTCTCTGCCGGCCTCATCCTGGGCCGTCGCTGGCTGGGCAAAGAGCCAGACATGGCCTCGCCTCATTTCGACGATGAAGCCTATCAAGTGGAGATGGAACCCGCCCCGCCGTGGCTGAACGCCTTGCTCGAAAACCTGGGCAAAATTGAGACGGCCCTGCTCAAGCGAACGCCGCTGCCCATTGGCACCAGCGTCATCGCCCTGGCGCAAAAACCGGAGTCATCCCATGACTGAACCAGTCCTGGAATCCAAACCAACCCGTGAGGGATTTTCGTGGGAGCGCTGGCTGCTGGACGGACTGCGCGCCCTGCGGCAAACGTTTTTTCATTATGATTTTGGCCTGCCCGAAGAATTCTGGTATCACCTGGAACGCGCCGCCCACGAATTACTGACAGCCTCGCGCATCCTGCTCAAATCTCTACGTCGCCGTTACTACACGCGCACCGGGGATGCGTCCGCGCGCGGTCAGGTTGATATCGACTGGGAATAGGGGCGAGGTCGGCGGCAGGAACGATTGGCAACAAGACAGAGCGGTCTATCCCCCTTTCTCGCTGTTCCCCACCAACTCGATCATCACCACTTCGGGCGGGCAACGGAAGCGAAAAGGCGTTGATTCGCCCATCCCGCGCGAAACGATCATCTGAGCGCCGCCGGGCAGGTCGTCGAAATAGCCGGCGGCGTGATGGCGAGGCAAGAACGTGCCCTGGGTGTGCACAGCGCCCAGCAGCGGCAACACCACCTGTCCACCGTGTGTGTGGCCCGCAAGCGCCAGGGCCACACCGCCCGGTGGGATGATATAGCCCAAGTCGGGGTTGTGGGTCAGGAGGATGACAGCAGCGGCGGGCGGGATAGCGGCTAACGCTTTGGCCAGATCGGGCGCGCCTTCGCTGGGATCGTCGATGCCCGCCAACCAGAGCGCCTGATCAGGGCTGGCCGCGGGACCGGGATGGACGGGCAGGGAGACGGCGGCGTTTTCCAACAATTGCACATCGTAAAGCTCCAGCAGGGCGCGCAGCTCGCGCAGATTATTGGGCACGCGGGCGAAACGCAGGCGCTCGTTACGCAGGATTTGCCAGCCCAGGCGTCCGATCTTTTCCAGGCCCTGCCCAGCGGCAGCCAATCGTTGCGCGGGCGTCGGCGCGTCCGCCACCGCCCGCCACGCGTCGTCAAAGAACTGCGACCAGGAATATGCGACGTAATCGTGGTTGCCCAAAACGGCGTAGCGGCCCAAGCGCGCGGGCGGCAAAAGCCGCAGCATTTCCTCCACAGCGTCCAGACCGGCGTCGTTGTGTAAGAAATCGCCGGTGAAGAGGATGAGGTCGGGCTGGAGTGAGGGTAGGAGGCGGCGGAGATGGCGCAGACGGCGACGGCGCACCCAGTCATCCCCGGCAAAGTGCTGGTCGGCCAAATGTAGCAAGCGCAGTCCGGCCCCAGCCCCACCTGGCAGGGCCAACCGGTAGCGCTGTAAACGCAGGCGGGGGCGCTCGCCGGCCCAGGCATAGAACAAGAACGCCTCGATGAGCACGGCCACGATGGCCAAAGTGTTGCGGAGGACTTTCACAGATGTCTGGCCTCTACTATTGATCGCTGGGTTGATTTGTTATGAAAGTCGTAAAACGTGAAGCAGCCTGCCCTGAGCCTGTCGAAGGGTGAAACGTGAGAAAACGTCGACAATTTTCACGCATCACCCTTCGACGGCGATGAACACGGATATTTCTTTGATTTTGTAGCGTCAATCCGCGTTCATCCGCGTCCCAAAAGCTTTGCAAGCTACGAGGATCACTCGAGCTGGGCCACGAGTTCGGCGATGGCGTCGAACCCACCCTGCCAGAAATCCCGACGATGGATGTCGATGCCAGCGGCGGCCAGGATGCGCGCGGGTGCGTCAGAACCGCCAGCGGCCAGGATGTCGAGGTAGCGGGGCTTGAAGGCGTCGCCCTCGGCCTTGTACTGGTGGTAGAGCGCCAGCACCAACAGTTGGCCGAAGGCGTAGGCGTAGACGTAGAAGGGGACGTGGTAGATGTGCGGGATAGCGACCCACTCCCAGCGGAATTCGTCGGCCACATCGACGGCGTCGCCGAACTGGGTGCGTAGATTTTGCAGATAGGCGGCAGCGATGTCATCGACAGAAGCATTGGCCTGAACCATGTCATGGGCCTGGCGCTCGAAGAGGGCGAAAAAGACCTGACGCATGATGGTGGCGTAGGCGTCGTCCACCTGGCTGAAAAGGATGTCGCGACGCACGGCTTCGTCCTGCTCCTCGGTCAGCAGACGCTCCACCAGCAGCATCTCGCCGAATGTGGAAGCGGTCTCGGCCAGGGGGAGCGAGGCGTGTTGGGTGAAGAGGCTGTGGTGTGCAGCCAGGAGGCTATGCACAGCATGTCCCAGCTCGTGCGCCAATGTAGCGACATCGTTGGCCTTGCCCTGATAGTTCACCAACACCCAGGGCGTCAGATCGGGCGTCACGGTGGAACAGAAAGCACCGCTGCGTTTGCCCTTGCGCACCTCGCTATCCATGTGGTTGGTTGTGAAGACTTGGCGCGCCAGGTCCGCCAGCGTCGGGGCAAAACCGCCGAAGGCTTGCAGTGTCATTGCCACGGCCTGGTCGAACGCATATGCCTTCTCGGCGGCGGCGATGGGGGCATAGACATCATATCGGCGCAAGCGCTCCATCCCCAGCAGCCGGGCCTTAAGGCGAAAAAAGCGTTGAAACACCCCTATGTTCGCCTGCGCCACGTCCAACAGCGTGTCCACGACGTCGTCAGGGATGTCGTTGCTGAGGTTGCGGACAGCCATAGGACTGGCAAAATGCCGCAAATCCACCTGTTCGTTGCGCCAATCGCGCACCAACGTTTGGTACATCTGGCCCAGGATGGGGCCGTCTTGGCCATAGACCCGGAACTGCTCCTGGTAGGCTCGCGCCCGCAGATCGGGACTGGGATGACGCACGTAGGTCATCAGCTCCCCGCGCGTCATCTCTTTCGCCTCGCCCTCCACCTCCAGCTTGAAGACATAGCGATTGGTGATAGCGTCGTACAAGTTGACCAAAGCCGCGTTCCCGGTCACATCCTTGATATTGATGATCTTCTCTTCTGGCTCCGAGAGTGTGTGCGGCTTGAAGTGCCGCATCTCCTCCAGCCAGTAATGGTAATCGCCCGTATCGACCATCAAGCGTGCAGCCTCAGCGTCGTCCAGCCCTTTCCACCACAAGCTAAAGAACAACGTGCGATTACTCAGCCCGGCCATGAACTGCTGCACGCGGGCATACAACGTCTGCGCCATCTGGTTTTGGGTGTCGGCGGCAAAGGAAAGGCTGGCGAAACCGTGCAGGCGATAAGCCGCGTGGTTGATGGTCTCAAGCTCGCGGACGATGGCGAGGAAGGAGATCGGGTCGATGTCGGACGTCAGACGCTGGCGGTGTTGCTCGAAGGCGCTCACCTGGGTGTCCAGATCGGCAAAAGCGGCCTGGAGTTCCGGCCCATCAGCGGCAGGAAACAGCTCGGCCAGGCTCCAAGCGGTTTGGATGAAAGTGGTGGGTAGAGACATGGTTGGCTAATTGTCAATGGTTGACTGCTGACTGTTGACTGTTGACTGCTAACTGCTGACTGTTCAATCGGTCTCCCGGTCTCCCAGCTTTGTGGATGCTATAATGCCAGACACCCTATCGATCAGCAAAGTCGCCGGCTTCAGCCCAGCGCCATCTCTGCGGAGACACCTTCATGACCACCCCCCACGGCTTCGATCTCATCCGTCAGCAAGCCATCCCCGAACTGAACACCACCGCCTGCCTCTATCGCCACGGCGCCACGGGAGCGGAACTGCTCTCGCTGAGCAACGACGACGAAAACAAGTGCTTCGGCATCACCTTCCGCACCCTGCCGGCCGACTCCACCGGCGTCGCCCACATCCTGGAGCACTCGGTACTCTGCGGCTCGCGCCGCTACCAGGTCAAAGAGCCATTCAAGGAACTACTACAAGGCTCGCTCAAGACCTTCCTCAACGCCTTCACCTATCCCGACCGCACGGTCTACCCCGTCGCCAGTCAGAATTTGCAGGACTTCTACAACCTCATCGATGTCTATCTCGACGCCGTCTTCCACCCTCTGCTCACCTCGCACGCCTTCAGCCAGGAAGGTTGGCATTACGAGATCGACGACGCCGGCCAACTCGCCTATTCCGGCGTCGTCTTCAACGAAATGAAAGGCGCCTACGGCTCGCCCGATGACCTGCTCGAGACCGCCGTCCTCACCTCGCTCTTCCCCGACAACCTCTATGGCTTCGAATCTGGCGGCGACCCCGCCCACATCCCCGACCTCAGCCACGAAGCCCTCCTCTCCTTCCACCGCACCCACTACCACCCTGCCAACGCCCTCATCTACTTCTACGGCGACGACCCGACCGACGCCCGCCTGCAGATCATCGATCGCTGGCTGACTGACTTCGACCGGCTGGCGGTAGATGCCACCATCCCTCTCCACCCGCCCTTCACCGCCCCCACCCGCCGCCAGCGCCCCTACACCCCCGGCGAAAACGCCAAAACCTTCGTAACCGTCAATTGGGCGCTGGCTGACACCAGCGACCCCGCCACCGATCTCGCCCTGGCCATCCTCGGCCACATCCTCATCGGCACCCCCGCCTCGCCCCTGCGCAAAGCCCTCATCGATTCCGACCTGGGCGAGGACCTGGCCGGGTTGGGACTGATGGGCGAGTTGCGTCAGATCGTCTTCTCCACAGGACTCAAAGGCGTCGAAGACGCCAACATCGACGCCGTCGAAACCCTCGTGCTTGACACCCTGCGCGGGCTGGCGACCGACGGCATCGACCCCCGCACCGTCGCTGCTTCGCTCAACACCGTCGAATTCAGCCTGCGCGAGAACAACACCGGCGGCTTTCCACGCGGCCTGGCCCTCATGCTGCGCGGCCTGACTATCTGGCCCTACGGCGGCGATCCACTCAGCCAGATCGCCTTCGAACAGCCCCTCCAGGCTGTCAAAGCCGCCGCTGCCGCCGAGCCGCGCACCTTCGAGAATCTGATCCAACGCTACCTGCTCGACAACCCCCATCGCGTCACCCTCCTCCTGCACCCCGACCCCGACCTGGAAGCCCGCCAGCAGACCGCAGAAACCGCGCGCCTGGCCGCCGCCCGCGCCGCCATGACCCCCAACGACCTGGCCGCCATCCGCGCCGCCAACGAAGAATTGCGCCGCCTGCAAGAAACCCCCGATTCCTCCGCCGCCCTCGCCGCCATCCCCCGCCTGGCCCTGGCCGACCTCGACCGCCAGAACAAACTCATCCCGCTGACCGTGCTGCACGAAGGCGATGGCCGAGACGCAAGCATCCTCTATCACGACCTCTTCACCAACGGTATCGTCTACCTCGATCTGGGCTTCGACCTGCGCGCCCTCCCGGCCGATCTCCTTCCTTATGTCAATCTTCTGGGTCGCGCCCTCCTGGAAACCGGCGCCGGCGAACAAGATTTCGTCAGCCTGAGCCAGCGCATCGGCAGCAAGACCGGCGGCATCCACCCCAGCGCCTTCATCTCGGCCCGCCGCGATACCACTGACCCCGTCGCCCGCTTCTTCCTGCGCGGCAAAGCAACCGCACCCCAAACGCCCGACCTGCTCGCCATCCTGCGCGACGTGCTGCTCTCCGCCCGCCTCGACAACCGTGAACGCATCCGCCAGATCGTGCTGGAAGAAAAAGCCGGGGAGGAGGCCAACCTCCTGCCGATGGGACATGCCGTGGTGCTCAGCCGCCTGGGCGCGCATTTCCATGCCGCCGATTGGGCCGCCGAACAAATGGGCGGGATCAGCTATCTGTTCTTCCTGCGCCAACTGGTCGGGAAGATCGAACAGGACTGGCTGGGGGTGCTGGCGAAACTGGAGACTGCACGCTCACTGCTGATCAACCGCGCCACCCTCCTCGCCAACGTCACTCTGGACGCCGCCAACTGGGCGCAGGTGCAACCCCAACTGGCTGACTTCCTGGCCGACCTGCCCGTTGCGCCCGCCCGCCTGCAAACCTGGACCCCCACCTCCTTGCCCCGTTACGAAGGTCTCACTATCCCCGCTTCGGTCAACTACGTCGGCAAGGGCGGCGATCTCTACCGGCTTGACTACCGACTCCACGGCTCGACCTTCGTCCTCGCCAATCTCTTGAACACCGGCTGGCTGTGGGAGCAAGTGCGCATGCAAGGCGGCGCTTACGGCGCCTTCTTTGCCTTCGATCAGCGTTCGGGCGTGGCCAAATTCGCCTCGTACCGCGATCCCAACCTGCGGACGACGCTCGACGCCTACGACCGCGCCGCCGCGTTCCTGGCCGGCCTCGATCTGGGCGAGGACGAGATGACGCGCGCCATCATCGGCGTCATCGGCCAATTCGGCGCCCACCTGCTCCCCGACGCCAAAGGCTGGGTCTCGATGCAGCGCTATCTCCTGGGCGAAAGCGATGCCTTTCGCCAGCAATTGCGCGCCGAAGTCCTCTCCACCACCCCAGCCGACTTCGGCGCCTTCGTCGATGCCCTTGCTGGCCTTGCTTCCGCCGGCGATGTCGTCGTCCTGGGTTCCGAAACAGCCATCGCCCAAGCAAATGCCGAGGGCGGTCTGGGATTGGAAGTGCGTAGAGTTATGTAACCATCCAACCCATGATTGACAGGTTCGAGTGACAATGGTATGATGTTCGAGAGTTAGGCACTCGCTTGCTACCAGGACGCACAGCTATGGCGACTATCCGCGCAGTGGCGGGCAAAGTACATAGATCAGGGCACGCACCGGTGGTCGTTACCGCTTACGGCTTACCGGTCATGAGGGTGGGCGGAGTAGACGAGGACGCGATCTGGCGCGCTAAAGCCGGGGGAAGCGCCGTGGTGTCGTTGACTTGCTCAGGTCATCATTGCGCCTGGCAAAGGAGGTGATGCCAATATCCATACTGAATCAGAGTTGCTCGAAGCGCGTCGCACCTGAACTTTTTTGTTCAACATTCCTCAACGAGGAGGAAAAAATGACCAACAAAAATCTGACACGGCGGGAGTTTCTCAAGATAGCAGGCACAGCGGCAGCAGCCGTGTCGGCCGGCAGCCTCTTGGCCGGATGCGCGCCGCCAGCCCCGGCGCCAGCAGCGCCCGCGGCTACGGCAGTCCCTGCGACCGTCGCCCCAGCAGGCAAAACCCTGACGGTGGCCATCCAGGCTTTCGCACACGATGCTATGAAGCCGATCTTGGCGGAATGGGAGCAGAAGTCGGGCATGAAGGTCGTGTTGGAAAGCGGCCCCACCACCGGCCAGGAGATGATGACCAAGTATGCTCCGGCATTTCAGTCCGGGACCAGCCCGGTGGATGTGCTCAGCGTGGATGATGTCTCCGGCCCGGCCTTCGCTCGCGCCGGCTGGGTGATGCCATTGGATGACGTCATCCCCGCCGACACCTGGCAAGACTTCCCGGAAAGCTTCCTGCCGCCCGCCGACAAAGACCCCTTCCACAGCTTCGAAGGCAAGCGCTATCGCGTGCCACACGAATTCGCCGTCGGCTATTTCTGGCACCGCAAAGACTGGTTCGACGAGAAGAAGCTGACTGCGCCCAAGACCTGGGACGAGTTTGTCCAGGTCGGCAAGGAATTCACCAAGGCGCCGGTCTGGGGCACTACCGAGGGCATGAAGAAGCCCGGCCTGACCTTCGTCTACATGGCCTATCTGTCGGCTCAGGCAGGCAGCGAAGTCTTCTCCTTCGATGACAACGTCGCCACAGCCTTCCAGTTCTGCTATGACATGATCCACACCCACAAGATCATGGAGGAGACCGTCCTCAACCAGGACTATACCCAGCAGAACGACCTGTACATGAAAGACCGCGTGGCGATGATGCGCCAGTGGCCCTATTTTTACAGCGTGGTGCGCGACAACAAAGAGTGGTACAAAGATGGCAGGGCCGAGATCACGCTGCCGCCCGCAGGCCCGGCCGGGCCAAAGAGCTGGTGGGGCGGGTGGGGCTTCAGCTTGCCCACCAAAGCGCCCAACCTGGACGCGGCCAAGGACTTGATCGCCTGGATCACCAACAACAAGAACGCGCCGACCCTGGCCCTGGGCCAGAGCTGGTTCGTCATGCCGCGCAAATCCATCCTGGCCGTGATGAAAGAGGGCCTGCCGATCTACATGGGCATGTACTCCGACGCTGGCGCCCTGGTGCCGCGGCCCTACCATCCCAAACAATCGGATGCCGAAGTGGCCGTGGACGATGTCGCCCAGCTCTATCTGACCAAGCAGATCTCCCTGGCTGATGCCATGAAGACCGGCAAAGAACGCATCGCCGCGCTCGGCTAAACCGCCATTCCACAACGGCGCCGCAAGCGCCATCAGCATCCCCGCTCCTGATCCCAGGGGCGGGGAACCCTTTTTCTTGAGAAGGAAGAAGATCGTGGCATCGAACGACGAGAAGGCTCTCCCTGACCGCATCCCTCGCCCACGCAGCTCACTTTTGGCTCGGCGACGTTACTGGACGGCCGCCTTGCTGCTACTGCCGGCTTTGGGTCTGCGATTATTCACCACCGTTTATCCTTTTTTCGATAGCCTTCGGCTCAGCCTGACGAACTACAACCCGGCTTTCCCTCCCTCCAAATTTGTTGGCCTTCAGAACTTCGTCCGCATCAGCCATGATGTGGGGGTGCGCAGCACCATCACCTTCACCATTATCTTCGTCCTGACTTCCACCTTACTGCAACTGGCCTTGGGCATCGCCGTGGCCTCGTTGCTGAACAGCGCTTTCCGGGGCCGGAGCGTGGTGCGGGCAATCAACCTGATCCCGTGGGCCATCCCCATGGTGGTGGCGGCCATTGGCTTTAGTTGGCTGTACAACAAGGATTATGGCCTGGTGACCGATCTGATCTTCCGCTTGACCGGCATCCGCTTCGGTTGGCTGAGCAACTTCTGGGGCGCGCGGGTGGCGGTGATTGCCACCAATGTGTGGAAGAGCACGCCCTTCCTGGCCCTAGTCTTCCTGGCGGCGCTGCAAGGCGTCCCCATTGAATTGTACGAAGCGGCGCGTGTGGATGGCGCCAGCCGCCCGCGCATGTTTAGCTCGATCACCCTGCCGCTCATTTTGCCGCAGGCGACGACCATGGGCCTTTTCATGTTGATCTGGCAGCTCGCCTCCTTCGACCTCATCTACACGATGACAGGCGGCGGGCCGGGCTTTGCCACCTCGGTGCTGGCCTACAGCATCTATCAGGCCGCGTTTGGCGGTCTCAACTTTGGCTATGCCTCGGCCATTAGCATGATTCTGTTCGTCGTCGTCTTTGTTATGGGTGGTTTGGGGCTGCTACTCTACCGCCGCGTGGAAATCAATTATTGAGGCGCCCATGTCTTCGACCCCTCTTGCTTTTCCACCGCAGCGCCGGCAGCCCATCCGCTGGCAGCACTGGCTCGACCGCGGCCTCGTGTACCTCCTGGTCGCCATCTTCCTTTTCGTCGTGCTGCTGCCCTTCTATTGGATTTTCCTTTCCTCGATCACCCCCAAGTTCCAGATGTTCTCGATCCCCCCGCGCTATCTGCCGCAGCAGATCACGTTCGAGAACTATGTCAACATGGCCGGGGCCATCCCCTTCTACCAGTACCTGACCAACTCGCTGGTCTTCGCCCTCGGCTCCAGCTTCGTCTCGGTGACGCTTTCCTTCCTGGCTTCCTACGCCCTGGCCCGGATCAGGTTCCCCGGCAGCAGCATCATTTTCATGATCTTCATCGTCTCCATCGCCGTGCCGCAGATCGGCACCGTCGTACCCCTGTTCGAGATGCTGAAGAAGCTCGACCTGGTCAACAACCGGGGCGCCTTGATCACGCTTATGTCCAGCCTGATCACACCCTTTACGGTCTGGATCATGGTGCCGTTCATCCAGCAGATTCCGGCCGAGATCGAAGAGGCGGCGGTGATCGACGGCGCTCGTTTGTGGCAAGTACTGCGCCACGTCGTCATCCCCGTGATCCGGCCCGCCCTGGCGACCATGCTGATCATCAACTTCATCATCGCCTGGAACGAGCTGCTTTACCCGCTGGTCTTCGCCACCAATCGCACCACCAAGACCCTGAGTGTGGGCCTGGTCGAACTGGCCGTGGACCCCAGCATGGGCGCCGGCCGGCCCTGGGATTTGATGAGTGCGCTCTCGGTGACAATGATCATCCCGGTGTTGTTGCTCGTGCTGGTCTTCCAGCGGTTGATCATCGCTGGCCTCACCCGCGGCGCCGTGAAATAGACGCTATGCCCAACGTTATCGAAATCCAGGTCCCCATCGAAGAGATCGCGGCGCGGGAAGAACGCGTGGCCAAAGCCAAGCGCTTCGAGCAGACCGACCGTGTGCCGGTGTGGCCGGCGATCAACTACCGTTTCCTGCTACCACAGATCGGCGTGCGCTTCCGCGACTACTATACCGACCCGGAGACCATGCTGCACGCCCAGATCATGGGCCAAAAGTGGCTGTTCGAGCACATCAAGACCGACCAGTATGCCACTACCGGCGCCTGGGTGGGCGGCTGGACCGATTTCCAAAACACGACCGAGGCCTCAGCCCTGGGCTGCGAGGTCTTCTTCCCCGAAGACGACATCCCCTGGGTCAAGGCCGGCTGGGTGAAGACCGACGCCGACCTGCGTCGCCTCGAGCAGATCGATGTGGTCGAGAACGGATTGAACGGCCGCCAGGTGGCCTTCCGCCGCGCCATGATGGCCGTGGCCGAGAAATACCCGGTGCGCTTCCAGGGCGGCCCCACCTTCTACCCCGGCGCCAACCCCGCCTTGACGCACACCTCGCACGGCCCCTTTGGCCTGGCCGGCGATCTCATGGACCAGACCGAGGCCTTCGCCGCCACGCTGGAGCGGCCGGCGTTCATGCACGAGCTGCTGGACATCGTCACCGGCAAGATCATCGCCTGGCTGGATTTCTGCTGGGCCGAGATGGGCATCCTGCACCGCAACTTCGCCTGGACCGACGACCTGGCCGCCGGGCTTTCGGCGCAGACTTATCGCGACCTCGTGCTGCCCCACGAAAAGCGGCTACGTTTCCACTTCGACGGCTGGCTCAGCCTGCACATGTGCGGCCAGACCAACCACCTGCTGCGTATCTTCGCCGACGACTTGCAAATCAACGAGTTGCAGGGCTTTGGCTGGAAGGTCGATCTGGACCTGATCGGGCGGGTGATGGGCGGCCGCGTGGTCTTGCTGGGCAACGTCAGTCCAATGACCATCGTCGACGGCACGCCCGCGCAGGTCAAGGCCGAAACGCGCCGCGTGCTCGAAAAGCTGGCCCCCTACCACGGCCTGATCATCCAGGACGGCAACAACATCGCCCCCGGATCGCCCATCGAGAATATCAATGCGATGATGGAAGCGGCGGAGGAGTATGCGCGATCAGACCCTAAAGGTCTTGAAGACCTTTAGGGTCTGGGGATGCAATCTCCAAATCCCCGCAAGGAAACCAAGATGCCCGACAAAAACCTCTCCCTCACCCAAAACATCGAACGCCTGAAACGCTATGCCTTCCTCGAACAGGCCGTCATGCGAACCCTGGCCGGCTGGCTGCCGGGCGCGCCGGAATGGGAGGTCAAGAACGAGATCGGGCTGCACATCTGGGAGGACGCCGACGCCTGCGAGCGGCTGCGCGTCCGCCTGCGCGAGATGCGGACGCATCACCCTGAAAAGGGCATCCCCGAACCTCTGCGCCATCTCGCTCACGAATTGGACTGCGCCGGCAACACCTTCGAGCTGCTCTCCACCGTCTACCTGGTGGTCAAGAAGGCTCTGCTCGAAACCTACCGCCTCCACCCCACGCTGACCTACCCCGTATTCGACCGACCCACAATCAAGGTTCTGGACGAACTGACCGAAATTTACGAGCGCCAGGTGGTCTGGGCCGAAGCCATGGTGGCGCAGATGGCGTCACGCTACCAGCCGAGCGGCTGGCAGGACTATATTGCCGCCCTCTTCGCCGCCGCCGGCGGCACGGACGGCGCCAGCGTTGCTGTTTCCGTCCCCGAACGGCCCCCGGGCCATCCCCTGCTGCTGCCCTGGAAAGAGTGCCAGCGTGAGCCAAACTGGCCGATCTTCGACCCGGACACCGACATCGAACCCGACCGGGCGACGCAGCCCGACGCCCATCGCGAGTGGCGCTTCCGGCACTACCTGAACGAGATGACGGCCGCGGAGACGCTCGGCTCCATCCTGTGGATGACGCCGGAGATGCCGTGGGAATTCCAGTACAATACCGCCCGCCACCTGTGGGACGAGGTGCGGCACAGCCAGTTGGGCCAGCTTGTGATCAAACAACTCGGGTATGAGGTGAAAGACATCTGGCAGGTCGTGCAGATCTACAACGTGATGATGACCCTGCCCGCGGTCGATCAATACGCCCTACTGACCACCGTGATCGAGCCGAACGGCATGCCGGAGAAACGCCGCAATATCGAGCATTTCGAGGTTATTCATGATGATGTGGCCGCGCAGGCCATCAGCTATGACTGGAGCGATGAGAACTATCATATCCGCTGGGGCAAGAAGTGGACACCGGTGATGCTGCAAACCTACGGCTACACCGAGACGCCCGAGGAGATCGCCGCCCGCACCGAGCAGTGGCTGCTGGTCCACACACCGGTGAAGATGCAGGTGCGCATGGCCGAAGAGGCAGGGGCGGCGCTGGGATGAGCGGTCAGAGATCGGAGGACAGAGGTCGGGGATCAGAGGCCGAACGCGTCGCGGCCAGCCGGGCGTTCTTGCAGCGGCTGTGGGGGCTGGAGAACGACGAGCGCCCCGGCTTCCTCATCGGTTATACCGGCCCGCGGCTGCGCGGGGGCGAACCCGTGCGCTCGGCTCTGTTCTCGACCGAAGGCGCCGACACCGTGCGCGACCGCCTGACCGACCCCGCCAAGTTTTTGGCCGCGCAATTGGCTGAGATCACTGGCCAACTGGCCTTGCCAGGCGATTTCGTGCCCGCGCTCTGCCCGACGCTTGGCGTCGTCGGCATCCCCTCTGCCTTCGGCTGCCCGGTCGTATGGTGGGAGCGCGACTTCCCGGCCGTGCGTCCGGCCATCGGCGATGACCCCGAAGCCGTCTACGACCTGCGGATGCCCGCTGTCACCGCTGGCGAATTGGGCCGCATTTTGGCCTACACCCGCTTCTTCCGCCAGCAGACGGCAGGCGCCTACCCCATCCGCATGACCGACATCCAGGGGCCGCTCGATAGCGCCGCCCTGATCATGGGCCACAACAACTTCTTGCTCGCCCTCCGCACCCACTCCGAAGCCGTCCACCATCTGCTGCAGATGGTCACCGACTTCACGATCCAGGTCGTGCGGGCGCAGCGGACGGCCGCTGACGAAGACTTCGTACCCGCGCTCTTCCAACCGTGGATGCCCGACGGCTGGGGCGTCTCGGTCAGCAACGACGAATGCGTGATGATCTCGGCTCGCGACCATGACGAGTTCTCGGTGCCGTATCTCAACCAGCTGGCCGATGCCTTCGGCGGCGTCTACATCCATTCCTGCGGCAACTGGCTGCACCAATTCCCCAGCCTGGAGCGGGTGCGCAACCTGCGCGGGCTGGAATTCGGCGCCAGCGAAGCGCCCTTCGGGCCGGTGGCCGCACGTTTCGGCGGCAAGGTCGTGCTAGCCTGCCGCATCGGCCTGCACCGCGACATCCGCTTCGACGGCATGGCCGACTATGTGCGCAAAATTCGAGCTGCGGCCTCCACCAACCGCGGCCTCTTCATCCACGTCGATGTGACCAACGGCCTGCTCGACGATGACTGGCCGGAGACCGACCTGGACGAAATCTATAGCCTAATCGAAAGCCAGATCGAAAACCTGATCGAAGGCGTATAGATTCTCCCTGCCTGCCGGATAACGAGGTCTGACTGAAAAGTGACATCGCGCGTTTATTTACTCTGTACTACGTGCTGCGTAAGGCGTCGCAACGAAGTACGTAGTACACGGTAATCGATATTACGAATCAACTCTGGTTCAGTGATTGCCAAAGGCGGCATCCATCCATATACTATCCTCCCAAGACTCGAATCCAGCCCTCTCGCCTGGCTTTGGAGGCGACGACGGCGTTAACCTGCACGCGTGTACTCCCCACCGGCGGACCTCGATAGTGGCCGACGGTTCACGAATGGAGGTATTAGATGAAGCGATTGGTCTTGAGTGTGGTGGCAGGGGCTATCCTGCTGGCGCTTACGCTCGCGCGCCCTGCCGACCCTGCCGCTTCGCAAGGGGTAAATCTGCTGGCGAATCCGGGTTTCGAGGATGCAATAACGGTGGGCTGGAGCAAATTCGGCGGCGACCTTTCGCGGTCGAGCGACTTTGCCCATAGCGGGGCTTTCAGTGCTCGCCATCAGGATACAAATAACAGCGCAGGGCAGATTCGGATCATTCAAGACGTCAACGGCATTACAGGGGGAGCAACCTACCATATTGGGGTCTGGGCCTTGTTACCGAATTTGAGCGCCGAGGCCAACCAGGTTTTTGTCCGTGTGGCCTGGTACAGCACATGCGGTGGTACACAGGTCTCAACTATTGACAGCCCGGCGATGGATTTGACCCTCAAGGACGTCTGGCAACCATTAGGTATGGGAGCGGTCGTAGCGCCGACCGGGACACAGTGTCTGCAATTACGTCTTGTGCTCGATACCAAGTTGGATTCGTTGCCTGTGGTGTATTGGGATGATGCCTTCGTAGAACTTGCCACTATGCCTACGAGCACGTCTACGCCCACCCCCACCGACACCCTTACCCCGACCGTTCCCCCGACGGCGACCCCCACACCAACCATTCCGCCGACGCCAACAGACACACCCACCCCCACCGATACACCCACAGCAACGATTGGCCCCACCCCCTCCTATACGCCAACGGCAACGCCCACAAGAACGCCCACCCCCACGAAAACGCCGACTCTGACCCCCAGCCCCACCCCCACTCCCACGATTACCCCCACCGCCACCCCTCCCCCTGGCGGCGTCTACCTCAACGAATATCTCCCCGCCCCGCCCGTCGGCCAGAGCGAATACGTCGAGCTATTCAACACCAATGCCTTCGCCGTCGACCTGACCGGCTGGAAGATCGATGACATCGAAGGTGGGGGCAGCAACCCTGTTTCACTAACCGGCATCACCATTCCGGCCTTCGGGTTTTACAAAAAGGACTTCACGTCCTTCCTCAACGATCCGGGCGACAGTGTACGCTTGCTCGCTCCGGGCGACATTCTGCGCGACGGCCACTCTTACACGAATGCTCAAGCAGGCATCCCCTGGTCCCGCTACCCCGACGGCCTCGGCCCCTGGCGCACCGACCTCCCACCCAGTCCTGGCGGCCCCAACCTGCTCCCCGCTGACACCCCCACGCCCACGATCACCCCCACGCCCACCCCCACGCCAACGACCACACCCATCCCCAGCGGCGTCTACCTCAACGAATACCTCCCCGCCCCGCCCGTCGGCCAGAGCGAATACGTCGAGCTATTCAACACCAACACCTTCGCCGTCGATCTGACCGGCTGGAAAATCGACGACGAAGAGGGCGGCAGCAGCCCCTACTCCCTCCCCTCCGGCAGCATCATCCCCGCCCACGGCCACTTCCTCCTCACCCGCAGCTTCGGCTTCAACAACACCGGCGACAGC
>JAYRVO010000005.1:0-87953 GCA_041918515.1 Chloroflexota bacterium | reverse complement strand
GTTGAGTACAACGCACTCAGGGCGGGGCTGCTTCACGCCTCACGTTTCACGCCTCACCCTTCGACATCGCTCAGGACAAGCCCTTCGACGGCGTTGAGTACAACGCACTCAGGGCGGGGCTGTTTCACGCCTCACGTTTCACGTTTCTGACCGTCGAGTAGGGCTGAAAGCGGGCCAGCAAGGAACGCGGCAGACGGCCAGCCAGGAGAGTTCCGGTGGCTTGATGGGTTTCGCGCGTGATGAGGCCGTGACGATGGAAGAGATCGACGAGATCGCCGCTGTCGTAGGGGATCAGCACTTCGATGGGGGCCATGTTTTCGGTGAGGGCTATCTCAATGCGATCCAGCAAGGCGTCGAGGCCATAGCTAGTGAGGGCCGAGACAGGGATGCCTTCACCGGACGAGGCCAGGGCGTCTTCCACATCAGCTGGGAGGCGAAGGTCAGGAACCTGATCGATCTTGTTCAAGGCGGTGACAAAGGGGATATCGCCGGCGCCTAGCTCGTCGAGGACATCTTGCACAGCAGCGGCCTGCTCAATGACGTTGGGGTGCGAGGCATCGACGACGTGCAGGAGGAGGTCGGCGTCGAGGATTTCTTCCAGCGTGGCGCGGAAGGCGGCGATCAGTTCGGTGGGGAGTTTTTGAATGAAGCCCACCGTATCGGTGATCAGCGCTTCGCGACCCGATGGCAGGTCGAGGCGGCGGGTGGTGGGATCGAGGGTGGCGAAGAGCTGGTCGGCGGCATAGACGTCGGCCTGGCTGAGGGCGTTGAGCAGGGTGGATTTGCCGGCGTTGGTGTAGCCGACGAGGGCGATGAGGGGGGTGTGCGAACGGCGGCGGCGGGCGCGATACTGCTCACGATGGGTGCGGACGTCCTCCAATTCGCGACGAAGCAGGGCCATGCGCCGCCCAATCTCCCGCCGGTCGATTTCCAGCTGGGTTTCGCCGGGGCCGCGCACACCGACGCCGCCAGAAGATGTACTCATCCCGGCGCCCCCTGCCCTGCCGCCTGCCTGGCGGGCCAGGTGCGTCCAGGCGCGGGTGAGGCGAGGCAGGCGGTATTCGTATTGCGCCAGCTCGACTTGTAACGCGCCTTCGCGCGTGTGTGCGTGCTGGGCGAAGATGTCGAGGATGAGGGCGGTGCGGTCGAGGACTTTGACGACGGCGTTCTCCTTTTCCCCACCCCCCAGCGCTTTCTCGATCTCGCGCTGTTGGCGGGGGCTGAGCTCGTCGTCGAAGATGACGACCTGGATGTCTTTTTCGCGCACGCGCAGGACAAGCTCCTGCAATTTGCCGCTGCCGATGTAAGTCGCAGGGTTGGGCGTGGCGATGGATTGGGTCATTGTGTCGAGGACGGTGACGCCGGCGGTTTCGGCCAGCCGCACCAGTTCGGCCAGTGAGTCTTCCATCGCAAACAGGCCGGGATGGCCCCGGACTTCGACCCCGACCAGGAGGCCGCGCTCGATGACGGGTTGTAGGGTGATGAGTTTTGTGATAGTCGTCTCCGTCGCACTTAAAACAAAGGCACAAGGTGACTTACCACCAAGGCACAAGGACACGAAGGAAGATGGGCTGAAAAGCTTGGTGTCTTTGTGTCTTCGTGGTTCTCAATGGGTTTCATTTCGGCTTGTCCGGGTACGAGCGGCTTGTCCCCGGACAAGCGGCTTGTCCCCGGACAAGCTTTGATCTTCCAAGTACGTTTCCAGGACATGACCCACGCGGCCCAGGCTGGCGGCGCTGAGTTTGTCGCACGTATCGGCGGTGGTGTGCCAATGAGGGTAATCGAAATCGATGATGTCGACGCTGGGGACGCCACGCTGGACGAAGCCGATGTGGTCGTCGATCAGGGTGGGGCCGGGTTCGGGGAGGAAGACGTCGGCGTAACCGAGCTGGGCGGCCAGGTCCCAGATTTGTTGGCGGAGGGCGGGGTTGGAGTTGCCCTCGAAGGGGAGGCGCTGGTTTTCGTCGCCGATCATGTCGAGCAAGATCATAGCGGCGGGGAGGGATTGGTCGGCGGCCATGTCTTCGGCCAAGCGGGTGGAGCCGATGGCCCATTGTTTCCAACCAGGCAGGTTGCCGTTGTCTTCGGCGTCGAAGAAAACGAGCATGACTTTTTTCGTGAGTTTCTCTTTGTCGAGGACATGAGCCAGTTCCAACAGGACGGCTACGCCCGAGGCGGCGTCGTTGCCGCCCAGGACGGGTTCGGACTGGCGCGCGGGGTCAGGGTCGTGGTCGGCCACCAGGCGGGTGTCGTAATGGGCGCCGACGAGGATCGTTTGTTGGGGTGGGGATTGGGGCGGGCCGGACGTGGCGATGATGTTGCGCACGGGCGCGGCGTTCCAGAGGAATTCGTGGGTCGCCACTTCCCAGCCTTGCGCCCTCAATTGCTCGATGATCCAGTCGCCCGTTTGTCGCCCTGCTGGCGAGCCGGTGGGACGGGGGCCGAAGTCGCATTGGGTTTGGGCCAGGGACAAGGCGCGGGCGGCGTCGAAGGCTTCGTCCCGAGGCTCAGCCCGAGGGGCGGGACGGGGTGTGGGCGTGGGCGTCGGCAGGAGTTTGGGGGCGAGGCCGTAACCCACCCAGCCCAAATAGAGAAGGGCGAGGAGGAACATCGTGATCGTGGCGATTTGGGCGGGGCGGAAGCGGGGCATGGGGTTATGTAGTTACCGTTTTTTCTGGTCTTTGGGTTGTTTGCCGCGGACTTCCAGTCTCAGGCGGGCGCCCTCGAAGGGATGGCGGGCGCGGATGCGGTTTTCCAGATAACGCAGGTAGCTGAAGTGGAGGGCTTCGGGGTCGTTGACGAAGAAGACGAAGGTGGGCGGATCGACGCCGGCCTGGGTGACGTAGTAGAAGCGAGCCTGGCGGCCACGAACGGCTTTGGGCGGGTTGGCGGCAAGAGCATCTTGCAAGAGTTTGTTCAGTTCGCCGGTGCCGAGGCGCTGGTAGCGAGCCGCGCGCACGCGCAGGACCGTGGGCAGGATTTGGTTCACGCGCTGGCGGGTGAGGGCCGAGACGAAGAGGACGGGCACGTAGTCGAGGAAGCGCAGTTCGTGTCGTAGTTTTTGCGTGTATTCGACCATCGTGCGTTCGTCTTTTTCGATGGCGTCCCATTTGTTGACGACAATGATCAGGCTGCGGTATTCATCAAGGATGTAGCCGCCGACGTGGGCGTCTTGAGCAGTGACGCCGGTGGTGGCGTCGAGGATGAGGAGAGCGACATCGGATCGACCGACGGCCCGGAGGGCGCGCAGGACGCTGTATTTCTCCACACCTCGTTCGATTTGCCCGCGCCGGCGGATGCCGGCCGTGTCGACCAGAATCAGCGGTTGGCCTTCCCAGGTCAAATAGGTGTCGATGGCGTCGCGCGTGGTGCCCGGGATGTCGCTGACGATGGCGCGTTCCTGGCCCAACAGCGCGTTGAGGAGGGAGGATTTGCCAACATTGGGGCGGCCGACGATGGCGATGCGGGGGAGGTCGTCGCTTTCTTCCTCGAGTGGATGGGGGGGCAGGTGCTCGACGATGACATCGAGCAGGTCGCCGGTGCCAGTGCCGTGGTAGGCGGAGATGGGCATGGGGTCGCCCAGATCGAGGCTGTAGAAATCGATGGCGTCGAGCCGGCGTTGGGCGTTGTCGGCTTTGTTGGCGGCGAGGATGATGGGTTTGCCGGCGCCGCGCAACAAACGGGCGATTTCTTCGTCGGCGGCAGTCAATCCCTGGTTGGCATCGACGAGGAGGACGATGACATCGGCTTCTTCGATGGCGAGGTCGGCCTGGGCGCGAATCTCGCGCACAAAGCCAGCCGAGGCGGTGGCCAGTGGCTTGGCTGGCGCCTGCATGACGCCTCCGCGCTCCCCCATCGGTTCGATGCCGCCGGTGTCGACCAGGAGGAAGCTGATGCCATTCCATTCGGCGTCAGCATAAAGGCGGTCGCGCGTGGTGCCGGGCAGGTCTTCGACGATGGCTTGGCGGCGGCCAATGATGCGGTTGAAGAGTGTGGATTTGCCAACGTTGGGACGGCCGACGAGGGCGACGATGGGTTTGGGGAAGTGGGTGGTCATAAGGAAAAGAGGGAACAGAGCGCGTGCAAGGGGAGGTCGGGGTCTGGCGCCCTGTCATTGTTTCGGGCGGGGGGTGACTGTGGGATGGGTGGGATGGGGTGATGGCGCTGGCGTTGGGGGGCCTGCCCTGAGCGGCGACCGGAGGTCGCTTGTCGAAGGGGCGGTGGTAATGGTCACCTGCACGGTTTCAGGCAGGATGGTTTGGGCGGTGATGCCCTCGGGCAGGATGAGGTTGGGCGTGACGGCATGCACACCTTGTTCGAGTTCGGAGAGGTTGAGGATGGCGCGCACGTTTTGGTCGGTCAATGCTTGCAGGCGAGGCAAAGGGCCTTGCAGGATCACATCGATGGTCTGTGGCGAGAGGTCGCTCACTTGCAAGCCCTGGCCAAGTCCTTGCACGACTGGTTTGAGGGTGAGGGTCAGGCTGCTTTCGATGGGTTCGATGCCGATGCGGACGATGACGGCCTGGTTGGTGGCCGCGGCGACAGTTTCGGGGAGGACGAGGGGGACGCGTTCTTCGATGTCGCCGGTGGCGCCGGTGATGCTGATCGGGGTCGTTTCGATGAAGGCGGGGAGAGCAGCCAGGGTGGTGGGGTCGCCGATGATGGTGATGGTGGCAGGCTCGGCGACGATGCCAGTGAGCCGATAATTGGCGGCGGGTTGGCCCTCGACGCGCGGCAGGACGGTCTTTTCGCTGACGCCCTGACGTTGGGTGATGGGGATTTTGACCGTTATCGCCCGTGGTTCGAAATCGAGGCCGGAGACGATGGCGCCGTTGCGGTCGCGCAGGTTGACGAACTCGCTGGTTTCCACGGTGGCGCGGGCATCGGCCAGGCGGATGCTGACCTCAGCCTGCTGGACAGTGTCCACCAGGCTTTTGGCGCCCGTCACGCGAACAGTTGGCGGCGACAGGATGGGCGGCTCGGCGATGTAGCCGAAGGGGGGAGTATTGAGAACGTTGGCGACGACGGTGATCTCTTTTTCGACGCGATTGTCCAGGCGTGCGATGGCGGCGTCAGGGATGATCTCCATGATTTCGACGTTGGGCAGTTCGGCGTCGATGCTGATCGGTAGTTCATGGCGGCCGGCCTGGACCTGGCTAAGATCGATGAAGGCTTTCAGATCGCTGACCGACAGCCGCTCCCAAACGTTACGCGGGGCGCGGATGCGTACATCTACGATCGGCGGCCCCTGGTTGGCGTCAAGCAAAACAAGGCCGTCGGGTGCGTTGCGAAAGGTCACAGCCACGCGCGAGATCGTTTTGACTTCGAAGGGGTTTTTTTGTTGTTCGGCCACTACCCAGACGATGATGGCCAGGATAAGAGAGAGCAGGAAAGCGCCCACCTGGTTGAGCGAGGGGAGCCGTGCGCGCAGTTTCATGTCGCAGCGCTCTCCTCATCGAAGTGAGTGGTCATGGTGCGCGCTTCGAAAAATTCTTCAAGGATGCGGCGGAGGCGTTTGTCGTCGAGCCTACGCACCAGACGCCCATTGCGCGCGGCGGAGATGGTGCCATTTTCCTCGCTGACGATGACGGCCAGGGCGTCGCTGACCTCGCTGATGCCGATGCCGGCGCGGTGGCGCGTGCCCATGCTGGCATCGGCCAGGGGTCGGGCGGTCAGTGGCAGGACGCAGCCGGCAGCCGCCAGCAATTCGTTCTGAATGATGACAGCGCCATCGTGCAAGGTGGTGCCGGGGTAGAATACGGTCAAAAGGAGTTCCTGGCTCACTTGAGCGTAAATGGCTACGCCAGTTTCGATGACTTCTTGCAGACCGGTTTGACCCTCCAGGATGATGATGGCGCCGTAACGCAGTTGGGACATGCTGGTGCAGGCGCCAACCACTTCGCTGATGAGCCGGGAGGCGCCGGTGGGGCGGATGGGGCGAAAGAGGAAGGGCGCTGGGTACAGCGCGGTGCGACCGAGGCGCTCGAGCAGGCGCCGTAGTTCGGGTTGGAAGATGACGGGAATGGCGACCAACACGGCCAGGCCGCTATTACGAATAAGCCACGAAAAGGCCACCAGTCCTGTGAAGTTGCTGGCCAGCACCCCGATCAGCACTAAAACCAGGACGCCGCGCAACAATTGCACGCCCTGCGTCCCGGCAAACAAGCGCAAGATGCCATAGAAAACCACCGTCACCAGCAAAATATCGATGGCATCGGTGAAGGAGAGTTGCGAAAGAAGGAGGGAGAAATCGGTCATGGGCTGTCTAAAAGCAGACAGGGAAACAAGTAGATAAGTAGACAAGGGAAATCAGGAGGCAGGTTTCCTTGTCCACTGACTACTACAGGCTCTCCATTTTACTCTATCTTTCCTGAAAGTTGTGCACGGACAGTTGGATCGTTCGCCCGACCGGGTCGCTGGAAATGCCCGGCTTTGGTGCTACTGACCCATTCGTAATCGACCAAAAAGTGGCGAATGGCGACGTGCTTCTGACCCAGGGCTTTGTGAAGTTGGTAGATTTGCTCGTGTGACCACGTGCGTCCGGGCAGCCAACGGGCGCCGGGGCCGATGCGGTTGGTGATGACGAGGAGGCCGCCCGGGCGCAGCACTCGCACCAGTTCGGCCAGGGCCGCCTCTGGTTTGGGCATGAATTCGATCGCCTCCAAACAGGTGACTACATCGAAGGTCTCATCAGCAAAGGGCAGAGGGTAGGCGCTGTGATGGATGAATTGACCCCGTTCGCCCAGGTTCAGGTGCTCGCGCGCCCGCGCCAACATGGGTGCGGAGGCGTCGAGCAACACCCAATGAGCCTCGGGCAGTAGACCAGCAGTCTCGACCGCGCGCGGAAGTCGTCCGGTGCCAGCCGCAACATCAAGGATGAGGGGCGGGTGGCGCAAGTAGCCGACGGCGGCGACGAAAGGTTCGGCCAGATAGAAGATCTCGTCCTCGACCACCCATTCCTTGATGCGATCGTAGCGACCGGCGTACAAATCGTATAGCCAGATCACGACCCGCTCGCCCAAAAAAGCCCCTTCGCTGAGGACGAGGAGCCAATAGAGGAAGGCGCCACTGATGACAAGCGCGGCGACGCCGGCCAACCATAGCCACATACGCTTGGAGCCGATCCTTACACTACGGCAACCATGCCAGGGCGATGACGATGAGCGCCAGGACCAGCCAATGCCATTTGTCCAGGCTATCCTCAGCGTGCGGAGGAGGGCGAAAGGTCGGGATAGTGAGCACAACTGCGGTCAGGCCCGCGGCCAGTGGCTCGTGCAGCGCCACCAGACCCAGCACAAGCCCAACATAAGTCAACCGCAGCCACCAGTAAGAAGCGCCTGCAAGCAGTTGTTGGCGCAGAAAAGCCAGAAGCGTGAAGACGCCGGACAAAAGCCAGATCACTGCTTGTGCAGGATCCAGTGTTGGCCACGCCGATATCCCTGTTATCGAACCGGCGAAGAGATAATAGCCCAGCCACCACGGCAAGGCGATCCCCACCAGCGCAGACAAAAAGCGCGTGAGGCTGGGATAAACAGGGGCCAATGCCGCCCCCAACAATGCCAACAGAGCGACGGCAACCGACCCCAACACCGCCAGCGGCCCTATAGCAAGCGATAGCACACCGGCCAATGCCAATGCCAGCCAGGCATCGCGGCTGAGCAACCCCTCTCCCCCACCCTTGAGCCACTGCCAGACTCGCGTCGATGGCGCGCGGGCGTGGGCATAAGGCAGAGACGGCAGCATCGACGAATTCGACGCTGGATTCCACTCTCTTGGCAAGGCCACTACTTGCTCCCACATACTTCCCCACAACGGTTCGGCCAGCGCCAGCGCCAACAAGCTCATGACGGGCGCCCATTTCCCTGCTAAAATGACGCCGGCAAAAAAGGCCCAGAAAGCGGTGAGACGCCAGGGTGTGTGTTTTAGATTAAGTTGGAGTGTTGTGGATGATAGTCTATGACTATGCGAAATAGAAAATTCTGGCATCACAATCGGCTCAAATTATCTGCTTCGCCGTCCGCGCAAGCACCGATGCACCCAAAACCGTGGCGTCATCGCCCAACGCGGCGGCAGCGATTTTCACTCGACGCTCTGGATCAGCCAAAAAGAAATTGGCATAGGCTGCTACGCTGACAGCCTGCACAAAGGGCTGGCCAAGACTCTGCGTCAGCCCCCCACCCAAGATGATCGCTTCCGGGTCGAGCAGATTGACGACGCTGGCGATCAGCAAGCCCAGCACCTCCTGCACCTCGCCCAAGATGCGCAGGGTCAAGGCGTCGCCGGCATCCAGGGCAGCGCGGATGTCGCCGCTCGTGATGGCAGAGGCTACGTCGCGAGCGCTTAGTCGAGCGGCTTCATTGGCGCCGCGCTCGGCCAAAAGGGAGCGCTCACCCGCGGCCATTGCTTCGGCCAACCGTCGGCTGAAAGCTCCGCGGCTGGCCAGAGCCTCGACATGGCCGGGCAGGCCACAACCACACACAGGGCCGTCGACATCGATGACCATATGGCCGATCTCGCCCGCCGACCAGCGGAATCCCCGGCGCAGTTTGCCATCCAGGATGATGCCGCCGCCAATGCCCGTCCCCACGAAAATGCCTATGAGGTCGGCCACGCCTCGCCCGGCGCCGTACACCGCTTCGCCCAGCGTGCCCAGGTTGACATCGTTATCGACCACGACGGGCAATTGCAGGCGCTTCGAGAGCTCCGGGCCGAGGTCATAGCCATTTTCCCAGCCGGAGAGATTGGCCGCACGCGCCACCCAGCCGGTGTTGACATCGACCGGGCCGGGAGCGCTGGCCCCCACCGCCTGAATCTTCGCCCGATTGATACCGGCTGCGCTCAGCGCCTCCTGCACGGTGAGAGCGATGCGGTCGGCGATCAGCGGTGGATCGGCTACTGTGACGTCCTGCGGCAAGGTTTTGCGCTTGCTGCGCCCCACCACCCTTCCTTTGGCATCGACCACAGCCGCGAGGATTTTCGTCCCGCCTAGATCAACGCCAACGACATAATTCGGTTGCTTGCGTTTTGCCATTATAACCTCAACTTTACTTTACAAAACGATAACTTCTTTGCCTGCCAACTTATCTTCGATCGCATGCAAAATGCGATCGAAATGTTCAGGATGGCGGACAAAGTCGAGATTGTCAGCCTGAACAGTAAGAACCGGGCAAAGGGTGAAACCTTCCATCCAGGCGTCGTAGAAACAGTTCAGACGCGCCAGATAGTCGGGGTCGATGTCTTGCTCAAACTCGCGCCCGCGCAGGCGGATGCGCTCCAACAAGGTGGCGACTTCGGAGCGCAGATAGATGACCAGATCGGGCGGGGGCAGTAAAGAACAAAGGATTTCGTACAGCTCGCGATAGCTACTGTAGTCGCGTGGGTCCATCGATCCCTGCTCGAAGAGATTGCGGGCGAAGACCTCGGCGTCTTCGTACACACTCCGATCCTGAATGACCGAATTGGGATGCCGCAACAGGTCATGATGATGGCGCAGGCGCCGGGAAAGAAAGAACACCTGCGAATGAAACGCCCAGGCTCGCATATCCTGATAAAAATCGGTCAGATACGGATTGTCATCCACAGCCTCCAGGAATGGCTCCCAGCCCAGGCGCTCAGCCAGGAGGACCGTCAAGGTAGACTTGCCCACGCCAACATTGCCGGCGATAGCCACAAAACGTTTGTCGCCCAAGCGGTGATCGGTCATGACTCCTCCGGTGCTTCTACATCCCAGCTGCGGCTTTTCTGATCCGCGAAGAACGCGAAGGCCACGAATCTCATGACTCCTCCGGTGCTTCTACATCCCAGCTGCGGCGCCAATTCTGGCCCATTTTGTCTACATAAGCGGCTTCCAGATCGATGCCGGCATAATTCGCCAGCTTGAGCAGATAGGCCAAGACATCGGACATCTCCGCCGCCAGCACGCCCCGCTTGCTTGCCAACGCCCGCTCCAAAGCTTCCTCGCGATTCCCCACCACCGCTTGCAACGCCTCGGCCTGACGTAAAACCTGCTTGATCTCGCGCCCGACCTCGCCGATCTCTTCCGTCAAGCCGACGAAATTGAAGGAAAGATCGGCGCCGAAACCCTTCTCGCGATCGAGAGCGCGATGAAAACGTTGGAAATCGCCCAAGCGGCGGCGCCCGCCCGAAAGGATGCGGATACCACTGGGCGGAGCCTCGTGCCGCAACTCCGGCAAGCTCTGTTGCATGGCGCCCTGCTCCAAAACAGCCCGGATCATGCCCACGACATAATCTCTATCCTCGGCGGAACGCACGAAATCCAACTGGTTGGTGTCGATGACCAGCACCGGCGCGCGTCGAAACTCAGCCAGATACCCTTCGTAGGCGCGACGCAAGGCTTCGATGTAATCCCGGTCCATGTTGCGCTCGTAAGACCGGTCGCGCAAGGCGATGCGCTGCATGAGCACATCCGTGTCGGCGCGCAGATAGACGACCAGGTCAGGGGTCGGAATCTGCTCGGCCAAGATAGCGTGGACGCGATCGTACATCGCTAACTCATCGTTTGCCAGGTTCAGATGGGCAAACAGCCGATCCTTATCGAAAAAATAGTCGCTCACCAACCTGTTCGCGGCCAGCGTCTTGGGAATGACCCGATGTTGCTGGTGGTAACGGCTGATCAGGAAGAATATCTGCGTCTGAAAAGCATAACGGCTGCGATCGGTGTAGAAATCGCCGAGAAAGGGATTTTCTTCGAAGACCTCAAGCAGCATGGTGGCAGGCAAATACTCGGCCAGAATACGGGCCAGGGTCGTCTTGCCAACGCCGATGACGCCTTCGATAGCGATGTACTCGTGGTAGGCCATGATGCGCGAAGCATGAAACGTGATGCGTCTTGCGTACTACGTGCTACGTATTGCGTAAAACGCGTTCGGAGTCGAATGGGGGTCGGACGGGCCGACGGGCCAAGCTTATCACAAAAATCCAGGCGGAGCACAGGCGGCAGGCGCCCTCATGCGCCGAGTGAAACCCTGAAACCCTGCAGCCCTCTCCTCCGTACCAAGTGGTAGAATGGCATCCAGAAACCTGCTTACTTGCAGCGACCTTATGACTTGCTCGACCGATCGACTATGACCACTGCTTCCTCCCGGCAAGACGAAGAATTCTGGCTTCGCCGGGCACGCGAGGGCGATCAACAGGCCTTCGCCCGCATGGTTCAGGCCTACCAGAAGCCTGTCTACAATCTTTGCTATCGCACACTGGGTGATCAAGAGGAAGCCGAAGACGCCGTCCAAGAAACCTTCCTGCGCGTCTACACCAACCTCCATCGCTACGATCCAGAACGGCGTTTTCTTACCTGGATCCTCTCGATCGCCTCCAACCATTGCATCGACCGTCTGCGCCGCAGGCGTCAGAGCGTCAGCCACTGGCTCTCGTTGGATGACGACGAAATGCAGTTGGCAGAACGCCTGGTGGCGCCGACTGAATCGCCTCAGCGCCGCGTCGAGCGCCACGAAAGCGCCGAACAGATCCAGCACTTGTTGAATCACCTGGCGCCTGACTATCGCATCCCCCTTATCTTGCTCTACTGGTATGACCTCTCTTACGAAGAGATCGCCGCCACCCTGAACCTCTCCCTCGCGGCCGTCAAATCTCGCTTGCATCGTGGTCGCAACCAAATGGCCGCGTTATTGTCCGCCGAAACCCCCACGAACTATGTTCCGACTCCCGCCGCTCTCGCTGCCGCTGCACGTTGAACGGAGACGTCACACCATGGCCGACTGCGAGTCCATCCCCACCCGCCTCTCCCTCCGGCTCGATCGCCAGCTTTCGGCTGACGAAAACGCCCAGCTCGATGCCGACCTCCAGCGTTGCCCCGACCATATCGCGCTGGCCCAAACACTGACCCACATCGACCTGCTGTTTCGCTCGGCCCCCCACCTGGCGCCCCCGCGTGACCTGACCCGCGTCGTGCTGGCCCGCATCGAGCAACGCCGGGACCAACGCATCCTGGGGCTTACCTTCCTGCTCGGTTCGCTGCTGTCGCTGGGGCCAACCTTGTTGCTGGGGTTGGCGCTCTTGCTCGGCCTGGGGGTCATCGCTCAGCCCAGCCTGATCCAAAGCGCCGTGCGCGTCATCATCGCTTTTGTCAACCAGCTTCTCGCCGTCTCCCTCACTGTCGGCATCGTCCAGGAGACGCTGGGGCCGTGGCTCTTTCCCGGCCTCGCCGCCGCCTTCGGCCTCCTCCTCCTGAGCATCACCACTTTCTTGGCCCGGCGCGTCGCTCCCATCCCTCACTCTTTGCATATGTAGCTCATCTACCAAGCAATAGCCACTCTGGAGGTGCTTATGAAACGTCTTTCGATTCGCTTTGTGTGGGCGTCGGTCATCGCCCTGCTGCTCTTGGCCCTGACGCTATCGCTGGCCACCGCGTCCGTCGGCGCGCAAGGGCCAGGACCGGGCGACAAAATCATGTTCGGCGACAACTTCACACTCGCATCTGGCGACACCCTGAACGGCGACCTGCTTGTTTTTGGCGGCAATGTCGATGTTCAGGAAGGCAGCACCGTCGAAGGCGATGTAGCCACATTTGGCGGCTTCGTCACCATCGATGGCACAGTCACAGGCGATGTTTCCGTCGTCGGCGGCTCTGTGAAATTGGGCGCCACCGCCGTGATCGAGGGCAATCTCTCCACTCTCGGTGGCAGCATCGATCGCCACCCCGATGCCGTTGTCAAAGGCAATACAGCCAGCGGCTTCGAGTTTGGCTTGGGCAGCGATATCATCACCATCCCCGGCTTACCCCGATTCGAGTTCGGCGCGCCCGGCTTCGTCCCGAGGCTTCGTCCCGAGGCTCAGCCCGAGGGGCTCAGCCCGAGGGGTGAGATGCCACGCATCGATGTCGAGCCGCCGGTTCCTCCTCGCCAGGGATTCGAAGATTGGTTGCTCGCCTCGTTCCTGCGTGGGTTGGCCGCCATCGCCTGGGCAGCGATCATGGCTGTGCTCGGCGTTTTGCTGGTGGTGCTCCTTCCCCAACAGGGCGAGCGCGTCGCCAGGACCAGCCGTGAGAATGCCGCCCTTTCCTTTGGCGTCGGCTGTCTGACGCAAGTGCTGGCCATCCCCGTCTTCGCCATCCTGGCCGTCACCGTCTGCTTGATCCCGCTGGCCCTGGTGGGGCTGCTACTCCTGATCGTGGGTTGGCTGTTCGGCTGGCTGGCCCTGGGTTGGCTGATCGGCCAACAGATCGCCAAGGGCCTGAAGGTGCAACATCCGACCCCGATCTTGGAAGTCATCATTGGCGTCTTGCTCCTCACCCTGGCCTGGCAGCTTCCAAACATCGTGCCGTGCATCGGTTGGTTTGTCTCGTGGCTGATTGCCATCGTTGCTGGCAGCATTGGCCTCGGCGCCGTCATCCTCACACGCTTCGGCTCGCGCCCCTATACCCCTGGCGCCGGACGCCCTGCCCCTCCCCTGCCCCCGCTTCCACCACTCAGCCCCAGGCCCACCTACGATCAGCCGGCGGCGCAAACGTCCGTCGAAACACCGGTCGAAACGTCAGTCGGCGCCCTGCCAGAGCCAGAGACGCCGGAGCGGTAAACAACGCCTGAAATCTGACAGGTTTTTGGAAACCTGTCAGATTTCACCCTGCATCAAAACGGTCGGATCGACACGGCGTCGATCCGACCGTTTTCTTCTTCGAAGATCAGCAGCTCGTTTTCGGTTTGCAGCCACGAGGCCGGGACTTTGTAGAATTCCTGCGGCCCGATCTGCCAATAGCGGCCGAGGCTGCGACCATTCAACCACATGTGACCTTTGCGCAGGCCAGGGATCGCCAGACGCAAAGATCGGGTGCTCGCCAGATCAGGGGGGATAGGGAAGCGAGCGCGGAAGAAAGCAGGCTGGTCGGGCTTGGGCGGCTGGTCAGCGGGCGTCACCCGCTTATCAGCGGGCTTCACCCGCTTATCAGCGGGCTTCACCCCGCCGGGCGTCACCCGGCGGGGCGTGACCCCGCGCTGGAACAACCATTCGCCCTGCAAGGCCCGCGCCGGATCGAAGCGCAACAACGCTGCCCGCCAGGCCACGCCGGCGTAGTTTTCGATGTGCAGCGCCAGCACATTCAGGCCCGGATGCAGCCATGCCGTGATGTCGCGCTTGATGTAGCCGCCGCCATGATGCCGTGAGAAGCGCTCGACCGCCTGTCCATTCACGTAGAAGCCGCCACTGTTGCGGTCGCCGGTAAGTTGCACGATCACGCGCTCACCCGCGCGGTGCTCGATGCCACGCAATAGCCAAACGTGCGACCCCTGGAAAGCAAAGTGGCTCAAGTCTACGTCGGTGGCGTCGGCGCCAGCGTCGGAGCGCAGATTCCAGGGCTTGGCGTTGGCGATGGCCTCGCCTGCGAAGGCCGCCTCTTGCCACAGCGCCGACCATCCTGTCGTTATGTCTTGTTGCTCGCCGCCCCAATACAGTGAATCGAGCAAGCCCTTACGCTCACCCGTATTCGAACCGTAATTGAACCGACCCAGATTATCGACCAAGAGCCGCAATTCGTGCTCGCCTGCGCCCAGGCGCACAGGCAGGGCCCAGACTGGCCCCTCAGCGCCCACTCCCAACGCCCCCACCCGTTCGCCATCGATGAACAAATGCCCACGATCGCTGAGCCACGGCGCCGCCAAAGTCGAATCAATCTCTTGCGTCAAAGTAAACCGGGCGATATACCATCCATAATCGAGGAAACAGTTCAATGTTTCAAACGGCGCCGGTGAGTGGATGGAAATGGGGGAGGGGAGATCAGAGAGCGGAGATTGCAGTTCGTTTACGCCGAGGGTCTCCCAAGAAAGATCAAGACGCGATCCATCGTTGATGGCTGATTGTTGACTGTTGATTGTTGGCGGTTCTGTTTCATCCAATCCCCAGCGTTCGGCTCGCTCTTGCGTCAGCAACACAATCGTCAGCCGATCGGTATGAATGATGGTGGGGCGGTCGGTGATCCAGAAGTGTAGCCGCAATTCGTCGCCATCCACAGCCACACGTGCGCCGCCATCATCCTCCACCCCTCGGGCTGAGCCGCTCGGCTGAGCCTTCGTCCCGAGCCTTCGTCCCGAGCTCAGGCCGAGGGGCTCAGGCCGAGGGGCGCTCGCGACGAAGCCTCGGGACGAAGCCTGCCAACCTCCCCGCGCGCGCAGCATCATGTCCCCCACCTCTCCCCTAAACCCATAACACACAAGCACATTCCCCTTCCCTCCCCTATGCTCACCAGCCCTCCCGCCATCCATCGTCCAATATCCCAGAATCCGGCACGAGTGGTATCCCAGCGTCAAATCTTCATCCAGAGGTAGATTGGCAAAAAGCGGCTTGATGCTGCCAGCTTCGATCTCAACAGCCAAATGGGCTGGCGGGTTCGTATGAAAAACCTGAATCGTCTGGCGCTCCAAGCTAGAGTTTTGTAGAAAGGCGGCGGAAAACGCACCGTTGCTGACGAGGCGATAGGGAGGATCACCGCCCGCCGCCCGGCCTTTGACGCCCGGCTGGATCAGTACTTTCGGGCCGCCTTCCTCGGCGTCGGCCAACAGCCGGGAAATACGAGCGCCTAGAGTGGCGAAGAACAGATGATGGCGTCGAGCGACGAAGAATTTGGGAGTGGGCCGGCCATATTCGTCCACGATGGCGTCGTAATCGTAGCTCGTGGTCATGTGCACGGTGTCGCCGCCGACTGTGCGCCCGCCCCACCAGCCGAAATTGGTCCCGCCCGCCCACATCCAATGCGAGAAGCCGCTGGCCCCCACCGCCAAGAGTTCGTGCAGCACGCGGTCGAGGGCGGCGGGGGTCTTACCGTTGTGTGCGGACGCCCCCCAATTGTCGAACCAGCCGCTCCATAGCTCGGAAACGATCATGGGATTGTCGGGCCAGACGGAGCGCGTCGCTTGTAGCTTGTCGGCGATGCCGCTCCAGCCATTGCGAAATTCAGCCACAGGCGCACCCGATGGTTCGCCCGCCATCGGCCCCATACAGGTGTACAGCGGTGTGCTGATCCGGCGCTGGCGCAGCATGCGCGCGAGTGTGGCTTGATGCTCGTCGTGGCCATACACACCGCTTGCCCAATGCTCGTTCTCGACCTGGGTGAGGATGATAGGCCCGCCCTGGTCGAACTGGCGCTCGGCCAGGATGGGGATGAGCACATCGAACCAACGCGCGACCGCCGCCAGAAATGCCGCATCGTCGGTGCGCAGTTTGAGGCCCTGCCCGGTGAGCCAAGCCGGGAAACCGCCGTTTTCCCATTCGGCGCAAATGTAGGGGCCAGGCCGGACGATGGCGTACAGGCCGAGTTCTCGGCACAGGTCGAGATAGCCGGGCAGGTCGGCTTCGGCGCTGAAGTCGAAGCGTCCCGGTTCCGGCTCGTGCAGGTTCCAGGGGATGATGGTGTCGATCGTGTTCAGGCCGCCAGCTTTGGCCGTGAGCAACAAATGGCGCCATTCGGCGCGGGGCCAACGGAAGTAGTGAATCTGGCCGGAGAGCAAGAAGAAGGGGCGGTCGTCGAGGGAGAGGCCGTAGCGGTGGAGAGTGAGCATATCTGATTTTAGTTTAGCGAGGGGCTGAGGCGAAGGAGCGGACGGCGGCGACGGCGGCCTGCCAACGAGCAAAACGGTGGTCGCGCTCGTGTGCGCTCACGCTCGGCTCGAACGTCTGGCTATGACCGGGCAGCGGCGGTAGCTCGTCCAGGCTACGCCACACGCCGGCGCCCAACCCGGCCAACAGCGCCGCCCCACGGGCGGTCGTCTCTGTCTCCTCAGGCCGCATCACGGAAATGCCCAGCAAGTCGGCCTGTAATTGGCACGCCAGATCGGAGCGTGACAGCCCACCGCCGACGTTGAGGAGCGACACGCGCAGCCCAGTTTGGACGTGGATCGATTCGAGGATGGCGCGTACTTGAAAAGCGATAGCTTCGAGTAAGGCGCGGGCGATGTGTCGTCGGTTGGCGCCCAGGGACATGCCCAATATAGCAGCGCGGGCGGTGTGGTCGTTGTAGGGTACGTTGAGGCCGGTGAAGGCCGGGACGAAGCTGACTCCGCCGGCGTCGGGTACGCTCCCGGCCAGAGCGTCAATCTCGGTCTCGTCGGCTAACATGCCGCCTTGGGTGGCTAACCAACGCACGGCGGCCCCGGTGGTGGTGGTGTCGGCTTCCAAACAGTAGGTGTGCGCGGCGGGCGGCCATGACCAGGCATGATAAACATTCAGCGAATCCATGTCCGGCGGCGTGGGACCTGCCACGACCTTGACGAAGCTGACGGTGCCATGCGTGCATTCGGCCTGGCCGAGCTGGCGACAGCCTTGCCCAAAAAGCGCCGCTTGCTGATCGGCGATCATGGCGACGACGGGAACACGAGCTTGTTGAATGCGCAGCCAGCCGAAGTCATGCAGAGTGGGAACGGGTGAAGGCAAGCTGGTCGTGCTCAGCCCCAAACGTTCGGCCCACGCCTGCCAGTAGGCGCCGGTGCGAAAATCCCACAACCCGGTCTTCTGTACGAGCGAGTAATCGTGCACATGAGCGGATGGCTCGCCCAGAGCGGCCAAAAGCCACCCGGCCGCCATGCCGATGCGAGCGCTGCCGTTCTCGACCGCCCGCCGCCATTCCGGCTGATGCTGCAGGCGCCAGGCCATGTGCAGGGCCGCGCACCACGGGCCAGGAAAGTAGCCCAAGCGGTGGCGGCGTTCGCCGGCGTGCTCCCAGGCGTCGAGTTCCTCGGCCAAGGACATGGTGCGCAGGTCTTGCCAGGTGATGGCATGGGCAATGGGCGTACGCGTGGCGGCATCCCAGGCGAAGTCGGTGTCGCGTTGCGAAGCGATGCCAATGGCCCGGATGTCGGCGGGCGCAGCGCCGGCCTCAGTCAGCGCCCGGTCGATAGCTTGCGCAGCCCCTTCGGCCACGTCGCGCGGGTCTTGCTCGGTCCAGTCGGGGTGAGGGTGCAGCCGGCGCAACGGAACATAGCCCAGGCCCCGGCGTCGCCCTTCCTCGTCCAGTAAATATGCTTTCGTCCCGCTCGTGCCTTGATCGAGGCCAAGAAGTAAGGTCATGTTGAAGCAGGCAAAAAGGCGGGGAAAAAGGTAGACAAGGTGACAAGGTGACAAGGAGCGCCCACTCAGAATGACACAGAGGTGAGTTGTACCTTGTCTACTTGTTTCCTTGTTTACTTGTTTACTTGTCTACTTTTGTAAACAAGCAATTCGCTCAAATCGTTCACGATGTACGTGGGATGAATGGGCGATTCGACGGCGGCCGCCAGGGTGGTGGCGCCGGTGAGAGTGAGGGCCGAAGCCATGCCCGCGTCGATGCCCATTTGCACATCGGTTTCCAGGCGGTCGCCGGTCATGAGGCAGCGGTCGGGCGGCAATTGCAGGATGCCGAGGATGGCGGCGGCCATGTGCGCCGAGGGCTTGCCGACAATCGCTTCGACACGGGTGTGGGCGCAAGCTTCGAGGGCGGCGATGATGGCGGCGGCGTCGGGCTGGCCGCCGGTGGGAGTGGCGGGCGCGATGGGCACGGGGCAGTAGCGGTCGCCATTCGTAGCGAAGAAGCGCGCGCCTTGCCGCAAAGCATCGAAGGCGATCTGTAACTTCTCGTACGTGAAGGTGCGGTCAAAGCTGGCGATGACAGCGCCGATGCGCCCCGGCTCTTGGCTGAACCCGAATCCAGCCGCGCGCAACTCGGCGTGCAGCGGCTCTTCGCCAATCACGAACAGCCGAGCGCTGGGCATCTCACGTTGCAGGAAAGCGGCCATCACGACCGAAGAGTTGATGATGTCAGACGCGGGTGTGGGCAAGCCCAGCCGGGTGAGCTTGGCGGCGTAGTCGTGGCGGCTGTGCGTGGGATTGTTGGAAAGAAAGACGGTGCGCTTGCCCAAGCGGCGCAGAGTGGCCAGGGCATCGAAAGCGCCAGGGAGCAAGGCATCGCCCAAATAGACGGTGCCGTCGAGATCGAAGATGTAGCCTTCGTACCAAGTGGTGGGTCGGCGGAGAATGGAAGAGGTCACGTTTTGAGGTCGGGGAAAAGGGCAGTCAACAGTCAACAGTCAACGGAAAACGGAAAACGGTTCGCGCATCGTTAGCCTTGGCTATTAAGGATGCGAACATCGCGTGGGGGGATGCTCACGTTCTGGTCAGCAACGCGCGCGGTTTGAGCGGAATCGGTGAAGTTAAGTAGGATGGTGTAGGGACCGCGACGCTGGACGATGACGCCTTCGGCGGGTAAGTCGGCCAGGCGCTGCACACCGACCTCAGATGCAAGTGCAGCGGCGATGGCTTCGGCCTGCGGCAGCGTTGGCCAAAAGCCGATGTACAAGGCGCGCCCCTGCCCGATCGGATGCGAAGTCAGCGCCGCCTGTCTGGCGAAGGGCCTGCCCTGAGCGCAGTCGAAGGGCCTGCCCTGAGCGCAGTCGAAGGGCCATTCGGTGAACTGCGCGAGCACGGTCGTTCCAGGGTCGGGGTGGAGGGCTTCGGCCCAGAGAGTGGTCGGGCCGGAAAGGTCGGGCAGAGTTGAAGTTAGGGGATAGCCGATGCCGGGCGGCAGGGAATGCCAGGCGGCGACGGTGGCGCCCACTAGCTCGCGAAATGGGCCGGGCAGCGGGGCGTCGGTGACGAGGTTGGTCGGGGTCTTGAAGCCGCTGCGCACGCCCAAGAGCACAGTCCCGCCCGCTGTCGCGAACCTGGCCAGCCGTTCGGCCAAATCGGCATCGGCCATGAAGCGCGTGGGGGCGATGACGAGCCGGTAGCGGCTGAGGTCGGCGGTGGGAGGCACGATGTCGGTGGGGATGCCCAGACGCTGCAAGGCGCGATACCACGTGAAAAACTGGCGGCTGTAATCGAAGGAGCGATTGTGCGGCTGCAATTCCAGCGCCCACAAGTCTTGATAGTCGTGCAAGAGCGCCACTTGGTCAGTTGATGGCTCGGCGGCGACGCGGGCCATCAGCTCGCGTTCGGGCAGCATGGACAGCGCGTCTTGGTAGCCGACGCCCGGTGAAGCGTCGTGGTTGCGCAGGCCGGAATGATGCTGTTCTTGCGCGAAGCGCACGGCCCGCCAACGGAAGTAGACGACGGCGTCGGCGCCGGAGGCGAGGGCGTGCCATGTCCACAAGCGCACGGCGCCCGGCCGCACGCCCGGATTGACCCGCGCCCAATTGATGTGCCCGGCCTGCTGTTCCATCACCCAGAAGGGCGCTTGCTTGAGTCCGCGCATGAGGTCGTGGCAATAGCCGGTGACGTAGGGGTCGCCGACATCGAAAGCGAAGGTCGGGCGGGTTTCGCCGGCCTGATAGAGATCATCGGCCAGGATTTCGGCGTAGCCGGTGGGGTACGAATCCCAGCAAACGAAGTCGAGCGGGCGGGCATGGGCGGTGTAGTCGAGATCGGCGAAGCGGCCCATAAAGTTGGTCGTGATCTGCGTGTTAGGCGGGCAAGCCTGGCGCAGAAGGTCGATTTGCAATTGCTGATAGGCCAAGATCGAGTCGGAGGAAAAGCGGTAGTAGTCGAGCACGTGGCTGGGGTTCGGCTCGGCAATGGTCAGGTTGGGCGGGTCGATTTCATCCCACGCGGCATAGTTCTGGCTCCAAAACGCGTTCCCCCAAGCTTCGTTGAGGGCGTCGAGCGCGCCATACTGGTTTTGCAGCCAGCGCCGGAAGGCGGCAGCGCAGTGTTCGCAATAGCAGCGGGCGGTGTCGTGGCAGCCGAATTCGTTGTCGATCTGCCAGCCCACGACGGCGGGGTGGCGACCATAGCGCGCGGCCATGGCGCTCACGATGCGCTCGGTGTGCCGCCAATAGGCGGGGGCGTTCACGCAGTAATGGCGGCGCGAACCGAAACGGCGGCGGCGGCCCTGCGCGTCCACTGGCAGGATGTCGGGATCGGCCCGGCAGAGCCAGGCGGGCGGGGCGGCGGTGGGGGTGCCGAGGATGAGCTGCAAGCCTTCGGCGGCAAGGGCGTCAATGGCGCGGTCGAGCCAATCCCACGCGAATTGGTTCTCGGCTGGCTCCATTTGCTGCCAGGCGAATTCGCCGATGCGAACGTAGTCGAGTCCAGCCTCGCGCATGAGCCGGGCGTCGAGTGGCCAACGTTCTGGCGGCCAATGTTCGGGATAATAACAAACGCCAAGTTTCATCGAGTCATGCCTTTTGAAAAGCGTAGAGAATTTGTTTGTCGAGTTGGCGGGTGCGGGTGCTAAAAGTTCGGCGTTCATTCAACTCGCGGCCAGAATGATAGCCCAGCAATTTGAAGCCGCCGGCTACAGCATCAGCGACCAACTCATCATGCTGATAGAGATGGTAATAGACTCGTCCCGGTGTAGCAGCCAGACTCACTTGCTCGATGGTGAGATCGCCTACCTCACCCCCGAACAGGTGCAGTCGCCGGCTGATATCAAGCCAACCGGGCCAGGTGCGCCAACGCAAAGTGCGGGCCACGCCCTTGATGTGCCAGGTCAGAGCGGCGCTATGACGCCGGTTGATGGCCAGGTATTCATCGGCAGGCGCGGGGCCAGCAGAGACAGGCGGCGCCTCGTTCGCTGCGACGCCTGTCACCAGCGATACCAGGCGTCGCCACGTCCACCAGGCATAGCAGGTCAGGGCTGGGGCCAGGTTGTCAAGAGCAAGGAGCAGCACACCGCCGGGCCGAAGGGCGCGGGCGACCTCGACAAAGACGCGTTGCCGGTTGTCCCGACCGGTGATGTGCTGAAGGGCGGCGATGAAAATCAGGGCCAGATCGAAGCTGGCGTGGGTGTAGGGTAAAAAACGCAAATCGCCTTGTACGAAGGTGGCAGGCAATGCTTCCTGAGCAAAAAGCTCGCGGCCCGCCGCCAGCATAGCGTGAGAAAGGTCAAGACCGATGACCTCATACCCACGCGGGATGAGCACCAGTCCGGCGCGGCCGCAACCACAGCCCAGATCCAGAACGCATCCCAAGGCGGGGGCATAGCGTGCGAGCATCTCGTCCTCGCACGCCTGCAATCCCTGGCGGCTGAAGTCTTGCCAGAAGTGAACGACCTCTGATTGGGTGTATTTCTCGCTGACGCTGAGCAAGGGAAGGGTGGGGAATTACGGGAGAGGCCGGAGTCTGATGGGGCTTGGCCGGTTCTATTTGTTCGATCCTAACGTAAGGCCCTGGATGAAGTATCGTTGCAGGAAGACGAAGATGAACAGCGTGGGGAGCGTTGCCAGCAAAGCGCCGGCGGTGATGACGGGCCAGTCGGTGTTGTATTGGCCGCGCAGGGTGGCCAGGCCAGCCGTGACCGGACGCAGGGCGTCGGAGCGCAGCAAGATGATGGCCCACAGGTAGTCGTTGAATACCCACGTGAATTCAAGGGTGGCCAGAGCGGCGAGCGCCGGCAGGGTCAGCGGCAGCACCATCTGCCAGTAGATACGGAATTCGCTGCATCCGTCCACCTCGGCGGCGTCCATGATCTCGCGCGGCACCGTCTTCATGAAATTGCGCAGGACAAAGGTGCAGAAGCCGATTTGGAAGGCGGTGTGGATGAGGATGAGGGCGCCGTAGGTGTCGTAGAGTCCCAGCTTGTTGGTCAGTCGGAAGACCGGAAGCATGAGAATCTGGAAGGGTAGCATGGTGCCGGCTACGAACAGGAAATAGAACCAAAGGTTGGCGCGGAAGCGAAAACGGGCGAGGGCATAGGCAGCCAGGGTGGAGAGGAAGAGCATCCCCAGCAGTGAAGGCAGGGTGATGATGAAGCTGTTCAGCAGGTATTTCGAGACGCGCGCGGCGGTCCAAGCGCGCTCGAAGTTTTTGATCGTCCATTCGGTCGGCAGCGTCCAAAAGCCGCGCGTCGAGATGTCATCCATCGTGCGGAAAGACGTGATCAGGGCGGCGAAGATGGGCAGCAGCCAGAGCAGCGTCAGCGCAGTCAGGAAGATGTAGAGAAAAATCTGTTGCGAGCGACGCTGCCGGGCCGAGCCAGCCGCCGGGGGTCGGGATGTTGTCATTGCGGTCATGAGCGCCTCCTAATATTCCAGTTCTTCCTTGACCACGCGCGAGAGGTAGAAGCCGATGAAGACGAGGCTGATCAGGAACAGGATGACGGCGATGGCGGCGCCATAGCCCATCCGATAGTTGTTGAATGCCTCGATGTACATGAAATTCGCCAGCACTTGTGTGCTTTGGCCACCGCGCGTCATGATCGCCACCAGATCGAAAGCTCGTAGCGAGTCGATGATGGAAATGACGATGATGATGGTCGTCACCGGCGCCAGCAAGGGCAACACCACATAGCGGAATAGATTCGTGCGATTGGCGCCGTCGACGAGGGCGGCGTCGAGGAGCGTTGGGTCCAGGTTTTTGAGTCCGGCCAGATACAGCACCATGACGTAACCCACCTGCCGCCACACCGCTGCCGCAATTACACACCAGATGGCCAATTGGCGGTCGCCCAACCAGCCCGGCGTGTTCTCGACGCCGACTATCGTCAAGAATTGGTTGAGCAAGCCCAAGCGCGGATTGTACACCCAGGCCCAGATCAAGCCGATGACCGGCAAGGAGAGCACCAAAGGTGCATAGAAGCTGACTTTGTACCAGCGCCCGCCGCGCATCTCGGTGTTGAAGATGAGGGCCATCGCCAATCCCGCCGTTGTCGGCACAGTAATGAACACGATCAGCCAGCGCAGGTTGTTGATCAGCGATTCGGTGAAATTGCGATCTTTGGTGAAAAGATAGATGTAGTTGTGAAAACCGATGAATTTAGGAGCAGAGATGCTATCCCAATTCGTCAAGCTCAAGTAAATAGTATAGAGCGTGGGAGCGATGATCCAAACGAAATAGAGGGTAAGCGGCAGGGCCAAAAAGATGTACGGCCACGCTCCAGCTGGCAGGGTTCGTCCTTTGCGCGAGGGGTCCGCTTGGGGGTCGGCTCGGCTTTGCAAGCGCTGGCGCAGGGCTTGCCCTGAGTGTAGCCGAAGGGCTGGGTGGGCGATGATGAACTGCACGACCAACCCGATGCACGCCACCAACGCCAGCCAATAGCCCCAACCCGGCCCCAGTTCCTGATCTTTCAACGCCGACCAATTGGCCGACAGCACAAAGTAAGCCAGCCCCGCCAGCCCCAGCGCTGTTGCCAATGCCGAAGCAATGCGATCATACTCGGCAGCCAGTGCGCCCCAAAGCCCTACCACCACCGCCGCCAATGTGATCAGCGGGATCAGCCACAGGAATGGCGCCGCGATGGCGCCGGCGGCGCCATACAGATTGTCCGAGATAATGCGGGCGGCGTTGAGCGTGAGTTTCTCGCCTACCCAGGGCAAGAAAATGAAGGCGATCAACAACAACACAGCAAATACCAGCGCCAGAAGAGCGGAAGTGGTGAACTCCCAGTCCTTGCGCCCGGTTTTCAATTCCATCTGCATGGCGGCATCCTCCTACCAGCGATGACGGGTGCGTAAAAGCGAGGGCTGGCAGCCGAAACGGCTGCCAGCCCTGAACCACATGCGGGTTATTGGCCTTCTTCAGCGATGATGCGCTGCCGTTCGGCCTCCAGATCGGTCAGGATTTGGTCGATTTGCTTGGGATCATCCCAAAAGCGCATGAAGCCATCCATGCCGGCTTCGGCCATCGGCGGCGTGGTGTCGCGATCGTAGAATTGGGCGATGAAGTCGGCGGATTGGATCAGCTTGATGCCCTTTTGCGTGGCCGGGCTGGCCTTGCTGATGTCCACATCGACGCGGGAAGGCAAGCGGCCCATTTCTTCGAAGGCTCGCTGCTGCACGTCTTTCGAGCCGAGGTAGGCAAGGAAGGCCTCGCCTCCAGTTGCGTTGCGGGCGCCGGCCGACATGAAGAAGCCATCGGTGGGGGCGTCTTCGCCAATCGGCTGGGCGGGGTCGATGATGGGGAAGCGGAAGAAGTCGAGATCGGCCTCGGCGTCATCGGGATAGGAATCGACGATGAACTGGCCCATCAGGTACATGGCAGCCTGGCCCTGCACCATGGGATCAATGGCTTCCTGCCAGTCGAAAGCAGCGGGGTCCTCGATAAAGCACTTGGCGTCGATCAGCTCGGCCCACTTCTCGAACACGGCCTTCACCTTGGGGTCGGTGTACGGAACCTTCAGGTCGGTGAGGTCGATGTGGAATTGAGGGCCGTTGACGCGCATGTTCAGATAGTCGAACCAGGCGGCGGCAGGCCACTTGAAGCGGGCGCCAATGGTGATAGGCGTGATGCCGGCGGCGTTGAGCTTGCCACAGGCATCGAGCAGCTCATCCCAGGTCTCAGGCGCCTTGCTGATCCCGGCTTTCTCGAACAATGACGGGCGGTAGTAAATGGCCCACCAGTAGTACGAGGTCGGCAGGAAGTACTGCTTATTATCGATGCTGGCCAGCGCCTTGAAGCCCGGAGCATAGGCCGCATCGAAATTGTTGGCCGACCACATACCCGAGATATCGCGAATCAGGCCCTTGTTGACGAAGAAGCGCGTGCGGTTGCCAGCGAACCAGGTGAGCACATCGGGCGCGGGATCAGCCGTGAGATAGGCGCGAATGGCCTGCTTGAAATCCTCGTGGGCGATGATGGATTGTTCGACCGGCATATCGGGATGGTCGGCATTCCATTGCTTGACGACGGATTCGTCGAAGGCGCGCGGCTTCGGATCGCCATTGTACGAGTTGTAGAGCACCGATTGCACTGCAACGGGTTTCTCCACAACGACTTCTTTCGTCACCTCGACCTGAACTTCCTTGGTGACTTCGACCTGGACCTCTTTGGTCACTTCCACCGTCTGGATGATGGTTTGCGGGGTGGGAGGAGGAGCGGCGCAGGCGGCGAAGGCGAACACGGTCAAGAGAGCGAGGCCAGTGACCAGCCAGAGAATGGCTGGCGCTTTGCGGTTCATGAGTGTTTCCTCCTTGGTTTGGGATCAACGGAAAAAAGGATGAGAAGTGTAGGTGGCAGGGATTCGGGATGTGAATGGTGTCAGGGTAGCGCGATCACCTCCTGTTCGCAGTGTGAGCCAAGGTCGGCGCTGCCGTCGAACGACGAACGACAAGCTCAGCCGCTATGCGCAAATGTTGGAGAGGGGCGTCGGGCTGTTCGACGGCGCGGATCAAAAGTTGCGCCGCCTTGCGGCCAATGCCAAACAAATCCTGCCGCATGGTGGTCAGCGGTGGATCGAAGTAAGAAGCCAGCGGCATGTCGTCCACACCGATGACAGCAAGTTCGGCGGGCACGGCCAGCCCCAGGTCGCGGGCGGCGCGGATCACGCCAATGGCCATACGATCGTTCTGGGCAAAAACAGCCGTCGGTCGAGCGCCGCTGAGCGCCAATTGCATGAAGGCGTCGTAGCCAGAACTCGCCGACCAGTCGCCAGCAAGGCAAAGGCTGGGATCCGACTCGACGCCGGCTTCGCGCAACGCCGTCTCATAACCCCAAATGCGGTCCTGCGTGCAATCTTCCGCCAAGGGTCCAGTGATCATAGCAATGAAGTGGTGGCCCAAGTGCAACAGATGGCGGGTGGCTGTCAATCCCACATTTTCATCGTCGAGCGCCACCGAATCGACGGCCTCTGCACGCGGCCGCGCACCCACGAAAACAGTGGGGACGCCGGGCGGGACGTGCGTGAAACGATCATCGGCATAGGGATTGATCACCATCAGCCCATCCGTGCGCCGACTGGCGATCATCTGATCGATCAAAGCGCAAAAGGTCCTTTCATCCTCCGCCGAAGACGAGAACAAGACATAGCTGTGCTCACGCGCTTCTTTCTCGGCCCCTTCGATAATAGCAGCAAAAGTGTAATCGATCAGGTTCGGCGAAAGGCACGTGAATGTACGCGTCCTCCCCTTGGCCATGAAGCGGGCGATAGCATTGGGATAGTACGCCAAATCGGCAATGGCCTGCTCCACGCGTTCTTTGGTTGCGGGCGTGACGCCTTCTTTTCCGTTGATCACCCGCGAGACGGTCTGATGTGAAACCCCTGCCAGAGCTGCAACATCGCGGATGGTTGGCTGGCGGCGATGGCTGCCATCGTTGGTCATGTCGCTTCTTCTTTGGAGCGAAAGTCGCAATAATAAAAATGTGACCGGTCACATCATAGATCAAGGCCGGATGCCTGTCAAATTCGTTTGCCCCGCCATCAAACCAGATTCGTGAACCCGCGCGCGACCCAACCCTGCAACTGCCGTCCGCCCGCCTCGATCAATTCGATCATAGTCATCTGTTCATCCATCGCCTGTGCGCAGCCTTTGCCCCCCCGCCAAAGATCGAGGAGATGCGAGCGCAATGCTGCTGGATATTCGGCGTAGCCATCGTTTGCCATCAACGCCTGATCGAGGACGGCAAGAGCCGCCGCCGCACCCAGAGCATAGCGACGCGGCAGGATGCCCTGGCTATGACAAAGGCGCATCGTCCCCACCAGGCGGTCATCCCAGCCCAGCTTGCGTTGCGGATCGCGCCCCACGCGCTCCACGCTGTCGCGGAGATAGGGATTGGTCATACGGACCAACAAATCGTCGGCGTACTCGGCGTAGCCATCGGGGGTGAACAAACGGTCGCTGCCTGCATATTTACGGCACAACGCCGCGCCTGATTCATCGAGGAAGGCCGCACGCAAAAAGGCCATGATCTCCGGCATTTCGCGCAAATCAGAGATGAAAGCAACGCCTCGTATCGCGCCCAAATAGGCGGCCAGGGCATGAGTGGCGTTGTGGCCATAGAGCTTGGCCTCCTCAAAGGGCAAAAGATCGGGCTTCTCGGCGAAGGCCGTGATCCCGCGGGCGAAGGCGTTGGGGTCGGCAGCAAAATGGATCTGCGAGATAAGGATGCGATTGAAGGCCTCGACCAGAAAGGCGCGCACACCCGTCTTTTCCCCCGTCACAGGCGTCACCGGCGCCAGTCCTTGCGCTGCTATCTCCGCCGGATCGGTGACGACGCCGCTCATCTTGCCGATGACGGTGTTCAGAAAACACACCTTGTCCCTTACCCTCTCCCTCTCGGCGATAGGGATCACGTCCATCACTGCCGCGGCAAGGATTTCGGCGGCGTGGTTGTGGTTCTCGGCGGCGTAGACGACCGCGCGCGGGCCGCCGTCGTGGGCTTTCCGCCGCAGCCCCTCGGCCAGAACGCGGTGCAAACTGCCCTCGGCGCGGGGCGAAGCGCCTTCCGTCACATAGTAGGCCACGCTGGGAATGGCAGTGCCGATCTCCTCGGCGGCGGCGATAGCCTCGATCAGGCGCTCGCGATCAGCCGCAACGGTGGGATTTTCGAGTTCGACCGGCCCAATGTCGGCGCGCTCGATGCGATCGGCGTGGGCGACATTCACCACAAAATGCCCGCCCGCCCCGCCTCGGGCTGAGCCGCGGGACGAAGCCCGCAGCGCCGCCACGACATCGGGCAGCACCTCCGCCACCACCAGCCGTCCGAAATTCCCCGATCGAAAAGCCTCGTACAGAAACAGGCCGGACTGAATGGCTCCAAAGCCAAAACCAACATAAGTGCGAGAACCACTGAGAGACATAGCTGATTATCCTTTACTCGATCCGAACTTGCTGCATCAATTGTGCGACCAACGCCCGGTCGCCAACGCCGGTGCCCTCTTGCAAAGCGGCGGCTGTGCCGCAAGCCACCGCCCGCCGCGCGATTTCGGCGGCATCGCAACCCTCGGCCACCGCCCAAAGCAACCCCGCCAACGCCGCATCCCCTGCGCCCACGGGGCTGCGCGCCTCAATTATCGGGGGCGTGGCCACGACAACGGCGCCCTCGGTGGCCAGCACCACCCCCTCGGCCCCGCGCGAGAGCGCGACCATGCTGGCGCCGGCCTCCTGCAAAGCCCGCGCTGCCGCGCGGTCAGCGACATCGCCACCCAATACGCGACCGACAAGCTCCGCCGCCTCCTCGCGATTAGGCTTGAGCGCGAAAGGCCGCGCTGCCAACCCCGCGCGTAGCGCCGTACCACTCGTATCCAAAACCGCCCGGCCGCCTCGTCGCTGCACAATGTCGATCAATTGCGCGTAGAGATCGAACGGCGCCACTGGCGGCAGCGCACCACAAAACGCCCAAATATCATCCGGCCGGGCGAGGGCATCGATGCGTTGGAGCAAAGCGGCGGCGTGCTCGGCGACAAGAGGCGGACCAGGCTCGTTGATCTTGGTATAGACGCCACTCATCTCATCGCGCAAAGTCAAGTTGCGCCGCGTCTCGCCGGGAACTTCCAGAAAATCGACCTCGAAGCCCGCGGCCGCCAACTCCTCCTTCATCCGTTGTCCCGTACACCCTGCGCCAATGGCGACGATCTTGCTGGTGATGCCCAGCGCCCATAAGGCCCGCGAGACATTGATGCCCTTGCCGCCCAAATCCTCGCGCACCACCTGCGCCCGATGCACTTCGCCCGGACGCAACGCCGGCACACTCAACGTGCGGTCGAGAGTAGGATTGAGAGTGACGGTGACAATCATGTCGGTTATGGATGGAAGGGTTATGGGTTGATCGGTGGTTCGACAAGTATACCGCTCTTTATGGACGGCAGCGAAAGAATAAGGCCGCCGTCCGACAACGACCATTTTTCCGCCCACGCCTTTCCCCCTTCCCTCCCTATCTGTGCTATCCTATGCTTTCAGCTTGACGACGCCATTATCCATGCCAGACATGACCCTCCCCTCCACCCGCAAGCTCTATTGGGCCGATCCACTGCGTCGCCACTTCACCGCCCGCGTCTTGAGACGCCAGCCCGGCGCCCAACCGTCTGTCATCCTCAACCGCACCCTCTTCTACCCCACCGGCGGCGGTCAACCCCACGACACCGGCCGTTTGGGTGATGCACACGTCCTCGGCGTCGAGCAACGAGACGGACTCATCCACCACTTCCTCGACCATCTACCCGAAGGCGACGACGAGATCACAGGCGAGATCGACTGGCCCCGGCGTTGGGACCACATGCAACAACACAGCGGCCAGCACCTCCTCTCCGCCGCCTTCCTCACCCTTCTTGACCGTCCCACCATCGGCTTCCACCTCAGCCCCGACAGTCTCACCATCGACCTGCCAGGTTCGCCCCCCGACCGTTCGCATGTTACCCGCATCCTCGACTTCACCACCGCCATCATCACCGAAGACCGCCCCATCCATACCTACACCGTCGCCCCCGACCAGATCAGCCGCATCCCCTTGCGCAAACCCCCACAGGTGGACGGCCCTGTGCGCATCGTCGAGATCGCACAGATCGATTGGTCCGCTTGCGGCGGCACCCATGTCCCCCGCACCGCCGCCATCGGCAGCCTCATCATCCAGAAAATAGAAAAGCGCGGCGACGCCACTCGCGTCCACTTCCTCGCCGGCGGCCGCGCCCAAACCGATCACCTGCACCGCCTCGGCGTCACCCAAACCCTGACGGATCAACTCACCACCAGCCTTGATGACCTTCCCGCCGCCTGCGACCGCTTGCGCAGCGACCTCGACCGGACGCAGAAAGCGCTGAAACAGGCCGAAACCCAACTCCTCGCGGCTGAAGCCGCCCGCCTATGGGCGCAAGCCCCCCTCCATGGCGGCATCCGCCTCATCCGCCAACACCTCCCTGCCGACGCCAGCCTCGACCCCCGCCGCCTCCTCAGCGCCGCCTTGGCTTTGGGCGACTGCGTGGCCGTGATCGGCCGCGTCGGAACACCCGCGCGCTGGGCTGCCGGGCGCGCGGACGCCATCGACCTCGATCTTCGCCCCCTCCTCCCCACCCTCCAAACTCTCCCTGGCGTGCGCGGCGGCGGCAGCGTCGACCTCATTCAGGGAACCTCCGACCCCGACTACTTGAGTGCCCTCCTCGACACCCTGACCACCGCCCTGATCGGCCAACTCGATGTACGAACTCGCCCCTAACGTCTTCACCGAGACGACCTTCCACCACAGCAACCCCGGCTTCGTCGTCACCGTCGACGGCGTCGTCTGTATCGACAGCCCCCTCATCCCCGCCGAAGCCCGCGCCTGGCGTCAAACCATCGCCCAAACCAGCGATGGCCTGCCCATCCTCTACGTCATCGTCACCGACCACCACCGCGGCCATTGTCTGGGCAGCCAATGGCTCAGCGACACCGTCATCGCCCACGAACAAGCCTGGCGCCACATGCGCAACTATGGCGATAACTTCAAACAGCGCGTGCGCGACAGCTTCAAACGCAAACCCGACATCCGCAGCCAATTCGACGATCTGCGCATCATCGTCCCCAGCATCACCTTCGTGGACAACATGACCCTCGTGCGCGGCTCGCTCGAACAAGGCGACAAGATCATCCGCATCCTTCACGTCGGCGGCCACACCCCCGCCACCAGCATGGTCTGGCTGCCTGCTGACCGCGTCCTCTTTGCCGGCGACATCGTGTGGATCGATCAGCACCCCTTCATGACCCAGGCCAATTCAGCCGAGTGGCTGCGCGCGTTGGACTACATCCGGCGCCTCAACCCCGCCTACATCATCCCCGGCCACGGCCCCATCTGCGATCTTTCCGCCCTCGACCGCCTGACCGAATACCTGACTTTCCTGCGCCAGCGCGCCCTCGATCTCTACCTGGCCGGTCGCACCAAACAAGAGACGGCCAGCCTCCTCATCCCCGAACTCAAACCCTGGTTCCCCATCCCCCCCGAACGCTCGCCCAAGATCGAATCTCAAATTCGCTCCGGCATCGGACGCGTGTACGACGAACACCGCCGCCTCTACACCGCCGCCCCTCGGGCTGAGCCGCTCGGCTGAGCGCTCGCGACGAAGCCTCGGGACGAAGCCAAACCCGCCTGATCCCCCACAGCCCCAACCTTACCATCGTTGGCCCGCACCTTTTCCTCCCAGCCCCTCACCCCCGCCGGCGAGCTGCGCAACCTCCTGGCTGACAGCGAAAAGCTCGCCGTCACCATACGTGGCGCCGGCCCCGACCGCGTGCGCGAACTCCTGATCTGGCTCGACCGCATCGCCGATCTGTTCCCAGAGCTTGAGGCCGGTGGTCAAAACCTCCAGGCCGAGCGCGGGCGCTGGGAAACAGTACAGGGCGCTGTGCGACGCCACGGCCCGGAACTGCTGGCCGAGCTACGTCCGCTGGGCGGGCTTGGCGCCCTGTGCGCGGGCCTGGCGACGCCGCCTCCGGCCTCGAACTGGTGGTGGCGCATCGACGCCTTGCTCGCCACCCAACGCCAGCGACGGATACGCACCACCCTGACCCTCATCGCTGGCCTGCTCATCCTCATTGTTGGCGGCTACTGGCTCTTCAACCGCCTTTTTCCGGTTGATCCGATCGTCGTTGCCGTGCAACAATATCGCCTAGACGCCGAACAAGCCCTCACCCGCGGCGACTTCGCTTCCGCCCTCAACAGCTACGAGGCCGCGCGGGCCATCGCCCCCAACAATCCCGATGTCCTGGCCTGGCTCATCGTCCTTGCCGATGCCAATAACCGCCCCGCCGAAGCCGCAGCCGCCCTGGAACAATTACAGTCGCTGCTACCGGCCCCCGATCTGAACGCCTACCTGGCCAACGCCTACATCATCGCCAACCTGCCAGAAAAAGGATTGGCCCGCGCCCAACAAGCCCTGGCTGCCCAAAGCGACAATGTCATAGCCCTGCTAGCGGAGGGTAATGCCTACATCGCCTTGGGCAGACCCCAGGAAGCGATAGCGGCCCTCCAAGCCGCCGACGCCGCTGCTGGCGCTCAGGGCCTGACCCAACACCAGGTCATCGCCCGCGTGCGCCTGGCCGACCTCCTTCGTATGCCCATCTTTCCTACACCCAGCCCTTCGGCTACACTCAGGGTAAGCCCCGCCCCGCCATGATCCGCCCCGACCTCCTCACCCCTTACCCCATCGAGCTTGCCGGCGTTACTCGCCATCTCCCCCGCATCGAAATCGCGCCTGGCGTCGTCATCGCCATCCTCAACATCCTGGGCGACACCGAGCTGACCGAGGCCGTGGCGACGGCGTTGGTTGCGCGCTTGCCACAAGACGCCGAGTTTTTGGCGACGCCCGAAGCCAAGAGCCTTCCTCTCTGCTATGCCATGTCCGTCAAGAGCAACCTGCCCTATGCCGTGCTCCGCAAAAGTTTCAAACCCTATATGCTCGATTCGATCAGCGAAGAAGTGATCAGTATCACGACAGGCGCGCCACAGAAGCTATGGCTGGATGGCAAAGACATCGCCCGCGTGCAAGGCAAACGCGTGGTCATCGTCGATGATGTGATCTCCACCGGTGGCACACTGCGCGGGGCCAGAAGTTTGCTAGAACGAGCGGGAGCGCATGTCATCGCCAGCCTGGCCATCCTGACCGAAGGCGACCCCTCCGCCTGGCCCGATGTCATTTCTCTGGGCAATCTGCCAGTGTGGATTGAGTGATTGTCATGTTACTCTGAATGGAGCGAAGAATCTCCAAATTGTGATGCTCATCTATGTTCGACAAGCTTGACCAAATCGAAGCCCGTTATCTGGAGCTAGAAGCTCGAATGGGCGATCCCGTCGTCACCTCCGATTATCAGGAAGTAGCGCGCTTGGCGCGGGAGCAAGCCGAGCTGAGCGAGATTGTCGCGGCCTATCGTGAATTTCGCCGCGTGGAGAAGGAGTTGGCCGGCGCGAGGGGGCTTTTGGAAGCGACGGCCGCCGGAGAAGAGGAGGATGCCGAACTGCAAGCTCTGGCCGAGGCTGAGGTAAGCAGCCTGAAACGCGATTATGAACGCCTGGTTGGGCAGCTGCGTAGCCTCTTGTTGCCGCGCGACCCGCGCGACGCCAAAAATATCATTGTCGAAATCCGAGCAGGGACGGGCGGCGACGAGGCTGGTCTTTTTGCCGCCGATCTGTTTCGCATGATCAGCCGCTACGCTGAAAAGCGGAACTGGAAAACAGCGCTACTTTCGAGTAACGAAAGCGGCATCGGTGGCTTCAAAGAAGTGATCTTCGAGGTGCGGGGCGGCGGCGCCTACAGCCGTCTGAAGTACGAATCGGGCGTGCACCGCGTGCAGCGCGTGCCCGAAACCGAATCGCAAGGCCGCATCCATACTTCGACGGCAACGGTGGCGGTCTTGCCCGAAGCTGACGAAGTCGAGATCAATATCGCCCCTGAAGACATCCGCGTCGATGTCTTCCGCGCCACCGGACCCGGCGGCCAAAGTGTGAACACCACCGACAGCGCCGTGCGCATCACCCATCTGCCCACTGGCCTCGTCGTCCAGTGCCAGGACGAGAAAAGCCAGCTGCAGAACCGCCAGCGCGCGCTCGCCATCCTGCGCGCCCGACTCTTCGACATTGAGTCCCAGCGCCAACACGACGAGATTAGCGCCGAGCGGCGGGCGCAGGTGGGCGCGGGTGAGCGCAGCGAAAAAATCCGCACCTACAATTTCCCCCAAAATCGTGTGACCGACCATCGCATTGGCTCGAGCATCTATAATCTGCCCGCGGTGCTGGATGGCGAGCTGGATGCCTTCATCGACGAGTTGGCCGCCGCTGATCAGGCTGACAAACTCCAGGTTACCGTTTTGGAAACGTGAAGGCGTGAAACGTGAAGGCGTGAAACGTGAAGGCGTGAAACGTGAAGGCGTGACGATGGGAAATGAGAGAGTGTTGCCAACGTTGTCGTTGGAGGAGGCACACTGGGCCGGGGGGCGAACGGTGGCCGGGCTGGATGAAGCTGGGCGGGGCGCCTGGGCGGGGCCGGTCGTGGCGGCGGTGGTCATCCTCCCTCCTGATCCCGCGCGGTTGGCTGCGACTTTGGCGGGCGTGGATGATTCCAAGTTGTTGGCGCCCTCGCTACGCCAGCGGCTGGATGAACGCATCCGGGAGGCGGCGCAGGTGGGGATTGGGGAGGTCTCTGCCGCCGAGATCGACGCATCCGGCATCGTCCCGGCCACGTTGCAAGCGATGCATCTGGCCCTGGCCAGTCTGCCGCACCCGCCCGATTTCCTACTCATCGACCACATCCCGCGCCCGCTGGGAAGCTGGCCGCAGCAACGACTGGTGCGCGGGGAGAGCCAATCGCTATCTATCGCCGCCGCCTCGATCGTGGCCAAGGTGCATCGCGACCGTTTGATGCTGGCTTATCACGAGATGTATCCCCAATACCGTTTCGACCTGCACAAAGGCTATGGCGTCCCGTCGCATCGCCACGCTATCGAACGCTGGGGCGCCACACCCATCCATCGCCAATCTTGGGCGCCGTTTATGCAGTTACGGTTGCCATTGGAGTGATAATTTCGTGCTCTGTCAGGCGTCAGATTGGAATTGGCAGTTGCGCGCGCGTGTCATGTATAATCCCGCACATTCGTTGACGCAACCGCTTGGCGGACTGCTGGCGCTTTTACGTAAGCCAGCAGGGAATCACTAACCGCCCCTTAGCCGCAATTAGGAAGCAGCATATGCTCATTGCCCGAGTCGTTGGTTCGGCGGTTTCGACCATCAAAGATGATAAACTGGTAGGGTTGAAGTTATTGGTGGTGCGCGAGGCCACCCACACGAACGAGTTGGTGGGCAGGCCGTTCGTGGCGGTGGATGCCGTGGGCGCGGGAGTGGGGGAATTGGTGCTCATCGCGCAGGGCAGCTCGGCGCGGCAGACTACGCAGACCAAAGACAAGCCGGTCGATGCCGTGATCATGGGCATCCTTGACGAGTTGGAAGTGGGAGGGGAGTTGACTTTCCGAAAGAGCTGATGTTCCGTGTTTCGTATTGCGTATTCCGTATATTCCGCGCAATACGAAATACGAAATACAAAATGGAGGTGAAGAAGAAGAAATTCACTAATTGACTTTTCCTTGCTATTCGTCGTTTTTCATCCACACACTCGAGGAGGAAGGATACAATGTCGTATCAAGGCAAGTCACGCGAGGAAATCATCAAGCAGGATGTGCGCGACCTGCACCGAATGGGCTATGCCCAGCAATTGTTCCGCGAAATGGGGGGCTTCTCCAATTTCGCCATCTCTTTTTCCATCATCTCGATTCTCACCGGCGCCATCCTTCTTTACAGCTATGGCTTGCAGTTTGCCGGGCCGATTATCAACACTGTTGGTTGGCCGCTGGTCAGTCTGTTTGTGCTGGCGGTGGCGGCGTCGATGGCCGAGTTGGCGTCGGCCTATCCCACAGCGGGCGGGTTGTACTTTTGGGCGCACCGGCTGGGCGGGCACAAGTGGGCGTGGATCACGGCCTGGTTCAACATGATCGGGCAGATCACGATCACGGCCGGCATCGATTACGCCGCCGCTATCTACATCGCCGGCGCCATCAACCGCATGTTCGGAACCAGCCTGCCCACCACTCCCGGCTTCGGCATCGTCGCCATCATGGTGCTGATCATGATCCCGCAGGTGCTGATCAACATCTTCGGCATCAAGCTCACGGCGCGGCTCAACGATTTCAGTGTGTGGTGGCACATCGGTGGGGTGCTGATCATCGCCGCTCTCCTGACCTTTTTCGGCAAGCACTCGCAACCGCTCAGTTTTCTGACCCAGGGCGTCGCCACCGTCCAGCCCAATGATGTCGCTCATTCTTTCTTCATCGGTCCGAAAGAGATTCCATCGCTGATGATGAAGATTCCCGGCATGTCATCGCTCTATGTCGGAGCGGGTCTGGCTTTTGCTTTCGTGCTGGGCCTCTTGCAAGCGCAATGGACCTACACCGGCTACGACGCCTCGGCGCACGTGGCCGAAGAAACGGTGATGGCCCGCCTGAACAGCGCCTGGGGCGTGTTCCTCTCGGTGTTGGTCTCAGCCATCGTCGGTTACATCGTCCTGATGGTGCTCACCGCCCACATCCCCGACATCGCCGCCACAGTGGACGCCGCCAATGCTCCGGCTGTGCTCTACATCGTCTACGAGAATCTGAGCGCATTCCTGGCCAATATCATCGCCGTCATCATCGCCGTGGCGATGTGGTTGTGCGGCCTTTCCTCCATCACCAGCATGAGCCGGATGTGGTTCGCCTTCGCCCGCGACGGCGGCATGCCCGGCAGTGGATTGATCAGTCGCATCCATCCCGTCTACCGCACGCCGGTGTGGTCGATTGTCATCACCTGCATCCTGGCGGTGCTGTTGACGATGGTGGCCTATCTCTACTCGGTGGTCGTGGCCATCAGCACCTCGGCCCTTTACATCGCCTACGCCATCCCCACCTATCTCAACGTCCGCAACAAGCGACGCAAGCAGGGCGAGTACACCACGCCCGAAACCGCGCCCTGGAACCTGGGGCGCTTGGGGCCGGTGATCAACTGGATCGCCATCCTCTGGGTGGTTTTTATCACCATCCTGTTCTCGATCCCGCCCAATGAGCTGGCAGGATGGGCGCTGCTTATCCTGATAGTCTTCTTGCTCGTCTATTGGCAGGTGTTCGCCAAAAGAAGTTTTAGAGGCCCCACCATGGCCGATGAGAACGAACTGCGTCGCATCGAGCACGAGCTAGAAGAGATCGCTCACCATCACGAGCATCACAGTTGACGCGAGTCGTGTTATGATGGGGACGCGGACGCACCGCGTCCCCATCTCATTCCCTATCTTCAGGAGAGTTTTCATGTCGAATATCCAAATGATCGCCCTGGGCATGATCGAGACCAGAGGGCTGGTCGGGGCTATCGAGGCCGCCGATGCCATGGTCAAGGCGGCTAATGTGCGCTTGATCGGCAAGGAGTACATCGGCGGCGGTTATGTCACCGTCATGGTGCGCGGGGATGTCGGCGCGGTCAAGGCCGCCACCGACGCCGGCGCGGCCGCAGCCCAGCGCGTGGGCGAGTTGGTCAGCGTTCACGTCATCCCGCGCCCGCATGGCGACGTGGAGATGATTTTGCCGCACGTGGAATGAACGTATTGCGTAAATAACGTGCCAAAATCTCACGTACTACGCAACCCGGAACCCAGAACCTGGAACTCGGAACTCGCTCCCCATGACGCGTTCCTCGCGTGAAATGCTCAGCGTCGGCATCGACGTTGGCACCACCACCACCCAGATCGTCTTCTCGAACCTTAGCATCCAGGATACGGCCCGGTTGGGTCAGGCCCCCCGCATCCAGGTCAACGCCCGCTCCCTCGTCTACCAAAGCCCGATCCATTTCACGCCCCTGATCTCACCCGACGAGGTGGATGTGGAGCGGCTGTCGGCGCTGGTGCGAGACGAATATCGGGCCGCGGGCGTGCAGCCAGGGCAGATCGAGACCGGCGCGGTCATCATCACCGGCGAAGCAGCCCGCGCCCGCAACGCCGACGCCATCCTATCCGCGCTCTCCGGTTTCGCTGGCGAGTTCGTGGTCACGGTGGCAGGGCCAAACGTCGAGGCGCAGATCGCCGGCCGGGGTTCGGGCGCCGCCGCCTACTCGGTCGATCATTACACCCAGGTCACGAACATCGACATCGGTGGGGGCACCTCGAATGCCGCTATTTTCCGCCTGGGCGAGCATCTGGCCTCGTCGGCGATGGCGGTGGGTGGGCGGCAGATCGAGCTTGAGCGCAGTTCCGGCATCATCCGCCACATCGCTCCGCCTGGCCGTCGCATTGTCGAAGCCCTGAACCTGCCGTTGCGCGAGGGCGGCCGCGGCGATCTCGATTCGTTGCGCCGTTTTTGCGAAGCGATGGCTGATCTCATCGTCGATCTGGCCACTGGCCGCGAGACCGAGCTAGGCCGGCAGGTGCAACTCACGCCGCCCCTGCGTGGGGCCGAAGCCTCCAGCGTGGTCTTTTTCTCCGGCGGCATCGGCGCTTACTTCTACGACCCGGTCGAGATCACCAACCTGAGCGATGTCGCCATCCACGACGATGTCGGGCCGTTGCTGGCGCAAAGCCTGCGTTTGAACCGGCGCTTGCAGCAACTCGATGTCCGTCGCCCGCCCCAAACCCTGCGCGCCACCGTCCTCGGCGCCGCCAGCCAGACCGTCACCCTCAGCGGCAGCACGATCTGGGCCGAGCAGGAACTGTTGCCCCTGCGCAATCTGCCTGTCGTCCGCCCCCATTTGACCACCGCCGCCGACCTCCAGCCCGACCGCCTGGCCGAAAGCATCCGTTATGCCGTCCGGCGCTGGGATGTGGAACCCAGCCGAGGCCAGGTGGCGATTGCGCTCGACCTGCCCGTCCACCTGGACTATACCCTTTTACAAGCTATTGCCGGCGGCGTCATCACCTATGCCGCCACCGATCTGCGACCCGGCCAGCCGCTGGTGCTGATCAGCGAGCGCGATTATGCCCAGTCGCTCGGTCAGACGATCAAGGCCCTGCGCCCCGACCTGCCCCTGCTGGCTATCGACCAGGTGGGCCTGGGCGAAGGCGATTTCATCGACATCGGCCTGCCTATGCTGGATGGACGGGTTGTGCCGTTATCAGTCAAAACTTTGATTTTTTATCGATAGTGAATAGAGATTAGAGATTGGAGATTAGAATTTCCCCAATCTCCAATCTCTAATCTCCAACCCCCAAGAGGCCGAAAACATGTTGTTACGCACCAAACTATTCGGCAAAAGCTACGAATTCGGCGGCATCAAAGAGCTGCTGGCCAAGGCCAACGAAGAGAAGTCGGGCGACCGGCAGGCCGGGATCGCCGCGAGCAGCGTGGCCGAGCGCATGGCCGCCAAACACGTGCTGGCCGAGGTCACGCTGGAGGTCTTGCGCCAGAATCCGGCCGCATCCTATGACGAGGATGAGGTCACGCGGGTGATCGACGACGCCGTCAACAGCACGATCTATAACGAGATCAAAGGCTGGACGGTGGGCGGGTTCCGCGAATGGCTGCTGGCCGACACAACTTCGGGCGAGATGATCCGCCGCGCCAGCAATGGTCTCACCTCTGAGATGGTGGCGGCTGTCACCAAGCTGATGTCGAACATGGATCTGATGCTGGCCGCCAGCAAAATCCGGGTGCAGGCGCATTGTAATAACACCATCGGGCTACCCGGCACCCTGGCCTCGCGCAACCAGCCCAACCACCCCACCGATTCGGTCGAGGGCATCCGGGCGACGATCTACGAGGGCCTCAGTTTTGGGTCGGGCGACAGCGTCATCGGCATCAATCCTGTGGACGACACCCTGGGCAGCGTGATGCGGCTGCTGGACATGACCTACGAGGTGATCCAGAAATGGGAAATCCCGACCCAGAACTGCCTGCTGGCGCACGTGACCACGCAAATGGAGGCGATGCGCCGCGGCTCGCCGGTGGGGTTGGTGTTCCAGAGCATCGCCGGGTCGCAGTTGGGCAACGAAGCCTTTGGCGTCAGCGTGGGCATGTTGGATGAGGCGTATGAGCTGGCGAAGAAGAATTGCTTCACGGCTGGGCCGAACTATATGTATTTCGAGACCGGGCAGGGGTCGGAGCTTTCGGCGGACGCGCACCACGGCGCCGACCAGGTGGTGATGGAGGCGCGCTGCTACGGCCTGGCCAAACGCTATCATCCCTTCCAGGTGAACACGGTGGTGGGCTTCATCGGCCCCGAATACCTGTACGATGCCGTGCAGATCACTCGCGCCGGGTTGGAAGACCATTTCATGGGCAAGTTGACCGGCATCCCCATGGGCTGCGACGCCTGCTACACCAACCATGCGCGGGCGACGCAGAACGACATCGAGAACCTGGCCGTGTTGCTGGCTGCTGCCGGTTGTAACTATTTCATGGGCGTGCCCATGGGCGACGACGTCATGCTGAGTTATCAGTGCACCAGCTTCCACGATGCGCCCAGCCTGCGCCAATTGCTCAACCTGCGCCCCTTGCCCGAATTCGAGTGCTGGATGGAAGGACTCGGGCTGATGAAGAACGGCCGCCTGACCGATAAGGCGGGCGATGCATCCTTCTTCTTGCAAAAGTAATTTTTTATCACGAATGACACGAATTGGACGAATGATACGAATCGTTATTCTTCTTGCGAGAGGAGTTTTTCTCACGAATGACACGAATTTGACGAATAACACGAATTTCTAGAAAAATATTTTGATTCATGTCATTCTGAGCGGATCAATCAGAAAGATTGACGTAGCAAGACGCCAGCGAAGAATCTCAAACCCCATCCTTTATCAAAAACATTCGTTTCATTCGTCTATTCGTGAAATTTGTGAGAGATCATTTTCTGTCATTCTGAGCGGATCAATCAGAAAGATTGTCGTAGTGAGACATCAGCGAAGAATCTCAAACCCCATCGTTCATCAAAAACATTCGTGTCATTCGTCTATTCGTGAAATTCGTGAGAGATCATTTTCTGTCATTCTGAGCGGATCAATCAGAAAAATTGACGTGGCAAGACGCCAGCGAAGAATCTCAAACCCCATCCTTTATCAAAATCATTCGTATCATTCGTCTATTCGTAAAATTCGTGAGAGATCATTTTCTGTCATTCTGAGCGGATCAATCAGAAAAACTGACGTAGCAAGACGCCAGCGAAGAATCTCAAACCCCATTTTTTATCAAAATCATTCGTATCATTCGTCTATTCGTGAAATTCGTGAGAGATCATATTGAATGAGGAGGCTCGAGTGGATCAAGCCAAAATTGACGCCATCGTCCAGGCCGTCCTGTCTGAACTAGGCAAAAAGGGCGGGAGCGCCGTCCCGACTATCGCCGCGCCCCCGGCGCCCTCACCGGCTGCGACGGGCGGCCTCGTCATCGACCTGCCCGATCCCACGCGCCCCGAAGCGCGCCGCGCCCTCGGCGTCGAGCATCCCTGCAACCCCGATGGCCTGCGCAACCTGGCCGCCACCACCACCGCTCGCCTGGCCGTGGGCCGCGCCGGCCCCCGCCCCAAGACCCGCACCCTGCTACTGTTCCAGGCCGACCACGGCGTCACCCAGGATGCCATCTATGGCGAAGTGAGCGAGACCGTCCGCCAGCAGTTCAAGCTCTTCACGGTGCAGACCCAGGTGGCCGACCGCGGCGAATATCTGCTGCGTCCCGACCTGGGCCGTCGCCTCTCGGACGAAGCCAAGAAGGTCATCGCCGAGCGTTGTGTGAAGAAACCCCAGGTGCAGATCGTGGTCGGCGACGGACTGAGCGCCGCTGCCATCGACAACAACCTGCCGCAGATCTTCCCGGTCATCGAGCAGGGTCTGAAGGCCGCGGGTGTCAGCATGGGGACGCCGTTTTTCATCAAATTCGCCCGCGTGGGCGTGATCAACGACGTGAACGACATCATCGGCGCTGATATGGTGCTGCTGCTGATCGGCGAGCGACCTGGCCTGGGCGTGGCTGACGCCATGAGCGCCTATATGGGCTGGCGACCGGCAGCGGGCAAGACCGACGCCAACCGTGATGTGATCTGTATGATTACCAATGCCGGCGGCACCAACCCGCTGGAAGGCGGCGCCTACGTGGTCGAACTGATCAAAAAGACGCTGAAGTTCCAGGCTAGTGGCGTGGAGTTGAAGTTGAAGACGACAGGTAGTTGACTAGTTTGATACTGTTACTCCTTTTGCTCCAACTTGTATTCATGGAATATGACTCAAAGAAGCAAGGGCATACATATCAATTTGAAGTTGTTTTGTCTTTGCTAATTGATTTAGTACAGAGGATCTATGCTTGACATTGATATTCAAAGACTTACGAAGCTTGACCACGAATGGCGGGAAATAGAAGATAGTTACCGTTTGGAACCTTACAACGCCCCCATAAATTTAACTGAAGAAAAATATCACATGCTAGCAGCATTCAAGAGAGGTGATACTTATAATCCAGATTTTAAGTACGATAATCCTCCTGAGTTTCCAGTTAAACATATTCATCAATTTATTCACTCACTGCAGCCTGAAAATTCAATGATGGAGGAAATTTACTACTTATTGGCGCAAAATGAGTTGTTAGCAATTCAAGCGGTATTATCTCATGCACCAAGCATTATTACAGGTTATACCAGTTTGATTTATGGTCTCCCTGATAATGGATTGATGCAACTGGCTCAATCTATTCTAAGCACAGACCAGGCAGAAGATCGAGATGACACTGATACTGAACGCCTTTCGGCTGAACAAGCTGCGCAAGAGATGCAAAGTATGCTTGAAGTACTTAGGCTAAATCAGTGGAAAGCCTTAACTTTTTCTCCAATGAGTGGTAAGATAGCTGTTAGCCAAAAAGATCAATATGTAAAAATACGCAAAGATTCCATATTTTCTCGATCTGATTTACGTAGGTTATTAGTTCATGAAATCGGTGTACATGTAATAAGAGCAGAAAATGGTCGTAAACAGCCATTAAGTATTTTTTCACATGGTTTACCTGGCTATCTTGATACAGAAGAAGGTCTGGCGGTATTCTCTGAAGAAAAGGCCGGTGTGCTTGAATCGAACACGATGCGGAAATATGCCGCCAGGGTTATAGCGACAAGTATAGCTCTTGGAAACTCGTTTAATGATGTGTTTTATGGAATTGTAAAAGAAGTTGGGCCAGAGACTGCATTCGAAATAACTGCGCGTGTGAAACGTGGCTTTCGGGACACTTCGCAAATAGGCGCCCATACAAAAGACATAGTCTATCTTCTGGGATATCGAAATGTGAGTCAATATCTTGAAAAGCACCCAGAAGATTATGATATTTTATTCATAGGTAAGTTTGGATTGCATGACTTGAATATCGTTAAATCACTAACAAATTCTGGTACACTACATCCTGCATCATTGATGCCATCTTCCATTAAATAGTAATTCTTCAAAAAAATGGAGATTTTTAATCATGATTACAAATGAACAAATATTTGTAGGACGAGAAAATGAACTAAAAATACTGCAAAATTGCCTTAACGGCATATTTAATAATACTCTTCAGATATGCCTTGTTTCTGGCGGTCCTGGAGACGGAAAAACTACGTTAGTTGAATATTTTGCTGAAATTGCTAAGGAAGAAAATCAAAATCTAGATTACATTATCGGTAATTGTGACATCATTACCGGAAAACATGACATGTATGAGCCATTTCGGGATATTTTTGCTCAACTTATCGGTATTCGTGCTAGAAACATAGAAAGCTATATGACTCCTGAAAGAGAATATGACACGCGAAATAAAATACAACTTGTAGCTGAAATCTTAAAGAAAGTTGCCCCAGATCTTATAGGTACGATCATACCAATTGCTGGTTTAATATCAAAAGCTGTATTTTCTGCAACAGATCAGATAATAAAGAGAAGAATTATTGTATCTAATAGTGAAGACGTAAAAATTAAACATAACGAAATATGCAACCAATCTGTCAATTTCTTTAGACAGCGTTCGCAAAATGAAAATCCACTAATATTGATTTTTGATGACATTCAATGGATAGATGATTCATCCTTAAAACTACTTATATATCTTATCAAAAATTTACAAGATGTTGCGATTATGATTATACTTACATATAGAGATGAACTTACTCCTGGTCCTAGAAATTTAATTGATTATGTGAAGCGAAACTACGATCCACAGCAGATCGATCTTCGGAAAGCAAAAGACGAGAGCGGTAGAGAATTTGTGAAACAATTTTTGAAAGGTAATAACTGTGAGTTCGAAGATGAAAAGTTTCTAGAGGCCTTTCTTGATCTTACCGGTGCTACCCCAATATTCTCGGTAGAACTTCTTCATTTTCTTAAGAGTCGCGGCGTACTTACAATGACCCCTTTTGGCATCTGGAAAGAAGCTATGGGAGTGACTGATTGGCAACCCTCACTTTCAACTAGGTTCAAAGATGATATAGATCCACTGATCGAGGAACGTTTAAGTCAGCTGAGTGAGGTGATGCTGGAGATACTTAGAGTTGCCAGTGTGCAGGGATATGAATTTGCGGCCCAGGTAGTCGCACTTGTTACCGGCCTGGACGAAAGATCAGTATTGCGGATGTTGAGTAGTGAACTAGGGAAAAAGTATGACTTAGTACGTGAAATAACTGAAGAAGTTATTGGGGAAAATATAGTATCCTATTTCAGATTTACTAATGTATTGTATCAAAAGCATATCTATGATAGACTCGGTACAGGAGAGAAGAGATTTTTGCATAAAAAGGTAGCAGAAGCTATCAATCATCTCTATTGCGCGGATACGTCGTCTGTTGCAGTCCAATTGGCAAGACAATATGAGTTGGGAAAGGATCTAGTTAAAGCAACAAATCACCTTATATATGTCGGTGAAAGCCTTGTGAAAACTGCCAATTATGATGAAGCTCTCTCAATTTATCATAAAGCACTCACGTTGGCTAGAGAAGCCAACTACTCGTCTGGAATCGTCGATGCATTGCGATTCATTGCTGTCAATGTTAAATTGAATAAGGATACCAAAAAGGATATTGAAGAAGCCAAACCATTACTTGAAGAAAGTCGGACATTGGCAGAAAGTGAAGGAATGTTAAAAGAACTTTGCTATATATTGAGAGGGATGGGGCGTGTATATCGAAAAGAGAGAGATGATACTTTAGCTATGTACTACTATATGGAAAGTTTACATATCGCAAAGCAATTAGGTAGTAAGAATGATATTGGAGCTTGTTATAACAATATTGGAACACTTGCAGCTTATAAGATGCGTTTTGAGGACGCGTGCTTTTACTATGAAAAACGATATCAGATAGCAAAAGATATGGACGATGAAGTAGGAAAAGTGAAGGTACTCATGAATTGGAGCACCGCTCTGCACGGGTTGGCCGACCAAAAACCGGAGCATAAAAACAAATATCTTCTAGATGCCCACAAGATGTTGAAGGATGCAGAAGCGGAAAACAAACTCCAGAGAAATCCTGATAGAGCTATTGGGATAATGATCATCAAGGCTAGGATATATACTAAAGAGGGGGAACTAGGGCAAGCCATGGTGGAGCTCCGAGATTCCATTCAGGAATTGAATGGCAAAGATCTTGGTGGTCGCAGGAGAGAAGTACTTGAGGCGCTTGTGCATCTTATGGCGGCCAAGGGAAGCAGAGATTACCTGCTTCCTGAGATCATCGGGTACCTGGAACCTAAGCTCAACACCGAGCGAAGCCAGCAAGAAATACATGACTTGACAAACCGAGTTAGGAATCGCTGGGATGATAATAGTTTTGTAGAAGCTAAGGAGCGCGGCGCTCAGACTGATGACAAGGAACTTGATAAGAAACTGATTAAGCGGGGATTAGAGTACCTTGACTCTAATATCAGGATTGGAAGTACTACAACAAATCGTGATTAAGAAATGACCTGATTTATAGGAGAAATCCCATGACTAAACTGAAGTTACAACGAGAACAGAAGTTTTGGCAGCGACGAAAGACCAAAGACGATGGACGAACAAGCCCACTTCGATGGACGAACTGCCTTCGTCTTCCGTCTTTCGTCCTTGGTCGAGTTAAACACAAAACTGATGTTTTCGAGCTGATTTCAGTTTAAGATGCTAAACCCAATCCACCCTGGCGAGATACTGCTGGAAGACTTCATGAAGCCACTTGGTCTCAGCCAATATCGGTTGGCGCATGATATCGGCGTCTCTCCCATCCGCATCAGCCAGGTCATCCGCGGCGAACGCGCCATTACCGTCGATACAGCAATGCGATTGGCGCGCTACTTTGGCACCAGTGCGGCTGTTTGGCTGCGCTTGCAGGTACGCTACGATCTCGAGGTCGCGCAAACCGAACTGGGAGAGCGCATCCAGCGAGAGGTGAAGGTCCACCAGCAACCTGCCACAGCCTGAGCTATTACGCTTCGCATTCATTCGCGTACTACCTGTCCTTTGTTTCTCCCTACCCCGGAGGCTACACTTCATGGGCATCCTCGACCCCATCAAACCCACCATCCTCGCCGCCCGGCTCATCCCCAACGTCCATCCCGACTTCGCCGCCAAGATCGGTCTGCGGCCCGACCAGCGCAGCCTGGCCCTGATCACCTGCGACATCGATGACTCGCTCTACGTCTCGCTGGACGAGGCGACCAAGAAAGCCGAGGTCGAGGTGGTCTACGCGCACAGCTTTTATGCTGGCTCGGCCCACGCCTCTGGCCCGCTGTCGGGCGAGATCATCGGCATCCTGGCCGGCCCCACTCCCGCCGAAACGCGCGCCGGACTGGATGCCTGCGTTTCCTACGCGCAGGAGTCGGCCTGGTTCTATTCGGCCAACGAAGAGGGCACTCTGGCCTTCTTCCCCCACACCATCTCTCGCTCCGGCTCTTATCTGAGCAAAGCCGCCGAAGTGACCGAAGGCACCGCTCTGGCCTATTTGATTGCCCCCCCGATCGAGGCTACCTACGCCATCGACGCCGCGCTCAAGGCCGCGGAGGTGGAGATGCGGGTCTGGTGGCAGCCGCCGTCCGAGACTAACTTCTCCGGCGCCCTGCTTTCCGGGACGCAAAGCGCCTGCCGCGCCGCCTGCCAGGCCTTCCAGGATGCGGTGTTGGACGTGGCGAGATTCCCGCATAAGTATACGTGATGCGTGAAACGTGAAACGTGATGTTTGTTGCGATTTGTGTCCAGATGTAGAAATAACGACACGTTGCTATTGAAGGCAGATCAGTACGTTTTCCGTTTCATTGCGCAACGAAACCATGTCCGAGCCACCTGGCAGTTTCCGAAATAGGACGCGGACGAGCGAGGAAAACGCGGAAAAAGCGTTTCTTCGCCGTGAATTTGGAGAAAAATCCGCGTTCATCCGCGTTTATCCGCGTCCCATTCCCAAAATGTCAGGTAGCTAGTCCGAGCATCACTCATCACGTTTCACTCGTCACGTTTTACATTTTACGCAGTGGAGCAACCTTTATGCCCGAAGACTATGATCTCGACCTCAAATCGATCCAGGAAGCCCGGCGGCTGTTGATCTCGTGCCGCGAGGCGCAACGCCAGTTCGCTTTTGCCACGCAAGAGACGGTGGACCGCGTCTGCCAGGCCATGGCCGAGGCCGCTTTCGGCGCTGCGGCGCGGTTGGGACAGATGGCCAGTGAAGAGACGGGCTATGGCGTGGCTGCGCACAAACGGGTCAAGAACGAGTTCGCCAGCCGCAATGTTTGGGAGTCGATCAAGGGCATCAAGACGGTGGGGGTCATCGGCCGCGACGAACGCCGCAAGGTGGTGGACATCGCCTGGCCGGTGGGGGTCGTTGCGGCGCTGACGCCATCCACCAACCCCACCTCGACCGCCATCTTCAAGATTCTGATCGCCGTCAAAGGCCGCAACGGCATCGTCATCGGCCCGCATCCTTCGGCCAAAGCGTGCAGCGTCGAGACGGCGCGGGTCATGGCCGAGGCCGGCGAGGCCGCCGGGATGCCGAAGGGCCTGGTCAGTTGCATGACCAACGTGACCCTACAAGGCTCGCAAGAATTGATCAGCCACTGGGCCACCTCGCTCATCCTGGCCACGGGCGGGCCGGGCATGGTCAAGGCCGCGCACAGCGTCGGCAAGCCGGCCATCGGCGTTGGGCCGGGCAATGTGCCTGCCTATGTCGACCGCAGCGCCGATGTCAAGAAGGCCGCCTGGGATATCGTCAATAGCAAGGCCTTCGATTGTTCGGTCATCTGCGCCACCGAGCAGGCCGTGGTGGCCGACAAGCCCATCACCGCCGAGCTTCGGGCCGAGATGATGAAAAATGGGGCTTACTGGCTCAATCCCGAGCAGAAGGCTGCGCTCGAACGCACGCTCTTCGGCCCCGACGGCAGCATCAACGCCCGCAGCGTGGGCAAAACGCCGCAACAACTGGCCCGCATGGCCGGGATCAGCGTGCCCAAGAGCGCCCGCATCCTCGTCGCCGACCTGGACGTAGTGGGCAAGGAACAGCCCCTGAGCCGCGAGAAACTGACGACGGTGCTGGGTTTTTACGTCGAGGACGGCTGGCGCGCTGGCTGCGAACGCTGCATCCAACTGATCAAGTTCGGCGGGGACGGCCACACGCTCGTCATCCACGCCCGCGACGAGGAAGTGATCATGGCTTTTGGGCTGGAGAAGCCCGTTTTTCGCATCGTCGTCAATACCTGGGGCACGATGGGCGCCATCGGCGCCACCACCGGTGTGATGCCCTCGATGACGCTGGCGCCTGGCGGCGTTGGCGGAGCGGTCGTTGGCGACAATATCACCGTGCATCATCTGGTGAATGTCAAACGGCTGGCCTATGAGGTGGGCCGCCCGCCTGAACTGGCCCTGAGCCTGGCCCCGGATGTCGAGGGCGCCGCGGCGACTCCGACCACCCCTGCTCCTGCTTCCTCGCTCGGCCCCGACGCTATCGAGACAATCGTGCGTCGCGTGCTGGCTGAAATCGGCGCGAGATAGTAGAATGCCTGCCAACTGACAGCCAGCCAGTTCGATGCGTCTGACTTGACATTCGTGTCAAGTTATGACTATAATTATGGTCATCTCCATGAGGAATCAATTCGTCATCGTTTATCACTCTCGCGTCGCCGGTCATTTGCGTAGCATCGAGCGCAAACATCACTCCTTGATCCGTGAAGTTATCGCTGCGCAATTGAGCCAAGAACCCGATCTCGAAACTAGAAATCGGAAGCCGTTGCTACACGCGCTGATGTCCGAGGCAACATGGGAAATCCGTTTTGGCCCCAACAACCGCTTTCGTGTTTTCTATGAAGTGGATCGAGCAGCCTACATCGTCAGTATCCTGGCTATTGGCGAGAAACATGGCAATCAGCTTTTTATCGCTGGTAAGGAGGTTGCAGAATGAGAATTGCTAGTGTTGCTGAGGTAAAGACCCATTTCAGCGCCTATGTGAAAGAGAGCGAAACGGGGCCAGTTGTTATCACGCGCAATGGTAAACCGGCTGCTGTTCTCGTCAATGTTGCCGATGAAGATCAATTAGAGGGTCTGATTCTGGCTTTTTCACCAAGACTCCGTCTGATTCTACAGGCTGGTCGTGAGGAAATACGGCAAACCGGCGGTATCCAACACGATAAGTTTTGGCAAGGAATCGATGCAGAATACACTGACGCTGAGAGCAGCACCCTTGTCACAGCCGACGAAGTATCCTGAGCGATTATGAAGTTCACTCCTGAGGGACGGCTGAGGCGATGAAGTTGCACACCGATAGCCCATGACCACCCAACGCTGCAAAGCCCTCACCCAAAACGGTATTCGTTGTCGCAAACCCGCCCTCGATGACTCGGATTATTGTCGCCGGCATCAGGGCTGGACGCCCGCGGCGGAAGTCAGCGCCCCGCCTGAGTCGCCCGTCGACCTACCATCACCACCCATTCCTTCACCTCCCCCGCCTCCACCCCCCGCACCCATCCTCCCACTCCGCGCAGAGCAGACCCCACCGCCTCCTGCGCCCCCTCCATCCGTTCTCATTCCCAACGAGGTTCCCAAAATGGCAGATATTCAGATGATCGCCCTCGGTATGATCGAAACCAGGGGTTTGGTCGGCGCTATCGAAGCCGCCGACGCCATGGTCAAGGCCGCCAACGTTCGTCTCATCGGCAAAGAATTCATCGGCGGCGGCTACGTCACCGTCATGGTGCGCGGGGATGTCGGCGCGGTCAAGGCCGCCACCGACGCCGGCGCAGCCGCAGCCCAGCGCGTGGGCGAACTTGTCAGCGTCCATGTCATCCCGCGCCCGCATGGCGATGTGGAGATAATTTTGCCGAGGGTGAATTCTTAAACACAAAGACACGAAAACACAAAGAATGCACAAAGATGTTGAGTTTTCTTTGTGATCTTTGTGTCTTCGTGTTTCATTCGTTTTTGGGATAGACCATGAAACGCCGCGTCTTTAGCGTCAACACCGTCGAGCAGTTGGCAGTCGAAGGTCAGACAAGGCTCGTGCTGGCGCGGGCGGACATCGTCACGCCCGCCGCGCGCGACCGCGCCCACGAGTTGGGCATCGAACTGATCGAGAGCGACGGGCAGCCGAGCGGGGTTCCGCTGTGGAGCGGGGCCGGGCAAGATTTGAGCCATCGGCCGCTGATCGGCCGGCGGCCAGACATGCCGCCGGCAGCGCCGCTACCTCCGACCCCAGCGCCAGAACCAGCGGGCGGCTCGCTCGAAGATAAAGTGCGGCAGATTGTCGCCAGTGTCTTGGCGCAGCGGGGGGAAACGACTGAAGTCGTTACTACGAAAACGCCCCTGACTACGAAAGCGCCAGGGGTGGTTCATGTGGATGGCCGGGCGGTGACGATGCCGCCGTTCCCGTTCGAGATTCGGCGGCCGGACATGGATGTGCGCTTGCAGGACGTGATCACCCACGAGCACGGGTCACCGATGGCGGCCGGGTTCATGAGTCTGCACAAGGGCAGCTTCCCCTGGACGCTGGACTACGACGAGATCGAATATGTGATCGAAGGCGAACTGCACATCACCACCGCGCAGGGCGTGACCGTGGGGCGACCGGGCGATGTGATTTACGTCCCCAAAGGCACAAGCATCACTTTCGGCACGCCCAGTTGGGCCAAGTTCTTGTACGTGACCTTCCCGGCGCAGTGGGCGAGCTGACATGATCATCGTCACCGAGGCTGATTTGCGCGACCGCATCCGCCATCCCCAGTGCGGGGAGTCGATCACCGTTGCACCGGGGACGCGCTTTTCACCTGCTGCGGCCGATTTCATCAAGCAATGGCAGTTTCGGGTGGTCTACGAGACGGGCGGGGGGATGCAAACGCCCGGCCGGGCGGCGACGAACGATCCCAGCAGACCGGAGTGGGACAAGCCGGGTAGTTTTCCCGTCGTTCTCGCTGGCGAATTCCCCCGTTGCACCACCTGCGGGATGCCGGTGACGAGCAAGCCGGAGCACCTGACGCAGGTGGACGCCGGGCATTATGCGCCCAAGAACTCGCCGCGCATCCGCTTCCGGGGCAAGCTCGATACACTCCAGGGGCTGTGCCTGCTGGTGGCCGCCCGCGCCCGCACCTTCAACCTGCCGCAGATGGCCGATCACCTGGATACGCTGGCCGCCTATTGCCGGGAAATCCTCAGCGCCGAGTACAACGGCCGCGCCGCGGCCGCCATCGTCCTGGCCGGGCTGGACGAGGCCGCGCTGCGCCAGGCTACGCACGATCCCCGACAGTTCGTCGGCATCGACCACATCGTCCCCGGTTCGGACGACCACGAGATCCTGCACTGGCTCAACTTCTTGCGCTGCCAGGCGCGCGAGACCGAGCTGGCCGCCCTCGACGCGCTCGAACCTTATCCCGGCGCCGTCGTCGGCCACCCCAGCCTGGCCCAGGCCGTCAACCGGCTGAGCAGCGCCGTCTATTACCTGGAACTACTCTTCCGGGCCGGCAAACTGACTTGGAGGATGGCGGTCGCATGAATCCCGATCTCGAAGCCTTCCTCAAGGCGGCGGAAACATCCATCCACCGCCGGTCGGCCAACGGCTATCGCGGGCCGGTGCACGTCGGCGTCGATTTGGGCACGGCTTATACGGTCGTCTTCGTGCTCGACGAGCAGATGCAGCCACTGGTCGGCACGTATCAATACGCCGAAGTCGTGCGCGATGGTCTGGTGGTGGATTTCGCCGGCGCCATCGCGCTCTTGCGGGCGCTCAAGCAGCAGGTCGAAGGACGACTTGGCCTTGAGCTAAGCTCGGCCGCCACGGCCTACCCGCCCGGTGTGCCCCTGGCCGAGGTGCGGGCCACGCGCTACGTGCTCGAAGCCGCCGGTCTGGAATGCACGGCCCTGGTCGATGAACCCAGCGCGGCCAATGCGGTCTTGCGGGTGCAGAATGGGGCCGTCGTCGATATCGGTGGCGGCACCACCGGCGTCGCTATCGTCAAGGACGGCGAGGTGATCTATACTGCCGATGAAGCGACCGGCGGCACACATTTCACCCTCGTCATTGCCGGCGCCCACCGCATTCCCTTCGAGGAAGCGGAGGCGATGAAGACCGATGTGGGCGAGCAGCCTCGGCTGTTCCCCATCGTCCGGCCGGTGATGGAGAAGGTGGGGACCATCGTCGCCCGCCACATCCAGCCTTTCGACGTGGACACGATCTATCTCGTCGGCGGGACCAGCGCCTTTCTCGGCCTGGCCGATGTCGTTGGCGCCATCACCCGCACCCCCACTTTCTTACCCAGCAACCCGCTTTTCGTCACGCCGCTGGGCATCGCCATGCACAACTGAGGACACGTTATGGCTGACAATTTCGAACTCCGAGCTTATTGCTATCTCGACCGTATGCAACCCCAATACGCCGCTTTCGTCGGCACCATCACCCAGGGCGATTTGCCGGTGGAGGGCATGGCCAGTCTGTATGTGGAGATGGCGCCCGGCAACTGGGTGTTCCGCGTCGTCGATATCGCCGTCAAGGCCACCGACGTGCGGCCCGGCGCCCAGATTGTCGAGCGCGAGTTCGGCATGTTCGAGATTCACTCGCACTCGCAGGCCGATGTCTTGCAGGCAGGTGAGGTGGTGTTGCAACAATTGGGGCTGCGTCCGGAGGATCGCAAAAAGCCGGAGATCGCCTCGCTGCAAGTGATCACCCGCGTCAGCCCCTACCAGGCGCAGTTGCTCAACCGCTTCACGCGGGGGATGATGCTGGTACCCAGCCAGACGATGTTGGTGTTGGAATGCGCCCCGGCGGCTTATGTGAACCTGGCCGCCAACGAGGCCGAGAAGGCGGCGCCGGTGAATTTGATGCACATCAGTTCGGTGGGGCGCTTCGGGCGTCTGTGGATGGCGGGGACCGAGGCCGACATCCTGGCTGCCCGCGATGCCGCGGTCGCCGCGCTCGAAGGTCTGGAAGGCGTTTGATTCTTTTGTGGACGCGGATTGGGAAACACGGATAATCTCTTATCTCCAATCTCTTTTGTGGACGCGGATTGGGAAACGCGGATAATTTCTTATCTCCAATCTCTTTTTGTGGACGCGGATTGGGAAGCGCGGATAATCTCTTATCTCCAATCTCTTTTGTGAACGCGGATCGGGAAACACGGAATCTGAAGGAGGAAACGATGGCAAGACGCTTTTTGACAGTACGAGATTTGGAGGAGATGGCGGCGCGCGGGATCACGCGCGTCGAGATCGATGACAACACGACTGTGACCGACGCCGGGCGGGATCGGGCCAGAGAGTTGGGCATCGCCCTGGCGCCGGTCGCTAAAGCCGCGCCGTCGACCCCGCCCGCTTTCGCCGACCCGCTCCACGCCAGGGTGCGCGCGGTCGTCATCGCCCAATTGGGCGCGACGCCGGACGGTCTCGACACCATCATCACTCGCGTGCTGGCGGGGATGAAGACCGGCAATTGAGGCAGCTATGGTTTTGGGACGCATCATCGGCACGGCAGTCGCCACCCGTAAATATGAGGGCCTGGAGGGAGCCAAGCTGCTGGTCGTGCAGGAATTGACCAAGGAGTTGCAGCCGCGCGGGCGTCCGGCAGTGGCGGTGGACATTGCCCAGGCCGGGGTGGGCGACCTTGTTTTCATGGCTCGCAAGCGCGAGGCGGCTGTGGCATATCCCGTGCCTGACATGCCCCTCGACCTGGCCGTGGTCGGGATCGTCGATACGGTCGATCTCTCTGGACCTTTCGATCTGGAACTGCCATTCGGTTATACACAATGGTAATTTCGGATTACGAATTGCGAAATTGATCCGCTAATAGCGCGAAGTGACGCGAAGAAAAACAAAGGGTTCACCGCTGCCGATCAACAACAGGTGCCTGAAGGTCCTTTTCCGCAATCCGAAATTCACCATTCGCATTTCGCAATCCCTTCAACCTTCGCCTCCTTCGCGTCCTTTGCGGATCGAAAAATCCACGTTCCGCACTCCGCAATTCGCCATTCGCATTTCACAATTCCTCACCTTCGCCTCCTTCGCGTCCTTTGCGGATCAATAAATCCACGTTCCGCACTCCGAAATTCACATTTCGCAATTCCTCATGTTAATCGCCAAAGTTGTGGGGACGGTCGTTTCGACCATGAAACACCCCTCCTTTCACCATCACAAGTTGTTGGTCATTCAGCCGCTATACCTGCCCGGCCAGGAGGATGAACGTGATTTTCTGGCGCTGGATGTCGCTCATGCTGGGATCGGCGACACGGTGTTGGTGAATCAGGAGGGCGGCGGGGCGAGGATCGTGCTAAACGATCCCAACGCGCCGGTGATTTCGCTGGTGGTGGGGGTTTTGGATTCGGTGGATTTGCCGGTGGAGCAGGCAGTTTTGTGACCGCGCCGCCTCGCCCCACATGGTCAGCACCCCCTTCCGCCCCCTCTGCAATTTCAACCAATCGGAGTGCACTATCAAGTTGTGAAATCGTTCGATTTGTGCTAAGCTACAAAAAGCACAGGAAGGAATCACGTGCCGCCTCGGCCGCCAACCTTTGACGTGGTTGATGGCTTTTTTCATTCCCGGCCTCATCGCCGGCCACAAGGAGAAGAAGTTGTATGGAAGTAAAGTTGTACGTCGGTAACCTCTCGTATGCCACGACAGAGGAAGAGCTGCGCGAGTTATTCGCTCAGGCAGGCACGGTGGCCTCGGTTGAACTGATCAAAGACCGTGATACGAACCGTTCCAAGGGTTTCGGTTTCGTGGCTATGTCCACCCAGGCCGAAGCACAGAACGCGATCAGTAAGTTTAATGGCTACCTGCTGGGCGGCCGCAACCTGACGGTGAATGTCGCCCGCCCCCGCGAAGAGCGCAGCAGCGGTTACGGCGGCAGGAGCAGTGGCGGCGGCGGTTACAGCGGCGGCGGCAGCGGCGGCTACGGCAATAAACGTGGCGGCAGCAGAAGCGGCGGCGGCCGGGACCGACGTAGCGGCGGCAAAGATTGGTACTAGACGTTCCCAACCAGAAGCCCGGCCAATGGCCGGGCTTCTTTTCTTTTGGCGGCTATGATTTCCGTCATCGCCACCGTCTACAACGAAGGCACGGCCATCCGTCGCCTGCTGGACAGCCTTTGCGCCCAGACGCTGCCAGTGGATGAGGTTGTCATCGTCGATGGCGGCTCGACAGATGACACGGTGATGCAGATGCGAGCCTATGAGGATCGCCTGCCGCTGCGTGTCTTGGTGGAGCCAGGGGCCAATATTTCACGCGGGCGCAACGTGGCCATCGCCGCCGCACACGGCGATATCCTGGCCCTGTGTGATGCCGGGGTCAGGCTAGAGCCAAGCTGGCTGGAAGCGATCACCCGGCCGTTGTTGGCCGACCCGGCGTCGATGGTGGTTTCGGGTTGGTTCGAGGCCGACGCGGTAACGGCTTTCGAGCTGGCGATGGGGGCGACGGTGCTGCCGATGGTGGATGAGATCGATTCAGCGACCTTCCTGCCCTCCAGTCGTTCTTTGGCTATACAAAAAACAGCCTGGGAAAAGGTTGGGGGGTATCCCGAGTGGCTAGACTATTGCGAAGACCTGGTCTTTGATTTCAAATTGCGCGCGGCCTACGGCAGTTTCGGCTGGGCGCCGGGCGCGGTGGCGCACTTTCGGCCGCGCGGCTCACTGACTGCGTTTTTCAAACAGTACTATCGCTACAGCCGGGGCGATGGCAAGGCCGACCTGTGGCGCAAGCGGCACGCGGTGCGCTATGGGATCTATCTGGTGGCAGCGCCGCTGCTGGCCGCGCTGGGGTGGTGGGTCAGCCCGGTGTTCTGGTTGCTGGGGCTGGTGGGTTTTGCTGTTTATTGCTATAGCCCCTACCGCCGGCTGTTCCGGCTGTGGCGGCGTCCCCTGGCCGATGGCCGCCTGCTGACCCCTGGCGAAAAGTTGTACACCCTGGCGCTGCCACCCCTCCTGCGCGTGGTGGGCGATGTGGCGAAGATGGTGGGGTGGCCGGTGGGGGTGAGGTGGCGGTGGAAGCGGCTTCGTAGTAACGATTTTAGTTGTTCTCCCGACAAAGGGCTGGGCCGTTTTCAAGAAGTATAGGCGTTCAGTCATCCCACTCTTTCTCAAAATCGCTGTCCGTGCTCGTCTCAGGTTTCAAATCAGACTACTGCCACATCAGCCAGACATCCGTCCCAGGGCGGCCTCCAATCTTGCCAGTGTCTCCGCCTCGAGAGGAACATGGTCGCGAATCTCCTCCAGCACCTGGCGGCGATAGCGTTCTGCCATGCTCCGGGCAGCGAGCGGGTGCAACTCGAGCGCCAGCAGAAACTGACCGGGGTTGACGATAGCGACGCCTTGATAGCGGCGCAGGGTCAGCAGGTCATGGTCGCTGCTGATCAAATAGTGCGCCTGACCTTCGACCGCGCAGGCCAGAAACTTGTCGTCTTTGGGGTCGCGGCAGGCGCCTGTCAGCTGCAGTCGCCCCGGCGTATGCTCGCTAAAACGTTCCACGCCTGCCAGCAAACGGTCGAGAGGCAGCTTGCTGGCCCTGGCGATGAGCGGCCGGGCCAGAACAGCCGCCAATTCCGCCCGTGTCTGCGGCGAAGATAGGACGACGAACGCTCTCGCTTCCCACTGCGTCATGATGCGCTGCATCAAGTCGCCGTTCGTCAGGACATAGCTGACCAGCGAACTCGTATCGATAACGACGCGCAGCATCTGCTAACCCGTCGCGTCCGCTTCCGTGCGCGCTTGCTCGATGAGAGCCAGCACATCTGCTTCACTCATGCCTGCATTCTGGGCTGCGTTCTGGGCCGCGGCCTCGTCCAGCCAGCCAAAGAACGATTTGCGCTCCTTCTCGAACTGGCGAAACTGGCGGTAGTCGTCGAGGTTGATCAACACAGCCTGGGGGCGGCCAAAGGTCTCGATAACGTAAGCCGCGCCCTGCTCACGCACGACTTCCAACACATCGGTTAATTGTTGGCGCAGATTGGTGGAGCCAATTGTGTATTCCATCGCCAGAACGAACTCCTAACAAGGTTTATAAGGATGATAATGCCTGTTGGAGTTGCCGTCAACTATCCCGCCAAACCCACCCCCACCAGCCGCCCGATGGCATAGGTGACGGCGGCAGCGGCCAGGCCAAAGAGCACCTGGCGCAGCCCCGAATACAGCACCTTGCGCCCGGTGAACAGCGTGATGGCGGCGCCGATGGTGAACAGACCCACGGTGCTGAGCAACACACTGACCGCCACCGCCCTCAAGCCGTCAAGGAAAAAGTAGGCGCTGACCGGGATGATGGCGCCAATGGCGAACAGCACGAACGAAGTGATCGCTGCTTCCCAGGCCGAGCCGCCCAACTCCTCCGGGTTGATGCCCAATTCCTCGCGCGCCAGCGTGGCCACCGCCATCTCCTGGTCGCTGAGCAATTGCGTCGCCAATTGCCGGGCCTGCGCCTCCTCCAGCCCCCGCGCCTGGTAGATCAACGCCATCTCCTCGATCTCTTCCTGGGGGTCGGCCATGAACTCCGCCGTCTCCTGAGCGATCTGATGTTTGTACAACTCGCGCGAGCTTTGCACCGACAACCACTCGCCCAATGCCATCGAGATCGCCCCCGCCAGCAGCCCAGCCATCCCCGTCAGCAGGATCGTCCCGCCCGCCATCGCCGCGCCAGCCACCCCCATCACCAGGCTCAGGTTCGAGACCAAACCATCGTTGGCGCCCAACACCGCCGCCCGCAGTGCGTTCCCGCCCGCCGAACGATGGCGGCCCTCCATTTGCGCCAACCTGGCGCCTTCCATCCCGCCGCTCCCGCCAGTGATGGTGCGCAGCAAGCGGGCATGAGATTGCTCCTGCGCGGCCATCGTCCCTCGCCCGGCCTCCTGGCTATAGCCATGACCCGCCATCTCCTCCATGCTGACGACGCTAGGCAAGATAAAACCCGGGCCGAAGCGTCGCGCCAGGCTGCTCAGCGTGCGCGTGCGCCACGAAAGATGAAAGGTTGGCAGGATGACGCCATCGCTGCGCAGTTGCTCGGCCAACGTGGCCGCGTGGCCCTCCTCCACCGCGGCCATGCGCCGATACACTTCGGCCAGACGAGCGTCTTTCTCGACCGCAGCCAGCGCCCGATAAAGGGCGGCATTGTTCAATTCAGCTTGCCAATTCTCGATTGTAGACATGGAAAACCTCCAATTAACATCTCGTAGTAACGACTTTAGTCGTTATGGCTGGCATTAACGACTAAAGTCGTTATTACAAGCCCTGGAATTATTCGTTCATCGTCAACCCACCGGTCGCTTCCAACCAGTCGGCGATGCGCGCGACCGCGCCGGGCACATCGTTATCCGAGATATCAAGGGTCAGCGCCGGCAGGATCGACGCCCGCACGAGCTGTTGCATCAGCTCTTGCTCGCGAACGAAGCGATCGAGGTCATCGTACTGCGACGGATTGCCCGACACCTTGAGCCGCTCCTGCCGGGCGGCGGCGAAAGAGTCGGGAGAACGGGTGCAGAACACCAGCCGGAAGCCCAGCGGCGCCAGCCGCGCCTCTAACCAGCGAAAGTCATAGTGTTTGCCGTAGGTCGCCAGTTGATAGGCCTGGGTGGACAAATGAAAGCGGTCGATGATCCAGGAATAGTAGCGCTGCAACTCGAACAGCCGCGCCCAAGTGGCGTAGGTCTCCATTGCCAGCCCCTCTTCCTGTGGCTCGAAATTGATCGGCCCCCGCCCCCACGGAAAATTGGTGAACGAGCACCATTCGGCTGAGATCAGCGGCGAATGGTAGCGATACTTGCGCGGGCCAACGACGCGCGGGTGTTCGTTCAACTCGAAGGCAATCTCGGTTTTGAAGGTGAGGCGCGTGCCTTCGAGGATGACCTTGGGACAGAGTTTGGCGCTCATTTCAGCGGCTCCTGACCCTGAAATCCTGCAAACCAGCCATGCTGACGTCCAAATCGCGCAGCAGCCCGTCCCGCAAACTGTAAATCCAGCCGTGGATGGTCAGGTCCTGGCCGCGGCCCCAGGCATCCTGCACGATAGTCGTCTGGCCCACGTTGAGCGCCTGCTCGATCACATTCAACTCGCACATCCGGTCGAGCTGCGCCCCACCGCCTAGCCCTTCCAATTCGGCGTGGTGCTTTTCCTCCACATCATGGATGTGGCGCAGCCAATTATCGATCAGCCCATGCCGGTGGCGTTCCAACGCGGCCTGCACCCCGCCGCAGCCATAGTGCCCGCAGACGATGATGTGTTTCACCTTCAGCACTTCGACCGCGTATTGGATCACCGACAGACAGTTGAGATCAGTGTGCACGACCATGTTGGCCACGTTGCGGTGCACGAAAATCTCACCGGGCAACAGATCGACGATCTCGTTGGCGGGCACGCGGCTATCCGAGCAACCGATCCACAGATACTGGGGGCTTTGTTGTTGAGCCAGACGCCGGAAGAAATCGGGGTCGCGCTGGCTCATCGCCGCCGCCCAGTCGCGATTCCGGGCCAAAAGGTCGTGTAGCATGTTCATTGCCTCCTCATCGACATGACGATGTCGGACACACAAGCCACCACCTCGCCCAGACCGGCCGCACTCACCCCGCCCACCACGTCGCGCTCGGTGTGGATGACGGCATCGACCAGCTCCCACACCTCGACCGAGGTGATGGCCACCGCCGGGACGCCCTGCTGCCAGAAGATGCTGTGATCACCCTGGGGCCAGGGTTCCACCTCGCTGAAACGGGGATGCCGGGTCATGGCCGCCCGGAGTTGCTGAGCCAGGCCGGGGGGCGGATCGAACAAAGCCAGGGTGTGCCCCGCCTCTATCAGCCCGGCCCCATCGATATTGATCACCAGTTCGATCTCGTGTAGCGAATCGCCCGCGGCCCGCAGATAAGTCACCTGACCGGGCGCGGCGTAATTGTCCTCGCCATCAAAGGCCACGAATTCCAGGGCCAACTCATGGGCAGGCAGGGTTTCGGCCAGAGCCAGCATCGTCGCCACCCCGGCCGCGTTGTCCAGCGCGCCCGGCGTGCCCGGCTTGGTGTCGAAATGGGCGCAGATCACGATCCGCCGCGGCCCCGCGCCGGTTTTGCGCCCCACCACATTGGCCCCCACCGCCGGCCGCACCAACGAGCGGATATTCAACCGAGCTTCGGCCCCATGTTGGGCCAACAGCTTTTGCCCGGCCGAGGCCGGGACCGTGACCGACGGCAGGGCGAAGTCGCCGTCCTCGATGATCGGCGCCGGGTGGGCCTCGCTCGGGCTGACCGCGATCACCGCCGCGGGCTGGCCTCGCTCCAGCGTTTCGATGATCTGCACATGCTCAGCAAAGGTGAAAAACGGATACTGCTTGGGAAACAGCGGCATCGCCGTCAACTCGCCACAAAGGACGGCGATCTTGCCCGCCAAGTCCGCGGCCTCAAGCTCGGCCAGGCCGCTGATCACGACCATCGGCGCGCTCACATGGCACGAAGGCGAGAAAGGATTGATGGCCGCCGGCAGCACCTCCTCGCCCAACCTCAGTTCCACGCCCAGCGGCTCCCAATCCAGGCAAGGGAAGGTCTGCCGCTCGACCACACAGCCCGCCGCAGCCAGCGCATCCGCGATATAAGCTCCGGCGCGACGATTGGCCTCCGAGCCGGTTGGCCGGCTGCCGATCGCGACTGCCAGGGTCTGGAGATGACGGTCGATGCTGTTGGCGATGTCAGGGTTCATTTTCACTTGTCCGTTGGATTACTGTCTGTAACACCCGGCCGACCATGTCCTTCTCCTCCTCTTCCACCGAAACCAACAGCCCCTCCAGCCATTGCCTTCGCTCGGCCAGGCTTGCTTCCACCACCTGTTGGCCTTTGGCCGTGAGATGAACCTGGCGCACGCGGCGGTCGCCGGGCGTCTCCTGCCGCTGCACCAAGCCCTGCTGCGCCAGTCGCTCCACCATCTGGCTGGCCCCTGCCGGTGAGACCTGCATCATGTCTACAAACTCCATCACCTCGCGCGGGCCGGCCGCATAGAGATGCAGCAAAACGTGCATCTGCGCCAACGAGATGCCGGCACGCCGCGCCTGTTGCTGCAGAGCGACCATGGCGTGGCGCAGGAACAGCGTCGCCCCAGTCAGTGCGAGTTCAACAAGATCAGAATCGTTCATGAGCAGCGCTTTCTTGTGGACGCGGATAGGGAAACACGGATTTTTTGTTTTCTTTCGCGCTATCGTCGCTTTCTTGTGGACGCGGATGGGGAAACACGGATTTTTTTGTTTTCTTCCGCTCTATCGTCGCTTTCTTGTGGACGCGGATGGGAAAACACGGATTTTTTGCTTCCTTCCACTCTGTCATCCAGCAATTCCAAATTTGTGGACGCAGATGGGGAAGCACGGATTTTTTGCTTCCTTTCGCTCTGTCATCCAGCAATTCTAAATTTGCGCAGGGCTTTCCGTTTCTCACATTCAACCACATTGCATAACATCCAAGTCTTGATTATGTCATGCTGAACGCAGTGAAGCATCAGCGGGTCGATCATTCAAAGTTGTTGCGGTTGAAAGCCAGCGAAGCATCTCGCGTTGCCAAAGAAGCCATCTGCCATGAGAGCAGAGATGCTTCGCTTCGCTGATGCTTCACCGCTGCTTAGAAACTCCCGGCTTGGAGACCCTTCACTGGCTGATCGAAATGACAGAATATCGGATCGACCCGTTCAGGGTGACACAATCAGGAGTTTCTTGCTCGGGCGACATGCCGCCGCGTGGCATGGGTAACTCAGCATGACACGATCAGCGTTTTTTCAAATGAGAACCGGAAGGCCCTGAATTTGTGGACGCAGATGGAAAGAACACGGGTAAAACTTTCCGTGTTTCCCTATCCGTGTCCACAAAATGTCATTTCTAACACCGTGTCGCAGGGTCAGCGGCTTGGCAGTTACAAAAAGGAGTTGAATTTGACAGACAGCTCGAGGGTGCATATAGTTCATGAACATGAAATATCTAGCTTTATGAATTATACACCGACTGAACCCTGGCAACAAAGGTGCACCCCTTCATGACAGCATCCTCCCCAAAACGATTGCAGGACAAAGTGGCCGTGGTCACGGGCGGCACGCGCGGGCTGGGGCTGGCCATCGCCCAGGCTTTTGCCGACGAAGGCGCGGCCGTGGTCGTGGCTTCCCGGTCCGAGCAAGCGGTGGCTGAGACGGTGGCGCGGCTGGCAACGGGCGGGGCCAGGATCACCGGCCGGGCGACGGATGTGGGGCGGTTGGCCGAGGTCGAGGCGCTGGCCGAGCTTGCCATCCAGTCGTTCGGGCGCTACGACATCTGGGTCAGCAACGCCGGCGTCTCTGGCCCCTACGGCCCCACCACCGGCTGCACGCCTGCCGACTTTCAGCAGGTCGTACAGACCAATATTCTCGGCGTCTACAATGGCTCGCGTACAGCCATGCAGCATTTTTTAGAACACGGATCGGGCAAGCTGATCAACATGCTGGGCCGCGGTTATAAGGGATCGGTGGCATGGCAGAACGCTTACGCCTCGAGCAAGGCATGGGTGAGGTCATTCACCCTGGCGCTGGCAAAGGAAAACAAAGATGTAGCCGGCGTCGGCGTCTTCGCCTACAACCCCGGCCTGGTGCTCACCGACCTGCTCACTCAGGTGGGTGTCATCGCCGGCTCGGAAGCCCAGCTAAAGGTCTTCCCCACCATCGTGCGCATGTGGGCGCAGCCGCCGGAGAAGCCCGCGCAGAAGGCCGTGTGGCTGGCCTCCGCGGCCACAGACGGCAAAACGGCGCTGGTGGTGGATTATTCATCCACCTGGACGATGCTGCGCGGGGCCGCCGGCGAGGGGGTGCGCCGCTTGCGTGGGCTGCCGCCGCCGCCTATCGAATTCAAGTTCACAACCGTACCGCCCGACACTGGCGGCCCGAAATCCCCGTCTCTGGAGGCGGAACATGTCTGAAAGTATGCGTGTTGGCGTCGAAATCCTATTCAATGTCACCTATCTGCTGGTGATCTGGGTCTTGGTGTTCCTGATGGCCCGCAACCTGAAGCAAGTCGCGCCCGCCGACCGCCCGGTGGCCAAACGCTTGCTGTGGGCCTTTGCGCTGCTGGCCCTGGGCGACACCGGGCATGTGGGCTTTCGCGTGGTGGCCTATGGCCTGGGCGGGCTGGAGGCCAACCCGGCGCTCGTTGGCCTGGGCGCTCTCTCCACCGCCTTCACCGTCACCCTGTTCTACATGCTGATGGTGGACATCTGGCGACTGCGTTTTCACCAGCGTTTGGGGGCGTTCGGCTGGTTTCTGCTGGCGGTCGGGGTGGTGCGGCTGGTGGTGATGCTGTTCCCGCAGAACGAGTGGAATCGGCTGGTGGCGCCGTATGGGTGGAGCCTGCTCCGCAACTCGCTGCTGACGATCCAGGGCCTGGGGGTGATGTATTTGATCCTGCGTGACGCCAGCCGGAGCCAGGATCGCCCCTTCCAGTGGATCGGGGCCATGATCGGCCTCTCCTACCTTTTCTATGCGCCGGTCATTCTTTGGGGAGCGCAGATACCGATGCTGGGGATGCTGATGATCCCCAAGACCTGCGCCTACGTCGCCATCGCCATCATCGGCTACCGGGCGTTGTTCCAAACCCGGGCCGCCGGCCAAACGATGGCGCTCTCCGCCCAGCCATGAGGTACAATGGGCGCATCCCCCTCACCATGCGCCCACGATGCACTGGCAACCTCACTCCCGCCCGCCGCAACCTCCTCGCTCTCTCAGCTTCTCGTCCCGCCTGCGTCGTTGGCTCGGCCTGGGCGAAGCCAACACCTATGCCCTCGTCACCCACGTCATCGATGGCGACAGCATCCGTCTGAGCGACGGCCGCGAGGTGCGCTATCTGGGCATCGACGCGCCCGAACTGGGTGGTTCAGAGGCCGAGTGGGCTGCCCAAGCCAAAGCGGCCAACGCCGGGCTGGTGGAAGGGCGCCGCGTACGGCTGGTGGCTGAGGCAAGCGAAGATGATACGGATATGTACGGCCGGCTGCTCCGGCATGTCTATGTAGGCCGGACGTGGGTCAACGGCCGGCTGGTCGAGATGGGCCTGGCGCGGCTGGATACGTTCGGCCCGCCCCACGGACGCGAACGCGAGTTGGCGCGGCTGCAAGAGGCAGCCAGACGCCGGGGTCGGGGGATGTGGACGCGGCCGCGCCCCTGGTGGCGGTTCTGGTAAAAAGAACCGCGTGTATAAACTCGCCGACTGAACATCCTCGCCTCTTTTCAGCCCGGTGATTTTGCGCTACAATTGAACCAATAGGGTAACTGTTCACCTGCACCTTTTTTATCTCACGCAAAGGCGCAAAGAAAACATAAACGCTTTGCGTCTTAGCGGCTTTGCGTGAGCCAATTTGGGGGCAACATGAACCCCTACCCGATAGGAATTACAGGATATCGGAACGACACATAAGCAGCCATCAATGAGCAAACCAGAAATACCAGACTCACTGCTAGAGCAAGTAATAGCTGCGATTCGCGCTGCCAGGACTGTGATTCGCTGGAAACCAGGAAAAGACATTCAACATTTGAACACGCGAAAGAGTTACGGGCACCTCCATAAGTCTGCCACAATCGACAACTATCACGAAATCATCAGAATAGTCTTATCTGATTTGGCAGCAAGAGTTTATCTATATCATTTTGGGAATCGTATCTATCCAACTGTAGCTGCAACAATTGATGACAACGTCTGGTTGATAATGTTCGGATTGGATGGTATTATGGAAACTGCCTTTGTAGTGGAATGGCCAGATCAATATCTGAATAGACGAGAATTCGAATTTATTGACACACTAGGAGCGTTAATGACATGAAAAAACAGGACAACGAAAAATTGATGCTCAGCTATGAGTCAGGGGTGCGCCACCCCGAAGCCAGTGGTATGGAGCATCTCAATCTATTTCAAATGCGTAGCCACCTGGCTGCAATCACAACAGAGCTTTCGGAACCGCAACGAGCGCGGCTAGAACGAGCAGATACAGAACTACTGCGCCAAGCGAACAAATTTTTAGACTCCATCGAAAAAATTGCTGATCTGGAGTCATGGCGCCGCCATGACCGGATTCCGCCGTCGCAGTGGTGGTGGTACCTTGATGTAGTGGTCAATGTGCCTGTCATGATCACCCAGTCCGTGATCCCTGGGTATCGCGCCGAGGTTGTGACTGCTTGAAGCGCCGCCCAGGGGAATCATCCCGCGGCGTCAAGCAGTCTCCGCTAACAGCCTATATGTCCCCGGCTGGCGCTGGCGGAAGAAGGGAAAAAGCTCGCCCCAGCGCTCGCGGATGCCAAAATCCAGCGTGGCCAGCACAACGGCGGGGTCGTGGCGCGGGGCCTGGGCCAGGATATTCCCCAGCGGGTCGCTGACGAAGCTGCTGCCGTAGAACGCCACCCCGCCCTCTGTCCCCACCCGGTTGACCGCGGCCATGAAGCAGTTGTTCATAATGCCGTTGGCGACGATGACCTGCTGCCAGAGCGGTTGCGAATCGAAATCAGGCGCGGTCGGCTCCGAGCCGATGGCGGTGGGATAGATGATGAGCTGAGCGCCTTTCAGTCCGTAGATGCGGGCCAGTTCGGGGAACCATTGGTCGTAGCAGGTGGGCAGGGCGGTGGGGACGCCAGCGATGGTGTGGACGGGGTAGTTAGAATCGCCGGGGTGGAAATGCTCGGTCTCGTGATAGCCGGGACCGCCGGGGATGTGCTGCTTGCGCGTCCGCCCGGCCAGGCTGCCATCCGGCGCGTAGCAGATGGCGGTGTTGTAGCCGGGGCCGGCAGCCTCGAACAGCGAGGCAGTGACGAAAGCGCCCGTCTCCAGGGCCAAAGCACGGGTGAAGGTGCAGGTGGGGCCATCGGGGATGGTCTCGGCGTAGGCCGCGGCGTCCAGGCCGGGGCGGGTGGCGAAGTAGGGCGAGAGCGTGAGTTCTTGCAGGCAGATGAGCCGCGCGCCGCGTTGGGCGGCTTCGCGGACGCCCGCGGCCAACCGGGCGCGGTGTTCGGCGGGATCAGGATGCCAGCGTTCCTGGATGAGGCCAATCGTGAGGTGTCGCATCCCAAAATCCTACGTGCTCGCGAACCTATTTGACAAGTCTGCGGCCACTCCCTATACTGCCCCGCCTGGCTCAACGAAGAGCCGCTACACAATCCCACACCCCATTCCCCCATACACGAGGAGTATCCCCATGAGTTGGAATGAACGAGAAGACACTACCATCTACAAAGCGGTGGTCAATCACGAGGAGCAGTACTCGATCTGGCCGGCCGACCGCGAGAACCCGCTCGGCTGGCGCGACGCCGGCAAGACAGGAACAAAGCAGGAATGTCTGGACTACATCCGAGAAGTCTGGACCGATATGAGGCCGCTCAGCCTGCGTAAGAAGATGGAAGAAATGGCGCAACAAGGAGGCGCCTGAACGATGAATGAACCATTTCTCGGTGAGATTCACCCGTTTAGCGGTAATTTCGCCCCCAAGGGCTGGGCGCTGTGCAATGGGCAATTACTGCCCATCAGCCAGAACCAGGCCCTATTCTCGCTCCTGGGCACGACCTACGGCGGTGATGGCAGAACCACCTTCGCCCTGCCCGACCTGCGCAACCGCGTTCCGGTACACACCGGTGACAATGTTGTGTTGGGCGAAAGGGGTGGATCGTTGGGGCTGAGCGACGCTGGCGCGCCAGCCGAAGCCCCTGGCTACCTGGCGCTCAATTTCTGCATCGCCCTTCAAGGCATCTTCCCCTCACAAACCTAAGGAGATCACAATGCAAACTGTTGGCGAAATCCGCATGTTCGCTGGTAACTTCGCTCCCGCCGACTGGGCATTCTGCGACGGGAAGTTGCTGAGTATCGAAGAGAACAACGTACTCTTCAACGTTATCGGCACAACCTATGGCGGCGATGGCGAGACCACCTTCGCCGTGCCTGATCTGCGTAACCGGGCGCCGGTTCATCAAGGCGCCGCCCTGGCATTGGGTAGGCAAGCTACACCTTTTGCCGCTGACGGACAAACATCATCTCCGCCCTGGCTGAGCATCAACTTCATCATCTCCCTGCAGGGCATTTACCCCACGCCAGGTTAAGGAGGCGACAATGGATCAATACGTAGCTGAAATCCGCATGTTTGCCGGCAATTTCGCTCCAAGGGGCTGGGCGTTTTGCAACGGGCAATTGATGCAAATCTCCCAGAACACGGCTTTGTTCTCGCTCCTGGGCACCACCTACGGCGGCGATGGCAAGCGCACCTTCGCCCTGCCCGATCTCCGGGACAGGATGCCGGTCCAGGCTGACAAAAGCACCTACTTACCCGATCTGGGCGAGACGGGAGATGGCGTTGCGGTACAGCCGGGGAACAGTGGCTATTTGGGCGTCAGCTTCATCATCGCCCTGCAAGGCATCTTCCCCCCGCGCGGATAACAACCTCACCCTTTCGTGCACGCCAAGCGCCGGACATTCGCTGAATGTCCGGCGCTTTTGCTTAAGTAGCGGGATGCCATCCTATCAAGCAACTAACGTCCCTTTTGCTACACCCAACCACTGACGCGCAAAGCGACGAATGGTTTGCGCGATCTTGAACGCTCGGTGAGCTTCCTCTGTAGTCGGCTCGTCACCCGAATAGCGCACCCTCACGGCATACGCAGAGAGCGTGTCGAGCAAGTCTTGATCGATGCGCAAAAAGATGCCTGCGCGTGCACACAAATCATCAAGTGCTGCCAGATCGTGCGTTCTGGGGAAAGCGACGCCTCTACTTGCCAACATCGCCTTGATATACTTCTCAGCGCACTGCTGTGCATGATAGCAAGCGCCGTAAGTCAAAGGACTTTTATGACGCAAAGCCGAACGTGTCAGCAAATAATCTTCCTCGGCCCGCGCAGTCAAAACTGCGACGTCAAGCAAGTCGGTCATAGAGCACCTTGCCCTGCCGAACGATCTCGGTCAGGAAGCGGTCACCTTTGCGCAAAGCACACTCCAATTCTTCAGGCGTCCTGACCAGAATATCGACCGGAAATGGACGCGGCCGCAAGAGTCGCGAGACAGCCAGGAAGCGGTCTGCGTCATCAAGATCGGTGTCCATAACAACGAGCAAATCAACATCACTGTCAGCAGTGGGCTTGCCGCGGGCATAAGAGCCAAACAGGTAAATCTTCTCAGGGTGAAGCGCCGACACAAGGCGCGTCACCGCCTGTGGTAGTGATTCAGCCACACTGTGCGGGAAATACGTCAAAGTGACATTTCCCAGGTCAGGTTGAGAAATATCGAACGATGAATCGATCAGAGTTGGAGACATAGGCTTGTTCGAGTGACTGACAAGGCCCTAACACAATGTCGAAGGGTTGACAACGCCATTGTCGCAAATCCTTCCCGAAGGCGCAAGGATGCAGGTCTGGCACGCGCTTGCGTCACGCCCTGCCTCTTGACTATACTACCGCCACCCTGAGTTTGGGAACAAGCACAAAGCCAACTTTTCGCCGTTTCGACCTGAATCTTCGCCCTTTCACGCTCCATCTGCTTCCTGTGCCGGACTTACAACAGCCTTTTCGCCCTTCGCAAGCCACCGAATGGGGACGCGCTCGCGTCGTGCTGGTCTGCGAACCGGGGATCGAGACGCTGTTCGACCTGCTGCAACCCAACGCCGCCAACTTTCTGCGCCCGTTCTCGCTGGCCCAGGCGCAGGCCGAACACCGGGCGTTTCGGAGACGACTGGAAGAGAACGGCGTCCGGGTCATCGACCTGCGCCAGGCCCTGTTGAATGGAATCGACGCCAACGCCGCGGCGCGGGAGCGGCTGCAGGGCTGGGCCAGGCAAAGCATCCGACTGGATGCCAGCGCCCTGGCTCCTGCTGACGCCGATCTGGCTGCCGCCGATCTCGAAGCCGCCCTCTCTGCTCTCGACCCCGCCGCCCTGGTCGAATTGATCCTCCTCGCCCCCACCCTCCACCTGACCCCGAACCCGGACGCGCTTGACCCCACCACCCGTTTCGTCGCCCGCCACGAACTGGCCGGTGGCAGCGCCTATTATCTGCGCGACCCTCTTTTCACTACACGAAACGGCATCGTCATTGGCCGTTTGCGGCTAGAAAAACGCCGCCGGGAGAATGATCTGGCCGTCTTTGCCCTCGAACAGCTTGGCATCACCCCGCTCTACCGCGTCCAGCCGCCCGGTTTTGTCGAAGGCGGCGACTTCATCCCCGCCGGAGACTTCGTTTTGCAGGGTCAGGGCCTGCTTTCAGATGCAGATGGCATCGGCCAATGCCTGGAGGAGCGGGTCTATGGCTTTGTCGAGGTGGCGGTAGTGCGCGACCCGCGCGGGCAAATGGACGAGATGCACCTGGACACCTACTTCGCCTTCCTCGGCCCCGACCTCTGTTTACTATGCGAAAATCGTCTCGGCGGCGACGCTGAACCCGAAGTCGATGTCTATCGGCCCGAAGGCGACGCCCACTCCTTCCGCTATCGACTGGCGGACAAGCAAGCATTCAGCCGCTATCTGGCCGATAAGGGCGTTCGCATCCTGCCGTTTTCGGTCGAAGAAGGCAGGAACTTTGCTCCCAACGGGCTGCTGGTGGCGCCGGGGCGCTGGTTGGGCGTGCGTCAGGCAGGTGAAAGCCTGTTCGACCGGCTTCGCCAGGCCGGCATCGACGCCATTCCCATCGACTTCGCGGCCCTCACCGGCGGCTACGGCGGCCCGCATTGCTCGACGCAGGTGGTGGTAAGGGAGTAAACAAGTAGACAAGTAGACAAGTAGACAAGTAGACAAGTGGTAGGTGCTTACGCCTCACGCCTTACGCCTCACGCCTCACGTTTCACGCCTCACGCCTCACGTTTCACGCCTCACGTTTCGCAATCCGCAATCCGCAATTCCCAGGAGGTCCCGCATTGAAATACGCCATCGAGATGCGCGAGGTCAGCAAGCGTTTCCCCAATCCCGGCGGGAGCGAGGTGGTCGCGGTCGACAGCACCACGCTGGAAATCCTGGACGGCGAGTTCTTCGCCTTGTTGGGGCCTTCGGGCTGCGGCAAGACCACCAGTCTGCGCATGATCGCCGGGTTCGAGTTCCCCAGCGAGGGCGAAATCTTCATCCACGGCCAAGCGATGGGCCTCACCCCGCCCAACAAGCGCCCGGTCAACACCGTCTTCCAGAACTACGCCCTCTTCCCGCACATGACCATCGGCCAGAACGTGGCCTTCGGACTGGAGATGGATCGAGTGGCCAAGCCGGAGATCACCCGGCGCGTGGGCGAGGCGCTGGACATGGTGCGCTTGCCCGGCTACGAGAAACGCAAGCCCCGGCAGCTTTCGGGCGGCCAGCAGCAGCGCGTGGCCCTGGCGCGGGCGCTCGTCAAACGCCCGGAAGTGCTCCTGCTTGATGAGCCATTAGGCGCGCTGGACCAGAAGCTGCGTAAAGAGATGCAGCTCGAACTCAAGCGGCTCCAGCGCGAGGTCGGCATCACCTTCATCTTCGTCACCCACGACCAGGAAGAAGCCCTGACCATGTCCGACCGCATCGCGGTGATGAACGGCGGTCGCGTCCTGCAGATGGGGTCGCCCTCCGACATCTACGAACATCCCACCAACCGTTTCGTGGCCGACTTCATCGGCGAGACAAGTTTCCTGGCGGGCGTTGTGGTCGATCAGCAGGGCAGCGAGGTTCAGGTGCAGATGAACGGCGGGGGCGTGATCCGGGCCATATCGGAGGCCAGGCTGAGCGGCGGTCAGACGGTCACGGTCGCCATCCGGCCAGAAAAGATGCACCTTCACGGCTTGCAGGCGCATGTTCGCCTGCCCGAAAGTTATGTCCAGCTGGCGGGTCGGGTGGAGGATGTGGTCTACATTGGCACCGACACGCACTACGCGGTGCGGCTGGATGGGGGGCAAAGCGTGCGCGTGCGCGAGCAGAACATCGATCCCACCTCTCGCCGGCTGGCGATAACAGGCGACGCCGTCAACGTCGCCTTTGCGCCGGTGACGGCTCGCATCCTGGTGGAGTAACTTATGGCTGCAACAAGCAAACGCTCTTCTGATCCACAGGCCCGCCGCGGTCTGCTGCTCGTCAGCCCCACCTTGTTGTGGATGATCGCTTTGCTGATCATCCCGCTCCTCCTCGTTTTGGTCACCTCCTTTGGCCGCCGCGACCCCGACGGCAATGTCATCTACACTTTCACGTTCGACAACTATTTGCGATTGATCGGTTACAGCCGCACGGTTGCCTGCGGCGACACACCCCCGCCTTGTTTCGATAGCCTTTACTTGCAGATCCTCTGGCGCTCGGTGATCCTCGGTCTCCAAACCACGGTGCTCTGCATCCTGATCGGCTATCCCCTGGCCTATTTCATCGCCCGCGCCCCTGCCAGCCGCCGCAACACCTACCTTTTCCTGGTGCTGGTGCCGTTGTGGACGAATTTCGTCATCCGGCTGTACGCCTGGATCATGCTGCTGCGCACCCAGGGCGTGATCAACGCAGTGCTGGGGTTCTTGTTCGGGCTGTTCGGGCTGCACTTCCAGCCGCTGGAGATGCTGTACACGCCCGGAGCGGTGCTGGTGGGCATGGTGTATGAATTCCTGCCCTTCATGGTGCTGCCAATGTACACTTCGTTGGAGAAGATCGAAGGCAACCTGTACGAGGCCGCCGCCGACCTGGGCGCCAATGCGCTGCGCACCTTCTGGCGGGTGACGCTGCCGCTCTCGTTGCCCGGCATGGTGGCGGGGACGATCCTGGTCTTCGTGCCGGTGATGGGAACCTTCATCGTCTCCGACATCCTGGGCGGGCGCCAGGTCATCCTGGTGGGCAATCTCATCCAGCGGCAGTTCCTGGATGCTCGCGACCCGGCCTTTGGCTCCGCCGCCTCCATCGTTCTCATGATCCTGACCCTACTGGTGACGCTGTACTACACCCGACGCTTCGGCTTTGGCGAGGAGATCACGGTGGCATGAGTAACAAACGTTCGCCCTGGCTCCGGCTTTTCGTCGTCCTGGTCTATGTCTTCCTCTATATCCCCATCGCGGTGCTGATCGTCTATGCCTTCAACTCGTCGCGCACCAACATCCAGTTCGAGGGCATCGTCAACCGCGGCGCGTGCGGGCCGTTCTTCTGGTTCTGCGAACTGTTCCGCAACCGCGAGGTGTTGGCGGCAACGCGCAACACGTTGATCATCGCCACAGTCTCGACCATCGGCGCCACCATCATCGGCACCATGGCGGCGCTGGCCTTGCAGCGATATTCCTTCCCGGCCAAACGTTTTTCCGAAGCCTCGCTCTACATCCCCATCATCATCCCCGAACTGGTGATGGGGATTGGCATCCTGGTCTTGTTCAGCGCCGTGTTTCAGGTAATCAACTCGGCGCTGGGGCTGCGACTGGGCATGGGCTTGCCCACGGTCATCGTCTCGCACATCGCCTTCAGCGTCCCCTTCGTGATCCTGGTGGTGCGCGCCCGGCTGACCGGGTTCAATCGGTCGATCGAGGAGGCGGCGCGTGATTTAGGCGCCACGGAATGGATCACCTTCTGGCGGGTGACGCTGCCCAATATCGCCCCCGGCGTGATGGCGGGCGCACTGCTGGCCTTCACCCTCTCGCTGGATGATTTCGTCATCACCTTCTTCACCACCGGCCCCGGCGCCACTACCCTGCCGATTTATGTCTACGGCCTCTTGCGGCGCATCATCACGCCCGAAGTGAATGCGCTCTCGACGGTTTGGATCGTGCTCATCCTGCTCGTTCTGCTGCTGACGCAACGTTTGCAGGCGCGGCAGAATAGCTGAGATGGGCGACTACGCTGGCTGCGGAATCCTGCTGATACTGACCGTCACGCGCGTGAGATCTTTTTGCCCAAGCATGCGTCCGGCGAATAGAATTTCCAGGCCGAGTGGCACGCCTTCGCTATCCACATCAACGTACACATATTTACCTGCTTCCAGGGTGTCATCGACTTCACCATCGCGCAGGCGTACATAGATTGCATCGGCTTCGGGATCGTAATCGATCTGCATAATCTTACCTACTACTTCGAATTCTAGTCTTTATCACGGTAATAACTTTACCTGAATGAAAGCAGAGTGAATCATAACAGACGCGTAACGGTGCAACAAAGTCGCCCACCAGGAAACCAACAATGACCAGAAGCCGCATGGAAGCCTTCAGCGATGGCGTCATCGCCATCATCATCACGATCATGGTCCTGGAACTGAGGCCGCCGGAGGGAACCGAACTGGCCGCCCTCTTGCCGCTGATCCCGGTCTTCGTCAGCTATGTGCTCAGCTTCATCATGATCGGCATCTACTGGAACAACCATCATCATCTCCTCCAGGTTGTGAGGCATGTAGACGGCCGCGTGCTTTGGGCCAACATCCACCTGCTTTTCTGGCTTTCGCTCGGCCCCTTCGTCACTGCCTGGATGGGCGAGCAAAATTTCGCCGCCTGGCCGGTGGCCATGTACGGCGTAGTCATGCTGATGGCTGGGGTGGCTTACTATATCCTCACGCGTTCCCTCATCGCCGCCCAGGGCAAAGAGTCTGCGCTGGCGGCTGCCGTGGGCCGCGACAACAAGGGTCTGGCGTCGCTGGCGATCTACGCGGTGGCGATTCCGCTGGCTCTGGTCGCGCCGTGGCTGGCCTTTGGGCTGTATATCCTGGTGGCGGTGATTTGGTTCATCCCCGACCGCCGCATCGAGAAGACGCTGAGTTCTCACAATCAGCATGCGCAAATGCATAAAGATGATTGAAATCCTGAGGAACACCCGCGTTTCCCCCTCCGCGTCCACAACAAAGCCTTGCCAATAGCCGCCATCCATTCCGCGACCACCTCAAGTCCATGCCCCACATCACCACCCCCCAATTCACCGCGCGCTTTCCCACCCTCGTTCTGGCCGGCCAGGGCTTCCCGAAAAAACAAGCCGACCGCGAAATCTTGTTCGTCAGCGCCGTTCTTCATCTCGATCTTGACCGAGACTATAGCGAGGGCGAGATCAACGACGCTCTGCGCAAATGGACGGCTCGGTTCGGCGATAGCTGCGGGCTGGATCACGTCACCCTGCGTCGCTACCTGATCGACGGGCGCTACATCGAACGCGACAGTGCCGGGGTTTCGTATCGACTGGTAAAGGGAGATGCACCCATTACTTTCGATGCCGCGATCAAAGACATTGATCTCGACCAATTGATCATCGAGGCTAAGGACGAGCGTGAACGACGCAAACAGCAGTATCTGAAATGACGCCGGTTTTGCCAATCCTCGCCCTTTTGGTGAACAATTCACCCCATTCCATTGCCCCGCCATCCACCGTCCCCTGCCCATCCGCATGAGGAGAGAAGCTATGCGCACCGCCATCCGTCTTATTCCCCTCTTCGCCGCTGTCATCGCTCTCCTGGCTGCCTGTGGTGGAAGCAGCGGCGGCGGAGCGACCACCGGCAAAAAAGTGACATCTTCCGGCTTCGAATGCCCGGAGCCGAACCCGAAGCTGGAAGTGACCTCGAAGGAACTGAATCTTTTCGTCTGGACGGAATACATCCCGCAAGACATCATCAACTGCTTCGAGCTGGTCTATGGCGTCAAGGTCAACCGCGACGAATATTCTTCGAACGAAGAAATGTACGCCAAGCTTTCGGCCGGCGGCGCCAACTACGACGTCGTCATCCCCACCGACTACATCGTCAGCTTGATGATCCGCCAAGGCCTGCTACAAAAGCTGGATAAAAGCAAATTGCCGGTGGTGGTGAACTTCGATCCGAACTACCTCAATCTCGCCTTCGATCCGGGCAACGACTATACGATCCCCTATCAGGCCGGCGCCGACGCCATCGTTGTCAACACCGAAAAGGTGTCGAACCTCCCAGCATCCTACGAAGACCTGTGGAAGCCGGAGTACGCGGGCCGCATGGTTTTCATCGACGACTCGCGCGCGGTCATCGGCTTTACCCTGGCCACGCTGGGCTACGACATCAACACTGCGGACCCGGCCCAACTCGAACAAGCCAGCGCCAAACTCGCTAAGCTTGTCCCCAGCGTCAAACTCTTCGACAGCGATAGCCCCAAGACAGCATTGATCGGCGGCGACGCCGACCTGGGCTTTGTCTGGACTGCTGAAGCAGCCCTGGCCCAACGCGAGAACTCCGCCATCCAGTTCATCTATCCCAAAGAGGGCGCTATCGTTTGGCAGGATAGCTGGGCCATCCCAGCTAACGCACCCCATGCGGACGCGGCCTACGCCTGGCTCAACTACGACCTGCAACCCGACCTCTTCTGGCTCATGTTGCAAGACTTCCCTTACATCAATCCCAACAAGACCGCCCTGGACTATGCCAAAGACAAACACCCTGACCTGTACAAGCAGTACATGGACTCCAACATCACCAACATGCCTGCCGAAGCGGTGAAGAATGGCAACCGCGTCGATGATGTTGGCGACGCCACCCCGCTCTACGACCGCATCTGGACCGAAGTGAAAGGACAGTGATCTGTCCTCCACCCTCTGATTCCTGCCTTGCCTCCCGCTATGACAACCCATCCCAACGCCCTCTCCTACGCCCATCGCTGGCTCGACATCATCGCCCAACCCTCTGTCACCCAGGCCGAGGGCGAAGCGATCGTCGAAGAAACGCTGTACAACTTCGCCAACCACTTCAACCGCGGCTTCCTCGACTACCGCAAGTCGGTCACAGAGACGGGGATGTTCGCCGCCACCGAATGGACCGGCCACGGGGCCGTCGTCCAGGACGCGTTTGGCCGCGAGTGGATCGACTGCCTGGGCGGCTACGGCCTGCTCTCGTTGGGCTGGTCGCATCCGCGCGTGGTCGAGGCCGTCCGATCCCAGCTCAACCGCACGCCCATGCCCAGCCAGGAGCTGCTCGACCCCCTGCGCGGGGTGCTGGCCCGGCTGCTGGCGATGATCACCCCCGGCGACATCCAGTATTTCTTCTTCGCCGCCGGTGGCACCGAGGCCGTCGAGGGTGCGATGAAGCTGGCGAAGATGTACACGCGCAAGGCCGGGTTCATCACCTCGCTGCGCGGTTTTCATGGCAAGACCATGGGCTCGCTCAGCCTGCTGGGCAAGTCCGACTTCCGCGCCCCGGCCCTGCCGCTGTACCCCTACGTGCAGTGGGTCCCCTTCGGCGACGCCGATGCGGTGGAACGACAGTTGCAGATCGCCGACGCCGTGGGGCAGGACATCGCCGCCGTGGTCATGGAGCCGATCCAGGGCGAGGCGGGCGCCATCGTCCCGCCCGACGATTTTTGGCCGCGGCTACGCCAGCTTTGCGACCAGCACGGCGTGCTGCTAATCGCCGACGAGGTGCAGACAGGGCTGGGGCGCACCGGCAAACTGTGGGGCGTAGATCACTGGCAGGTCGTGCCTGACATCATCACCATGGGCAAGGCCCTGGGCGGCGGCGTCATGCCTGTTTCCTGTTTTGGGGCGCGGGAGGAAATCTGGCAGGTGATGATGGAGCCGAACCCCTTCGTGCACACCACCACCACCGGCGGCAACCCGTTGGCCTGCGCCGCGGCCATCGCCGCCATCACCGTCACCCTGGAAGAAGACCTGCCCCGCCAGGCTGCGGAGAAGGGCGCCTATTTCAAGGCCGGGCTGGAGAAGTTGGCCGCCGAATACCCGATGATCTACGATAAGATCACGGGGCGGGGGCTGCTGCTGGGCCAGCACTTCCGCGATGCCGAGGTGGGCTATAGCGTGGCCGCGGGGCTATTCAAGCGCGGGGTGCTGGTGGCGGGCACACTCACCAACGCCAAGACAGTGCGGATCGAGCCGCCGCTGGTGATCGATTACGCCCAGATCGATGCGGTGCTGGAGCGGTTGGAGGATACGCTGGCGGAAGTGAAGGCGCGGCTGTAGCGATCTGCAAGTTGCGTGCTCGTTGCAACAACTATAGAATGAACTGAGACTCGCAGGGAGGTATCACCGATGGTTCAAGTTATCGATGCAATCTACGAACAGAACGCATTTAGACCTATCAGAAAGGTAGATCTACCTGACAAAAAACGGGTAACAATCGTCGTCTATTCTGAAGATACCGTCCCCGTTGAAGAAGATCTACCGACATGGGCCTTGCTCAGGCTAGCGGAGGGAAGCCCAAGCTATGCGTTTCTAGACGATCCCGGCGAAGATATTTACTCGCTGAACGATGGTGAGCCGTTACCACGATGACGACCTCTTTTGCCTTGAGAATGTCTCACCCGGTCTTTCCGCAGACAGGTCTCAAGGTAGCGTCGGTGTTCAGGATGGGCAAGCTTGCCACCTTGCATCACACACTCATTCTGCGGCGCCTCGGCCGCGCAGCCGCGATTCAGCCTTCTCTTGATCTGGCGCTGAAACACGCTGTCGGTCTGGATCAGGGGTACGCGTAGAGTAAAGAACTCAGAGCCAATTAGTGATGGTCACTTGCGTGGGAATGCCACGCTGATCCAGTTCGGCAAACAAGGTTTCGGGGTCGAGCACGGCCTCCGGCGGGTGGACGCCAGCCGGGATACGACCCTCGGCCAACCAGACGGCGGCGATGGCCGGGGCGACGCCGGTGGGCAGATTGTCTTTCACCGTCAGCGTGCCCAGCCGACAGGTGATCTCCCGACCATCCTTCGTCCCCCGCACTTCGGTCACGATCTCCTCCACCCAGTCGGGCGGCTGGTTGTCAGGAGGGGCCAGGAAATCGGTGATGGGCGGGACGTTGCCAGCCAGCAGGGCCAGGATCACGTCGCGCGGGATCACCGGCTGGCCGTTGACGACGACCGGCTCGCGGCGATGCAGGCCGAACTCGGCCAGGACGCGTACTTTGTCCACCATCTCTTTGGCCATACCCCAGTAGTTGATCTTGAAAAAGCACTCGCGCACGCCCTTGTCCGCGAAGGTCAGGGGCAGCGTGGCTACCTCGGAGTGGAGCGAGAGGTGCATGGGTAGCAGCCCGATCGTAGGGGTGAAGAGATAATCCTCGAACTCGGACAGCGGCTCGCAGGCCCGGAATTCACCCGCGCGGAAGATCATCGGCGCCAGGGTCAGCTCGTCCAGTATGGTGGGGATAGCATAAGGAAAGCGGACGGCGGCGGCGGCGGGCGGCTTGATGCCATCGTAGATGCGGATGCTGTCGATGGTCTCAAGCCGGTCGGCGGCGTAGCGCGCATGCACGTTGGGGATGCCCGGCGCCGACCCCATCCCCAGTACTGCGCTCAGCCCGGCCGCGGCGAAACGCCCGCCCAATTCGAGCTGCTTGCGGGTGGTGTGGAACAGTCCGCCCAGGTCGGTGTAGTGGCAGCCTGCGGCCAGGCACGCCTCCATCACGGCCAGATTGGTGTAGTAAACGGTGGCGTTCAGGCAGGCAGATGAACCGCGCAGCACCTCGACCAACCCTTCCCGGTCGCCGATGTCGGCGCGGCGGATGGCAATCTTGGGGTTGGACAGGTAACCGGCGACGACGCGCGCTTGATCCAGATTCACGTCCGCGATGACGACCTCGCTGACGCGCTCATCGTTCGCCAGTGTTTGCACGGCGATGCATCCCATCTTCCCGGCGCCGCCGAGGACAGTGATTTTCATGTGCGAATTCCTTGTTTGCGGGTAATGAGCGATAGTGCTAGGATGCAGTTGGTGTGAATAAGTAGATGTGGTTCGAGATTCGTAATTATTCGAGTAGTATCACGATTATCGTGGAAAATTAAGTCAGACGCCAAACCTACCGCTCGCCAGAGACCATTTCTCCGCCCTTTTTGCAATTGATGTGCTAAAGATGATTGTATAGCTACATGACTACACGAAATCCCATGTCGTTCGCCATGAATTTGGATGAGCGAGACCCACTGGCGGTTTATCGAGAACGCTTCCTCCTCAGCGATGCCAGCCTGATCTACCTGGATGGCAATTCGTTGGGGCGACTCCCCAAAGCCACGGTCGCGCTCAACGCAGACCTGATCGAACGCGCCTGGGGCGACCGGCTCATTCGGAGCTGGAACGAAGGCTGGTTCACCGCACCCGAACGCGTCGGCGCCAAAATCGCCCGGCTGATCGGCGCCCAACCAGATGAGGTCATCATTGCCGACTCCACATCGATCAATCTTTTCAAATTGACAGTGGCGACGCTGCAAGTGCAAACAGGACGCCGCACGATCCTGACCGACGATCTCCAGTTCCCCTCCGATCTCTACGTGCTGCAAGGAGTCAGCGAGCTGCTGGGGCGGCAACATCGCCTGATCATCGCCCCCTCCCCCGATGGCATCCACGGCGCGGAGGAAGCATTGCAGCACCAACTCGACGCTGACGTCGCCCTGCTCGTGCTCTCGCACACCGCCTTCAAAAGCGGCTATATCTACGATATCGCAGCCTTGACCGCAGCGGCGCACGCAGCCGGAGCCATGGTCTTGTGGGATCTCAGCCACTCGGTGGGCGCGCTGCCCCTCGACCTCGCAGCTGCTGGCGTCGATCTGGCCGTCGGCTGCACCTACAAGCACCTGAACGGCGGCCCCGGCGCGCCCGCTTTCCTCTACGTCCGCCGCGATTGGCAAGAGCGCTTGCACAATCCCGTCCCTGGCTGGATGGGCCGCAAAGACCTGTTCGGCTTCGCCCTGGACTACCAGCCGGCGCCGGGCCTGCGGCGCTTCCTCAGCGGCACGCCTTCGATCACAGCGCTATCGCTCATCGAGCCGGGCGTCGATCTGTTGCTGGAAGCGGGCATCGACGCCGTGCGCGCCAAATCGGTGCAACAAACCGAGTATCTCATCGATCTATGGGAAGACCTGTTGGCGCCATTGGGCTTCTCTCTCAACTCGCCACGCGAGGCGCGGCAGCGCGGCTCGCACGTCTCATTGGGTCATGCCGAGGGTCTGCGCATCGATTTGGCGCTCATCCACGATTTCAACGTCTTGCCCGATTTCCGCCAACCCGATAACATCCGCCTCGGCATCGCCCCGCTCTACACTTCCTTTGCCGACATCACCGCCGCCGTCATCGCCCTCCAGCGCATCGTCCAGGAAAAACTCTACGAACGCTATCCAGCGACCGTGCCGGTTGTGACCTGAAACTTGATCGACTGCGTATTGCAAAAGACCATCTCATGCCAGACAAAACCTCTCTCTACTCCCGTCGTCGCTTCCTGCAGACGATACTGAGCGGCGCTACTGTACTCGTGGTGGACGCTTGCAGCCGTCGTGCGACCGCGCCTGCGCCCACCCCCACACCCTCTCGCACCCCCAGCCCGACCGCGGCGCCATCACCGATCAGCACGGCCACACCCACACCGCTCCCCACCATCGCGCCGACAACACCCCCCACAGCCACACCCATCCCCGAACCCACCTACACCCCCACCCCCTCACCCACGCCTTTCCCGCCCGGCCCTCCCACCAAACTCGGCCTTTTCGTCAGTCGCACCGATCCCCAGCTTTTCGACCTGCTGCGCGCCGGCAACGTCGCCCTGGTCAAGACGGTCGAATACGACCCGAACTTCATGGCCGAGATCAAGCAGGTCTCACCCTCCACGCTGGTCGTAGCCCGCTATGCCGCCCTGACCGGCCCTGACTTCGGCAACTTCGATCCCATCACCGCTGCCCGACAGTTCGTCGATGCGCTCCTTCCCATCGCCACCGAGCCTCGGCGCCTGGCCAACATCGACGCCTGGGAAGCCTACAATGAGCCTTTACCCACTGACGCCAACCAAATGGCGGCATTGGCAAGCTTCGAGGCTGAACGCACCCGTCTGCTGGCGGCCAGCGGCATTCGCTCCTGCGTGGGCAATTTCAGCACCGGCCAACCCGCGCTCGAACTCTGGCCCGCCTTCTTCCCGGCGCTGCAAGCCGTCAAGGAGCACAACGGCTTCCTGGGTCTGCATGAATACTCGGCCCCCTACCTGTGGTTCGCCAGCGGACCCTACCAAAACCAACCCGGCGCCGACGAAGGCGACAGCGGCTGGCTCACCCTGCGCTATCGCAAAGTCTACCGCCAATACCTCCAGCCCGCCGGCCTCGCGGTGCCGCTACTCATCACCGAACTGGGCATCGATGGGCAGGTGGGGAATCGACCAGGACCGTCGGGCTTGGGTTGGCGTGATTTCGGGCAGTTCTGGCGGGCCGAAGGTCGGGTGAGCACCACCGAAGAAGGGTTCTACATCGAGCAATTGGCGTGGTACGATGCCGAAATCGCCAAAGATGACTACGTGAAAGGCACGGCCATCTATGCCCTCATCGCGCAAGAAGGCTGGTATAGCTTCGAGATCACAGGGCCGGCCACCGCCATCTTGCGACAATATCTGGCGGTGCATCCAGCTCGGCCTTGATTCACATCCGGCTCAAGTCTTCGCTGTCCGCCACCATGCGAGCGTGGACATGACAATAGCCTGAACCCGCCATGGCCCTGTTCTTGCACAGCTTCCCGGCCTGCGTGAGGGCCTTGCATCGGCCGTGGTCGACAACCTGGACAATGGACACGGGGCCTTTGTAGGCGCTCTCCTCCACCTGACGCACCAGCATTTGCATCTCCTCGAACTCCGTGTGCAAAGCTTCGATGACCGTCTCGGGATCGGGCACAAGACCGGCATCGGTGATCAAACCCACCACGACATCACCCGCGTAGCTGAAGATGCTGACGCCGACACCCATCCTCCCCGATTGCGGCACCCAGAACATCACCTTTTCGATGCGATTGCCAGCAAAATAGATCTTCTCCCGCGGTCCCGGCACATTCGTCAGCACCAAGCTGGCCTTCGACGCAAAGAATTGCACACCCAGGTTTTCGATCTCGGTAGGACTCAGCCCCATTGCCTGCAGGATGGTGAAGCCCACAATGGCTTCGGGCGTGTTCTTCAGATCGTCCATCCGCTTCTTGACGACGATCAACCTTTCTAGCGGCTCGCCAATCCCAATGGGCAGCGCCATCACCACCAGGCCGAAGTGGTTGCCCAGCTTGACGGCGTCTTCGGGCGAACGCAAATTCACCGGCACCATCGCCCGGATGTCCAAACCGTCCACTTCCTCACCCCGGTTGATCAGATAGCGTCGCAGAGCACCGCTCACCAGCGTCATCAACACATCGTTGATCGTGGCGCCCATTGCCCGACCAATCAACTTCACCTCGTCCAGCGGCAACGGCCCCGACCAGGCGGTGTGTTTGCTCACGTTCAGTCGCCCCTTGTAAGCGGTCTTTGGATCAGGGAACAGCGTTACCAGGCGACCTAGCGATTGCGCAAAGCTCGTAGCCTCGCGGGTGCGCTCCATCAGATGCGAGGGGTGCATCACCAGGTCTATACCTTCGCTCAGGACAGCGCCAGTCATCTTCCGCGTCGAGCTGAAAGCATGAACGGCCGGGCGCAACAATCCTGTTAGCCCCAGGTCGCGCTGGTGATGCTTGTGATCTGGTTCGGGTTGTGGCCAGGGCGCGTCGGCGGAATCATCGCACATCGAGAGCATGACGTGCATCAGGGCGATGCCATCGGCGATGCAGTGATGGAGGCGGCAAAAAAGCAAGCTGCCCTCGCCGTAGTTGTCGATGATATGGTATTGCCAAAGGGGCTTGCTGAAATCTAATGGCGTGCTCGCCAAATGATTCACCACTTCCTTGAGCGCGGCGTCATCGCCAGGCGCAGGCAGCGCGATATGGTGCAGATGCGCATCCAGATCGAAACGCGGGTCATCCTCCCACGCCGGTGAACGAAAGACCAGGCCCGATTCGACCACGCGTTGACGAAAACGACGAAAGCGCAGCAGGCGACTCTCGATGGTCGCGCGCACGCGCACGAAGTCCAGTGGGCGATCGAACTGAAAGAACCCATTGATCATCATGAGATTGGTCGGGTCCTCCATGTGCAACCAGGCGGCGTCGACGTTCGACATGGATTGTTTGGTCATACGATGCTCCTCCAAGACGAATGGGATGACAACACGTACCTGCCCAAACCCTAAAGGTTTTGGAAACCTTTAGGGTTTTTACCCCTCAAGTTTAGCATAAAATAAGCGCCATACCGCATTTGCATTTGACAAACTCCCGCCCGCGGTGCTACCCTCCCCAACTTGCAAATCATTCGCAGAAAGCACTGCTCATGGCTGTAATTCCCTCTCCATCTCAGTACCGCACCCGCGCCGGCTTGCCTCCCGAAGACCGCCTGCGCTCTGCCGGCCAGCGCATCACCGCCCAACGCGTCTTGCTCATGCGCTTATTGGACGAAAGCGACCAGCACCTCGACGCCGAAGCCCTTTACGCGCGCGCCCGCGACGAGATGCCCGACATCAATCTCTCGACCGTTTACCGCAACCTGACCGTCTTGAAGCAAGCCGGGCTGGTGGAGCAACGCTATTTCGCCCGCGACCACGGGCGCGAGTATTACGAATCATCGGCTGGCAGCGAGCACTACCACTTCACCTGCCAGGTGTGTGGGAAAGTGGTGGAGTTCAGCACGCCACTGATCGCCCGCGCCCGCGCCGATCTGCAGATTCAACATGGCGTACACGTCCGCCATGCCTGCATCTGCTTCGAAGGCATCTGTGCAGAATGCGCCGCCCAAGAATCGAAAGGATAATCTGTCATGCCCTATCGTCGTCTTTCCCCTCTTTTTATCCTGATCCTCGCTCTCTTCCTGGCTGCTTGCCAGCCCCCCCAGCCATCCGCCCCCGCGCCCACCCCAGCAGCATCGGCCACGATTCAGCCCGAAGCCGATCCCGAGCCGGGCACACCGTCGCCAGAACCGTCTCTAGAACCGTCTCTAGAACCGTCTCCAGAAGCCGATCCGGAGCCAAGCAACCAGGCAACAGCCGTTCTCCCTGGCGACGCCCAACTCGTCATCTATTCGGGCCGCAACGAAAACCTGGTGGGGCCGCTACTCGAAGATTTCGAGAAAGAAACGGGCATCGAAGTCGCCGTCCGTTATGGCGAAACCGCCGAGATGGCCGCCACCATATTGGAGGAAGGCGACAACAGCCCCGCCGACGTCTTCTTCGCCCAGGACGCGGGCGCGTTGGGCGCTCTCTCCGCAGCGGGCCAGCTGCAAAAACTCTCGGACGAAATACTGAATCAGGTCGATGCCAGGTATCGCAGCACTCAAGGCGACTGGGTGGGCGCCAGCGGGCGGGCGCGGGTGGTCGTCTACAACACCAACATGCTAAAGGAATCGGACTTGCCCAACGATATCTGGGGATTCACCGACCCCAAGTGGAAGAGCAAGCTGGGATGGGCGCCCACCAACGGCAGCTTCCAGGCGTTCATCACGGCGCTGCGACTTTTGGAGGGCGAGGACAAAGCGCGGGAGTGGCTACAGGCCATGATCGCCAACGATATCAAAGAATTCCCCAGCAACGCGCCCATCGTCGCGGCCGTGGGCAAGGGCGAGATCGAGGCCGGATTCGTCAACCACTACTATCTGCTGCGCGCCGCGGCCGAGCAAGGAGATCAGTTCCCGGCTCGCAATCACTACCTCACGGCCGGCGACGCCGGATCGATGATCAACGTCGCTGGCGCCGGCATCCTCAAAACCAGCAAACACCAGGTCGCAGCCGAGAAGTTCGTGCATTTCTTGCTGAGCCAAGAGGCGCAGACCTACTTCGCCCAACAGACGGACGAATACCCCCTGATCGCGGGCGTCCCCACCGCTTCGGGCAAGGCCGCGTCTCTGCTCAAGCCCCTGGCTGAGATCAAGGCCCCCACCATCGATCTGAACAACCTCAGCGACTTGCAGGGCACGCTCCAACTCTTGCAGGACGTCGGCGCGCTGAATTGATGTTGTAGCGACGCATTCGGTATCAGATCATGACTGGCCTCACATCGTGGGCAAAGGTCGCTAGCCCGGCCACCAGCCAGCGTCGCCCGCCCCTGCTGCTCAGCCTGGCTGCGGTTCTGGTGAGCGGGCTGATGCTGCTACCACTGGGCTACCTGCTGGTCAGGGCGTCGGGCGCGGGTGCGGCGGGTTGGGCTATGTTGTGGCGCCCGCGCACCCTTCAAGTCCTCATCAACAGCGCCGCGTTGGCGGGGGTCGTCACCACCCTGACCATCGTGATCGGCGTGCCGCTGGCATGGCTGACCGTACGCACCGACCTGCCGGGCCGCCGTCTTTGGACGATCCTCACGGCGCTGCCGTTGGTCATCCCCAGCTACGTCGGCGCCTTCGCCCTCGTCGCCTTCCTCGGGCCGCGCGGAATGCTGCAAGAATGGCTGGCGCCGTTGGGCGTCGAACGCCTGCCCGAAATCTACGGTTTCGTCGGCGCGGTTTATGCCCTGACCTTGTTCACCTACCCCTACCTGCTCCTCAGCGTGCGCGCCGGCCTGCTCCGGCTGGATCCCAGCCTCGAAGAAGCCGCGCGCAGCCTGGGCTATGGCAGACGTCAAACCTTGTGGCGGATCACGCTGCCCAATCTACGCCCCGCCATCGCCGCTGGCGCCCTTCTGGTCGGCCTCTACACCCTCAGCGATTTTGGCGCCGTCTCGCTCCTGCGCTTCACCAGCTTCACCCGCGCCATCTTCATTTCCTACCAAAGCAGCTTCGACCGCAGCCTGGCCGCGCTCTTCTCGCTCCTCCTCGTTGCTTTCACCCTTCTCATCCTGCTGGCCGAACAACGCAGCCAGAGCCGCGCCCGCTACTATCGTCTGGGCGCGGGCGTGGGGCGCAAACCGCAACCCATCGCCCTGGGCCGGTGGCGCTGGCCGGCGCTGGCCTTCTGCGTTCTCGTCATCGGCGCCGCCCTCATCGCCCCACTCGCCGTCATCTTCGTCTGGCTGGCGCGGGGCCTCCACGCCGGCGAGTCCTTTGCGCCCCTGACTCGCGCAGCCCTGAACAGCACCGTGGCCGCTGGATTCGCTGCCATCGCCGTTACGGTCGCCGCCTTGCCCATCGCCTATCTGGTCGTGCGCCACCCTGGACGCCTGACCATCCTGGCCGAACGAGTCGCCTACCTCGGACATGGCTTGCCCGGCATCGTCGTCGCCCTCAGCCTGGTTTTTTTCGGCGCCAACTACCTGACGCCGCTTTACCAAACCCTGCCCATGCTGATTTGCGCCTACGTTGTCCTCTTCCTACCCCAAGCGCTGGGCGCCGAACGCGCCGCCATGATGCAGACCAATCCCCGGCTGGAAGAGGCTGCCCGCAGTTTGGGCCTGACCCCCGCTCGCGTCTGGCGCCGAGTGACGCTGCCCCTCCTGCGCCCTGGCCTTTTGGCAGGAGCCGCCCTCGTCTTCTTGACCACGATCAAAGAACTGCCCGCCACTCTGCTCCTGGCCCCCACCGGCTTCAACACCCTTGCGACTCAAATTTGGTCGGCGGCGACAGAATCCTTCTTCGCTCGCGCCGCCGCACCCGCCCTCCTGCTCGTCGTCCTCTCGGCCTCCAGTCTCTTTCTCCTCCTCAGTCAGGAAGACGCGGGCAAAACGCCATGACCACCTCCGAATGGAGCCTTGTCCTGCAAGGCGTGTCCAAATCCTTTGCTAACGTCGAGGCGGCACGCGCCGTTAGCTTCCAATTGCGCAGCGGTCAGTTGTTGGCGTTGCTGGGCCCCAGCGGCTGTGGCAAGACGACCACATTGCGCTTGATCGCTGGCTTTGAAGCGCCCGACGCCGGTGAAATCGCTATCGGTGGGCGGACGGTGGCCGGACCGGGTCTGTACACACCGCCGGAGAAGCGCCGGGTGGGCATGGTCTTCCAAGAATACGCTCTCTTCCCCCACCTCAGCGTAGGCGAGAACGTGGCCTTCGGGCTGCGCAGCTATGCGAGCGATAAGGGGCGTCGTGTGGCCACAGTGCTGGACATGGTGGGGCTTTCTGGATTGGACAAGCGCATGCCTCACGAATTGAGCGGCGGCCAGCAACAGCGCGTGGCCCTGGCGCGAGCGCTGGCGCCCGAACCCGACCTGATCCTGCTCGACGAGCCTTTCAGCAACCTGGACGCCGCCCTGCGCGTCCGCGTCCGCGCCGAAGTGCGCGCCATCCTCAAGCAAGCCAACGCCACCGCCGTCTTCGTGACCCACGACCAGGAAGAAGCATTGAGCCTGGTCGATCAAGTCGCTGTCATGCTCGATGGCACAGTGCGCCAGGTCGCCACCCCCCGCCAACTCTATTACCAACCCGCCAGCCGCGAAGTGGCCGCCTTCATCGGCGATTCCAACTTCCTGCCGGGCGTGGGTTGTGGGCGCTGGGTGGAGAGCGAGTTAGGCCGGCTGGAGACGCAGGTCGAGGTTCGGGGGCCGGTGGAGGCATTGGTCCGGCCCGAGAGCATCGATGTGCGTCCAGCCCCACATGGGTCGCGCTTCCGCGTGCGCGATGTCGTCTTCTTCGGGCACGATCAGCTGATCAGCCTGCAAGGACAAGATGGCCTCACCCTGGACGCCCGGCTCGGCCCCAACTACCAGTTCTTCCCCGGCCAGCCCGTGGACATCCGCGTCGTGGGGCCGGTGATGGCCTATAGCAACAATCAACAGTCAACAATCGACAATCAACGTCGTATTGCCTCATGATAAAATCTTACCGAAGGGGTAACGTTGCCTCAGGGAAAGATCTTACTTGAGAGAAAAGGG
>JAYRVO010000004.1:0-4180 GCA_041918515.1 Chloroflexota bacterium | reverse complement strand
CGTTTCACCGGACAGCGTTGGGACAGCGGCACGGCGTTGTATTTCTACCAGTCCCGCTGGTACGACCCGGTCGTGGGGCGATTCCTGGCGGGGGACACAATTGTGCCGCAGCCGCAAAATCCGCAGAGTTTGAACAGGTACAGTTATGTCGGCAACCAACCACTGACGTCAGCATAATGCACCTCAAGTAAGTGTGGGATTGGGGATGGGTTGGGGTGGCCGTTGGACGTACCAGCGCCAGACGTGATTGCGCCAGATACGATAGGCGAGCAGGGTACCCGCCTGCACCTGCTGGCGAATCTGCTCAGGACTGAGGCCCAGGGCAGACGGTGCGTCGGCCTCGAGGATCAAATCTGGGGTCAGGGGCGCGGCGCCGCTGTAGCGGTGGTGATCCGCCTCTGTCAGGCGCACCCAGAGCGGGGCATGGGGTTGACGCTGTTCACCCACCAGTCGGCCGCGGCGATACCAGTCGCAGATCATGCCCGGCGAGACGTTGAGTTGTTGCGCCGCCTCGGCTGCCGAGAGCAACCCATCTCCGCGCGGGCCGGGTTGCCTGGCGTAGGGGCCGCACGCGGTGGGGATGCGATACTTGATGCGTGTCTGACGCACGTTTTCCTTCGTCCAGGCGTGATGCGTCGCCGTCTGCCGCGCTTCGGCGTTCAGGATTTCGGCGATCCGATAATCCGGCTCCGTCGCGGCAAGCTCCCGTAGCCGAGCCAGCACCGGTTGGGGCGTGCGACAGCCGGGACGCGGGCGTGGGATTGTCACCTCGGTGGCGGCGCCGGTCTGCCACAGCACCTGGATGCGGGTAAAGCCAACCTGGCTGAAGCTATCGAGGGTCACGGTTTTGATCAGGCAGCGCAGCAGGCGTTTGCGGTCGGCGTTCGTTGTAGTCGGCGCATGCCAGAGGGCAGGCAGATCTGCGGCCAGACGGCGGATTTGTGCCTGTTCTGCGCTGCTCAGTGGCAGAGGCGCTGTGGCTTGCAGTTCGCTCCAGGTCCGCTCGACCGTCTGAACCGCGACGAGTTGTTCTTCCCAACGTCGTTCCAACTCGGCGGCGACCAGGCGGTTGTCTGGGTCCACCTGTTCGTAGCGCCGACGGGCGAGGGTGGCCTCGTAGCGGGCGTGTTCCAGACGCTCCAGCCAATGGCGCTGTAACTGTTGACGTTCAGCCTCGGCCTGTTGGCTGGCGACCAACGCCAATTCGAGTTGAGCCGGCTGCACGGCGGCTAACAGAAGCTCGGTGACGGCGGCATCCACGTGCGTCACGCCGAAACGTTGGCAGCGAGGCTGGGCCAGGGCTTGGCTGAGCGCCTCGCAGACGTAGATCGGCTTGTTGCGGTAACGCGGGCGCAGCGGGCGGCCACAGCGAGCGCACAAGACGATGCCTTGCAGCAAGGCCAACCCTTCCCGCGCCGGTCCGGCGGCAGCCATGGGCGACAACTGACGATTTTCGGCCAGTTGTTTTTGATTCTCCTGGTACTCAGCCCAGGTGATGTAGCCCTCGTGAGCGTCGGGTTTGAGCACAATCCACTTTTCCTGCGGCAAGCGCTGCCGGCGCACTTTGCCCTGACTGCCCGGCAGGTGTTGACCCTGCGTACGACCATAGGCATAGACGCCAGCATAGATGGGACGTTTCAATATCTGATAGATGGTGGTGAAATCGGCCGGCCGCCACGCTACCAGGCGCCCCCCTAACCCATCAGAGGTCAGGTACGGCAGGGTCAGTTGGTGGTCGTGGCAGTAGTGCAGGATGCGGTGCGCACTGCCCAATTGGCGAAAGAGCGCAAAGACCAGGCGGATGGCGTCCTGCACCTGGCGGTCGGCGGTCAGCACGACTCGGCCATCGGCAAGCCGATCATACCCCACCGACAGACGTAAGGCAAGTTCGCCGCGTCTGGCCTTGTTGAAGAGGGCGGCAGTCAGGTGGGTGCGCATGTTGTACCACTGGGCTTCCGCAAAGGTGCCCTTGAGGCCGAGCAGCAGACGGTCATCGAACAAGCGCGGGTCGTAGATTCCGGCGGAATCGGAGATCAGGGTGGCGCAGAGAGAGGCCAGATCGAGAAGCCTATACCAGTCAGCGCAGTTGCGGGCCAGGCGCGAGACATCGGTGACCAAAATGATGCCAACCTGGGCGAGACCAACGGCGCTAACCAACGTCTGAAAGCCGGTGCGCTCGGCGCTGGAGATGCCGGATTTGCCCAGGTCATCGTCAATGATCTGCACCTGCTCTGCGGGCCAACCGAGGCTGACAGCGCGTTGGGCGAGCTGGTATTGCAGGTCCTGACTCTCCAGGTGCTCTTTGACCTGACCGGGAGTGGACTGGCGGATGTAGACCACGGCTTGACGAGCCAGGTGGCCGGGTTGAATCTTAGTCGGGTTGGTCATGGCTGGCCTCCATCTGCTTGACCTTGACAAGGATCTGTGCCAGAATCAGCACAGCCTGCTTCTGCAGGCAATGAGGCAGACTCAGCCAGACATCCTGACTGCTGATAGAGGGAGGAGGTTGTTGGGGTGAGGTGGACTGCGGGGCTAGTGAGTGTGACTGGGACATGGTGCGTTTCCTCCTTGCATGAGAGTTCGCACACCATGATAGCCAGTTGGCGCAAGATTGTCACGTGTACAGGGGGGAGGTCAGTCGAGATTATCGGCGAGAAATTCACGCTGTCCTCAACCGCACGACACCAGGCTTGTGGCACAAGCTGCCGGGCGCCTGCGTCCGTCTCGATGAGCCAGCATGGTTCATCCGCATGCGGACGCCGACCGTTTCGCAGCACCTTGACAATCTGTCCGCGCAAGGGGTGATGTGGCTGCACGATCCGTACATGCCGCAGATCTGTAACCGCTTCGGGGGTAGTATGTTGATGTAACTCCTCTCAGGTTCACAGATCCGACAGGACATTGCATTGATGGCATCTCGACGATAGCATGCGTAGCAGTGGCGGGTTTCATCGCCGGTGGCGTTGTCGACTTGGGCAAACAATTGATCGTGGATCGAAAGGACATTCGGGATGTCAACTGGGCTGAAGTAGGGGGAGCGGCTGTTGGGGGTCTTGTGGCGGGCGCAACATTGGGCTTGGCTCCAGCAGGTGCTTCTCTGCTTGGAGTTGCGGCACTCGGCGGCGTTGGCAGCGCTGCCGGAGGTCAAGTTCAAGCACTCACTCAAGCTGGCATTGAGCAGCTTATGGGCAAGAATCCACAAAAATCGGTCATGGAGCAAGCACGGCAACTTGGGCTATTTGATACTGGGGCCATAGCAGCAGATATGACTGCAGGTGTGGTTATGGGCGGCTTAGGTGGCAAGTTCGCAGGATGGCTACGTGCCAAGCTCCCTTTGCCAGGGTCAGCAAGTGCGATAACGCTCCGAAGCGACATGCCTATGGCTCGTTGGCAGTTGCGCCTTGATCAACCCGGTATATGGACCGTCAAGATGGAAGGGCGAGTTCTCAATATAGACGCGGATGTCTTTGAGAAAATCGTACGCAGTATTGCAATAGGCGGCTATGATGCCGCAGAACAGATCTTGCAAGAGGCGATACAGCAAGGCTTGGTGGATGTGGTTGAGGAGACTGCCCAACCATGAGGGATCATATCTGGCGGTCTATGACAGTCATTTGTCTAGTACAAGGATTCGCGACTGCTTTGAGTCCTTATGCAGGTATGGTGGCGGGATTGTTCGTAGCGATTTACTTGGCGAGTCGCTTTTGGTTTGTTGATCATCCTGTGATCTTGATGTACGATTTAGTGTTCTATGTCGTATTATTGGTGGTAGCTTTCCTGGGAGCGGTAGTATATACTGGAATTTGCTATGCCTTGCCATTCACTGGTGTTACCACACGGACTTGTCAGTCCCTAGATTTCACGCATGCACTATGCTTGCATGCCTGGATACTAGGTCTCATCGGAGGGCTCCTATGGCTCTCGCTTCGCACCTGGGTCTGGTGGAAACTCAGACATCGCTAAATAATTGCACCCCCATTGTGCCGATGAAGCCTGAGATACTTTCGTGACCGACTCTAATGTGCAGTCCAGGCAGGGTGAATGCCACGGCGAGCAAGTCCAGTGTGGGGAGTTATGTGTACGGTGCGTCATCGCCGGGGAATTGCCGGGCAGGGACACAGGCGACCAAGCCGCATGCGGTGCAGCAGGCGGGCAGCAGCAACGTCTACAGCTACGACTG
>JAYRVO010000003.1:0-103949 GCA_041918515.1 Chloroflexota bacterium | reverse complement strand
ATGGCGCCACCAACCTCTACTATCCTCCCTGCGGCGAAAACAACTGCCCTTCCCCCACCTGGCACTTCGTCCCCTCCCTCCGCCTCAAGCTCCTCTCCGAGGGCGTCCGCTTCCACCAATACCTCAAACTCCTCGAACAAAAGGTAGGCCGCCCGCGCGCTCTGGAACTCAGTTTGGCAGACCTTATGGTCGTGTCGCCAGGACGCTATCGCTATGACTGGCGCCTCTACGAATTGGCGCGCGAACAGGCGCTGCGCGCGTTGGCGGGAATGCCAGTGGTCATCCCAACTTTGCCAGCCACCCCCACCCCAACTCCCACCCCCACCCCCACGCCCACCCCGCCAGGAGGCGCCTCTTATCAAATTCCCCGCGGCGCGGTCGTTGTCGACGGCAATCTGACCGAATACAGCGGCCCTGCGATCGAATTCGGGAAGGTGCAAGCCAGAGTTCGCTGGGATGACAACAACCTCTATATCGGCGCCAAAGTAGCCGACGCCAACATCGTAGCGCCTTCTGTTTGCGGCCCTGGCGGCCTGTGCGATCTCTGGGCTTACGACGCCCTCGAGATCTTCATCGACCCGCGCAACAACGGCGGCGGCGAAGGCAACTTCGACCTGCCGTGGATGGAGCCGGACGACATCCAGATCATCGTCTCTGCTGGCGGCGAGATGATCGACCTGCGCGGCACCCAGAACAAAACCGCCACCCTGGTCTGGGACGGACACGCCCGCTATGTGGCGCGCCCCATGCCCGATGGCTATGTCATCGAGCTTGGCATTCCGTGGGATGACTTAGGCATCACACCGGCGGCAGGCCAGATCATAGGACTCAGTTTGGCCCAGGACGACCGTGATAACAGCGGCGCCTCCACCACCACACAGTGGCAGAGGAAGGGCCTGGCCTTCCAAAACGCGGGAGGTTGGCCACGCGTCCTGCTCGCTTCTGAAACCGGACCAGTCGCCACCTTCACGCCCACAGCGACTACCACAGCGTCGCCCACACCGACCACTACGTCCTCGCCCACACCAACCCCGACGCCTTCGTCGCTCCCGCCCCAACCCGTCGACAACCTCCTCACTGGCGCGTGGCGCTTCATCCCTATTGGAAACACAAGCCGTGGCGCTACGGAAGGGAACAACCTGCGCCTCGACGCCAGCGCCAACGGCGCCAGCGCCTGTTGGCACCAAGACTTGGACGCCTTACCGCTCGTGGGAAAAAAGCTTCGCTATGAAGCCCAAATACGCAGCGCCCCCGCCGATCTCGGCATCGTCAGCCCTTACATCTCTATACAAGTTCAGACCCCCACTGGCTGGAAGTACAACTATGCTGGCATCGGCACGCTCCACGCCGATACTTTCAAGGCAATCGCCCAGACATTCACCGTCGGCGCCGATGTACAAACGCTGCGAGTCTCGTTTTGTGTATGGGACGCCCGTCTCGGAACAGCCTATGGGACAAATTTCAGCCTGAGAGATACGGCGCTGCCAACGCCCACCCCCACGCCTACAATCACCCCCACCTCTACACCTACACCAACGGCGACAACGACACCTACGTCGTCACCCACCCCCACGCCCACCCCCACCCCTTCGGCGACCTCAACGCCATCGCGCACCCCTACACCGTCGCCCTCACCCACTATCACCCCTTCGCTCACTTCCACGCCCACCCTCACCCCCTCGCCCACTCCCACAGCGACCTCCACATCTTCGCCCACTCCCACACCGTCCTCCACCCCCACCTTCTCACCTTCTCTCACCCCCACCCCTTCGGCCACGCCAAGCCCCACCCTTCCACCCAGCGCCCTGCTAACGCCCACGCCTATCCCTTCACCCGCGCCCACGCCCCTCCCCGAAGAACGCTTGGAGCAGATCATTCGCGAGCTACAACAATTGTTGCAGGAACTGCGCCAACAACGCCGCTAGAACCGCAGAACGAACATGAACTGTACGATCTGCAACTACGCCAACGACCCCGACGCTGAATTTTGCGAGAACTGCGGCAGCCCCCTGGCGCTTGTCTGTACGAACTGTGGCGCCACCCTGAAACCCACCGCCAGATTCTGCAAGAAATGCGGCGCGCCGGTTGCCGGCGCGACCCCAGTCGTCTTCCCGGCCTCGCCGCCTGTCTCCGGCCGGCTCACGGCCCTCCGCCAGGCCGCTCCGCCCGAACTGCGGCAGAAACTGGTCGCCATTTCAGCCCAAAGCGAGGGTGAACGCAAACCCGTCACCATCCTCTTTGCCGACATCGTCGATTCGATGGCCCTGGCGGCCCGGCTCGACCCTGAAGTCTGGCGAGCGATCGTCAACGATGTCCACCAGCGCATCAGCAACGCCGTTTACCGTTACGAGGGCGTTGTCGCCCAATTGCTGGGAGATGGCGTGCTCGCCTTTTTCGGCGCACCCATCACCCATGAAGATGACCCCGTGCGAGCGGTGCATGCCGCCCTCGATATTCAGGCCGCGATCGGTGAATACGCACAGGGTCAACAGGACGCGGTGCAGACTTTGCGGCTTCGCCTGGGCCTGAGCACGGGCACGGTGGTGGTAGGAGCGGTGGGCAGCGACCTGCACATGGAATATCTGGCCGTGGGCGACGCCGTGAACCTGGCGGCTCGACTGCAAAGTGCGGCGCAACCTGGCCAGATCCTGGTCGCCGAGACCACCGCCCGGTTGGTGCGCCCGCGCTTCGATCTGCTCCCCTCGCCAGATCTGACCCTGAAGGGGCTGGCCGAGCCAGTGCGAGCTTTTGCGGTCACAGGCTTCAAGATCGAGAAAGGCAGACAGCGCGGCATCGAGGGGCTATCGTCGCCGCTGGTAGGCCGAGAATCTGAGAGGGCGAGCCTGCGCCAAGCCCTGTCGATGCTGGGCGAGGGTCATGGGCAGATTGTGTTCGTGCTGGGCGAGGCTGGGATCGGGAAAAGCCGATTGGTGGAGGAAGTCCGGCGGCAGGGGTTAGTTGATGGCGGCCACCCTGTGCGTTGGCTGGAAGGCCGGGCTTTATCCTACGGCCAAACGCTGTCCTTCTGGATGATCAGCCAACTGATCAAACATGACCTGGGCGTTTCCGACACTGATTCGGAGGATGCTGTCTTGGCGGCGCTGCATCGCCGTCTGCATGGCTTGTTTGGCGAGCAGTCGCACGAGGCCATCCCCTATCTGACGCATCTGTTGGGGTTGAAATGGGAGGGCAAGGGAGCCGAGCGGGTGGCGGGGTTGGACGGGGAGACCTTCAAACGAGGGGCATTGTTGGCCATGTCAGACTATTTTGCCGCCGTCGCCAAAGCGCAGCCCGTGGTGTTGGTGTGTGAGGATGCTCATTGGGCCGATGCCTCGACCCTGGAAGCGATGGCGCAATTGCTGGCCCTGACCAATCGCTCCCCGCTCATGTTGTTGGTCCTGGCCCGCACCGAACGCGATCATGGCATTTGGCAACTCAAGCTCAGGGCTGAGACCGGGTTCAGCCATCGCATCACCGAGCTTCATCTCAAACCCCTATCGGCGGTGGAGAGCAATCAGCTGGTGGACAATCTGTTGGAAGTGGCTGAGTTGGGCGATCATGTCCGTCGTCTGGTGCTCGATCACGCCGAAGGCAACCCATTCTATTTGGAAGAATTGATTCGCAGCTTGATCGAACAGGGGGTGCTGGTGTGCGAGAACCAGCATTGGCGGGCGGCGCGCCCGATCAGCGATGTCGAAATCCCCAGCACGCTCGAGGGCGTCCTTCTGGCGCGCATCGACCGCCTGCCCGATCGCCCGCGGCGCACCCTGCAAATCGCCTCGGTGGTGGGGCGCAGCTTCCTCTATCGGCTGCTGGCGGCCATCAGCGAGGCCAACGGCGATCTGGACGCGCATCTGGCCCGCTTGCAGAGCGCCGACCTGGTGCGCGAGCAGGCGCGGCGCCCCGAACTGGAGTACAGCTTCAAACACGCGCTAACGCAAGAAGCGGCCTACAACTCGCTGCTGATCGAACGGCGGCGCGAATTTCATCGTCGTGTGGGGCTGGCATTGGAAGAACTCTTCGATGGCCGCCGAGAGGAATATCTGGGCTTGCTGGCCCGGCATTTCGATCTGGCCGGAGAGAGAGACAAGGCCATAGCTTATTTGTCGCAAGCCGGGGACAAGGCCCGCCTGAGCGACGCTCATGTCGAGGCGGTCAAGTATTATCAGCGCGCCCTCGAGCTTTTGGCGGCCGGCGAGGGCGAGGACGACGACCGCCGGGCGGCGGCGATCTGGTTGAAGCTGGGCATGGTCTATCACACTAATTTCGAGTTCGATCTGGCGCATCGGGCCAACGAGGCGGCGTTTAGTTTGCAGCAGAAAGCTCGCGCCATCGCTCCGATCACGACTCAATCGATACCCCCACCGCCATCCCCTGTCGTCCTTCGCGGCGGGGTGGCCGAGCTGGGCGTGACCACGCTCGATCCTGGCCATCTGGCCCTCAGTTCCGAAGCGCAGATTGCCTTTCAACTCTTTGCCGGCTTGGTCGAATTCGACCCGGATCTCAACCTGATCCCCCATATGGCGCGGTCGTGGCAGGTGCTGGATGGCGGCGCCCGTTATCTCATCCATCTGCGCGACGACTTGCGCTGGTCAGACGGAACGCCGTTGACAGCCGCTGATTTCGAGTGGGCCTGGAAACGCAACCTGAAGACCAGCCAGGGCGAGTATCCGGCCAAGGCTCTAGACGACATCGTGGGAGCACGCGACTATCGCGAGGGTCGGAATGATGACCCGGATAGCGTGGGTGTGTGCGCTCTGAATGACGCCACGATCGAGGTGCGATTGACCTCTCCGGTCGCCTACTTCCCCTATCTGTTGGCTTTGCCCATCACTTTCCCCTTGCCGCGGGCGACCGTCGAACGTTTCGGCGACGATTGGTGGCAGCCAGAGCACTTCGTGGGCAACGGCCCCTTCGTGTTGCGCCAGTTCGCCCCCCACAAGTGGGCGATGGCCGAACGCAATCCCATGTATGCAGGCGATGTTGGCGGCAATGTCGATCATCTGGAATGGCTGGTGTTCGATAAAGACGAGGAACGTCAGCAGCGATTCTTGTCAGGAGAATTGGATTTCGCCGAGTTGCGGCCTGAGCAGATAACGCCCGAACTGACATCCCGGATCGTTCCGGCGCCGCATCCTCTGCATTGCAGCTATCTCACCCTGATGCCGCACCCACCCCTCGACGATGTGCGAGTGCGCCGGGCGCTCATCCACGCCCTGGATCGCGAGGGGATAGCCAAAATGCGGGGTACGCAAGCGGCCTGGGGCGGGCTGATACCGGTGGGGATGCCGGGTCACTCGCCCGAACTGGGGTTGCCCTATGCTCCTGATCTGGCGCAACGGCTGCTGGCCGAAGCCGGTTATCCAGGCGGACGTGGTTTTCCCGCTCTTTGCGGCGTCTCTTTTTTCTCCAAACTGGTGGACGATATACCGCGGCAATGGCGTGATGTGCTCGGCATCGAGGCCGCCCTCGAATCTGGCAAGCTCGAAAATTGGCGCCGGCGCGACTGTTTCATCTATATACACGGCTGGATGGCCGATTATCCTGACCCCGACAGCTTCATGCGCCAGGCCTCGTGCTATGAATTCCTGCGCCGCCGCGGGTGGCACGACGCTCATTACAACGAACTGGTAGGGACAGCAGCCCGCACCACCGACCGAGCGCGGCGGCTATCCCTCTATCGTCAAGCCGACCGCATTCTGGTGGCCGAGCAAGCCCTGGTGGCGCCGCTGGATTATGGCGTCGGGGCCTGCGACACAGTGATTCAGCCCTGGGTGAAGGGCATGCAGTTTTCCTCGCTCGGCTATGTGCGGGACAGGTATATCGTCGTCGAGACACTGCCATCCACGGCGAGATGAACATGCCCACGCGCTATATGGATGCCATGCATCAACCCAATCACCACCGGAGAAAACCATGAACACACTGCCTCCCTATACCCTGAACCTGACCCCCGACGAAGCCCAAGCGCGCTTCGAGACCCTGCAACGCCAGCTGATACCACTCTGGCAATCGATCCGCCAACTCAATCAGAGTGAGCAGACGATCATCGTCGTGCCATCGTTCTCTCTTGATCTGGCATTGGAAGGGGCCGTCCTTCAGGCCTACGAGGAGCGCTATCTGTTTTTGCTCCTGCTGCTGCGCCAGCCTCGCGCCCGGCTGATCTACGTCACCTCGCAGCCCATTCGCCAGGAAATCGTCGATTATTACCTGCATCTGCTGCCTGGCGTCATCGCCGGTCAGGCCCGCAAGCGGTTGTTTCTCGTCTCGCCCATGGATGGAGATCGTCGCCCGCTGACCGAGAAGCTGTTGGAGCGGCCGTCTTTGCTGAGACACCTGCGTTCGCTCATTCTCGATCATAACCGCGCCCACCTGGTGCCCTTCATCACGACGCAACTCGAGCGTGACCTGGCCCTGGCCCTGGACATTCCCATGTACGGCGCCGACCCCAAGTATTTCCACTTCGGCACCAAGAGCGGCTGCCGGCGTTTGTTCGCCGAAGAGGGGGTGAAGCACCCGCTGGGGGTGGAGAATCTGCACACCCAGCAGGAGGTGATCGAGGCGCTGGCCAGACTGCGGAGGCAGCGTTCCTTCGACTTCGCTCAGGACAAGCCCAGCATCCGCCAGGCGGTGATCAAGCACAACGAGGGCGTTTCGGGTTACGGCAATGCCATCATCGATCTGCAGAGCTTGCCCGCGCCGGGCGACGCCGCCGAGCACGCCGCCCTGGCCGAGCGATTGCGGGCGATGCGCTACGAGGACGACAGCATCACATATACCTGGTACATGGAGACATTGGCCGCGCACGGTGGCGTGATCGAAGAGCGCATCATGGGTGACGAGTTTCGCAGCCCCAGCGCTCAGCTGCGCGTCACCCCACTCGGTGAGGTCGAGCTGCTCTCGACGCACGATCAGCTTTTGGGTGGGCCTAGTGGGCAGAGCTATCTGGGAGCGGTCTTTCCGGCAGACACGGCTTACGCCGCCGCGATCATGCACGAGGCCGCCAAGGTGGGCCGACGGCTGGCCAAAGAGGGCGTTCTGGGGCGTTTTGCCATCGATTTCGTGGCGGTTCGTTCGGGGAACAGCGATTGGGATGTCTACGCCATCGAGCTGAATCTGCGTAAGGGCGGCACCACGCATCCTTTCTTGACCCTACAATTTTTGACCGATGGCGCCTACGATGCCGAGCGGGGCGTGTTCACGACGCCGTTCGGGCAACAGAAATGCTTCGTCGCCAGCGACCATATCGAATCCCCTCTTTTTCGAGTGTTCACGCCCGACGATCTGTTCGAGATCGTAGCCTTGTACAATCTGCATTTCGATCAGGCCCGGCAGACCGGCATCGTCCTGCACATGATCAGCGCCCTGGGCGAAAGCGGGCGCTTCGGACTCACCGCCGTAGCCAACTCGCACGCTGAGGCGCGGGCGCTTTACGATCGGGCCGTGGCAGCCTTCGAGACCGAGGCGCAACAGTGTTTGGCGCGCGACGGTTGATGGCTTCCAGGTCTTTGGCTATGGTTTCGACAAAATATTGTCCACGGCCCGCACCAAATCGGCCAGGTTGTGGACATATTCCACCCGATCCAGATAGGGTAGATAAGCTGGCATGTCGCTGTCGCCCGTCCCCCACAGCGGTTCTGGTTCTGGCGTCAGCCACAGCACACGGCGGGCGCGACGCTGGAGCATTTGCATGAGATCGGTGCGCGGGTTGTTGTAGTTGTTGCGTCCATCGCCGACGAAAATGAGGATGGTGCGCTGATCGACGGCGCTGAGGTGCTGCTTGCTGAAGGTGTCCAGACTGCGGCCCAAGTTCGTGTTGTAGTAGCCGGGCTGCAGTCGTTCCAGGACATTTTGCACAGCCACGTGCGGCCGGTTCTCGGCAAAGTCGGGCGAGATGTCGTAGATATCAGCGATGAAGGCGAAGGAGCGCGCCTGGCCGACCTGATCCTGGAGCTCGTAGATCAAGCGCAGCATGAATTCCACTACAGACCGCATCGAGGTGGATACATCGCAGATGAGGCACAGCCGCGGCTTTAGATGGCGCTTCTTCCAGCGCATCTCGATGGGGACGCTGCCGTAGCGCAGGTTGGCGCGTAGCGTGCCTTTGGCGTCGAGTACGCCTTTCTTGCCGCGCTTGCGACGCAAAGCCGCCCGCGCCCGCAGATGGGCGGCCAACCGTCGCACTTGCTCGCGCAACGCTTCTGCCTCAGCTTCTGACAGGCTGCGGAAGGGCCGCTCCATGAGGTCGTCCATATTGGGGCGTGGCTCCTGTTGGCTGACCTGGTTGCGGGCGATCTGCCCGCCAACGTAGTTGGCGATCTGTTCGCGCCAGGCTTCCAGGTTTTCGGAGATGCCCTGGGCCAACAGCTGGGCCTCGATGGGGTCCATGCCTTGTTGGGCTAATGCGGCCAAAAGCTGCTCGATCTCCTGCACGAGTTGCTCGAATCCCATCTCGTGCAGCATCCGCCGCGTGAACCATTTTTGTTGATAAGGATGACTGGCGTTCTCCAAGCCCGCGCGTTGGCCCGCCTCATTCAGTTCGTCTGGTCTCAGGCGGTCGCCGCGCAGCAAACGCTGCAGCATGTCGCCCAAGCGGTCGCGCAGATTTTCCAATGCCTGGCGCAGCATGTCCTGCCCGCCAGCACCCAGGTCTTGCGTCAGGTCGAGAGTGGGTGGCTCGCTACCGCCGAAATAGATGGGAAAGAGACGCTCGAAAATGGGAATATCGGCCGGGTCTTTGACCAAGGTGGCCGTCAGCGCCTGGCGAAAGTGCTCGCGATCTTGCACGCCCAATAATTGGATGGCGCGCCAGGCGTCGGCGCTCTCGGCCAGCGAGATGCGGACGCCGCCGGCCCGCAGGCCGGTGATGAAATCGATGATGCGCTGTTCCATAGGACGTAGGACGTAACGCGCGTGTCAGAGCAAAATCAATTCCGGCGCGAGGAGGGTATCTGCATGGGTCCGCTGTTGCCGCGCCGCTGGATTTGTCGGCGGGCGCGGGCCATGTCGCTCTCGTGTTTGAGCAGGACGCTGATCGTGGTCTCCAAGGTTTGGTCGTCCAGTTCTTTGGCATTGAGCATGACGAGCGACCTGGCCCAATCGAGCGTTTCGGAAATGGAGGGGTGCTTTTTCAAGTCCAAGCGCCGGAGTTGCTGGACGAGATCGACGGCCTGCCGAGCCAGGTCGGGCGCCAGGTCGGGCACCTTGAGGCGGACGATGCGCAATTCGGCTTCGGGGGTGGGATAATCCAGAAAGAGGTAGAGACAGCGACGTTTGAGGGCTTCGGAAAGCTCGCGGGTGTTGTTGGAGGTGAGCACTACCATCGGTTGGTGTTTGGCGCGAATCGTACCCAGCTCGGGCACCGAGATCTGGAAATCGCTGAGGACTTCGAGGAGGAAGGCCTCGAACTCGGCGTCGGCGCGGTCGATCTCGTCGATCAGAAGGACGACGGGTTCGTCGGAGGTGAGGGCGGCGAGGAGGGGGCGGGGGAGCAGGAAGCGCTCGGAGAAGAAGACTTCCTCTTCGGCGCCGATGCGGTCGGCGGCTTCGCGCAGGCTGCGGGCGTCGGCCATCAGGTCGCCAAGTTTGTCGCGCAGAAGCTGGGTGTAGAGCATCTGCTTGGCGTATTCCCACTCGTACAGGGCTTTGGTTTCGTCCAGGCCCTCGTAGCATTGCAGACGAATGAGACGACGACCCGAAGCGGCCGCCCAGACTTTTGCCAGCTCGGTCTTGCCGACACCAGCAGGGCCTTCGGCCAGGACGGGCTTGCCCAGGTGTTCAGCCAGATAGAGGACGGTGCAGATGTTTTCGGAAGGGATGTAGTTCTGGCCGGTCAGGGCTTTAGCGACGGCTTGGGTGGAGGTGAACATGGAAGCGCAGGGTGAGAGGAACGCAGGGAGAGAGAGATGCAAGGTCAGGATAGGGGAAAACGGCGCGGTTGTCGGTAAGCCAAACGCCAGCCAGAACCGACCTTGTGCGTTAGTACTGTTCACCTGTGCCTTTTTTATCTCACGCAAAGGCGCAAAGACGCCAAGGAAATATAAAAACTTTGCGTCTTAGCGGCTTTGCGTGAGCCAATTTTGGGGCAACGCGAACTTCTACGTGCGTTATTGCAGTTCGATTAAATCGTCGGGCTGCTGGTACAATGGATCGCGAGGCCGCCGCCGTTCCCCTCCCCACTCGATAAGGATGTTGCTGATGCGTGCGTTCGTTCTGGTTTGCGCGCTGGCATTGCTGGCTGGATTGCTCTTGGGCTGCACGATCCCCCATCCCCCCTGCGATCTGTCCCAAGTGGCTTATCCTGCTGCCGCCCGACTCCACGGCGGTCCGCTTCGGCTGGGTGTGATCGACGCCAGCCGGAATTTTCCCTTCGATCTGCCGGGCGCACTGGCGCTGGCGCGAGCGACGCTGGCCGTATTGGATGATGTGCGCTGGGGCTATATCGAGCCAGAGCCGCCGCAGGAAGGCGCCCACAATTACGTTTGGGATGACGAGGTGTCTGCGTTGGACACCCGCGTCCATGCTTATCAGCAGGCCGGCTTCGAGCTTGTCATCGTGCTGCGAGCGTGGAACACCTGGGCGCGGGCGACAGCGCCGGCGGGCGGGGGAGCGGCTGCGGCTGCCTCCACCCCGCCCCGACCCGAATACCTGGCCGATTATAACGCCTGGGTGAACGCGCTGGTCGAACGTTATGACGCTGACGGCGTGGACGATTTCCAGGGGCTGGTGGATGTGAACGCCGACGGCGCGCCCGACCCTGTGCGCTACTACCAAATCGAAACAGAGGCCGTTGATGGCGTCTGGTGGCAAGGATCCAGCCCAACTGCGGCCACCGCTGAGTATGTTGCTCTCTTGGGCGCGGCGGCTGCGTCCGCCCGTACTGCCTTTTCTGGGGTCAAGATCATCGTCGCCGGCGCGCCAGCGCTCGATTTTCTCGATGATTTTCCCACGTCAGCCGAGTTGCAAGATGTCGTCAGCAATATCAACCCGACCGTATGCGGCGCCCTCCTCGCTTTTGCCCAAATCCTCCGGGCGCGCGATGCTTACGACATCGTGAGTGTTCATTCGGTGGCCGATTACACCGGCTTGGCCACGCAATCGGCCTGGATCGCGACCCTGGCTGGCCGCCCGACTGTGGTCTGGATCACCGGCGCCACCTCCGCGCCCGCCCTCACCGCCGATCCCCAGGAGCTGCGCGTCCACCCTCTCTTTCCCTCTGCCACCGGCGAGGCGCTGTGGCAAAGCCTGAAGAATCCGGGCGATGCGCGGCATCAAATGGTCGAGCGCTGGTATCGGGCCGAGCAGGCGCGTTTGGCTTTCAAGAAATGGGTCTATGCCGCTGCCAATGGTTTCGATACCCTGGTCGTCGGCCTGGAGCAAGACCGCCCTACTTTGGAGAATCCCCATCTGGGCATGCGCGACCTGGCTTTTCAAGGCTTGTTGGATCAGGCTGATGGTTCTGGACCCCCGGCGGCGCGACCGGCCCTTCCCACTCTGGCCCTGGCGCAAACCAGACTCGGCGGCTATAGCAGCGTTCGGCGTTTGGTCGATTTGGGCGCGGGCGTCGAGGCGTTCGTCTTCACGGTGAGCGGCCTGCCCGTTTACGCGTTGTGGTATGAGGATGATGCGGCGCAGGGGCCGGGCGAGCAACAAGGCGCAACGAGTGTGAAGATCACAGTGCGTGCGCCGCAGATCACCGCCCTGACCATCCCCACCGAACGTGGCCAGGCCGAACCAACCGCCACCGTACTCACCCCAGTCAATGGCGTGATCACTTTCGATCTCGGCGAAACCCCCATCGTGCTGATTGGCGATTGGCCTTCCGTGTTTCTACCGCGATTGCAAGGGCCAGCATCCAGCGCTGCCCAAACGAATCCTTGAGGGAAGCTCTCATGAATCTTGCCCGTTATCAACGTCAAATGATTTTTTACGGCCTCGGTGAAGCGGGGCAGCGTCAGCTTTTGGCCAGCACCGCCGTCATCGTCGGCTGTGGCGCCACCGGCGCTATCCTGGCCAATCTGCTGGCGCGTGCGGGTGTGGGCCGGTTGCGTCTCATCGACCGTGATTATGTCGAACTGAACAATTTGCATCGCCAGATGCTCTATGACGAAGACGATTTGGCCGCGGGAGCGCCCAAGGCTTTCGCGGCCGAGCGCCAGCTGCGTAAAATCAACAGCGAGATCGCCATCGAAGGTATAACGACAGATTTCTATGCCGGCAATGCCCTGGAATTGCTCCGAGGCGCCGACGTAGTGTTGGACGCCACCGACAACTTCGAGGCGCGTTATTTGATCAATGATGTCTGTCTGCGACAAGGGTTGCCCTGGGTCTACACGGGCGTGGTCGCTTCTTACGGCATGACGGCGACGCTGGTGCCGGAGGGGGCGGCAGCGAAGGTGGGGCGTAGCACGACCGGCTGCCTCCAATGTTGGTTGGGGTCAGAACCGGCGATGGGTGGAGCCACCTGCGATACGGCCGGTGTGCTCGGCCCGATCGTGGGCGTCCTGGCTTCGATCAGCGCCAACGAGGCGATCAAGTTGCTGACCGGCGGGGGGGAGTTGAACCAGGGCTTGATTCATGTCGATCTGTGGGACAACAGCTTCGAGACTTTCGTCTGGGGAGGGCGCAATCCTGATTGCCCGGCGTGTGGGCGGGGCGAATATCGTTTCTTGAATGCGGAGGTGGGTAGTCGCAGCGCCACCCTTTGCGGGCGCAACGCTGTGCAGGTAAGCGTGCCACATGCCCGCGCCGATTTCGAGACCATCGCCGGACGATGGGCGGCATTGGGAAAAGTCAGCTTCAACCCCCATCTGTTGCGCGCCCAGATCGATGGCTATGAGATCACGCTGTTCCCCGATGGCCGCGCCATCATCAAAGGCACGGAGGATGCCGATTTGGCGCGCAGTCTTTACGCGCGTTACATCGGCATTTGAGCACGCACTCGCCACTATGCCTCCTTTCATCCTCACCACCCTGATCTATGCCCTGCGCGGTGAGCAAGTGCTCATGCTCCATCGCCACAAGGAGCCGAACCTGGGATTGTGGGTGGCGCCGGGCGGCAAGATCCAGGCCGACGAATCCCCGCGCGAATGCGCTATCCGCGAGCTGCGGGAAGAAACCGGCCTGGTAGCTATCGACCCTGAATTGCGCGCCGTCATCACTGAGGTCTCGGAGCGCAAGGACTGGCAGTGGATGATGTTCGTGTATCGTACGCTGGTGGGGGATGGCGAGGCTTTCGGCGACGAGCGCGAGGGTCGCCTGTGCTGGTTTCACCGCGATGAAGTAGGCCGCTTGCCGATCCCGGAAGCTGATGCCATCTTCTATCCCCTTGTCATCGCTCCCACCGGTCTGCCGGTCGAGTTAACGTTTCGCTATGACCAGAATCTAAAATTGGTGCGGTGGGAAAAACAGGAGATCGCTGGGGCGCGAACCTGAGCAGGGCGGCTGAACGATTTCGAGAACGGGGATTTGATTTTTGTCAAGTCAGGCTGCGAAGGCGTAAAATTCAAGGAATACTCGTTCCTTGAATTTCTTTTCTCGCTTAGGAGTCGGCCTGATGGCCTTGATTCATTTTGCAGGACCTCTTGTGCGGCGCGGCAATTATTTCTGTGTGGAGTTTCCGCGCCTGGTGAGCAGCGATCTGAAAAGCCGGGCGCGGGTGAAGGTCAAGGGCACCATCAATGGCGGTGATTACGATGGCTCCGCTTTTCCCACCGGTGATGGCCGGCATTTCATCATGATCAATGCCAAGATGCGTCAGGATCTGGGGATCGGGGAGGGCGAAGAGGTGGTGGTCATCCTCGACCAGACCGAAGACGGAGACGAGTCCTAGAAAGCAAAAGCCCAGGAGTAAATACTCCTGGGCTTTCACTATTATCCCCTCCCCCGGGGTAATCATAAGAAAGTGGCTACATCATAAACTACTTAGCAGTGCTTAGCAGTTGATTGGCTTACAATTAGGGACGAAAATGATGGTGAATAAAGGGTTGGTTGACGCCAGCAATTGTGCGGAAGGAAAGGGCGCGCCTGCTGATGCGCTTCACGGCGCCGGTAAGCGGACGCCAACACCCAGTTCGTACACCAACCGCCCGCCCAGGTCGCCGGCGACGATGAGGAGCAGCGAGGCGAGGACGAGTAAGGCCGTCAGTTTCCAGCGGCGGCCGGTTTGATCCATCGCTCGCCGCCAAAGGTATGCCCAGTAGAGGGCCAGGCCGTAGATCGCCCACATCGCAAAGATGGCGGTGGTGTGGAGATTGGCCAGTTGGTTGGTTGCCGAGGCGGGCGCCAGGCCAGATTTGTCGATGAGGCCGGTGATGATGCCTGGCAGGGTCAGCACCCAGCCGGCCAACAAGGCCAGCAAGCCCCACCCGCGCAGCCAGGGATAGGGCCGCCATTGGTAGACGATGATCGCCAGGGAGCCGACTAGCAAGAGGGCGATGGGAAAGTGAACCAGGCGAGGGTGAAGAGGAAGGGAGAGGATGGACACGGGCGGGATCAGGTTTCTATGGGGTGGAGAAGCGGCGAAGGTGGGTGTTCCAACCAGCAACAACGCGCGCTTCGGGGTCAGCGTCGAGGCGGAGGCCGAAGATGAGCGCCAGGTTGCGCAGGATGGCTTGGGCGGCGCTCAGGTCGTAGGAGCTGGCATGGCTGTTGATGCTATCGGCAAAGTCGCTCAGGGCGGCAAGGGCGGTGGGGGTGTCGAGGTCGTCGGCCAGGGCCGCGAGGAGTCGGGCTTCAGCGTCGGCCAGGCTATCCCGCAAGGAGAGGGAGAGGGGGGCGACGCCGAGGGGAGCCATCACGGCCTGGCGTAGGCGGGTGGCCGTGATTTCAGCTTGGGCCAGATCGCCGGCGTTGTGGCTCCAGGTTTGGCGGTAGTGGTGGGAGGCCAGGTAGAGACGGATGGCATCGGGTGAGTGAAACTTGAGCAGATCCCGGATCATGATCAGGTTGCCGAGCGATTTGCTCATTTTCTCGCCCTGGTGGTAGACCATGGCCGCATGCAGCCAAAAACGCACGAAGGGTTTGCCGGTGATTGGCTCGACTTGGGCGATTTCGCATTCGTGGTGGGGGAAAATGAGGTCGCCGCCACCGCCGTGGATGTCGATGGTTTCACCCAAGAGTTGCGTGGACATGGTGGAGCATTCGATGTGCCAGCCGGGGCGACCCCGTCCCCAGGGGCTGGACCAGGCTGGTTCGTTCGGTTTCTGCGCCTGCCAAAGGACGAAGTCCAAGGGGTCGCGCTTGGGGGGGGCGTCGGGGATATTGCCGCGTTGGTTGGCGATGGTCAGCATTTGGTGGCGGGGTAAATGACTGAGTTGGCCGAACGCGGGATAAGCATCGATATGGAAGTAGACATTGCCGTCAATTTCGTAGGCTATGCCGGCAGTGAGCAGCCGTTGAATCCAGGCCGTGATGCCGGGGATGACATCAGTGGCGCGGGGATAATGATTGGGCGGGCGGATGTTGATGGCCTGGAGATCGTGGATGAAGTGGGTAGCCCAGCGATTGCCCAATGTCCACCAATCTTCTCCTGTTTCGCGGCTTCGACGCAAGATGTCGTCGTCGATGTCGGTGACATTTTGAACATAGCGGACGCGCTGGCCCTGGTGCTCCAGAAAGCGGATCAAGACGTCGAACACGGCGTAGGTGAAGGCATGCCCGAGGTGCGTCGTGTCGTAGGGCGTGATGCCGCAGACATAGATGGTCACTTCAGGGCCGCTGGGCGCGAAAGGGGCGAGGGTTTGGGTCAGGGCGTTGTAGAGCAGCATGGGGCAATATCGTGGCAGGAAGCTGGCGCAACTATCCGATATGATAAGGGAGGGAGGCCGAGAAGTCTAACACAAAACAAACACCCCAACCGCAGTGGTTGGGGTGTTCGTCGAAGCGAGACGTTCTAAGCTTGGAGGGGTTAGGCCGCTGGTCGCTGGTTAGGCCGCTGGTTAGGCCGCCAGTTTCTTCTCGGCAACCAGTTTCTTGTCTAGTTCGGTGACTTTGCGCGAGAGGGCGCCGATCTTTTTGTTCAGGTCTTCGATATCGATGCGGCTGGGGATGTTCATGACTTGGAGGACGGATTCGACGCGCTGATCGAGCATGCCTTCGATTTTCTCTTCGTACTTGGCGACGGGTTTCTTGCTGCGATTGAACCACTCATCGACCATTTTGCGGCCATCCTTCTCGGCCACTTCGCCTTTTTCCATCAGGCGTTTGATCATCGCGTCGACTTCCTTTTTGCCTAGCGTCATCGCGCCCAGGCCCATCTGGAAGGATTTGTGTGCGGTCTTGAAGACGACGTTTTCCTGTCCGTGCTTCTGAACGCCTTTGACAGTTTCTTTGATTTGTTCCTTGGGGCTTACCATGTTTGCAATTCTCCTGTCCCGCGTTGGGGACGTGATGTTTTGGATAGATACGTTTCATGACGCATCGCATCATGTAATTTTATTATGACGCACTGCGTCATAATTGTCAAGCCCCCAATTGTAAGATTCGCGTTAGAGATGTGGATCAGAAATCGACCAGCCTGGCCGCACCCTTGAGGTTGAGCGCCCGATAGGTCTGGATCTGGCCGGTGAGCAGGCCAGGCCCACCAATGCTGCTGCGCAACGTGGTCTCGATTGCGACCGTCTGGATCGCTTCCTCGCTGGCGCCCTCGCTCAGGCGAACGCGCGGGATCAGCACCGTGAGCACGACATCTTTGAAATCGAACACGGTTTCGATGCCGACCGTGATCTGCACGCCGATGTCTGAGGGGGTGGAGCGGATTTCGGCGCCCTGGAAGACAAGGTTCTGCTTCTTGTCTTTATAAGTCAGCCGCGGCAGACCGGCTAATCCAGCGGGGGTGTAGGTGATTTGGACGGATGTGTTGCTCAGTTCGTAGAGGTTGGGTGTTTCGCCAGCCATGTCAAAATCTCCTGAAGAATGAAGTGAGAAGAATTACTGATCGCCGAGTTGGATGGTAGTCTTGGGGATGAAGCGTGATGCGTGAAAACGTGAAGAAGTGTCGGAATGATTTCACGCATCACGTTTCACGTTTCCGCCCCGAGAACTCCTTGATCGACTGGGCATCAGTGAATGGGTTGAACAGCCCGGTAAGCTTGCTGTAGGTGTTCCTCGACCAGCCGCCAATCAGCCGCGACATCGGTCGAGCGTTTGCCGGTGATGCGGTCCACGGCTTCGGCGGCGCGTGCTCGTTCTTCCGCCGAGGTGCGGGTGGCAGGGGCAGGCGCGGCGAAGAGGGCGGCGTGGAGGTTGGCGATGGACTCGATCAAGGGGTCGAGGTTGCTGTCGGCAGGGTTTTTGATCCGCGCCAGGGCCAGGCGACGATGGACGAGCCAGTAATCCATCTCCAACGCGGCCACGGTCTTGGCGTCGGCCTGGAATTTGACCCGCCGGGCGGCTTTTTCGTAGTAGCGGGTGATGAAATGCTGCGCTTTGGGAACGTCGTTATCGAGCGGGGCGAAGGCGATGGAGGCGCGCACCACATCCAGGGCCGCGGCCAGGGCCAGGGGCAAGGGCATGGCGAATTCCTCGCGGTTGAGTTGCACCATCAGCCAGAAGGCCCGCAACCAGTTACGGTCGTAATACGCTTCCCAGCCCGCCTTCTCGAAATAGGCGACTTTGTCGGGGTCGAAGCGGATGTCGGTCGGCATTGTGCGCCTCCATCTCAAGCCGTGGCGCCCAGGCCCACGACCGCCTTGCTCCAGCCCTTGCGCAATTCCAGACCCAGCCAGATGTACCAGATCGGGTTGAGGATGAAGCCGGTGAGAGCAGCCGGGCCAAGGATGAGCGGGCTGGTGGGTGTGAGGACGATCAACCTGCCCAGGTAGATGACGATGAGCAGCAGGCCGAGGACGGAAGTCAGGATGCGCAGGGCGTTGGGGAAGCGCCCGCCGCGGCCCATCAGGAAGGCAGCCGCCAGCACGGCCAGCCCGGCGACGCCGAAGGTGAGGAAGCCGCGCGGGTCGATGGCATTGGGCAACCCGGCCGCGCCCGCGACCTCGGCGGGCGGATGGATGGCATTGGCCAGATCGTAAGCCCCGTGGATGGCTGCGCCCAAGGCGCTGACCCCGGCCAGCATCAGCCCCAGCAGGGCGAAGGCGGCGTCGGCTTCGGCCAGGCGGTTGAACAAGGCGACCAAGGCGACGAGGGAGAGCAAGCCGCCCGCCAGCAAACAAAGGGCGCTGAGCAGGTCGTTCTGCAGGACGACGAAAGAGACCGAATAAAGCAGGCCGGTCAATCCGGCAAGCACGGCGGCAAGGCCGGCAAAACGTTCATACTGAGTTGCCATGACGAGGCTCCAAAAGACAGGGTGAGTCAGTCAAGCCGCTGACACTCACAGTCTATGCCGCCCCCCATCTGCTTTCCAGACCAAAAGCTGCTCATTTCATGTTCAATCTGGCCGTCGCGAGATTATCTCTGCCTCGGCGGCCTTCCCGCTCCCCCTCCTCTTTTTCGCCTATCTCGTCCGGCTACCACTCGAAGCTTTGCACCACCAGCAGTCCTTGCTCGCGCATCTTTTGCAGTATGTCCGGTCGCGCGAAGTGGGTGACGATCAGTTGCACGATTTCGCAATCAGGATGCTGATGCTGAACGGCTTTCACCTGTCGCTCCAATTGCTTCTGAAGCGTCGCCCAACGTTTGTTGCGTTCGTCCAGGCGCAACTTGACCTCTCCGATCAGGCAGATCGCCTTTCCCGCACGTTCCCCATGGGCGAAGAAGTTGATCTCGACGCCTTCGATTTCGGTGCGCACAAGGCGCTCGCGCAAGTGGATGCCGTAATCTCGCGCCAATACTGCCGGCAGCATACGATAGGCCTCGTTTTCGAGGGAATAGCTCATGTTCTGTGTAACGGTTCCCAGTTCGCTGCTCATGTCCGTTACAACTCGCGTCAGCTTCGCAAGATTGGCCTCGGTGCGCCGTTGGGCCGCAGTCAGACTGTCCTGGGATGCGGCCAACTCGCCCATTCTGGCCTCGGTGCGCTCCTGAGCCGAGGTCAATCTGTCTTGAGCTATAACCAGCTCCTCCAGCCTGGCCTCGGTGCGCTCCTGAGCCGCAGTCAATCTGTCTTGAGCTATAGTCAGTTCCTCCAACCTGGCCTCGGTGCGTTGCTGAGTCGTTGCCAGATCTTTGACGATGTCCTTCAGCTCGTTGAAGTCGCCGGTCTTGACTAAGTCGTTATAGGCATCGGTGATGACCTCGGCCAGAACGCGAGACTGGCGCGGGGTGAACACCGTTTCGAGATGCTTCGTGAGGACTTGAGTGGTAACCATGTTGGGGGTCAATAACCTGAGCGGGCTTTCAGGAGTATGACAATCGTCATTATAGCAGAACACCAGAACAGGCGCTAGAAAAGATTGAGCTGCACCCCCGCCGGTTCTTTCTTCTCCGGCCGGCGCTCCATCTCCCGGATGTCTTTGAGGGCGCTGGCGATGTCGAGGAGGTAGCGCGAGGGTGGGTTCTGCATCCGCTGACCGAAGAGAAAGCGAGTACGGGCGTGGCTGAGCACGAGCTTCTTGTGGGCGCGGGTCATGCCCACGTAGAACAGCCGCCGTTCTTCCTCGATATCGGGTGGCTCGCCCGCGCGCACGTAGGGCAGCAGGCCCTCCTCGCAGCCGGCGATGAAGACGACGGGGAATTCCAAGCCCTTCGAGGCGTGCAAGGTCATCAGGGTCACGCGGTCGGCGCGGGGGTCATAGAAGTCGGTCTCGCTTTGCAGGGCAGTCGCTTCCAGAAAGGCCGCCAGGTCGGAGCTGAAGGGCGCGGCTCGCCGGGTAAGTTGTTCGAGCCGGACGCTGTCGGCGTCGCCCAAACTGCGGCTGGCGCGAAGAAAGGCGGCGACGCGCTCGACCAGTTGGGCGGCCGACATTTCCGATCTGCTGGCTGCCAGTTCCGCCTGGAAGGAGAGCGAGCGCCCGGCCCCGGCAATCAGGTCGAGGTGAACCTGTGAGTGGGGATTGTGCAGGAGCCAGAGATAGGCCAGGACCTCGCGCACGGTTTTGTACTCGTACAGCGGTGTTTGGCCGACCGTCTGGTAGGGGATGCCGGAGCGCTCGAAGGCTTCGGCCAGCGCCCGGCTTTGGGCGGAGAGACGGTAGAGTACGGCAAAGTCGGCGAAGCTGCGCGGGGCGGATTCGTGGCCGCTGGCACGCGCCGAATCCAGCGAAAAGAGGCTCGTGCCGCCCACCATTTGCTCGATCTGGTGGACGATGAATTCGGCCTCGGCTTTGTCGGTGGGGGCGGGGTGGACGTCGAGCTTCACTTGCTCGACGAATTCCGAGAAGATGGTCAGCGCCTGGCGGTTGGGGTTGCGGCTGATGACCTGGATTGCGGCGTCAAGGATGATCTGGGTGGAGCGATAGTTCTGGTCGAGGAGCAAGCGCCGGGCGTCGGGGTAGTCCTGCTCGAAGCGGAGGAAATAGCGATAATCGGCCCCACGGAAGCCGTAGATGGCCTGGTCGGGGTCGCCGATGACGCAGAGATTGGCCCCACCTGCGGTCAGGAGCCGGAGCAGCTGGTATTGGGCCAGGTTGATGTCCTGGTATTCGTCCACCGAAAGCCAACGAAAACGTCCGTGTATCGTTTCCCGAACATCGGTGTGGGTTTCGAGCAGGCGCACGGGCAGCAGGACGAGATCGTCGAAGTCTACGGCCTGGTTCTGGCGCAGGGCGGCTTGGTAGGTCTGGTAGAGATCGCTAAGTTCGGCTGGGGTGAGGTCGGGGGTCTGGAGGTGGTTCTTGGCGGTGGAGATGAAGGCGGCGGCCTGGGCGAGTTGTTGCTGGCCGAGATCGGGGGCGACGCGCTTGAGTAGGGCCAGGCGGTCGTCATCGCCCAGGATGGCGAAGGTGGGTGCGAGGCCCAGGCGGTCGCCGAATTCGTGCAGGAGCATGGCCCCGAAGGCGTGGAAGGTTCTGATCGTAACCCGCCCGGCCGTGTCCGCTCCCAGCAGATGACGCAGCCGCGCGGCCATTTCTTCAGCAGCCTTGTTGGTGAAGGTGATGGCCAGGATGCTTTCCGGAGCCGCGCCCAGTTCTTGCACCAGATGGGCGATGCGGGCGGTGAGGGTGCGGGTTTTGCCGGCACCGGGGCCAGCGACGATGATGAGAGGCTGGTCGGTGCAGAGGACGGCGGCGCGCTGGGCGGGGGAGAGAGGGAATTGGTTATTGGTTATTGGTAATTGGGGCGCGGTGGGGAGGGAGTGGGAAGTGGGGAGTGATTGTGGCAGAAGGCTGGGGGGCGGCTCGCGAAGAGACTGGGCAGGAGGCGGCGCAGATGAATCGAAGAGGTCGAGTTGCTGCGAGGCGGCATCGATCTGAGCGGCGGCAAAGAGTTTGATGACGCCGTATTCGCCGTCGTAGCCGGCGATGGCGGTCATATCGCCGCGGCGCATGCGCCCGATCCCGGCGGCCAAGCGCTCACCCCCGACGGTGGCGATGGCCTCCAACGGCAGGTCGAGGAGGATGGTCAGTTCGGGCCCCAGGCTGGCGAGGAGGCGGTCGTAGGCCTGGCTGACGATCTTGCTGCCCGCGCCCACGCCGTGTAGCTCGCCCAGGATTTCGGGCAGGGGGATGAGACTGGAGTAGGGATGGGCGTTGGGCTTGACTCGGCCTTCGGGCTGGTCGGCCAACGTTTCCACGCGGTGATAGACGCCCACCGTCACTGGCTTGCCGCAGACTGAGCAGAGGCCGCCGTGGGCCAGGGTGTTGGCCGGTTTCCAGTTGATGCCGCATTTGCGATGGCCGTCGTGGTGGTATTTGCCTTCTTCGGGGAAGAATTCGACCGTGCCCCGAAAATGGGCGGGATCGCCGGTGCGCAGGGCGTGGAAGAGGGCGTCGTAGGAGAGTTCGCAGTCGAAAAGGGTGGCCTCGCGGGCCAGTTTGGGGGGTGAGTGGGCGTCGGAGTTGGAGACGAGGGTGTAGCGATCGATCCCGGAGACGCGCCAGTTCATGGGCGGGTCGGAGGAGAGGCCGGTTTCAAGGGCGAAGATGTGGGGCGTGAGGTCGCCGAAGCATTCCTCGACCGAGTCGTAGCCGGACATGGAGCCGAGGAGGGCGAACCAGGGCGTCCAGATGTGGGCGGGGATGAGGTGGCAGCGCTCGTCCACGCCCAGGAGGGTTTCCAGGAGGTCGTGCGAGGGCAGGCCAAGGATGGGGCGGCCGTCGGAGCGGATGTTGCCGATGCGCTCCAGCCGGGCTTGCAGCCGGGCGACGGCGTCGAGGTCGGGGGCGAAGACGATGTGGTGGACTTTGCGGGTCTTGCCGCTGCGTTTGTAGATGTTGCTGATCTCGCCCGCCAGCAGGAAGCGGACTGGGCCGCAGCAGGCGGGCGGGACTTCGGCCTCGACCGCCCGCGCCAGTTCAGGTTTGAGCCGGAACAGCCCCGCTTCGGCCGGCTCCAGGTGCTCTTTCATTTCTTGCAGCCAGCCGGGATGGGCGATATCGCCCGTGCCGACGATCTGCACGCCTTTGATCTGCGCCCATTTGGCCAGGTGGAAGAGGGTGAGGTCCTGGCTGGTGGCGCGGGAGTAGTGGGAGTGGAGGTGGAGGTCGGCGGTGAGGCGCATGGCCGAGAATCGAAGCGCGAGATCAAGCGAGATCAATCAGTTGTTGAATGCCAATCCAGCCGCACCCGGTATCGCTTTTTCTGGGTAACGGTGGTAATCATGGAGGCTATGGTATTCTTTGTGGGCGGCTTGGTCAAGGTCTTGGGCGGTTCAATCCACCAGGATGACAAACTATCGCTGGCAACGATGAAGATGGAAAACAAAGCAGGCGCGTGCGTCCATTGCACGCGCCTGCTTTCATTGCGCGATGTGTGAAAGCTGCGATCCGTTAGTGCCAAAGCTCCAAAAGCTGGGGCTGGATGGGTTGTTGGGTGACGGCGAAGATGTGGCAGTTGTAACAAGGCTCTGGAATCTGGCCTTCCGCCTGTTGGTGGGCCAGCCAACAAGGGCTGCCTGGTTGTTGGTAGGCAGGGCATTGCTCGCGGGTGGAGGGAGCGCAGTTCTTCATTTCCCAACAGGATTGGCCGAAGACATCCAGGGCGGTGGGGAAGACGCCGGACAGCGAGGCGGGAAGAGCAGTGGGCGATGGCCAGATCGATGGCGCCGGGCGTTTTTCGATGTGGATGACGGGCCGTGCTGCTGTTTGGGCTTCCTTTTGCGCCCAGGCTTCAGCTTCCCAGCGGGCGTCCAACTGGCGCAGGAGATAGCCAACGCCGATCACCAGCAGGATGGGGACGCCCAGGCGCAGGAAGAATACGCCGAGGATGGTGAGGGTATCGATGAAGGCGTCCATTTTGGGTCCGTTCCTAATGCTCGAATTTACTGTCGAAGATGACGAGGAGGCGGGCGGCCAGGTACCAGGCCAGGGCCGCCAGCGCCACGATGCCGATGGTGGAGAACCATTCCAGCAGGTGGGGCGAGTAGGAGGCGGCGTTCAGGGGTTTCTGGGCGAAGAGGGTGGCGTCGAAGCGATTGAGGCCGAGGCCAAAGATGACAAGTAGGGGGGCCAGCCAACGGGTGAAGGGGCGGGCGCGGGTGGCGGGGAGGGTGAGGAGGAAGAGCGGTAGAATCACGCCCAGACCGATTTCGGCCCACCACAGACCACTCATCTGCTCGAAGGCAAAGAGGCGGGGCCACTCGCCGGATATGATCAGTTCGCCGAACTTCAGGGCCAGATAGACCAGCCCGACGCCAACGATGCCCTTGCCCAGTCCACGCGCGACCTTGCTATCCTCTGGCTTGTCATTGACACGTACGGCCGCGATGTAAGCCAGGGTTCCCACGCTCAAGCCGGCCAGCACCGAGGAGACGAAGAACTGCACCGGCAGGAGGGGCGTGTACCACAGCGCATCCAGGCGGTGGGGCATGTCCAGGTAGAGGGTGCCGAGGGTGGATTGGTGGAGCGAGGAGAGGGTGACGCCGATGATCGTGATCGGGGTGATCAGCCGGTAAAACCAGCGGATGGGGAAGGTCCAGCCCAGGCGCTCGAAGAGGTAGGGGCTGACTTCGATGGCCAAGACAGTGCTGTAGAGCAGCACGCACCAACTGATCTCTAAGAGGGGGGAATGGAGGTTGATGTAGATGAGGAAATGATAGAAACGGTCGGGCCGGCCCAGGTCGAGCACCAGCAGGAGGAGCACCGCCACATAGCCCATCAATCCAGCCAGGATGGCTGGGCGCACAGCGGCGTGGAAACGAGGAAGGTGCAGGATGTGTCCCACCGCCGCCATCGTGAAGCCGGCGCCGGAGAGGGCGATGAGGAGGAAGTCGAAGCCGATCCAGATGCCCCATGAGTAGGTGTCGTTGAGGTTGGTGGTGGGGCCGAGGCCGAGGAACAAGCGGGCGATGCCGGCCAAAACGCCGATCATAGTGAGAAATCCGAGTACGCCGACCACGATTAGGTCACGGCTCACGATCGTAATAGGGAATAGCTGCTGCAGGCGCCGAACCAGAGAAGGGCCGCCCCGTAGCGAACGCAGGCGTAGGGAAGGAGTGTGGGCGGTCATAGGGTCTCCGAGTGCATTGTGTCGTGGTGTTGGGCTTCGTCATGTATGTCAAGATGTTCGGCGCGGCGCTTCATGCCAAAGTGCAGGCCGGTGGCGACCGTAGCAACGGTGAGGGCGACGAAGGGGGTTTTGGTCATGACAGGTTCGGCGTAGTGCGAGACGGTCTGGTCGGACAGTTCGGGGAAGCCGAGTTCAGTGAAGGGGACTTCCGAAAGGTAGAGCATCGAGGTGCCGCCGATTTCGTGCTCGCCATAGACATGGTTGACATAGCGGTCGGGGCTGGATTCGATGCGGGCATGAGCCTGAGCCAAGAGGTCTTTGCGGCGTCCAAATTGCACGGCGCCTGTGGGACAAGCTGCACTGCAGGCGGGTTGGTCGCCGCTGGCCAGCCGCTCTTTGCACATCTGGCATTTGTGGATGAGGCCCAGTGGGTTCTGCCAGTCGTAGGAAGGAACGCTGAAGGGGCAGGCGTATTGGCAATAGCGGCAGCCGATGCATTTGCCGGCGTCGTAGACTACAGGGCCTTCCGGCGTCTTGCGCAGCGCACCGACGGTGCAGGCAGAGGCGCAGCCGGGGTGCAGGCAGTGCATACATTGGCGTTTGACGAACATCTCTTCGCGTCCGCCGATGGGTGTAATCGCCTGGCGTTTATCGACAAAGCTGTAGGAGTCGCTGCTCAGGCGATCGGGTTCGCGTTCAGGATTGGGTAACTTGTTGCTTTCTTTGCAGGCCAGGGCGCAAGAATTGCAACCAGTGCAGCGAGTGAGATCGATGAGAACGCCCCATGCCTTGTCATCTGCGGTTTCGCCGCTTGCTGCTTCGGCCTGATCAAACCCGAATACCGAGGCAAGCCCGACCAGGGCAGCGGTGGCGCCCGCTTTCTGTAAAAAGTCTCGACGGCTGATAGAAGTGGATAGTGGACTCATGAGGGCTTTCCTCGCCGATTGAAGTAGAAAATACCGAGTACGAAGATGACGCCAAAGACGGCGCCGATGCCAATGCCCACGCCCAGGCTCACTACGGAGATCGCCTTGAGCGAACGATTCTGGCGGTTCATGGCGTCGAGTCTGGTTGCCAAATCCTCGCTAGTCGTTTGGAGCGTCGTCAGTTGCATCTGGGCTTCCTGGTTGGCGCGGCCCAGTTCCTCGTGGATGGTCTGGGCATGACACGAAATGCAGGCTTTGGAGTCGATAGCAGCAAATTGGTGCCCCCGCGCGGCATCGCCTTCCGGCTTCGAGGAATGACAATCGGTACAGGTGACGCCTTTGGCATGGTGCGCGGTATGCGTGAAGTTCTGAATCTCCTCCGTGTGGCAGGAGCCGCACAATATCTCACTACTCAGTCGGGTGTCTTGCGAATGCGAAACATGGCATCCCGTGCAGACAACGTTCTTTTGGGCGTGCTGGCTGCTGCGCCACTGCGCCGCGGTGTCCTCGTGGCAACTCATGCAGATCTTGCTATCGGCCTGGATCTGCATGACGCCCTGTTCAGGGTGATCGGGCACATAAGGGCCATGACAGGTCTCGCAGGTCACTTTTTGGGTGGCGTGGGGCGATGCTTGCCAGGATTCGGTTTCCGGCCAGTGGCATTCGACGCACTGCTCGCTGCCCGGCTGGCCTTGCGCGGCGACAGCAACGCCGGCCACGAATACACAAAGCAGCATCGCCAGGGCGCTGACCATAACGACCTTGACGATGCTGCGAGAGAAACGGATGGGGACAATGGACATGAGTGGCCTCCGATGGCAATCATGTAGAATGCTGCAACGATTTGTTCAGGGCGTCTGTGGAACGATAAGCCGCAGACCCTTGCTCATGAGCACCATCAACAAGACCGGCACAGCCAGACGGACAAGCATGTAGCTCATCAACGTCACAAATCCGATAAGATCGATTTCGTACATGGGAACCTCCTATTGCAGAGGGTAGAAATTAGAAGGTGAAGAACTGGTTCGTTGTTCATAGTGTCGCGCCGCCAGGGGCGGGTTTCCATCGGGGGAAGCACCCATCTTGATCCCCCAATTGTTCATGGGTGAAATGACCCATTCCCTGCCCCCTCCCGCCAACCCCTTTGTGCTACAATTTCCCCCTCACCCCCCGCCCACATATCCCTGACGACAAAAAGCGCCAACCTCCCCCCATCCCGATCAATTGATCAATACCTCTCATGCCCGCCATCGTCGAATCCGTCCCTAATTTCTCCGAAGGCCGCCGCTCCGACATCATCCAGGCTATCGTCGCCGCTTATAGCAGCGTCGAAGGCGCACGCGTCATCGACTATTCCTCTGACGCCGATCACAATCGTAGCGTGGTGACCATGGTTGGCGCGCCCGGCGCCGTCAGCGAGGCGCTGTTTCGGGGCATTGCCAAAGCCGCTGAACTCATCGACATGACCGTTCACGAAGGCGAACATCCTTGCATCGGCGCCACCGATGTCGTGCCCTTCGTCCCCATCAGCGGCATCACCATGGCCGAATGCGCGGATTTGGCCCGCGCCCTGGCCCAGCGCGTCAGCACCGAACTCGATATCCCCACCTATCTCTATGCCGAGGCTGCCGCGCGGTCCGACCGCGTGATCCTGGCTGACATCCGCAAGGGCAACTACCCTGGCCTGAAAGCCGACCTGGAAGCCGGTAATCCCGACCGGCTGCCTGACTTCGGCCCGGCCCATTTGGGCCCCGCCGGCGCCACCGTCATCGGCGCCCGTCAATTCCTCATCGCCTACAATATCTATCTGACCACCGCCGATGTCGAGATCGCCAAAGCCATCGCCAAGGCCGTTCGCCATTCTACGGGCGGTATGCGCCATCTGCAGGCGATGGGCGTGCTGGTAGAAGGCCGGGCGCAGGTCTCGATGAACTTTCTCGACTACACGAGGACGCCCCTGGCGCGGGTCACCGAGATGGTGCGCCGCGAGGCCGCTCGCTACGGCGCTGGCATCCAAAGCGCCGAACTGATCGGTCTCATCCCGCAGCAGGCTCTGCTCGATGCCGCCCAATGGTATCTCCAGATCGACAATCTCAAGCCGGAGAGCGTGCTAGAGTGGCATTTGCGTGGGTAAGCAGATAAGGAAACAAGTAGGCGAGTAGACAAGTAGGCAAGTAGGCAAGTCGCAGGTTGACTGTTGACTGTTGATTGTTTCACCTTGTCACCTTGTCACCGTGTCACCTTTTCACCCCTCCCCATGTACTTCATCGACGGCCACAACCTTATCGGCAGCGGCCTGATCCCCGATATCAGTCTGAGCCAGGACGACGACGAACAGCGGCTGGTGGCCTATCTGCGCGCTCGCCAGCCAGTACTGAAGCAGTCCATGACCGTCATTTTCGACGGCGGCATCCCCGGTGGCTTTTCGGTGCAGCTTTCGGGCGGCGACGTCAGCGTCGTCTTCGTTGCCCAGCAGCGGGGCGAGGCGGACGCAGTGATCCGGGAGCGGGTGCGCAAGCACAAGGCCCCGGATCAGGCGGTCGTCGTCACCAACGACGCCAAGCTACGCCGAGATAGTGAAGGCTTGGGCGCCGAAGTGCTGAGCGCCGCCGCCTTTCTCGAACGTCTGACCAACCCCCGTCGCCGTCCCGCCCCCCGCCCCCAACGTCCCCCCACCGAACCTAAGCTGCCCAAGAGCGAAGTGACGGAGTGGTTGAAGGAGTTTGGGGTGATTCCAAAGGATAGAAAGAAATAGTGGGGCCTCTCGGGTTCGAACCGAGGACCGGCGGTTTATGAGACCGCTGCTCTAACCTGTTGAGCTAAGGCCCCGCAAAGGTCAGTGTATCACCGGTTCATCTCCCAGATCAACCGCAGCCCCTCCAGCGTGAGCCACGGTTCCACCCGCTCGATCACTCGCGTCTCGGCAGCGATGAGATCAGCGTGCTGCCCCGTGGCGATTACGTGCGTCCCCTCGCCCAACACGGCCTGGAAGCGACCAACCAAACCCTCTACCAGGCCCACGAAACCGTAGATCAGCCCGGCTTGCACGCTCTCCACGGTGTTGCGCCCGATGGCTTGCTGCGGACGGATGAGGGCGACCTCCGGGAGTTGCGCCGTGCCCGCGCTCAACGCCGTCGCCGCCATGGTCAGGCCCGGCGCGATGGCGTGACCGAGATAATCACCGTTGGCAGCCAGGGCGTCGAACGTCGTCGCTGTTCCGAAATCGACAACGCACACCGGGCCGCCCAACAACGCCTTCGCGGCCACGGCGTTGGCCACCCGGTCGGCGCCCAATTGGCGGGGCGCTTCCGTGCGGATGCGCAGCCCCGTCTTGACGCCCGCCCCCACCACCAGCGGCTCCGCGCCGAGCAAAGCCTTGCTCACCGCCTGCCAGATCGGCGTCAGCGCTGGCGCCACACTGGCGATGACGACACCTTCTAGTTCGGAGATGTAGGCGCCGCGCTTGGCTAACAACGCCTCCACCTGCAGGCCATACTCATCCTCTGTTCGGCTGGCATCCGCTGCCAGCCGCCAGGTCGCGAGCAAGCGCTGGCCGCTGAAAAGGCCCAGGGTGATATCGCTGTTGGCGATGTCGGTGCAGAGAAGCATGGAAAATCTCAGGCGGCAGAGCGAGAAAAGAGGGCGACGTACAGACGCGATTGTAGACGCAATCGCTGTTTGCGCCAAGTAGAGAGCGCAGCAAGCCAAACATGCGGCGTCTCTTCCCCAATTTTTTTCTTGCCGGCCGTATCCTACACGTCTGCCAGGCTTTCGATCACCGCCGCCGTCTTCGCGGCGGCGTCTTCCCAACGGAAATGGGCGGCCTGGGCCAGCAGGTGGGCGGGATTGGGCGGATGGTCGAGGGCGGCGAGGATGGCCTCGGCCCAGGCCGCCTCGTCGTTCACTGCCACGGGTGGGAGCGTGCCGCCCACCACTTCGGGCAGGGAGCTGCTGTCGCTGACGAGGGCAGGGACGCCGCAAGCCATCGCTTCCAAAGGGGGCAGACCGAAGCCTTCGTAGCGAGAAGGGAACAGGAAGAGGTCGGCCAGGGTGTAGAGCGCGGGTTTGTCGCCGTCGGGGACGAAGCCGAGGGTGCGGACGGCGCCAGTCAGGTCGAGGCTGGCGACGAGTGGGCGGGGGTCGGTGAACCAACTGGCGCCGGGGTCGGGCAGTTTGCCGGCGATCAGCAGGGGCGGGAGTTCGGGCCGTTTTTGGTGCGTTCGGGCGTAGGCGCGGAGCAGCAGAGGCACGTTTTTGCGCGGGTCGAAGCCGCCCAGATAGAGCAGGTAGCGCGGGGGGAGATCGTACACCCGGCGCACGCGCTCCAACTCAGCGGAGTTGGTCACCCGCGCGTGGGGAGCGCCCAGGCTCTCGTAGGTCACGATCACGCGCTCGGCAGGGATGCGCAGATGGCGCACGATGTCGGCGCGGGCGGATTGGCTGACCGTGAGCACGGCGGCCGCGCGGCGGGCGCTTTGGGCCACCAGCCAGGTGTAGGCGCGGGCGGTGGATTTGGTGGCGTAGTCATCCAGCAGCAAGGGGATGAGATCGTGGATGGTGACGACGACCGCACCGCGTGTGCGCCAGGGGGAACCCCAGTAGGGGATGAAGGCGACGTCGGCGTTCAGGCGCCGGCGCCAGGCCGGAAAGGTGACTTGTTCCCAAATGAGTTTGAACAGGCGAGGGCCGCGCGCAAGACGGGGGAGGGGGGCGAGTTGTAAGCGGCAGGGCTTGTCCTGAGTGAAGGACGGGGGCTGTGCCGCCGGTGGGTTTCTTGTCGCAGCCGGAAGTAGCAGGGTGATCTGCCAATCAGGGAGGGCGCTGGGGAGATGGTCGAGCAGGCCATGCAGATACTGGCCAGAACCGGTCGTGGTCTGACCCCAGAACCAACCGTTGACAACGAGATGGGGCTTCATTGTGATGGCGTTCTCCCGCTCCCCCACCAATCCATCCCCGGCTGCCATCTAACTGTACAGAAGTCGCCCGCAGATGGGGCAGGGCGCCAGGGCGTCGCCATGCGCCTGTTGGCGGACGGAGGTGGGAATCGCCGCGCCACAAACGCCACAGTTGGAACCGTGGATTTTGGCAACTGCTATCCCCCCGTGCTTCTGGCGCAGGGTCTCGTAACGCTTCAACAGGTCAGGGATGAGCTTGGCGGCGACAGCATCGCGCTGGGTTTTGGTCTGGCGGGCGCGGGCGATGAGGGCTTCCCGCTCGGATTGCAAGGCGGCCTGCTCCTTCTGCCAGGACGCAGTCTCGATGGCCAGGAGGCTTTCGGCGCGCGCGAGCGTCACTTCTGCCTGTTCCAATTCCAGGATAGATTCCAGGGCGGCTTCCTCCAGGCGTGTCAACTGCCGTTTGAGCATTTCTACGTTTTGCTGGAGCGCTACCTGCTCGCGGGCGTCCTTGACCCTGTTGCCGTAGAGTTGTTTTTCTTGGGCCTGAATGCGGGCTTGCTGATCGCTGACGGCCGTTTCGCGCTGCTGGCGCTCACGGCGCCAATGGTTCAATTGTGCGACCGCTTGTTCGCGAGCAGCACGCGCGGCGGCTAAACTCGCTGGCTCGTGCAGGGCGGCCTGAATTTCGGCGTACCGGTGACGGTCGGCGTCCAGAGTAGAATCGACGGTTTGCAATGTGGCCAGTTGCTCGATGAGGCGCATGGTCAGGATAAGAACGGGGCAAAAAAGAATCACTCTCAGGGTCAGAACAAAAGGGATTGTAGCACAGTCGAAACTCGCTCTCAAGCTGGATTGACAATGCCAGGAGCCGAAAGGTAGAATCGCGCACACCTTTGTCATTTTCGGAGCATAACCTGTGACCCAACTTAGTCGGCCCCGCGGCCTTTATTACGAAGAATTCGAGATCGATGCCAGCGTCGAGAGCGTCGGTCGCACCATTACCGAAGCAGACATCGTGCAATTCGCCATGCTCTCTGGCGATTGGAACCAGATCCACACCGACGCCGAGTACAGCAAGAGTCAGATGATCGGTGAGCGCATCGCCCATGGCCTGCTGGTGCTTTCGGTGGCGACGGGCCTGGCCACGCGGCTGGGGTTCATGGAAGACACGGTCATGGCGTTCATGGGCCTGGAGTGGGAGTTCCGGGCGGCGGTGAAGATCGGCGATACAGTGCGTATGCGCGCTACGATCGCTGAGAAGAAAGATATGCCCCGCCTGGGCGGCGGCTATGTCACATTCAAGGTCGAGATCTTGAACCAGGAAGGGACGCGCGTGCAGCGGGGGACGTGGAAGGTGTTGGTGAAGAGCACGCCCCCGACAACATGACTTCAGCCCACCATGCCTTCGTCCAACTCGCGTCTCGTCTACTCCACGGATCCGGAGCCAAAACCGGAACGACCAGGGCGTCTGCAAACGCCGGCTGCAACAACGGCCGCTCCAACCGAACCGGTGCGGGTGTATTTGGAGCGCAAGGGGCGCGGGGGCAAATCGGTATCAGTGATCAAGGGTGTGCAAAGCCATCCCGACGGCAAAAAGGATTTGCTGAAGCTGCTGCAACAAAAACTGGGGACGGGCGGCGCCGTGAAAGAAGGCGATATCGAGATTCAGGGCGACCACCGTGATCGCATCGTGACCATCCTGACTGAGTTGGGATACAAGGCAAAGAAGGCGGGAGGATGATGCTGCCATGACCCTAGCCCCAACAGCGCCTTCTCAGCCGGCCGATGAGCATCATCCTCACAAGTGGCTCATTCTGGTGGCGATTGGGCTATCTTTATTCATGGGCGCCATCGACGGCTCCATTGTCAACGTTGCCTTACCCAGCCTGACGACCGAGTTGCATACCGATTTCGCCACGGTGCAGTGGGTGGCGATCTCGTTCCTGGTGGGATTGACGGTGCTGATGCTCAGCATGGGACGCCTGGGCGATATGGTCGGCAAGAAACGAGTTTTCGTGGTCGGGCTGGTGATTTTCGTGGTCGGATCGGCCCTTTGTGGTCTGGCGCCAGGCATCTACTGGCTCATCGGCTTTCGGTTTCTCCAGGCGGTGGGTGCGGCGATGATGCTGGCATTGGGCGTGGCGATTGTGGCTGAGACCTGGCCCGCGCGTGAGCGTGGCAAGGCCATCGGCATCTCTGGCGGCATCATCTCGTTGGGCATCCCCGCCGGGCCGGCTCTGGGTGGCCTGATCCTGCAAACCCTCAGTTGGCGCTGGATTTTCTTCGTCAATCTGCCCATCGGCCTCGTTTCGCTGGCGTTCGTGCTGGCGTTCGTGCCGCCGCTGCAACCAACTCGCCGCGCCGAGACGTTCGACTATTTGGGCGGCCTGCTGATCGGCGCCGCCGCGTTGGCCTTTGCCCTGGCAATGAGCGCGACCCAACGGCTCGGTCTCCTCTCGACGCCGGTATTGATCCTGCTGGCGATCTTCTTGATCGCCTTGTTTGCCTTCGTGCGGACCGAGAAGCGTGTGACTTATCCCATGATCGATTTCTCGCTGTTCCGCGACGCCAGCTTCAGCCTCAATCTCTTCACCGGCTTCCTGACGTTCGTGGCCATTGCTGGTGCGGTGCTGCTCCTGCCCTTCTATCTGCAACTGGTGATGAGGCTGCCCCAGCAACAGGTGGGCCTGCTGATGGCAGTGGTGCCGGTGGTGCTGGCCATTCTCGGCCCCCTCTCTGGCAGCCTTTCCGACCGCAGCGGTACGCGCCCCGTCAGCCTGGTGGGATTGGCGCTCATCCTCACCGGCTATCTCACTCTGACCCGTTTGAGCACGACCAGCACGCCTTTGAGCTTCGTTCTCTTCCTCTGGCCGGTGGGCATGGGCATGGGCATCTTCCAGAGTCCCAACAACACCGCCATCATGAGTACAGCCCCGCGCAATCGCCTGGGCGTCGCTTCTGGCATCCTCAGCATGACGCGTACACTCGGCCAGCTAACTGGCATCGCGCTATTGGGCGCTTTCTTCGCCAGCCGGCTTCAAGTTCATGCCGGGCGCGCTGTGGACGTGACCCAGGCCAAATCCGATGCCATCGTGCAGGCGATGCACGACCAATTCTACCTGGTGGTGGCGCTCATTGCCGTGGGGCTGGGGGTTGCGCTGTGGCAGGGATGGCGAGAACGCCAGGCCCAGGTCAAGCATCGTTCTGATCGATGATGGCTTGCGTCACGCGGTAGATTTCCTCCAGCGAAGCCCCCCGCGCTTTCTCTAACCTCTGCATCCGTTTGTCGAACTGGCTCGTGGCGTAATCGATGAAGGTGTCCTCGCTGAGGCCAAAGGGGACGGGGTCATAGGCATCGAAGGCGTCGGTGATGACGCCGAGGGCCGGGACCAGCAAATCGTTCATCTCGTCTTCGATGACCGACCACAACGAAGGGTCCTCGGCCAGCAAGCGCGAGAGGAGAAAGACGCCGTAGGCGATGTGTCGCGACTCGTCTTGTTTGAGATTTTGGATGCCCTGGCGCTGGCCGGGAAGGATGCCGTGCTGATCGAGCACCGTGAAGTAGGCATGGTAGCCGGTCTCGGCCAGCACGCCCTCGACGAGCATATTGTAGGTGACGGAAGCTGCGACTTGCGCGGCTGGCGAGGGGTCGTCGTCGAGACGGAGTAGGGCCTTGGGGAGGGCTTCGTAGACGATGGCGCGATAGTTCGGCGAATGGTAGCGGCTGAGGTCGGCGAAGCTGACCTGCACGACCTCGGTCAGAAAGCGGCTGAAAAAGTCTGTATGTTTGGCCTCTTCCCACAGGAAAGTCGTCAGATACATCTCTTCTTCCACGCGGCCTTCCTCGGCGATCACGCGGATGAGTGGCAGCAGGTCGAGGGTGACGGCCTCTTCGCCGGCCTGAAAGAGCGCAGTCAGGCGCAGGAGGATGTCGCGTTCAGCCGCAGCCAGGCGCTGCCAATCACGGGCGTCCGGGCCGAAGTCGATGTCGCTGGGATTCCAGACGCCAAAGCGTTTGGCCTTCTCGAAAAGGCGCATGGCCGGGCTTTGGCGGTCGAGTCCGGAGGTGGTGGTCACAAAGGTTCGGTGTAACATGGCGCATTTCCTTCGAGAAAAAGGGAACAGATGGGAATAGGATACAATGTTGGCGCGGGCGGAGCAAGGTAGGAAGATCGGGTGGGCAGGTGGCGGGGAGCCAATCGAGCGCGCCCGGCGCAAACCAGAGGGTTTGAGATAGCGCCATCGTCTTGCTATAATAGCGATGTAGATTGCTCTCGACGGTTTCTGGTATATTCTCGATTAGCTGGGGTGTAAGACCTCCGAAGTCTCCCCAAAGGATTTGCGATGCCGAAACACCTCTTGCGTCTGTCTTGGTTGCTGGCTGCGTCGGTGTTTTTGTTGGCGCTGGCAGCCTGGCCTGATACCGCGCAGGCCGCACCCGCGCGCAGAGGCGAAGCAAGCGAAACGAGGCTGGGCGCTGTCGCTTGCAGCGGCTTTTGGTATACGGTGCAACCGGGCGACACACTTGCCAAGCTCGCCCGGCGTTACCGCGTGAGCATCGATGACATCGTGGCGGCCAATCACCTGCCGAATCCGAATCGCATTCGCGTGGGCCAAAAACTCTGGATTCCCGGCTGCCAGCCGCCCCCATGCGCGGGCGGCTCCTGGTACGTCGTACAAAAAGGTGACACGCTCTTCAGCATCGCCCGCAGATTCGGTGTGACAGTCGCGTCGATCGCGTCTGCCAACCATCTCGCTGACCCTTACGTGATCAAGGGCGGCCAAAAGCTCTGCATCCCTGGCGGCGGCCCCGTTCCCCCATCACCTCCGACGGCGCAAGGCCCTTGGACGGGCCTCTACTACGCCAACCCCAACCTGAGCGGATCGCCCGCCCTGACGCGGCTCGATCCCGCCATCGACTTCAATTGGGGCGCGGGTAGCCCGGGCGCGAGTGTCCCCGCCGACCTCTTCAGTGTATTATGGACGGGAAACTTTCGCTTTAGCGATGGCGCCTATCGTTTCTATGTAACCGCAAAGGATGGAGTGCGCCTTTTCGTCGATAACGTGGTCAAGCTCGACGCCTGGCGCGATCAAACACCCACTGGTTATTTCGTGGATGTGCCGTTGACCGCCGGCGACCATCTGCTGCGGGTTGAATACTACAACAACCAGGGAGACGCCGTCATCCAGGTGAGATGGCAGAGACAATAAGATCGAGCGGCTCGCTCAATGCCGCTTTCCTGTGATTCCCCACAGACCGTGCCAGACTCCGTACAAGCGCGCCCGCGCGGCCTCGCCCCGCCAGGCGCGTAGAGCATCCCCCACAATTTTGCCGTGCCCGGCCAAGATCGCGCGCCCATGCTGTCGCCAGTCGCTGCGCCGGAGATGCCAGCGGTGTAAGAGGACGGTGTTGCGCCCGACGTAGTAGCTGGCGATCACGCCGCCGCCGGTGGCGCTGAGGTGGTGGTACACCCGCGCTTCGGGCGCGAACACGCACTTCCACCCGGCTTTCTGCGCTCGCCAGGCCAGGTCCACATCTTCCAGATACATGAACAGCCGCTCATCGAAGCCGCCCAACTGCTCCCACAGCGCCCGCCGATAGGCCGCGGCGCCGCCACAAGCGCCGAAGACCTCGGTCTGGGCATCGTACTGGCCCCGATCCACTTCCCACACCCCCCGGTTTTGTGGCATGAAGCCAGGGCCGAGTAGGTCGCCGGTGTTGTGCAGCACCTCGCGGCGGTCGAAGAGCAGCATTTTGCTGGCGACGGAGCCGGCCTCCGGGTGTTCTTCCAGTGCCTGGCAGAGCGCAGCCAGCCACTGGGGTTCAGCCTCGGTGTCGTTGTTCAGCATGACCAACACCTCTGCCGAGCTGAGTTGCGCGCCCCGGTTGCTGGCAATGACGAAGCCGTAGTTGTCGTCCAGCGCCAGTACGCGGACTTCCGGGTATTCTCGCTGCAACATGACCAACGAGTCATCCGTGGAACCGTTGTCCACGACGATGGTCTCGAAATCAGGATGGGTTTGGCGGCGCAGGCTGTCCAGACACACGCGCAGGTGGCGAGCGCCATTCCAGTTGGCGATGATGACGGTGGCGGAAAGCATCGCGGGAAGTGCGCTCAGTGACGCTTGACGAGATAGAGTTTGCGCCCGATGGCGCCGTGGCGGTTGAGATCGGCGAGGACGGCGAAATCGTCGCAGGATGCCAGGAAGTCATCGACGGCTTGGGTCACTGCGGGCCAGCTGGTATTGTGGTAATCGTCCACGGCCACGATGCCGCGGGGGAGAATGTGCTTCCGGCAAAGTTGCAGATCGCTGCAAACCACGTCCCTGTCATGTCCACCGTCGACATGGATGAAGCGAAAACGGACATCGTCGCCGAATCTGAGTTCGCTGCTCAGGCAGGCGTGGATGTCAAGTATCGTGAAATCGAAGGCTGGGACGACGCGGCGGATGTTCGCGCGCAGTTCCTGGGGCGATGGTTTGTCGGCATAGGGATCGGATGTTTCCCTTTCGAAGGCGTCGCACACGACAAGCCTCTCGCCCGGCTGCAGGCAGTACGCCAGCAAGGCTGTTGAACGACCATGATAGCTGCCGATTTCCAGCACGTCGCCGCGCACGCCGTAGTGCGACTGTAACGAGAGCAGCAAATAGAAGTGGGCGCAATCATCGATGTTGAACCAGCCCGGCATCGTCTTGATGTGATCGAAGACGTCCGTCACCAGCGGCCCCGGCGCGGCCTGCGGCGCAAAAGCCGTCGTGTCTTGCAGCCTGGGGCCGAACTGGCCACGTTGCAATCGGCGATACACATGCTTCAAAGTGTTCATAACGAAAATCCGGCCTCACGAGGGCGCGAAGTCCTGGCCCAGCACGGCCAGCACCTGTTCGGCGGTCACGTCGTCGTGCAACGCCACCCGGCCGATGGCGTGTGGTAGGACGAAGCGCAGCCGTCCTGCCTGGCGCTTTTTGTCGGTGGACATGGCGGCCAGCACCGCGGCTGGGTCGAGATCGGGAAAGCGCGCGGGCAGTCCCACGCGTTCGAGGACGGTGACGATACGCGCGGGAAGGTCGGGGGCGCAGTCGCCGCGGGCCGCGGCCAGGGCGGCGCAGGCCGCCAATCCCGCCGCCACCGCCTGGCCGTGCGGGATGCTGTAGCCACTGACCTGTTCGAAGGCGTGGGCGAAGGTGTGGCCCAGGTTCAGATGGGCGCGCTCGCCTTTTTCGTAGGGGTCGCGCTGGACAATGGCAATTTTCACGCGCAGCGCGCGGGCGAGCAAGGATTCCAGGGATTCCGGGCCTGATCCTTCGAGTTGAGCAAAGAGGTCGGGATCGCCGATGATGCCGTGTTTGATCACTTCGGCCAGGCCGTGGCGAAACTCGGACGCGGGTAAAGAGGAGAGCACGTCGGGGTCGATGATCACCAGCGCCGGTTGTTTGAAGGCGCCCACCAGATTTTTGCCCTGCGGCAGATCGACGCCCACCTTGCCCCCCACCGAGGCGTCCACCATCGCCAGCAGCGTCGTCGGGGCTTGCACGAATGCCACCCCGCGCAGATAGGTGGCCGCGGCGAAACCGGCCATGTCGCCGATGACGCCGCCGCCCACGGCCACGATGACGCCGCTGCGATCCATGTGCGCGGCCACCAGCTCGTCGTAGATACGGGCGATCGTCGCCAGATTTTTGTGACTTTCACCGGCGGGCAAGGTGATGAGAGCGAATGGTCGCTCGGCTGCGGCCAAGGTTTGCTGGATTCGTCCGGCCCAGTGCGGGGCCACGCGTTCGTCGCTGACCACGGCCACGCGCCCGCGCAGCCCGCGCTTGTCCAAAAGGCGTGGGAGTTCGCCCAGCAAGCCCCGACCCAGCAAGATGTCGTAGCCGTCGCTATCGGGTGTGGTGACGGGCAGCCGCAGCACGCCGCCCAAGTTTTTTGCTGCCAGGGCGATGACTTCCGCCGCCACGTCTTCCACGCTGCGGTTGGTCGTATCGATATGGTAAGGTATCTCGGCATAGGCGGCGGCGCGCTGTTCGAGCAGTTCGATCACGCGCTGGCGGCCATTCGTCCCTGCCAACAAGGGCCGGCTGGCCGCGTTCACCTGGGCATCGTTGCTCACCCGTTCGACGATAGCGCTGACGTTGGCCGCCAGGCAGATGACCAGGCTCGATAGCGCCATCCATTCCCGATTGGTCGCGTCCACCAGTGCGCCTCCGCCTGTGGCGATCACCAGGCCGCGCTGGGTCGCCAGATGCCGCACGAGGGCTGACTCCAAAATCCTAAAATGCTGCTCGCCGTGCTGGGCGAAGAGGTCGGGGATGCTCATGCCGGTCTGGGCGACGATGAGGTCGTCCATATCGACGAAGGGGCGCTGCAACCGCGCAGCCACGGCGCGGCCTACGGCTGTTTTACCCGTGCCCATGAAGCCGGTGAGGACGATATTGGGCGGAAGCGCCGCGGCGCTGTCAGAGGTCATAGCCAAACCGCCAGTTCACGTTGTCCATGGGCACATCGTCAAGATGGGCGCGGCGCAGGGCGTCGAAGCGAGGGCGTTGTTCGGCCAGCGAGTCGCCGCCCAGCTTTTCCAGCAGGGCGTCGGCCAGGACGAACGCGACCATGGCCTCGGCCACGACCACGGCGCGGGGAACAGCGTTGAAGTCCGAGCGTTCGTAGGTGGTGAGTTCCGCTGCGCCGGTGGCCAGGTTGATGGAGCGACGGGGGTTCAGCGTGGTGCTGATGGGCTTCATGGCCGCGCGCACGATCAGCGGTTCGCCGGTGGTGATGCCGCCCTCCAGCCCGCCGGCGCGGTTGGTCTGGCGGATCAGGCGGCCTTGCTCGTCCCGGAAGATTTCGTCGTGGACTTCGCTGCCATAGGCCGCAGCGTTGGCAAAGGCCGGCCCGATCTCGGCGCCTTTGATAGCATGGATGGAGCCGACGGCCCCCAACAAGCGCCCGCCCAGCCGTCGATCCCAATGGACGTGGCTGCCCAGGCCGGGCGGCAGGCCCAACGCCACCACCTCGAAGACGCCGCCCAGCGTGTCTTTTGCTTGCATACACTCCCACACAACCTGGCGCATCCGCTCGACGGCTTCCAGATCGGGACAGCGCAAGTCGTTGCTCTCGGCCAGCTCGAAACGGCGCTCGTAGGGTAGTTCAGCGGGGAGGGTGGCGCCGGCTGTGCCGATGCTGACGACGTAGCCTTGCACACGAATGCCGAAGGCGCCGAGATATTGTTTGCAGATCGCTCCCATCGCCACCCGCGCGGCTGTCTCGCGCGCGCTGGCTCGCTCCAACGCCAGGCGTAGCTCCTGATAGCCGTATTTGATGGCCCCGGTCAGGTCGGCGTGGCCGGGCCGCGGCGTCGTCATCGGCTTGATGTCTTTCGTGGCCCAGCTTTTGTAGTCGCGATTGGCAATCGTGAGGGCGATGGGGCCGCCGGTGGTCTGGCCGTTCATGACGCCGGCGGTGAGCTGAGCGGCGTCCTGTTCGATTTTCATGCGGCCGCCAGCGCCATAGGCTTCCTGGCGCCGGGCCAGTTCGTGGGCGATGACCTCAGGGGCGATGGTCAACCCGGCGGGCATGCCTTCGAGGATGGCGGTGAGTTCGGGGCCGTGCGATTCGCCGGCAGTGAGGAAACGGAGGGGCATGGACGGAGGGCAGAGGGTGGGTTCAGAGGGCGGAAGTCGTTTCGGCTGCCAGCGGCCTGCCAAAGTCTTGCAGGGCAACGCTCATGGCGGCGAGCGGAGCGGGGCGTCCGACCCATTGTTCCCAGGCCAGAGCGCCCTGGTGGAGGAGCATGCCCAGGCCGTTCAGCCCGCGGGCGCCACAAGCGCGCGCTTGCGCTAACAGCCGGGTTTCCGGCGGATTATACACCAGGTCGTAGACGATTTGGTCGCGCCGGAAGGGCACATCATCTGGCCAGGGCGAAACGTCGACGCGCGGGGTCATGCCGAGGGACGTGCAGTTGACGATGAGGCGCGGCGCCGAGGGGGCGAGGGAGCGAAGCAGGGGGCCGAAGTCTGGCGCGGGGTCAGGGGGCAATGAGCGCAGTTGGGCGTAGGATGGGAGGTGGGGGAGCAGATCGGTGATGAGGTGTTGGGCTTGCTCAGATCGCCGCGCGGCGAGGAGGATGGGGATGCCAGCGGTGGCGAGGGCGTAGACGATGGCGCGGCCAGAGCCACCGGCGCCGAAGATGAGCGCGCCGCCAGTGACCAGATCCGACAAGCGAATGCCTTGTGCGCTCAGGTCGGCCAGAAAACCGGGGGCGTCGGTATTGTCGCCGAAGAGGCTGCCGTCTGCGCGGACGACGATGGTGTTGACCGCGCCGATGGCCCGCGCCGCCGGGCTGAGTTCGTCCAGGAAGGGGATGACGGCCTGTTTGTGCGGGATTGTGACATTGGCCCCGCCAAAGCCGAGTGCGACCAAGCCTCGCACGGCTGCCTCGATCCGGTCGGGCGAGACGGGCAGAGGCAGGTAGACGCCATCAACGCCGGCGGCCTGGAAGGCGGCATTGTGCATGGCGGGGGAGCGGGAATGGCTGACAGGCCAGCCGAGGAGGCCGGTGAGGAGCATGGGCGGATCAGTTCAGCCGCGCGCCCAGCCGCGCCAGCACGTGCTCGAAGCCAGGGAACGAATCGGAAACGCACTCCACGTTCTCGATGGCGGTGGCGCCCTCGGCCAGCAGGCCGGCGATCGCCAATGCCATCGCCAGGCGATGATCGCCGTGCGAATGGACGCGGGCGCTTTGTAAGCGCGCGGGGCCGGTGACGATGAAGCCATCGGGCGTGGCCTCGATCTGCGCGCCCAGCTTGCGCAATTCCGCGACCGTGGTGGCGATGCGGTCGGTCTCTTTGACGCGCAGTTCGGCGGCATCCTTCACAATTGTTGTGCCGTGCGCCTGCGTGGCCAGCACGGCGAACACGGGCAGCTCATCGATGAGGGTGGGGATGGCGTCGCCGCCCAGCGTGATCGCGGTCAGCGATGTCGGGCGGATGTGGAGATCGCCGGTCGGCTCGCCACCGCTCTCGCCCCAATTATCCAGGGCAACGTCGGCGCCCATCTCGATCAGTGCATCCAGCAAGCCCCGGCGCGTGGGATTCACCCCAACGCCGGTGATGGTCACGTGGCTGCCGGAGACGCAAGCGCCGGCGGCGAGCAGAAAGGCGGCGGACGAAAAATCGCCAGGAACGATCAGGTCGAAGGGTTGGAGGGGGGCCTGCGGCGCTTCGGCGCTCACCAACGGGCCATGCCGCACGATGGGCGCGCCCATCGCCGCCAACATGCGCTCGGTGTGGTCGCGCGCGGGGCCGGGTTCCCGCACCACCACCAGTCCTCTGGCATAGAGGCCGGCCAACAACAAGCTGGATTTCACCTGTGCGCTGGCCACCGGCATCGTATAATCCAGGCCCTGCAACTCGCGGCCACGGATGCTAAGGGGCAACAGTCGTCCATTTTGCCGCCCGCCGATGTCGGCACCCATCAGTCGCAGCGGCTCCACCACACGGCCCATCGGCCGTTTTCGCAATTGCGGGCTGCCCACCAAAACGCTGTGAAAACGCTGCCCGGCCAACAAGCCTGTCAGCAAACGCGCGGTGGTGCCACTATTCACGCAATCCAGGGCCTCCTCCGGTTCTTGCAGCCCATACAATCCCCGCCCGTGGATCAGCCATTCACCTGCAGCCGGCTCCTCGACCTCGACACCCAACATCCGCACCACCCCCAGCGTGGCGCGGCAATCCCCACCATCCAGATAGTTCCGCACGCGGCTCACCCCCTCGGCGATGGCGCCGAAGAGCAAGGCGCGATGAGTGATGGATTTGTCGGCTGGCACACTGACGCTACCGACAAGTGGGCCAGGAGAAAGCAAGAGGGTGGACATAAAAGCAACTCCCAATCAGTTCAGTTGCCTGTCATCATAACAGTCAACAGGCAACTCCAGGGTTAACCATACCGTGCGAACTATACCACTACAGTCGTGTAGAAACGAAGCGGCGTCTTACCGAAACATAAGCCATGAAAGGCTGAGACGCTCCACCAGCTTTTGCTCTAATTCACCGCATCACGTTTTACGCATCACGTTTCACGCCAGGAACAGCCCGAAAGTTCGTCGCTTTCCCTACCAACAGGTATAATGAGCGCATGCGTTCTGCCTTCCTGGTCGTAACCCTGCTTCTGGTCTCTTTGGCGACTTGCGCTGGCTTTCTGACAGCTTGCACTACGCCCACACCGTCCCCAGCGCCGGCGCCCTCCCCCACCCCCACGACAACACCGGCGCCGCCCCTGCCAACGCCCTCCCAGCCAACGAACCTCGTCCTCTGGCTTCCTGACTGGATGATCGAGGCGGACGACCAAGCCACTACTCTCTTGCAACAGACTCTTGACAGCTTTGGCAGCACCCACGGCGTTACCATCGAGGTCATCAGGAAGTTGCCGGAGGGCGAAGGTGGCCTGCTGGATTTCCTGATTGCCAGCCAACCTGCCGCCCCCGCCACCCTCCCCGATATCATTGCTCTACCCCTCCCTGATATCGCGATTGCTGCCAACAAAGGTTTACTCCAACCCCTGGATACGCTCGTCGATCCCCGTCTGCTAGACGACTTCAATCTCTTTCTCCAGGGCGCCATTCGCACCGACCAAGGGTGGTTTGCCGTTCCTTTTACCGTCTGGTTCGAGCACCTTGCCTTTCAACCATCGGGCCTCACCGATCCACCAATTAGCTGGCCGATCATTCTCGACGCTCGCGCGACCTATGCCTTCCCTGCTGCCGGGCCAGAAGGCATTTTGCCCGACGCCCTCCTCACCCACTACCTCAGCAGCGTCCCACCGGGTGAAGAACCGGTGCGCAATGAAAGGGCCTTACGTCGCGCCCTGACTTTTTACCAAACCGCCCGCGCCAGCGGTTTGGTCGATAGCAGCGTCACCCAGGCTGCTACCGCTGCCGACACTTGGCCGCGCATCGTGCAAGGCGCTGTCACCCTGGCCGACACCACCTCCACTCTTTGGCTGACCGACCGCGACCATGCCACCCTGCTTCGCTTTGGCCCTCTTCCCACTGCCGATGGCCGGCCGCGCTACATCGGGCGCGGCTGGGTCTACGCCATCGTCACCGCCGACGAGCAACGCCAAGCCCTCAGCGCCCAACTGATCGAGCAACTGACCACCCCCGATTTTCTGGCCAAGTGGGGTTTGGCTGCTCATCGCTTGCCGGCGCGACGATCTGCCCTGGCTATCTGGCCTCCTGACAGTTACACCACCTTCGCTGCCGAAGCCCTTGAGAGCGCTACTTCCCAGCCCGCGTGGATTGCCGACGCCGCCTTCACGCGCAGTCTCCATCGCGCCATGGTCGATGTCCTTTCCGGTGTAGCTAACGTAGATACGGCAGTGCAGACCGCTATGCAATCTTGGTGATTTATACGAATTTCCAATATTTTGTTAACAAGGCACAATGGACCACCTCTACACCCCTTGGCGAAGAGAGTATGTTGTGAATCCCAAAGCCGTCGATTGCCCCTTTTGCGACTATTTGCTGCAAGAGCCTGGCCATGACCCCGAAAACTTAATTTTGTTGCGGGCGCCACGCTCATTCATCATCCTCAATCGTTACCCCTACAACAACGGGCACCTCATGATCTTGCCGAACGCCCACGTCGCCGACCTGGAAGCGTTGGATGAGGCGACCCAGTTGGAACTGATCAAACTCGCGGCCTACAGCAAGATCGTGCTCGATAGCGCCCTCCAACCCCAGGGCTTCAACATGGGCCTCAATTTGGGCAGGGCTGCCGGCGCTGGACTAGCCTCCCACCTCCACATCCACGTCGTCCCTCGCTGGTATGGCGACACCAACTTCATGCCGATTGTGGCTGAGACTCGCGTCCTCCCCGAATGGTTGGCCGAAACCTATCGGCGCCTGCGCGTCGTCGTCGAAATGATGCCATTCGCGTAAACACTGCCCGCGCAATTACATTGCCGCACATTGCTACACAAATTTTCAAACCAAGCCTTCCCACGAACCAGCCCAAACAAAGAGAGTACAACCATGGACCTTCATCTCAGCGAAGAGCATGTCATGATCCGTGACGCTGCTCGTGATTTCGCCCAGAAAGAGATCGCCCCTGTTGCCGAGCATTACGACCAAACCGGCGAATTCCCGGCCCCCATCGTCAAAAAGATGGGCGAGTTGGGGCTGATGGGCATCGAAGTGCCGGAGGAATACGGCGGCGCCAGCATGGACACCATCGCTTACGTCCTGGCGATGGAGGAAATCGCCAAAGCCGATGTCGCCACCTCCACCATCATGTCGGTGAACAACTCACTTTATTGCCACGGCATCCTCACATTCGGCAGCGAAGAACAGAAAAAAGCCTGGCTCACGCCCATTGCCAGCGGCAAACAGATCGGCGCCTACGCCCTCACCGAGCCGATGTCTGGTTCTGATGCTGGCACCATGCGCACCCGCGCCGAGTTGAGCGCCGATGGCAGCTACTATCTGATCAATGGCCGTAAATCGTGGATCACGTCCGGCCCGGTGGCCGACCGCCTGGTGCTATTTGCCAAGACCGACCCCGACACCCGCCCCAAGCACAAGGGCATCTCCGCCTTTCTGATCGACGCCAACTTGCCAGGTTTCGTGCGCGGCAAGGTCGAGCCGAAACTGGGCATCCGCGCCTCCGCCACCTGCGAGATCATGTTCGAGGATTACAAATGCCCGGCCGCCAATCTGCTGGGCAAGCCGGGCGACGGCTTCCGCATCGCCATGACCGTGCTCGACGCCGGGCGCATCGGCATCGCCTCGCAGGCGCTGGGCGTAGCCGAGGCCGCCTATGAAGCCAGCCTGCAATACGCGCGCGAGCGCGAGGCATTCGGCCAACCCATCGGCGCTTTCCAGATGATCCAACAGAAGATCGCCGATATGAAGTGCCGGATCGAGGCCAGCCGTCTGTTGATCTATCAGGCGGCCCTCGCCAAGACCGCAACCAAGAAGAGCGGTGGGCGCTACACCACCGAGGCAGCGATGGCCAAGCTCTTTGCCTCTGAGACCGCTATGTTCGTCACCCACCAGGCGGTGCAGATCCACGGCGGCATGGGCTACTCGAAGGAACTGCCCATCGAGCGCTACTTCCGCGATGCCAAAATCACCGAAATTTATGAAGGCACAAGCGAAATTCAGCGCATGGTGATCGCGCGCAATGAGCTTGGATTGAGGTAACGATGCGCGCCATCATCTTCCGTCAGCACAGCCCCGAATTCAACTACGAACTCGTCGATGACCTGCCCATCCCGGCCATCGGCCCGGACGATGTGCTCGTCCGCGTACGCTACTCGGCCCTGAACCGGCTGGACGACTTCGTGCGTCGCGGCTGGAAGGGCCTCGACCTGGAGATGCCGCACGTCCCTGGCTCCGATTTTGCCGGAGAGATTGCGGCCGTGGGCGAAAGGGTGAGTGGCTGGCAAGTTGGCCAGCGCGTCAGCGGCAACCCCACCCTGTTTTGTGGTCGCTGTCGCTATTGTCTACGTGGCGACCATCATCTGTGCGAGAACTTCGCCATCATCGGCGAGCACGTGCGTGGCGCCTGCGCCGAATATCTGTGCGTCCCCGCCCGCAACCTGGTGGCGGTGCCGGATGGCTTCGATCTCAAACTGGCCGCTGCTTCCAGCCTCGTCTACCTGACGGCCTGGCGCAGCCTGATCGAGGACGGCGGACTGCGGCCGGGTGAGACAGTTCTGGTGGTGGGCGCGGGCGGCGGAGTCAATATCGCCTCCATCCAGATCGCCAAGCTGGCTGGGGCGGTAGTATGGGTGATTGCTGGCGATGCCGACAAAGCCCAGAACATGCTCGCTCTCGGCGCTGACTGGGTGCACAACCGCACCGCGAACCCCGATTGGGGCCGGGCCGTCTGGCAGCAATCCGGCCGACAAGGAGTGGATGTGGTGGTGGACAATGTCGGCGCCGCCACCTGGGAGAGCAGTTTGCGCTGTCTGGGTCGGCAGGGTCGCTTGCTGACGGTGGGCGGCACCAGCGGCTACAAAGCTGAAACGCCTGTCAATCTGGTCTTTGGCCGCCAGCTGCGCATCATCGGCAGCACCATGGGCAATATGGAAGACTGCCACAAGACATCTAGCCTCATTTTCAGCGGCAAGATCGTTCCTGTTGTCGATAGCGTTTACCCCCTCAGCACGTACCCAGAAGCATTACAACGTATGATGGCCGACGCGCATTTCGGCAAAATCGTGATTGCTATCGACTAACCATTCGGCTAAGCCGTCTCACCCTCGAACAGGACATCCGGCTGGATGACTTCTATCCCCATTTCCTGAAGTTTGCGCACAACCGTATAGTGGATCTGCGCTGTTGCCAGCAAGACGCGCGCCGGTTCGACGCCAGTGTGCTCGGCATAGGTTTTGCGTTTGCGCTCCAGTCGGCGAATCACATCCTGACGGGCGCGAGCAGTGATCTCGACCAAGATGTGGCTGCCGTTAGTGATGACGACATCAAATTCTTCGTCATCGATATTGACTTGGCGGACAGACCCACCATAGCTTTTCTCGATCACGGCTGCAACGACCTGACGTAAAATATCTTCGCTCATTAGACCCCAGCGCTGCCCCAACGTCGCCACGGCGTTGTTGAATTCTTTGCGCAGCATCTCCGTCCGCTCGTCGATGAGAACGCGCAACTCAGCTACTTCCTGTCGCAACCCTGTTTGTCCATTGCGCAGTTCTTCCTGTCCATTGCGCAGTTCCTCCTGTCCGATACGAAGTTCTGTTACATCGCGCCGCAGCTCGTCCTGCCCGACGCGTAACTCGTCCTGCCCGGTACGAAGTTCTGTGACATCGCTCCGCAGCCCGTCCTGCCCGACGCGAAGTTCTGTGACATCGCTCCGCAGTCCGTCCTGCCCGACGCGTAACTCGTCCTGCCCGACGCGTAACTCAGCTACACCATCTTTCAACTCGGCGATATCGGCATCGTGCTTATCAAGACGATAATTTACCTGATGAAATCCGTCTCGCTGTTCTTGCCGCGCGGCCGTCAGCTCGTCGAGAAGACGCGCAAATTCGTCGCGGCGAGGAAACTTCTCAGCTACGATGCCTTCGATCAAAGTTACGAAGTCAGGGTCTTGCTCCAGAACACGCGGGAGTTGGCGAAAAATATACTCTCGGGCTTGCTCTAATTCTACTGTGGTGAGCATAGCGGTCCTCTCTCTTCTGAATAGGCTGGAACACCAGCATCATTGCTTTGTATTATACCGGGCATCGCCAGCCTTGACAACGTAGCATTCGCCAGCTTACGACCTCGGTATGTAGCCACGCGTTCGCCGGTTTTCGGGCTAGCCCATCGGCGCGCTACAATGCGGGTGCGATGAGTGTTAACCCGTTTTCTTCTTACCTCTCTGGCCTACAAGCCAGCGTCCGTCCCGTCCGCCATCTTCGTCCCGACCGACTGTGGGAGATCGACGCCCTGCGCGGGGTCGCCATCGTCATGATGGTCATCTATCATCTGCTGTGGGACTTGCAGGGACTGGGGGGATACAAGATCAACGTCTACACCGGCTTCTGGCACTATTTCCAGCTTGCCACTGCCTCGCTGTTCACCGGATTGGTTGGCGTTGGTCTGGCTCTGCGTTACCAAACCATGCAGGCCCAGGGTGCTGCGCGCTACAGACCATTTTTCCTGCGCGGGGCTGAGATCTTCACCTGGGGTGTGGTGGTCGGCGTCGTCACCTATTTCTTCGACCCCCACCTGTATGTGCGCTGGGGCATTCTCCATCTGATCGGCTTCTCGATCCTCGTCGCCTGGCCCTTCTTCCGTTTTCGTTGGCTCAATCTCGCCTTGGGGATAGCACTGCTGCTCTGGGGGCGAGGGATCGCGCTGGCGGGATTGAACATTGGCTGGTTGGATTGGCTCGGTCTCGATGCCACCCCCCGCCTTGCCTTTGACTATTTTCCCATCATCCCCTGGTTTGGCCTGCCGCTGATCGGCATGTTCCTGGGCAACACACTATACACACGCGGCCTCCGTCGCTTTAGCCTGCCCGATCTCGGCGCCCTGGCCCCCGCCCGCCTCTTGCGGCTCATGGGCCAGAACTCGTTACTAATTTACCTGCTGCATCAACCAATCATGATCGCCCTCCTAACGCTATTGGGCATTGTCTCTATCATGTGACCGCTGTTCTACTCCCGCCAGGCACTGCCATGAGACCATGATGCGTTGCGCGTTACTGAGCATTCGACTATAATCCCGTTTGTGCCAAACTGCACGAATGGAGCCTCACGCGTTTACTATGACTGATCACCGTTGCCTCCTGACGACCATCGTTTTTTCACTCAACGAAGAGAGAAGTGCGGTATGAGCAACCGAGAACGCATCGAACAACTGCGCCAATTGCGCGCTGAATCTCATCTGGGCGGCGGCGAAGATCGCATCCGTCGCCAACATCAGCAGGGCAAATACACCGCGCGCGAGCGACTGACCCTCTTGCTCGACAAAGGGTCGTTCCGCGAACTGGACCCCTTTGTCACCCATCGCAGTTATGATTTTGGCCTGGAAAAGAACAGGCCGCTGGGAGATGGTGTTGTCACCGGTTACGGCACCATCGATGGACGCCTGGTGTACGTTTACTCGCAGGATTTCACCGTGTTCGGTGGGTCCTTATCCGAAACGCAGGCCGAAAAAATCTGCAAGGTGATGGAGATGGCCATGCGCAACGGCGCGCCAGTGATCGGTCTCAACGATTCCGGCGGCGCCAGAATCCAGGAAGGGGTTATCTCGCTGGGCGGATATGCCGAGATTTTTTTGCGCAACACGCTGGCCTCGGGCGTCGTGCCACAGCTTTCGCTCATTATGGGGCCATGCGCGGGCGGCGCCGTTTACTCCCCGGCCATCACCGACTTCATCTGCATGGTCAAAGAGACCTCGCACATGTTCGTCACTGGACCGGAAGTCGTGAAGACGGTGACGCACGAGGACGTGACTATGGAGGAGTTGGGCGGAGCCTACACCCATGCCAGTAAAAGCGGCGTCGCCCATTTCGTTGCTGACAAGGAGGAGGACGCCATCTTCCTGATCCAGCAATTGTTGACTTATTTGCCCCAGAACAATCTGGAAGACCCGCCCTTCCATCCCACCACCGACGACCCCGCTCGTCAGGATCCCGAGCTGGACGAGATCATCCCCGACCATCCCAATAAGCCCTATGACATGCGCGATATCATCCATCGCGTAGTGGACGAGGGCCGCTTCCTAGAAGTGCACGAGCATTATGCCCAGAATATCCTTGTCGGCTTCGCGCGCATGGGCGGACGGACGATAGGCATTGTGGCTCAGCAACCGGCGGTGCTGGCCGGCGTGCTCGATATCGACGCCTCAGTCAAAGGTGGGCGCTTCGTACGTTTCTGCGATAGCTTCAACATCCCCATCGTCACCTTCGAAGACGTGCCCGGCTTCATGCCTGGCGTTGCACAGGAACACGGCGGCATCATTCGCAACGGCGCCAAACTGCTTTATGCCTATTGCGAGGCCACCGTGCCCAAAATCACGGTGATCACCCGCAAAGCCTACGGCGGTGCTTACTGCGTCATGAACTCCAAACACATCCGTGGCGACCTGGTGCTGGCTTGGCCGACCGCTGAGATCGCCGTGATGGGACCAGAGGGCGCCATCAACATCCTTTATCGCCGCCAACTGGCCGAAGCCGCCGACCCGGCCGCCGAGCGCATCCGGTTGGTGGCCGAGTATCGCGAGAAGTTCGCCAATCCCTACGTTGCCGCCTCACGTGGCTATGTCGATGATGTGATCGAACCCCACGAAACCCGCCCTCGCCTAATCAACGCCCTGGAAATGCTGCGCAACAAGCGGGATACCAATCCGTGGAAGAAACATGGGAACATCCCGTTGTGATGCGTGAAACGTGAAGCCATTGCGCCGTCATCCTTACGCAATACGAAATACTAAAGTAAATACTGCGTATTGTGTAAGGATTTGATATCTTTTCCTGCTTTCAACGTGAAACTTACCTTGCGCCTCACCTCCGAGGCATTCAGCCGTTATGAACACGGGATCATCAGCCTGGGCACGTTGCTCGATGTGTTCGTCAAGAGCGATCTGCTCATGGCAGCCGCTTACGATGACCCAGCCGGTTGGTATGCGCGGGTGGAGGAGCCTCTAACGAAGGCGCTGATCCCCATCGCTCACGACCTCTATGCTTTCAACGGCGTGGTGCAGGAGACGCGCGTCGAGCAAGACGGCCTGGATATTTATTATGACGTGCTCGTAGATTGCGGCTTGCCGATCAGCCTCTTGCTCACCGATCTGGAAGCGAAACCCGGCGAAGGCAATCTCGGCCAGCACGTTCCCGATCCCGGCGTCTGGCTCAGCGGCTTGGCTCATTTGAGCATCGATTGGGCCGATCAGGAAACGCTGCCCGTCGGTCAGGCCCTGGCTGCCGCAGTCGTCGGCATCGACCGCCTCATCCTTCGTCTTGGCCCTGGCTTTGGCGCTTTGCGCTCGGAGGGCGATTTGTCGTTCGCACCCCTTGCGCCCGACCAAATCTACTTGACTTTGCGAATTGCTGGAGTTGGGGATTAGTTATTAGTTATCAGTTATTAGTTATTGGAAATTAGCCACTTCTAAATAACCAATAACCGATAACCGATAACTAATAACCGATAACAACTCCTTCCAAAAGCCACGACATCTGCTATTTTTCATGTGCTATGTTCAAAAAAGTCCTCATCGCCAATCGTGGTGAAATCGCTGTACGCATCATCCGGGCGTGCCAGGAGCGCGGGATCAAGACGGTGGCCGTTTTCTCCGAGGCCGATCGCACCGCCCTGCACGTGCGTTATGCCGACGAAGCCTATCTCATCGGGCCGTCACCTGCGCGCGATAGCTATCTGCGTATCGACAAACTGATCGACGCGGCCCGCCAGTCCGGCGCCGACGCCATCCACCCCGGCTACGGCTTCCTGGCCGAAAACGCCGGCTTCGCTGCCGCCGTGCGCGATGCCGGCATCATCTTCATTGGTCCAACGCCCGAAGCCATCGAGGGCATGGGCGACAAGGTGACGGCGCGCAACACTGTTGCCAAAGCGGGCGTCCCGCTTGTGCCCGGCACCCCGCGCGACCTGCGGGACGATGAACTACTGGCCGCTGCCGAAAAATTTGGCTATCCCGTGCTCGTCAAGGCCAGCGCTGGCGGCGGCGGCAAAGGCATGCGTCTGGTGCGGCAGCCGAGCGACCTCATCGGATCGTTGGGCGCGGCGCGGCGCGAGGCCCTGGCTGCCTTTGGCAACGACAGCGTCTATCTGGAAAAGGCCATCGAAAACGCCCGCCACGTCGAGATCCAGGTGCTCGGCGATACGCATGGCAACACTATCTATCTGGGCGAGCGCGAGTGCTCGATCCAGCGCCGTCACCAAAAGTTGGTGGAAGAAGCGCCCTCGGTGGCCGTAGACGAGGCGCTGCGCGCGAAAATGGGCGCCATCGCCGTGGCCGCGGCCCAGTCCGTCAATTACACCTCGGCCGGCACGATCGAGTTCCTGCTGGATCGAGAGGGCAATTTCTATTTCCTGGAGATGAACACGCGCTTGCAGGTGGAGCACCCCGTCACCGAGATGGTCACGGGCGTGGACATCGTCAAGGAGATGATCTCGATCGCCGATGGCCGGCGGCTGCGCTACAAACAGGACGACATTCGGATCAAAGGCTGGGCCATCGAATGCCGCATCACCGCCGAAGACTCGGCGAACAACTTCATGCCGTCAGGCGGCAAGATCGTGGCCCTGCGCGAACCCACTGGCCCCGGCATCCGCGTAGAATCGGGGCTGTATGAAGGGATGGATGTGCCACTCTTCTATGACCCCATGATCGCCAAGCTTATCGCCTGGGGCGAATCCCGCGCCGAGGCCATCCTGCGCATGCGGCGCGCCCTCAGCGAGTATCGCATCGGTGGGATCAAGACCTCGATCCCCTTCCACATGGGCTTGATGGACTCACCTCGCTTCCAATGGGGTCAGTTCGACACTAAATTCCTGGACAGCTACACCCCGGCCGCACCGCAAGATCTGGACGCCGAGATGCGCCTGGCGGCGCTGGTGGGCGCGATGCTGGCGCACGAGCGCGGCCTGCGCGCCATCGCCATCACCGGCGGCGAGCAAGGCTCGGCCAGCGCCTGGCGTCGTTCCGCCCTGCTCACCGGGATGAGGTCGCTCCTCTAGCCGTATTTCCCCGCGACGAGTCGTTTATGAAATACCAATCCCAGATCGAAAACACGACCTACGAAACCGAGATCGATGATGACGGCCATATCACCCTTGAAGGCGAGCGGGTGAATGCCAGCTTGTTGCAGGTGGGGCCGTTGGGTCTCTATTCGTTGATCATCGGCAGCCAGTCGAAAGAACTAGCGGTGGAGGAGACGCAACGCGGCTACCGCGTGACTTTCGGCAGCCGCACATTCGAAGTACAGGTGGCTGACGAACGGCAGTTGCGGCTCGCAGGCGGACGCGGGGGACCAGACGTCTCGAGCGGCGAACTCAATATCAAGGCCCCCATCCCCGGCCTGGTGGTGCGCGTCATGGTGCGCGCAGGCGACGAAGTCAAGGCCAATCAACCCCTCGTCATCCTCGAAGCCATGAAGATGGAAAACGAGATGCGCGCACCGCGTGATGGCGGCGTCACCGATGTCAAGGTCAAAGCCGGCGAGCGCGTCGAGCAAGGCGCTGTGATGCTCGTTATTCATTGACCATTGCCTGATTCACTTTCACCATTTGTCTCTCTGATCTGTCCATTCCACTATGTCCGACACTCCTCTTTCCCAAGCCGCAGCCGCCTGGGATGCCACTGCCGTCAAACCCATGTTGAAACGCTCGCCTGAGCGCAAAACACAGTTCGAGACCTCCTCCGGCATCGCGGTCGATCGCCTCTATTTGCCCGACGACGACCTGGTCGGAGACTATGCCGCTGAACTCGGCTTCCCCGGCGAATTCCCATTCACGCGCGGGGTGCAGTCCACCATGTACCGCGGCCGCTTCTGGACGATGCGCCAGTATGCCGGGTTTGGCACCGCCGCCGAGAGCAACGAACGCTACAAATATCTCATTGCCCAGGGTCAGACCGGTCTCTCGGTCGCTTTCGATCTGCCCACCCAGATCGGTTATGACGCCGACGACCCCATGGCCTATGGCGAAGTCGGCAAAGTCGGCGTCGCCATTTCGTCCCTGGCCGATATGGAAACCCTGCTTGATGGCATCCCGCTGGACAAGGTCTCGGTGTCGATGACGATCAACGCGCCCGCGGCCATCCTCCTGGCGATGGTGATCGGCGTCGCCAAGAAACAAGGCGTGCCCGAAGCCGAGCTGCGCGGCACTGTGCAAAATGATGTGCTCAAAGAATACGTGGCGCGCGGCACCTACATCTACCCGCCGCAGCACTCGATGCGTCTGATCACCGATCTCTTTCGCTATTGCGGCCAAAACGTGCCGAAGTGGAACACGATCAGCATCAGCGGCTACCACATCCGCGAGGCCGGCAGCACGGCGGTGCAAGAAGTGGCCTTCACCCTGGCCGACGGCATGGCCTATGTCCGGGCTGCGCTGGAGGCAGGGCTGGACATCGACCAATTCGCTGGGCAACTTTCGTTCTTCTTCAATGCCCACAACAACTTCCTGGAGGAAGTGGCCAAGTTCCGGGCGGCGCGGCGTCTGTGGGCGCGCATCATGCGCGACCGCTTCGGCGCCCAAGACCCGCGTTCGTGCAGCCTGCGCTTCCACACGCAGACGGGCGGCTCGACCCTCACCGCGCAACAGCCGGAGAACAACATCGTGCGCGTGACCATTCAGGCGCTGGCAGCGGTGCTGGGCGGCACCCAATCGCTGCATACCAACTCGATGGACGAGGCCCTGGCCCTGCCCACCGAGAAGGCTGTGCAGATCGCCCTCCGCACGCAGCAGATCGTCGCCTACGAGTCTGGTTCCGCTGACACGGTGGATCCGCTGGCCGGCTCTTACTATATCGAGTATCTCACGGACGAGATCGAACGCCGGGCCGAAGAGTATATCGACCGTATCGAGGCGATGGGCGGCGCGGTGCGAGCGATCGAGGAAGGCTACATCCAGCGCGAGATCCAGGATTCCGCCTATCGCGCGCAGCAGGCCATCGAGTCGAGTCGGGACATCGTGGTCGGGGTCAACCGCTTCCAGGTGGAGGAGACGCAAACGCGCGATCTTTTACGGGTGGACGAGAGCGCTCAGCGAGAGCAGATCGCCCGTGTGCAGGCGGTGCGCTCCCGCCGCGACAACGCGCGGGCATCCGACTGGCTCCGGCAGATCGAACAAGCCGCGCGCGACCCGAACGCCGCGCTGATGCCATTGTTCGTGGCGGCAGTGCAAGATTATGTCACCCTGGGCGAGATTTGCGGGGTGCTGCGACGCGTGTTCGGGGAATACCAGCCGGGCGCGTTGCTTTGACACCTTCCCGTCATGTCCTTTCCCTACGCCCACATCAACCAGGCTACCGCCGACAAGCAGCCTAATTCGCGCATGTGCTTCGTCTGCGGCGTGCAGAATCCCGCCGGGTTGCATGCGCACTTCTACCAGCTCGATGAGAATACCTGCGTGGGGCGCTTCCTGCCCGCACCCCACCATCAGGGCTATCCCGGCCGCGTGCATGGCGGCGTCGTGGCGGCCATGCTCGACGAAACGCTGGGGCGAGCGATTTGGTCGGATCGCACAGCCTGGGGCGTGACCGCCGAATTGACCATCCGTTACAAAGCGCCGGTGCCTTTGGGCCAAATGCTGACGGTGGTCGGGCGCATTACGAACACCCGGCGTCGCTTATTCGAGGCTGAAGGCGAACTACTTTTGGCTGATGGCGCTACGGCGGTTGTCGCCAGCGGCAAATTCGTGCGTCTGCCGATCGACCAAATCTTGGAGGAAGGAGCGAGCGGCCTGGACCCCAACCTGGAGTTGTTCGTGATCCCAGAGGAGTCAATATGATCCAACGCGTCAACCACATTGCTATCATCGTCGCTAATCTCGACGAAGCCCTGCAAACCTATCAAGACCGCCTCGGTCTTGCCATGAGCAAGCGCATGCTCATGCCCGAACAGGAAGTGGAGATTGCCTTCCTGCCTGCGGGTGAGAGCGTCATCGAACTGATCCAGCCCGTCACCGAAACCTCGGGCGTGGCCAAATACCTGGCCAGCCGGGGCGAGGGGCTGCACCATATCTGCCTGGAAGTGGACAGCGTGCAGAACACGCTGGACGAGATGGCTGCGCGCAGCGTGCGTCTGATCAACGAGAAACCGATCAATGCCGCCGAGGGTTATGGCATTTTCGTTCACCCGAAGGCAACGCACGGCGTATTGATCGAGTTTCTCGAGCCGTATACGTAAGTCGGCGCTTACTGATGTCTGGCCACAGAAGTAGGCGTTCGCTGTGAAGCGTGAAATCCAACCGACTTGTGCTCATGTTTCACGCTTCACGCCCGACATGACGAATCAACCTGGCGATCAGTAGATTGTGATGATGTAGGTTAGAAGGGGATGTCTTCTTCCAGCACAGGCGCTCGTTCGCGTAAATTGCCCCCTTCGCCTTCGCCGCCCTGACTGGGGCCGCCCAAGAAGCGGACGTTGCGAGCCGTCAGCTCCAGCGAGGCTCGCGGTTGCCCGTCTTGCCCAGTGAAGGCGTTGGCATCGACGTCGCCTTCGACAAGCACTAGCCGGCCTTTCGTCAAGTACTGATTGCACAATTCGCCCAGCTTGTCCCAGGCGGTGACGCGAAACCAGGTTGTTTTTTCCTGCTGCTGGCCGTTCTTGTCCATCCATTTGCGGGTGGTAGCCACCGAAAAGGAGGTGACTGCTTGCCCGCCGGGGGTGTAACGCATTTCGGGATCTCTACCCAAATGGCCGATAACAAGGGTCTTCTGATACATTTTACTTTCTCCTGTGTGTGAAAACGCATGTTCAACCAACGATAGATATAGTATAGAGCAAGGTCAAGCTAGTTGTCAAGAACAAATGTTCGTCTTTTGGAAGGCGTCAGGCTGTGCGTCCCAGCAACCGCTGCCACAAGCTGGGGGGGCGTTGTACAGGCGGCGGCGGGGTTTCCGGGGGGGGAGGGGCTTCGATCGTGGGCGGTGGAGCGAGTGGGGCAGGAGCCAGCGCCGGCGCGGGGGGCGTGCTGATGGCAGGTCGCCGCACGGGCGGCGTCGCCAAGCCATCTACCCGGCGTTGCAAGTCGAAAAGGTGCTGTTCCATTTGCCGCATGCGCTCGCGTTCTTGCGATTGGTTCGCGTCCATCTCCCGTTTGACCTCGAACAGCCTGCGCTCTGCTTCCAACATGCGCTCGCGCAGGCGGGCGTTTTCTTCCTTGAGGTTGAAGTTGTCTTGTAACAGCACCCCCAGCAATTGCCGCGCCGTTTGTTGGTTGGAGAGGATGATCTGCTGGCTATCGGAGAGCGAGTGCAGGGAATGGGCGAGGAAGGTGGCGGGGCTGACGTCAAGCGGCTCGGATACAGCAAGCGCGGTGGGGCCAGTTGGCGCTGGTGGGGTCGCTGGCCCTTGAGGACCAACATCCTCCTCGATCACCTGTGCGCCCTTTGTGATCCCAGGCTTGGTGGGCGGCGCGGCCACTTCTGGCTCTGAGCGATGGTCGCTCAGCCAGGCGCGGGCTTGATCGTAATTCAAGCCCAACCCCAACAGGCGCTGCGCCTGCGCCAGTGTTCGTACATCTTCTTCGGTATAGCGTCGATGGCCGCTGAATCCCGCTGTTTCGTCGGCGGCCTTGCGGGCGCTTGGCGAAAGAAAGGCGCTGAACTGTTGTGACCAGCGACGCAGGGTGGAGGCAGGGATGCCTAACAGGCGCGCGGCGTCCGACGGACGATGGATTGGGGCCATCATTTACCCGTCTCTGCGTGCTGGGCGAGCCAGCGCTCACTCCACGACACGGTAAGCGCCATCGATGACATCGCCCTCGGTTTGTTGGCGTGCGGTCGGGCGCTGTTTTCTTGCTCGATATTCGGCCACGAGATCGGGTGAAATCTGGCTCAAGAAGAATTGCAAGCCAATCCAGATCACCGCTAGGTCGTCCACCTGGCCCAGACCAGGGACGACATCAGGAAAGATATCGAATGGGAAGATGAGGTAAGCTGCGACCAAAGCCGGGATGCCAAAACGTAGCCAGGGGCTGATGCGGCCATCGCGCAGCAGATTCCAGGCCAGCTGCACGCTTTCGATAAGTTCGCCAAGCGTGCCGGGACGAGAGGTGGTGGAAGATGGGGACGGAGAGGCCATGAATCGACTCCAGATGAAAAGGCAGTACAATGGTGGAATGCTATCACAGGCGTGAGCGATTGATCAAGGCAGAGCGCGAATAGTGCGAGCGTTCAGGGTGCGCTGGCGAGCGCAATGCCGTCGGCCTCTACTCCGCTTGGAGCTATCGAACACTCTGAATACCATTACGTTCCGTGTTCGCTGCCGGTTTCGCGCGTATTCCTACACAATGGATTCAGCGTACTCTGCCCTGAAAATGGCACGCGGATGAACGCGGATACGGCTATTGATTTATCATGCGCCGTGACGCCAGGCTCGGCATGTCAAACTGTCATGAAAACACTCGCCCAACACCTCGGTGAACTGCCGCTTATCCACTTGCAGACCATTGCCCATGTCCAGGGGGTGATATGGCCGCGCGGGGGTGAGGCGGGGGGCGCAGTCGAGGCGCGCTCGGCCTTTGCCAATTTTCTGGCTCAACATATGCTCGATCCCGCTCAGGCGAGCGAGGTCTGGCATCGTCTGCCGCCTGAGGCAAAGATGGCCTTGCAAACTCTGGCTGCCGAGGACAACCGGGCGCCAGCCACGAGCTTTCAGCGGCGCTTCGGCGAGATCCGGCGTTTTGGCGGTGGCAGCTTGCAGCGCGAGCGCCCGTGGGCGAATCCGGCCAACGTGAGCGAATGGTTGTGGTATCGTGGTCTCATTACGCGCGGTTTTGTCGAAATGCCGGAGGGGATGGTAGAGTGCGTGGCTATCCCCTCCGATCTCCTACCGTTCTTGCCGTTGGCATCGACGCAAAAAGCGCTGCCTCTGCCGCCGCCGGCGCCGCCGCCAGAACGCGTTTATGCTGGCGGCGATGCGTTCTTGGAAGATCTGGCGACGTTGCTCATCTACGTCCATAACGAGCAGATTTGGTTGAACCCGCGCGGCGGTTGGCGCCCTCGCGATGTGCAGGCCCTTGTCCGCCAATGGCAAACACTCCCCGAAGACCCTCCGCACCCCCTGGCGCCGGGCAGCCGCGGCGCTTTGCTGTTTCGCTGTGCGGCACGGGCGGGGCTGCTGGATGTTCGGGGGCGTCGCCAACGCTTGCACGGCGAGAATGTGCGGTTTTGGCTGGAGCAAGACCGGTTTGGGCAGGAGCGCGCCCTCTTCATGGCCTGGCGGGATGATGTGGGATGGAACGACCTTTGCCTGACTCCCGGCCTGATCTGTGAAGCAGGCAACTGGCGCAATGATCCGCTGCGGACGCGAGCCGATGTTTTATCCTACTTGGGACAGATCGAGGCGGGGAATTGGTATGGGCTGGAGGATTTCATCGGCGCGATGCAGGCTCACGCCCCCGACTTTCAACGCCCGGATGGCAACTACGACGCCTGGTATCTGCGCGACGAGACGGGCCTCTACCTGCGCGGGTTCGAGCACTGGCGCGCGGTCGAAGGCCGCCTGCTTCGCTATTTGTGGCGAGGGCCGCTGTTTTGGCTGGGTTTGATCGCACTGGACGAGGCGAGGGAACGTTGGAGTTTGACGAGCCGGGGGGCCGCCTTCCTGACTGACGCGTCGGCCCGCCCGCCCGAGCCATCGCCGCCCGCGCTCCTTGTCAGCGAAGACTTTCGCGTTCTGCTTCCTACTGGCTTCCGGCCCTCCGACCGTTTTCGCGTGGCTCGTTTTGCCGAATGGGAAGCGAGCTGGCCCGGCTATCGCTATCGCATTACCCAGCGCCAACTACGTCGCGCCACGGCCATGGGCATCACCCCCGACCAGATCATCGACTTTCTAATCCGCGCCAGTGACGATCGACTCCCTGCCAGCGTGCGCCGCTCTTTGTCTGCCTTCCAGCCCTAGCGGGTCGTACTTGTACACTCGCCCTGCCTGCGCCTAAGATTCAGGCTATTCTGTAATGCTTTGACGCCGAGACACCCTGATCTTCGTCATCCCCCTCTTCTCCACCTCCCATGACCACCCTCGCCCTTGCCTTCATCCCCGTGCTCGCGCTCGTCATCCTGGCGAACCTGGCGCTGGATATTGCCTGGGCGCGTTGGCTCACCCTGATTCTCTCTCTCTCCTTCGCCCTGCTGTCGTTATTCGGCGGCCTGGCTATGCTCGTGTCGCCGCCCGGAAGCGGCCAGGCCCTGTTGGTCGCCGGCTTGGAGCCTGATCTACCCAGAGCGGGCGTGTGGTTGATCGCCGCTGGTGCGTTGGCGGTCGCACCGCCTTTGGTCGTCATTGGCAGCCGCCTGGCTGGGCGTGAACTGCATCTTGGCGTACTAAACTGGCGCCGGCCGTTGCCTCTGGTTGCCATGATCTTTGCCATCCTTTTCGCCGGCTTCAATCTGGCGCTGGCGACACTGATCAGCGATCCTGATAAGTTGGCCGCGCTGGGGCTTCGGCTGGGGGTGGGCGATGTGGCGACGCAGGCGCTGGGTTTCTTGTTGCTGGCCTTGTTCGGCGTAGGGCTGGGCATCCGCCGCGATGCGCGCGCGGCGCTGGCGCGCTTGGGCTTGGCTCGCCCTACCTGGCGGGACGGGGTGGCGGCCATTGCAGGAACCCTGAGCTTGCTCGCTCTTAGCTCCGCCCTGGGCGCCCTTCTCGTTTGGCTTACGCCCGCCAGCGCCGCCAATGCCGAATCGTTCAACCGTCTTCTCACCGGCGCCTTTCGCAGCCCCCTCGGCGCGTTGGCTTTGGGCCTGCTCTCTGGCATCAGCGAAGAGATTCTCTATCGGGGCGCGTTACAACCGATCTTTGGTCTTTGGGCAACCAGCCTGATCTTTGCCCTGCACCACATCCAGTATCTCAGCCCTGCCCTCCTTTTGATTTTCCTCTTGGGCTTCGCCCTGGGCTGGATTCGCAACCACTACGGCACAACGGTCGCAGCTTTCGTCCATGCCGCCTACAACACAACTTTACTCCTCCTGGCCCTTCTGGCCGCCAACCTGACGAATCCCTGAGCATTGGCTCTTCGGGGAGCGCACCCTATGTTTTTGAACGAATCATCTACCTCCACTGGCCTTGCCTGGCCTTTGATAGCTGGCATCCTGATCATCCTAACGAACGGCTTTTTTGTCGCCGTGGAGTTCGCCTTGGTGACGTCGCGACGCACGCGCTTGGAAGAAGCCTCGTCATCGGGGAGTCAGGCCGCGCGCATCGTGCTGAAAATGCTGGAGGATCCCGACCGCGCGATTGCCGCCGCCCAACTGGGCATCACCGCGGCCAGCATCTTGTTAGGCATCGTGGCCGAAGAACCTCTGGCGGAATTGATCGGACCGCTGTTGGAACCGACCTTGGGCAGAGTGATCAGTCAGGCCGCCGCCGCCGCGATAGCAGCTTTTCTCGTCCTCCTCATCCTCTCCTTTTTTCACATGGTGGTGGGCGAGCAAGCGCCCAAGATCATCGCCATCCGTTTTCCCGAACGCATGGCCCAGATCATCGCCATCCCCATGCAGATGTTCGCTCGCGTCACGGCGCCCTTCGTCTGGGTCGTGGACGCATCGACGACGCTGGTGTTACGCATCCTGGGTATCAAAGGCACAACCGGCGCCCACAGCACCATTGCCTCGATGGAGGAGCTTAGGGCAATGGTGAAGCAGAGTGGACAAGTGGGATTGCTGGAGAAAGAAGAGCAGGAAATGGTCTATCGGGTGTTCGAGTTTGGCGAGAGCGTGGTGCGCGATGTCATGGTGCCGCGCACCAACATCGTCGGCGTCGATCGCAGCCAATCGGTGGCCGAGCTGTTGGAGACCTTCCGCGAACATCGTCACTCTCGTTTCCCCATCTACGACGAAGACCCGGACCATGTCGTCGGCTTGATCACGATGAAAGACCTCTTCGTCTATCTGTTCGATAATCCCGCCGCGCGCGATGAGATGGTGGGCGATCTACCCATCATCGAACAAGCCGTGCGCGTGCCCGAAGCGCGCCTGGTTAGCGATCTTTTTGCCGAGATGCGTTCCTCTCGCACCCGTTTTGCCGTCGTCATCGATGAATTTGGCGGCACAGCCGGATTGGTGACGTTGGACGAACTGGTGGAAGAGGTCGTGGGTCAAGTGCGGGAAGAATGGGGGGTGCAGCCGCAGGCTCGTCGCGTGGCGGAGGACACCTACGAAGTGGACGCCCAACTGAACGTCGAGGAGGTGAACGAAAGATGCAGGCTGCTGTTACCCGAATCTGATGCTTACAAGACCGTGGCCGGCTTGATCTTGCACCAATTACGGCGCATCCCGACGGTAGGCCAGGAAGTGATGGTCCCCAACTACAAGCTGCGTGTTCTGGAACTGGATGGTCCTAAAATTACCAAAGTGCGCATCGAAGTGATCTCGTAACATCACCACCATGAATCGGCCAGCCCTGGCAAGCTCACCCTTTGTTATCAACCTGGGTTCGGTAGCCACCTATTTCACCCGCCCCGCCGCCATCCTGCGCGGCTATCAGCTGGCAAATTTGCGCTACGATCTGGTGGCAGGCACCACGGTGGGCGTCATTCTCTTGCCCCAGGCGCTCGTGTTTTCGGTGATGGCGGGGTTGCCGCCAGCGATGGGAATCTATGGCGCCATTGTGGCCAGCATCGTCGGCGCGCTGTGGGGATCCTCCAACCACCTGCACACCGGCCCTACGAACACATCCTCGTTGCTCATCCTGGCCACCATCCACGCCCTCGCCCCCATCGGCTCCCCAGCCTATCTGGCAGCAGCGGGAGTGCTGACCGTGATGGCGGGGTTGATTCGCACCGTCATGGGCATTTTGAAGCTGGGCGTCATCGTCAATTTCGTTTCCGATTCCGTTGTGGTGGGCTTTACCGCGGGCGCGGGCGTCCTCATCATCATCAACCAACTACGCACCCTGCTCCGTCTGGATTTCAGTGATTCGCCCGAATTGTTGGACACCCTCCGCAACCTCATCCTGCATATTTCGCAGACGCACCTGCTCAGCCTGGGCCTGGGCCTGGCAACAGTGGGCCTGCTCCTGCTCTTGTCGCGTTACAACCGCCGCCTGCCCGCGCCCATCGTTGTCATCGCCGCGATGGCGACGCTGGTTTTCGTCCTCGACCTCGACAAGCTGGGGATCAAAACCATCGGCCCCATCCAGGGCGGGCTGCCGCCGCTAGCGCGACTACCGCTTCTCGACCTTCGTCTCATCGGCGACCTCTCGTTTGGCGCGCTGGCATTGGCGGCCATCGGCCTGGTCGAGGCCACCTCGATCGCTCGCTCCCTTGCCAGCCAGTCGGGGCAGCGCCTCGATAGCAACCAGGAATTCGTCGGACAAGGGCTGGCGGCCATGACCAGCGGCTTTTTATCGGGTTATGCCCCTTCGGGTTCGTTCAATCGCTCCGCGGCCAACTACCAGGCGGGTGCACGCACGCCGGTGGCGGCAGCCTCCGCGGGCGTGTTCGTTCTGATCGTGGCGACGGTGTTGGCTCCACTGATGGCGATGGTGCCGCGCGCGGCTCTGGCCGGTTTGCTCATCCTCAACGCCTTCACCATGATCGATCGCAAGCGCATGCTGCGTATTTGGCGCTCGACCCGCGGTGAAGCCTTCATCATGGCAGCCACGCTCATCGCCACCCTCCTGCTGCCCCTGCAATTCGCCGTACTCTCTGGCATCCTCATGTCGCTGGCCTACTACCTTTTGCGCACGAGTATGCCCCACGTCCTCACCGTTCTGCCCGACGACAACTTCCGCCACTTCGTCCACCAGCCCAACAAGCCCCCCTGCCCGCAATTGGCCGTGGTTGAAATCCGCGGCGATCTCTATTTCGGCGCCGTGAATCATGTCGAAGAGAGTATCCTCCAGAACCTGAAAACCCATCCCGACCAACGTTTTTTGCTCTTGCGGATGCATGGCGTCCAACAGATCGACATCAGCGGCATCCACATGTTGGAATCCGTGGTCAAGACCTACCGCGAACGCGGCGGCGATGTCTTCCTCGTCAAAGTGCGCCCTCCCGTGCGGGAGTTGATGGAGGCCAGTCACTTCGACCGGTTGCTGGATGCAGACCACATGCTGAACGAGGACGCGGCCATTCCCCACATCTTCCACCACATTCTTGACCCCGCCATCTGCATCTACGAATGCCCGACGCGCGCCTTCAAAGAATGCCAGAACCTGCCCAAGCCCATGCCACTGGAGCTTCCCCTTGTGGTCTCGATGGCTCTGGATTTAGCCAAGACGATCGAGCCGGTCGAACTCTATCGCGAGATGCGCGGCCAGGCGCCGCCCCTGGTGTTAGATGTGCGCGAGCCGCGCGAATTTCGTCAGGGCCATATTCCGCAGGCGCTCAATATCCCCCTCCTCAAGCTGCTGCAAGATCCGGCGCAGGCGCTCAAGCTGGTGCCCGGCGAGGCGCCCATCGCCCTTGTCTGCCGCACAGGTCGTCGCAGTCGTCGGGCGCTGGCCGCCCTCCAAAGCGCCAGCCCATCCATCTACAAGGACGTGCGCATCCTTGCCGGAGGCATGATCGCGTGGGAGTCAGCAGCACTCCTCGAAGCCGTGGAAGACTTCGTCTTGCCTCCCCCCGACTCTCTTTCTCTTCCTCTCCCTGACAAGGTGAATTCGTGAACAGCCGGCATCTCGAACGAAATCTGGGCCTCGATCTGGTGCGCGTGACCGAGTGGACGGCGCTGCAAGCAGGCCGTTGGATGGGCCTGGGAAATCGCATCGAGGCCGACCGCGCCGCCACCGAAGCCATGCTGCGCGCCCTCAACGCCCTCGACATGGACGGTCACATTGTCGTGGGCGAGGAAGCCAAATCGGGCATGCACTCGCCGCTGGACACCGGCAACCGCGTGGGCAAGGGCAATGGCCCGGAGATGGACGTCGTCGTCGATCCCATCGATGGCACCAATCTGCTGGTGCAAGGCCGGTCGGGCGCGATCTCAGTCGTTGGCGCGGCCCCGCGCGGGTCGATGTGGTCCTGCGCGCCGGCGGCTTACATGGAAAAGATCGTCGTCGATCGCGAGATCGGCAAAGCACTGGTGCCCGAATGTATGGAGGCCCCACCCGCCTGGACTCTGGCCCTCATCGCTCGCATCAAGAAGAAGGAAGTGCGCGACTTGGTGGTCTTCGTACTCGACCGCCCGCGACACGCCGAACTGATCGATGAAATCCGCATGGCCGGCGCGCGCGTGGCTCTGCGCAACGATGGCGACATCGCTGGCGCCATCCTGGCGGCGCTGCCGGGGCGCGGCGTAGACGTGCTCATGGGCATTGGCGGGGTGGCGGAGGGGGTCACGGCGGCGTGCGCTGTGCGCGCGTTGGGAGGAGCCATGCTGGCGCGCCTGGCTCCCCAGAGCCGCACTGAATGGGAAGCCGTGCAAAAGGCGAATCTGGACACCCGCCAGGTGCTCACATGCCAGGAATTGGTGCTGACCAACGAGGTCTTCTTTGCCGCCACCGGCATCACCGGCGGCCCCCTGTTGGAAGGCGTGAGCTATCACGGCGGGCGAGCCGAGACGCACTCGCTGGTGTTGCGCGGCGAGACGGGCACCATGCGTTCCATTCGGGCCGAGTACATCGTAGAGGACGGCAGGCCGCTAGACCGGTAGCACCTCGACGACGTCTCCCAACCGCACCCAACCTTCGCCCATGACATCCACCACGCGGCAGAGCAAGCCCCGCTTTTTGGCCAGCGCCTGTCGGAAGGCGTCGGGGTCTTCGACGCCCAATAATTCACCGATATAGAGGCAAGGCGTGCAGTCGCCCACTGCCTCGAAGATAGCTTCGCCGATGCGCAGCCGCGCACCCGGCGCCAACACGCTCACATCCGGCAGCCCGCGAATGGTGATCTGCTCACGCAAATCGCCGGGCCGCAGTGCAAAATGGTCGAGCGTTGTCGTGTCCAAAATCAGCACCTGGCGCCGCGTCCCTGGCCCGCGCAGGCTGTGGCTATCGCCTTCGAGACCGCGATCTTGGAGCGCCCGCGCCTGAGCGACCGGGATGAGAGGCTGACCTTCGCGCTGGTGAAGCTGAATTGAGATAACGTTGGGCATGGCAAGGCTCGTTTTCGAGGATCGGAATGGCAGGCAGTGAGCTTAGCACCAGTGCTGAGGTTTGCCAAATCAGCCAGCAACAGTACCTTGCCGGTCCAATTCTTGCTCAGCAGACAAGAATTGGGCTGCGGGGATTGGGGGATGAAGAGATTTTCTTAAGATCAAATCCCCCAATCCCCCAATCCCCGCCTCTTTGATTCCAGAGCGCAGGCTTCTTCGACAAGCTCAAGGCGCAAGAGCCAGAACAAGTTGTTTGACAACACGGCCATCGCTTTTATACTGCCTTCGTCCTTCGTCCTTCGTCCTTCGTCCTTCGTCCTTCGTCCTTCGTCCTTCGTCCTTCGCCCTTCGTCCCCACACCACACCCAGGAGAACAGGAAAACATGTCATTCCTCTACCCCATCCTCAACCTCATCCACGTCTTCGGCGCCATCGTCTGGGCTGGAGTCGCCTTCTATCAGTTTGCCTTCCTCAGCCCGGCTGTACAACAAGCCGGTCAGTCGGGCGGCGCCGTCATGGGGCGCATCCTCAATGGCAAGCTCCTGCGCGTCATGGCGATCACACCCCTCCTTGTCATCCTCTCCGGTTTGCTCCTTTATTGGTTCCGCTCCGGCGGGTTCAGCAGCGCCTATCTCATCTCCTGGCAAGGCCTCGTCCTGACCCTCGGCGCGTTGGCGGGCATCGCCGCCTTTTTCGAAGGCATGGTGATCATCGGCCCCACCGCCGCGCGACTGCGCGATCTCGGCAACCAAATAGCTGCTGCCGGCGGCCCACCCCAGCCAGAGCAAACCCAGAGCTTGCAGGCGTTGGGCGCACGCCTGGGCAAGGCCGGCACGCGCGGGGCCATATTCCTGCTGGTAGCCGTGGTGGGGATGGCTCTTGGAGGCGCCTAAACCATGCGCATCGCTACGGGCGCCGACGAACGCAACCACCTCACCGACCATCTCCTGGCCGAACTACAACGCCGGGGTCACGACCTCCTCCTCTTTGGCCCCCTCCGCCACGACGCCAACCCGACCGACGAAAGCAATCTCTGGCCACGCGTTGGCCATGACGTCGCTGCCGCCGTCGCCAGTGGCCTGGTGGACGAAGGCATCGTCTGCTGCTGGACGGGCACCGGCGTCAGCATCGCCGCCAACAAGGTCGCGGGCGTCCGCGCCGCCCTTTGCGCCGATGCCGAGACCGCGCGTGGCGCTCGTCTGTGGAATCGCGCCAACATTCTCGCCCTCAGCCTTCGCCTCACCAGCGAGCCTCTGGCCACAGAAATCCTCGACGCCTGGTTCGGCACGCCGTTGGGCGAAGACCCTCTCGACTTGAAATGCGTTGCCTACCTCGACGAAATCGAGACGTCCAACTAAGCGCACTTCCATGACCATCTCCCTCGTCGACCTTCTGACCGCCACCGGCGGCCAACTCCACGGCCCGGCTCGCGACGCCGCCTGGGAAGACTTCTGCCACGACTCGCGCCTGGCTGAACCCGGCCAACTCTTTGTCGCCTTGCGTACACCCACCGGCGACGGCCACGACCACATCGCCGCCGCCGTCGCTCGCGGCTGCACCGGCGTCCTCTGCCAGCACCCGGCGCCAAACCATCCCCCCATCACCACCATCCTCGTCAGTGACACCAGTGACGCTCTGCGCGCCTGGGCTGCTCATATCCTCCGGCGTTGCCAGCCCCTCGTCATCGCCATCACCGGCTCCAGCGGCAAGACCACAGCCAAAGAACTGGCCGCCAACCTGCTGGAACGCGCCTACCCCGGCCAAGTCTTCCGCACTCGCGACAGCTACAACGACCGCTTGGGCCTTCCCCTGGCCCTGGGTCGTCTGCGACCTTACCACCGCCTGGCCGTGGTCGAATTGGGCACCGACGCCCACGGCGAGATCGCCGAACTCGCCGCCCTGGTGCAACCGGCCATTGCCGCCATCACCGTCATCAACGATGCCCACCTCGGCGCCTTCGGCAGCCTCCAAGCCATCGCCCAAGAGAAAGCCGCCCTTTTGCGCTCCCTCAGCGCCGCCAGTATCGCCATCCTCAACGCCGACGACCCCTTCCAGCAACCCTACCTGACTGGCCAACCCTACCACATCCTGACCCACAGCGCCAACAGCGACGCCCCCCTCCGCCTCCAGGCAGACGCCCCTGGCGCTCTCCTCACCCAAACCTCTGCCACCCTCCACCTCGATCCCTCTGCCCTCGACTCACTGGCAAGCCTGATCGCCCCGCTCCTCCCCGTCCGTCCGCCGCCCGTCGACGCCCTCCTCCTACCGATCACCACCACCCTCCTCGGCCTCCACCAACTCGTCCCCCTCCGCGTCGCCATCGCCATCGCCCTCCTCTGCGGCGTCCCCCTCGCCCAAATTCAAGCCGGCGTGCGCGACTTCCAACCCCTGCCCGGTCGTTTGCGACCCCTGCCCGGCCTGAACGACAGCACCCTCCTCGACGACAGCTACGGCGCCAATCCCGCCGCCACCCGCGCCGCCCTGCGCGTCCTCGCCACCTTCCCCTCGCCTCGCCTCGCCATTCTGGGCCAACACAGCGACCTCGGCCCCGACGCCGACGCCTTCCTCGGCCAATTGGGCAGCGAGGCAACTACAGCCGTCGACGCCTTGATCACCGTTGGTCCCCAGGCCCTTGCCATTGGCCAGGGCGCCCAGGCGGCTGGCTTTCCATCCGAACGCCTCTTTCATGCCGACACCCCCGCCGCCGCCGCCGACCTGGCGCGGACACTGCTCCATCCCCCCGGCGGCGCCTGCCTGATCAAAGGCAGCCGCGAAGCCCGCCTGGAGCGCACCGTGGCGGCGCTATTGGCCGATCCCGCGGCGGCCCCATCCGTCCTCGCCCGCCAGAGCTTTAGCTGGCGCCACCTGCGCCTGCGCAACACCCTGCGTCCCACCTGGGTCGAGATCGACACCATCGCCCTGGCCGACAACCTGACTGCCGCCCGCCAACATCTGCGGCCCGGCGTCGCCATCATCGCCGTGCTCAAAGCCGACGCTTATGGGCACGGCGCCCCCACCGTCGCCCGCATCGTCGCCCAGGCCGGCGCCGGCATGCTGGCCGTGGCCTGCCTGCCAGAAGCCCAGGCCCTCCGTCGCGCTGGCATCACCATGCCCATCCTCGTCCTCGGCTACACCCCGCCCTGGCAAGCTCGCCCCGCCCTCGAACTCGACCTACACCTGACTGTTTACGATCATGATGTCGCTGCCGCCCTCGACCAGGCCGCCGCCGCGTTGGGCCGCCGCGCCAGCATCCATATCAAAGTGGACACAGGCATGAGCCGGCTTGGCCTCTTTCCCGCCGAAACACCCGCCTTCCTCACCCACCTGCGCACCCTACCTCATCTGGACGTGGTCGGCTTGCTCACCCATCTGGCCGCCGCCGACGAACCTGCCGAACCTTACACCGACCTGCAACTCCGCCGCTTCGACGACCTCTTGGTCGATCTGACCCATCTCCATCTGCGTCCGACCCTTGTGCATGCCGCCAACACCGCCGCCATCCTCACCCGCCCCGCTGCACATTACGACGCCGTGCGTCTGGGGATCGGCCTCTACGGCCTGGCCCCGACCCCATCGCTTCCCCTTCCTCCTGCTTTTCGCCCCGCCCTCACCTGGAAAACCACCATCGCCCAGCTCAAAACCCTGCCCCCCGACTCACCCGTTGGCTACGGCCTCACCTATCGCACCTCTGCCGCCCAAACCATCGCCATCATCCCGGTGGGCTACGCCGACGGCTTTCGCCGCGCCCCACAGAACTGGGGCTATGTGCTAGTGCGCGGGCGCCGCGCCGCGCTGGTGGGTCGTGTGAGCATGGATCAGGCCGCTATCGATGTCACCGCCATCCCTGGTGTGCGCGCGGGCGATGAAGTGGTGCTCATTGGCCGCCAGGGCGACGAGACGATCACCGCTGACCAGGTGGCCGCGCAACTGGGCACGATCAGCTACGAGGTCGTCAGCACCATCCTGGCGCGGGTCCCGCGCCTGCCCGAATAAGCGGCATCCTCTTCATCTACCTGGATTCCGCTGACCTGGGGCGTGGCAGCTGGCTAGCTATGCCGTCCCTTCCCCCAACTCCACCAACCTCTGCCCCTTATCGACCACATCGCCCGGCCGCACATAGACTTGCGCCACCACGCCTGCAGCAGGCGCCGTGATCCGCAGCTCCATCTTCATCGCCTCCAGGATCACCAGCGGCGCGCCTGGCTCGACCTGCTGCCCCTTCGCCACCAACACATCCAACACCTTGCCCGGCATGGACGCCGCCAGACTGCCGCCCCCGACTTCGGCCCTGCGCCCGCGCGGCTTCGGCGGCTCCAGCCGCCAGCTATCGCCGCTCAACGCCACATAACGGCTGCTGCCATCGTGGGCGAGGTAAGCGCGCAGACGGCGTTCGCCCAGACAGAGGGTGAGGCGACCATGTTCGGGGCGCCGAGCGTCCACGTGATAGACGCCCGGCGGCTGGTCGGGTCGCAGGATGGTGGCCGTATAACCGTGCTCGCTCGGCTCCACGCGCACCGTCGCTTCGCCTTCGGGGAGAGCATAACGAAATTCCATGTCAACGTCCTCCCAGGCGGAACGAATCGGCAAAACCCCAGGGATTGTAGGGATCGCCGGAGGCGGACGCGGCAGGCGGGCCTGCCATTGCACCCGACGAGCGCCCTTCGCCCATCAGATCGGCGAGAGCGGCGGCGATGAGGGCCTCGTCCGGGACAGGCGCAGCAGCCGGCGACCAACCGGCCAGATGGCGCTCGATGAAATCGGTGCTTAGATCGCCAGCGACAAAGGCCGGGTGCTGCACCACCGCGCGCAGAAAGGGGATGTTGGTGGTGATACCGAGGATGGTGTAGTGCGAGAGCGCCCAATCTAGTCTGCGCACAGCGTCGATCCGATTTTCGCCCCGACAGATGAGCTTGGCGATCATCGGGTCGTAGTAGATCGAGACCTCGTCGCCGGTGGTGACGCCAGCATCCACGCGCACGCCCGGCCCCGCCGGCTCCACCGCCCGCAGCACCTTGCCGATGGACGGCAAAAAATTATGAGCCGGGTCTTCGGCATAGATGCGCGCTTCGATGGCGTGACCACGCTGGCCGAGTTGCTCCTGACGCCAGGGCAACGGTTCGCCGGCGGCGATACGAATTTGCGCCTTGACCAAGTCGATGCCCGTCACCTCTTCGGTGATCGGGTGTTCGACTTGCAGGCGCGTGTTCATTTCCAGGAAATAGAAATGCCCGCTGGCGTCGAGCAGGAATTCGATGGTGCCGGCATTGGTGTAGCTCACGGCTTGGGCGGCGGCCACAGCGGCGGCGCCCATCCTGGCCCGTAAATCCGGCGTCAGCGCTGGCGAGGGCGTCTCCTCGATGATCTTTTGGTGGCGGCGCTGGATCGAGCATTCGCGTTCAAAAAGATGCACGGTGTGGCCGTGATGGTCGGCCAACACCTGGAATTCGATATGCCGGGGCTGGATGATCAGCTTTTCGAGATAGACAGTGGGGTCGCCGAAAGCGTTTTGGGCCTCGCGCCGGGCCGATTCGAGTTCCGGCAAGAAGTCTTGCGGGGCGTGGACGATGCGCATACCCTTGCCCCCACCGCCAGCCGTGGCTTTGATCAACAGTGGGAAACCCAGGCGATGGGCGGCGGCGCCCAGTTCGGCGGCTTGCTCCTCGAGATTCCCGCCGCCAGGATGATACCCCGGCACCACCGGCACACTCGCGCGCTGCATCACTTCCCGGCTGGCGATCTTCGACCCCATCGCCCGCATGGCCGCGCCCGTGGGGCCGATGAACGTGACGCCGGCAGCGGTCACAGCCTCGGCAAAGGCGGCGTTTTCGGAAAGAAAACCGTAACCGGGATGGATGGCGTCGCAGCCATGAGCGAGCGCGGCCTGGATGATGGCGTCGCCGCGCAAGTAGGATTGCGGGGGCGGCGGTGGGCCGATGCAGATGGCTTCATCCGCCAGCGAGGTGTGCAGGGCCGCGGCGTCGGCTTCCGAGAAGACGGCCACGGTGCGGATGCCCATTTCCTGGCAAGAGCGGATCAAGCGGACGGCGATTTCGCCGCGGTTAGCGATGAGGATTTTGTGGAACATGCAAGCAACCGAGGAACAGAGAGGAAGGCGGCGCCTTGTGTGGGCGTGGCGCTGCTTGCGTATTGTAACACATGGTAATGAGCGCTCCGCTCTGCTATAATCGTCGTGATGGACTCGTTTGCATCGAACATCACCTGGCTACTCGAAGGCGACCCCGCCATCCGTTGGCAGACGCGCCGCGACCTTCTGGACGAGCCGCCGGCTGCGTATGAACCCGACCGGGTGCAGGTGGCCGCCGAGGGCTGGGGCGCGGCGCTGCTGGCGCGGCAGGACGTGGCAGGAACCTGGGGCGGCGGACTGTACGGCCCCAAATGGATCTCCACCACCTACACCTTGCTCGTGCTGCGGCATCTGGGCCTCTCGCCTGACAACGCGCAAGCCAAGAGTGGCGCGGCCTTGCTGCTCGATCAGGGCTTCTACCGCGACGGCGGCATCAACTTCTTCAAATCGTTCAAACACAGCGAGACCTGTGTCACCGGAATGACGTTGGCGCTGCTGTGCTATTTTCGTTTGTCCGACGAGCGCATCCACCAGATTGTCGAACACTTGCTTGGTCAGCAGATGCCGGATGGCGGCTGGAATTGTGAGCGACCCAAAGGGGCCACCCATAGTTCCTTCCACACCACGCTTTCGGTGCTGGAGGGGCTGCACGAATATCGACTCCTGCACCCCGACCGGGCTAGCTCGCTCGCCCCGGCCATTGCCGCTGCCCACGAATTCCTGTTGCTGCACCGGCTGTATCGCTCGCACCGCACTGGCGAGGTGGCCGACCCGGACTTCGCCCGCATCTACTTTCCCCCGCGCTGGCATTACGACTTCCTACGGGCGCTGGACTATTTTCAATGGGTGGCTGCATCGTCCGACGAGCGCATGAGCGACGCTATCGATCTGCTGCGCAGCAAGCGTCTGCCTGATGGTCGCTGGAAGCATGGCCAGAATTGGGCCGGGCGGGTCTTTTTCGAGATGGAGCCGGTGGGCCAGCCGGGGCGCTGGAATACGTTGCGGGCGCTGCGGGTGTTGAGGTGGTGGGAGGGCGACGCGTAGGCATCCCATATGAAGCAGGACGCGCTCAGGGTGTTGCGCTCTGCTCGAATTCCACCTTGCTGTACATGCGCGATAGGGCAAGCTCGCAGTCGATGGCTTTCAGGTTCACCACCGCCTCGGCGCGGTCGAGCATCTCGATGAACCACCGCCCGCGCCGAGATGCTCGTTCGAGATAGGTGACGTGCACTTGTTCGGAATCGACCAGCAAATAGCCACGTAGGGAATCGATTTCCCGATACATGCTGAATTTCTTCACGCGGTCGTACGCGTGTGTGGAAGGCGACAGCACTTCCACGATCAAGATGGGGTTGATCACGGTGTCATTGCGTCCCTTCAGGAATTGCGGCTTGCCGCATACGACCATGACATCGGGATAGGTGTAGAGGCCGTTGGCCTCGACCAACAGGCGCATGTCGCTGGTGTAAACCTCGCATGGCTTGTCTACCAGCGCCTGGTTCAGGGCAGCAATGATGTTTGCAGCGATGAGGCTGTGATTGCGCGAACCGCCGGCCAGGGCGAAGATCTCGCCCTGGAAATACTCGCTCTTATAGGCGGCGGAGGCTTCCAGAGCCAGATATTCTTCGGGTGTGTAGAATTTCTTGAGTCGTTGGAGCATGGCGGCCATCCTGGTCGAAGTAGATGGTTGGAGTATACTACGCCATGTATTTTCTCGCCAGGCATGAAGCCATCTTGCCTGATCCACTCTTTTCTCGTATTGACGCAGAATGACCGCCATCCGGGCATGAACGAAGCCGACACCTGCCGCATCCTGGTCGAACCGAAGCTGAGCGCTGCAGGCTGGGAGACGCCGCCGCACCGGGTGGTGGCGCAGCCGATGATTGCGCCGGGGCGGATGCACACACCTTCATCTGATATGGTGTTTGGCGATCAGCGGCTGTCGAATCGGGAGCGATCTTTGAAGCACCAGCAAGTGGAGACGCAGGCGGAGTTGGCGGCGGTGCTGCCGGCTGTGCTGGATCGGGCGTTTCGGGGGGAGTTGTAGGCTGATTTGCTAGGATAAGCGGATAGGCTCGCCGCTCAGCACCTTATCGTCGCTCAACAACCAATTTTTCCAACCACTCACTCTATCCCAGCCATCTGCCAACTCATCCGCCTATCCCAGTAAATCCCGCCCATAACACGTTGATGAGTACGGGGTTCCGCATGGCCTCGACCGAAACTCATCCGCCTATCCCAGTAAATCCCGCCCATAATCATGCCCACCCCACTCCTCCATGCCGACCTCACCGGAAGAATCCTCGGCATTTACTACGATGTCTACAACAGTCTCAGTCGCACCTACCCGGAATACATCTATGAACACGCCATGATGAGCGACTTAATCCGCTTGGGCATTCCTTGTGTGCGCCAAGATGATTACGCTATCTGGTACAAAGAATGGATGGTAGGCAGGCAGATTCTCGACATTTTCGTGGCCGATGAAGTCGTGGTGGAACTCAAGGCTCTGCCTGAATTAACCCGACTGAACGCCGCCCAAACCATGTCCTATCTGAAAACCACTGGCAAAGAGGTTGGGCTACTCTGCAATTTCGGCGGCGAAAAACCGGAATTCAAACGCATCTATTTCAGCTACACCCGCCGCATGGCAGCCAATCTGGACACAACGCATCCCGCACAGAAGTGGCCCGATCTTCACTTTCCAGAACTTTCCTACGAGATCATTGGCGCCCTGTTCGAAGTGCACAGCGAACTCGGCCCCGGCTTCATCCGTCGCATCTACGCCAACGCCTGCTATCGAGAACTTCTAGCGCGCGATCTGGCGGTGCAAGCGACCAAAGCGATTACCGTTTACTACCGTGGCGAGCCGATTGGCGAGGTTGCATTCGAGCATATGTGCATCGATGACCGCATCATGGTCTTCCCCATCGCCATCAGCGATGTCGGCAAAATCGAATTTGAAAACCTACGACGCTGGATGAGTGTCAGTTCTGTCCCCTTCGGGATCCTCGCCAACTTTCATGCCACGCGATTGGACCTGCACTTCATTGTCCTGACAGAATGATGCCCAAATCAATGCCATCATTCTTGCTGCCGTCTCCCGTAACGTCGCTCCAATTCGTCCAACCCAGATTAATCGCCTACCTGGACGACCTGCAAGCGAAAGTGGACGCGGTGAAGCGTTTGCAGGCCGAGACGCAGGCGGAGTTGGCGGCGCTGCTGCCGGCGGTGCTGGATCGGGCGTTTCGGGGGGAGTTGTAGTTTGTCCGCCGTTTGACAACCCCAATCGGCCATGCTATGTTCTCAGCGATTGACACCCGCGCATTGGAGCGACCCACATGACATCAGCCATCACCCTCCCCATCTCTCAACCTGCGTCAGGCGCTGTGAGCGCTTCTTCGAACGCAACTCTTCGCCGGTTGCGTACACTCGAACGACTCTATGAGCAGGGCTACCAGAATGTCGTGGTGGATTTAACCATGCGCAAGCTTTTGGAACATCAAGTACGAGAAGAGAGTGAGCAACTTGACCAACTCAGATCAGAACTCGCTGGTTTTGAAGCGCAATTTGGCATCCCTTCCACCGAGTTCTATGCCAAGTACAAGGCCGGGGAAATGGGCGACAGCGCTGATGTCTTCGAATGGCAAGCGCTGTATCAGATGGCGAGCCGGTTGGCAGCCGACGTTGAACTCCTGAGTCGCGAAATCGAGAGGGATTGATGCCAATCCGGGCATACATCGACAGCGAATTGGCCGCGACCCTTAGCCATCCTCTTGTCGCATTCGCTGAAGTTGTTCGGCAGACTGTCACCCGGCAAGATGGCTATCTGCGGGTTCGCTGTAGACTGGTGAATGACGACTACTTGGAAGTGGCGCTGCATGTTGTCCTGCAGGCAAATACGGTTCTCATCGATTCGTACCGCTATCAGTGGATGAATACGACGCAAGCAACACTGCACCGTCGTTGGGATAATTCACCACATTTTCCCCAGTTGCCGGGCTTCCCGCATCATTGTCATATCGGCGATGAGTCCGCTGTTGAGCCATCTCAGCCGATGGGTCTTGGTCAGCTGCTCGATACCATTGGCGGTCTGATCATCTGAGACGATCTTTCAGATAGAGTTGGCGGCGCTGCTGCCTTTCGATAGACTCAGGGTATTCCGGCGGCGCCGGATGAGCGCATCCGAAGAGCGGGCGTTTCGGGGGAAGCTGTAGGCCGGGAGGTCGGACCATTTTTGACAGCGTCTTTTGCTCATGTTATGTTCCCTACATTAACACCTGTGCTTGGAGCGATCAGCCATGCTCAAAACCATCACCTTGAATGACGTTGTCAAACTGGCCGACCAGCTCTCATTGCTGGACAAAGTGCGCTTGATCGAGCGGATCGCGCCAGGAATCGAGCGCGACCTCGCCACAACCAAAGCAACGCCAAAGCGATCCCTCTGGGGCGCCTTCGCCTATCTTGGTCCGGCGCCTTCGAGTGAAGAGATCGATGAAGCCCGGCGAGAGATGTGGGCTAATTTCCCGCGTGAGGACATCTGATGCTGCGCGCCGTGGCGGATACACACGCTGTCATTTGGTACATTTTTGGCGATCAGCGGCTGTCGAATCGGGCGCGCTCTTTCATCGAAGCAACTGCAAAAGCGGGGGATCAAATTGGGGTATCCTCGATCACGCTGATCGAGATCGTTTACCTTGCCGAAAAAGGGCGGATTCCCACGGCGACGCTTGTCCGAATTTTTGACGAACTCGATGCTATGGACGCTGTATTGATCGAGACGCCGCTGGATCGAAGAATTGCTGACGTCATGCAGCAAGTTGATCGCGAGGCCATCCCGGACATGCCTGATCGCATCATCGCTGCCACTGCCAATTATCTCGGCGTCCCGTTGATCAGTCGCGATGGCAAGATTCTGATTTCAGGTGCACAAACGATCTGGTAATGTCCGCCGATGTGGCGCGCATCTCCCCGCGTATCTTGACAACGCACAAGCGAAAGTGAATGCGGTCAAGCGCCTGCAGGCCGAGACGCAAGCGGAGCTGGCGGCGCTGCCGCCCTTCGATAGACTCAGGGCATTCCGGCGGCGCCGGGCGAGTGCATTCGAAGGCCGGGCGTTTCGGGGGGAGTTGTGAGGTGAATGGGGATAGGTCTTGGGCCTTCTTCATCGAACGCCGCAAAGAGTGTACAATTTCGACCACAACCATGACAATAACGTCCACGACCTCATGACGCCCACACCCCACCTCGCTGATCCCCAACAGAACGCCGTCGCCAACCCCCTGCCAGACGCGGTGGCAATCGGCCTGCACGTCGCCATCGAGATGATCGATCAGCGGGGCGAGTGCGAGGCCCTGGCCTTCGACATCGTCCCCGAACGTGCCGCCGATTTCGATCAGGGCTTGTTGGGCGTGAATACACCGTTGGCGCAAGCCATCCTCGGTCACAAAGTAGGCTCGATGTTGCCCTATCGTCTGGGCGATGTGCGCAGTGTGCGCATCCTCAGCGTAGGCCCGCCCCAAGCCGAAGCTCTGGCCGATGCGCGCTCCCGGCGCCAGGCTGCGCTGCAAAAAGCCATGGATGCAGCCGCTCGCACCAACGCTGAGATGTTCGCAGCTTCGTTCAGCGGCAAATGGGGAGACTACGACCCGGCCGGGGTGGCGAAATGGGAGGAAGAATGATGGCGGGCAAAGGGCGAGACCTTGCCTCGCCAGGCGCGGAGAACACGCTCACGCTCGCCCGCTGGTCGAACAACGACGGCAAGATCGTGGGAACGGCGACGCCGGAAGCAGAGTTGATCGACCTCCTGGAAAAATTGTGCGCCCAGCCCGAGCTGACGCCCCAGAGTTATCTCGACGTGGTCAATGTGCACGCGCGGGCGACGGGGCGCTTGTTCGCCAAGAGTGAGCTGGTGGACGGCTATCGCCAATTGGCGGCAGCGGGCAAGATCGCCTACGACCGGCGACTGGAACAGGGCCTCCAACTCAAGCCCGTCCGCACCATCTCTGGCGTGGCGCCGGTGACAGTGCTGACCAAGCCTTTTCCCTGTCCCGGTCAGTGCATCTTCTGCCCCACCTTCGACATCATGCCCAAAAGCTATGTGCCGGACGAACCCGGCTCGTTGCGCGCCCTGCAGAACGAGTTCGACCCCTATCGCCAGACCGCCAGCCGCCTGCGCGGGTTCCACGACATCGGCCACAGCGCCGACAAGGTGGAACTGCTCATCCTGGGCGGCACCTGGTCGGCCTACCCGCGCGATTATCAGGAATGGTTCGTACAACGCTGCCTGGACGCCATGAACGGCGCCGAGTCGGCCTCGCTGGAGGAGGCGCAGCGCCGCAACGAGACGGCGGCGCATCGCAATGTCGGGCTGGTGATCGAGACCCGGCCGGACGCCATCAGCCCGCGCGAGGCGGCTCATTTGCGGCGGCTGGGGGTCACGAAGGTGCAGTTGGGCCTACAAAGCCTGGACGACCGCATCCTGGCGCTGAACAAGCGCGGGCACACAGTGGCCGACATGCGCCAGGCGGTGTGTACGCTGCGGGGGGCAGGCTTCAAGATCGTGCTGCACTGGATGGCGAACCTCTATGGCGACACGCTGGCATCTGATTACGAGGATTTCCAACGACTGTGGAGCGATCCCGCCATCCGCCCGGACGAGCTGAAAATCTACCCCAACTCGCTACTCAAAGAGACCGAGCTTTACGGCTACTACGAACGCGGGTTGTACCAGCCCTACAGCGAGCAGGAATTGGTGGAACTCATCGCCCGCTGCAAGACCCACACGTCCCGCTATTGCCGGATCAATCGCGTCTTCCGCGATATTCCTTCGCCCAACATCGTCGCCGGCAACAAGAAAACGAACCTGCGCCAACTGGTGCAAGACTACATGCGGCAGCACGGCATGGTCTGCCAATGCCTGCGCTGTCGCGAGGTGCGCGGACAAGAGGTGAACAGCGCGCGCCTGCGCCTGAATGTTCTGCCTTACGAGACCGCTGTGAGCGATGAGTATTTTCTCAGCTATGTGACGCCGGACGACCGTGTGGCCGGATTTCTGCGGCTTTCGCTTCCTCATACTGAGGATGTGGTTCCCATCGCCGAGATCAAGGGGGCGGCGATGATCCGCGAGGTTCATGTCTACGGCCCGGCTTTGGGCATCGGCGCGAGCAGCGCCGGGGAGGCGCAACATACGGGCCTGGGCCGTCGCCTGATCACCCATGCCCGCCGCATCGCCCGCGGCGAGGGCTACCGCCGCCTGTCCGTGATCGCGGCGGTGGGCACGCGGGGTTATTATCGCCGCATGGGCTTTGTGGATGGCGAGCTTTATATGCATCTCGACCTCGCCTAAGGCTGGCAGCAGCGATGCCGAACGACGTAAGTACGATGGCTGTGGGCCTGGTTGATAGCCTGCTATTGCTGATTTTCGCCATCATCGATCTGAGACAGCGCCGCGTTCCCAACCGCTTGCTGGGTCTCTCCTTGTTGGTCGCACTGGGATTCAGCCTGACTCTCCACCAGCCACCTGTGCTCTCAGCCCTCCTTGGCGGCGCCTGCGGCTTTGCTGGCTTTCTGTTGCTGGCGCGTTGGCGGCCGGGGGCGTTGGGTATGGGCGATGTCAAGCTGGCGGGGTTGGTTGGAGTGATGGTGGGGTTCCCCGATGTCGTTTGGGCGCTGCTGGCGGCGATAGTGGCTGCCGGGATCGCAGCCCTGGCGCTGGTGCTCAGCCGGCGCGCGCGACTCGACCAAACAATGGCTTATGCGCCGTATCTGGCATGGGGGGCGTGCCTTGCCCTGTTCTTCCTCTAGCTCTTTGGCGCTTCTTGCCCCACTGGCCTGCCGACGATGCTGCGCGCTATGAGCAGCAACCCCTGAAACACCCATTTCACAGGCAACAAAATGTAGTCGATGATCGTGTCGAGGATGCCGAAGATACGGGAGACGAGCTGCAGAAGGGGTCGCAGCAGACGTTGAAGCCACGGCGCGTGGGCATAGGCCAGACAGAGAGCGAGAGTCAGCACCGAGATCAGGAACTTTTGCCAACTGGCGAACTCGATCTCGTGAGCGCTGAAATAGGGGGCCAGGTCGGAAATCAGTAGCTCGACGCTAATATTGAGCACCAGGATATAGGCGGCGGTGACCAATACCGGCTCTCGCTCGATCATCAAAGTGAAAATTTGGGCGGCAAAACGCATGGTGAGGATGCCCAGGGCCACGCCCAACATGATCACCCAAAAGGTGTTGCTGAGGGCCACTGCCGCCACGACGTTGTCCAGGCTGAAGGCAAGATCGGCCAGCTCCACCGCCAACACTACTCCCCAGAACGTCTTGCTGCTCAGGTCTTGTGTTCTGTCTTCGCCCTCGCTCTCGGCCTGCTGGTGATCGCTGCCCAGATGCGCGATCGCCAGCTTGAACAGATAGGCCGCGCCGAGGATGCGCAGCCAGGGGTTGCGGACGATGAACGTGGCCAGAAAGAGCATGAGGCCACGCCCCAAATAGGCGCCCAACAACCCCACCTTGAGCGCCGCCGCCCTTTGTCCGCCCAGCACCCGGTCGCCCCACTGGTTCATGAGAGCCAGCGCCCGCGGCCATGGGATTGGCTCATTGGCTGGCAGCACTGACACCATCGCCCCCAACACCGCCGCATTGTCGATGGAAAGGATGCCTTCCAGGAAGATCAGTTGGATGATAACAAAAATGGTTTCGCTAACAGACACGACACTGTGCTCGCTGCTGAGTGGAGGAAGAAAACCATAGCAAAGCCACTATAGCACGCGCTGCGGCGTGGGGTCAATCCTTGAACGGCCACAAACGTTGCTTCCCGGCGCGCCTTCTGCTATGCTTCTGTTCGCTCTTTGTGCGTTCTGGCACGAATCGATTGCCTTCTTTAGCAACCTGACGGCGCGTATTGCACACGCCACAGTTTCACCCACTTCTATCTTTCTACAGCTATGCCCTATCCCCGCCTCTACATCCCCGGCCCCACCGAAGTCGCCGCCGACGTGATGGCCGCGCAAATCCGACCCATGCTCGGCCATCGCAGCACCGAATTCGCCGATCTCTTTTATCGTATTGCCAGTAAGCTCAAACCCCTGCTGCAAACCGAACAACACGTCTACATCTCCACCTCTTCCGGCTCTGGCTTGCAGGAGGCCGCCGTGCGCAACGGCGTGCGGGCTGGCCGCAAAATCTTGGTTCCGGTCAACGGCTCCTTCAGCCAGCGATGGGCCGAGGTAGCCGCCAGCAACGGCTGCGCGACCGTACGGATCGACCTACCGTGGGGCCAGCCCATCCGCCCGCAAGTGGTGGAGGAAGCGCTGGTTGCCGGCGGGTTCGACGCTGTCGCCATCGTTCACAACGAGACCAGCACCGGCGTCATGAGCGACGTGGCTGCCATCGCCAGTCTGGTGCGCGCTCGATTTCCCGAGGCCATGATTCTGGTCGATGCCGTCTCTTCAGCGGGCGGCGTGGATCTGCCCTTCGACGCCTGGGGTTTGGACATGCTCCTGACCTCTTCGCAAAAATGCTTCGCCCTGCCGCCCGGCCTGGCCTTTGCCGCCGTTTCCGACCGTTTGCTGGCCCGCGCCCAGGATGTTCCCCACCGCGGCTGGTATTTCGACCTGCTGCTGCTGGAGAAATACTTCAGCGAAGGCAAGACGACGCCTGCCACCCCCGCCATTGGCCTGCTGTATGCCGCCGATCTACAAACCGACCGCATGTTGGCCGAGGGACTACCCGCTCGCTTCGCCCGACATCAGCAGATGATGACCCTTACCCACGCCTGGGCCGCCCGCCACGGCTTCGAGCTGTTCCCCGAGCCTGGTTACGAATCCCCCACCGTCACTTGTGTACGCAACAATCGGAACATCGATGTGGCGGCGATGGTCAAATACGCCAAAACGCGCGGTTTGGTCATCGGCAACGGCTACGGCAAACTCAAAAACCTTACCTTCCGCATCGCCCACATGGGCGAATTGACGGTGGGTGATATGGAGGAGCTTTTTAGCGTGTTGGATGAGTATTTTGCGTGATAAGTGATGGACAATACGCAATATATACCAAAGTTTGTGTTGTACACACGGTATTAATCCCTAATCTCCAATAACCAATTACCAATCCCAAAAGGAGTTCAAACTGATGTACGAAATCGATTCCATTCAAGCCCGTGAAATCCTCGATAGCCGGGGCAACCCGACCATCGAGGTGGAAGTGATCACCGAAGATGGCGACGCCGGCCGGGCGGCCGTACCCAGCGGCGCCAGCACCGGCATTCACGAAGCGCTCGAACTGCGCGATGGCGATGCCAAACGCTACGGCGGCAAGGGCGTGCTCAAGGCGGTCGAGCATGTCAACGAGGTGCTGGCCGATGCACTCTTTGGCGTCGATGTAACCGAGCAAACGCTGATCGACCGCATCATGCTGGACCTGGACGGCACGCCCACCAAGAGCAAGCTGGGCGCCAACGCCATCCTGGGCGTCTCGCTGGCCTGCGCCCACGCCGCCGCCAATGCCGTGGGCCTGCCCCTCTACCGTTACCTGGGCGGGGCTGGCGCTCGCACGCTGCCCGTGCCGATGATGAATATCCTCAACGGCGGCAAACACGCGGTCAACTCCACCGACCTGCAGGAATTCATGGCCATGCCGGTGGGCGCGCCCACCTTCGCCGAGGCTCTGCGCTGGGGCGCCGAAACCTACCACGCCCTCAAGAAAGTGCTCAAGAGCAAGGGTTACAGCACCAACGTGGGCGACGAGGGCGGCTATGCCCCCAGCCTGGGCTACAACGCCGAGGCCATCGAAGTCATCCTCAAGGCCATCGAGACGGCCGGTTACCGTCCTGGCGAAGATATCATGATCGCCCTCGACCCCGCCAGCAGCGAAATCTACGACGCCGCCACCGGCCTCTACGATCTGGCCAAGGAGGGTCGCAAGCTGACGAGCGACGAGATGGTGGCATTCTATGTTGATTGGGTGAACAAATACCCCATCATCTCCATCGAAGACGGCCTGGCCGAGGACGATTGGGAGGGCTGGAAGAAATTGCGTGCCGCCATCGGCGACCGCGTGCAGCTGGTGGGCGACGATCTGCTGGTGACGAACACCGAACGCATTCAGCGCGCCATCGCTGAGAAAGCTTGCAACGCCTTGCTGTGCAAGGTCAACCAGATCGGCACCCTCACCGAATCCATCGCCGCGGTCGAGATGTCGCACCGGGCGGGTTGGACGGCCATCGTCTCGCATCGCTCCGGCGAGACCGAAGATGCCACCATCGCCGACCTGGTGGTGGGCCTGAACACCGGTCAGATCAAGACCGGGGCGCCGGCTCGCTCCGACCGCGTGGCCAAGTACAATCAGCTTCTGCGCATCGAAGAAGAATTAGGCGATGCCGCCGTCTATCCCGGTTTGGCGGCGTTCACGAATATCCGGCGGTGAATTTCAGCGGTCGGGGCGCCCGCCCCGACCGCTATCCTATCGGCCAGGCTGTGAGGGGGCGACGACAAGTTGGGCCAAAGAGCGAAAGGCGGCTTCGACCTGGCTACCGGCGCGGGCGCTGGTCAGAAAATAGGGCGCGTGCCAGCGCGCCGCCAATTCTTTGAGCCGCGGCTCGAGTTCGTCCGTATGAGGCAGCAGATCGACCTTATTGGCGGCAATGACCAAAGCCGCGCCCGGGTTCACGCGCAGGAAGGTGAGGGCGTAGGTATTGAGGATGGCGAAAGTCTCGGGACGTAGCACATCTGCCACCAAGATCGCCCCAGCTCCACCGCGATAGTAGGAGTCCTCCATCTGGCTGAAGGTTTCGCCCCCAGCCAGGTCCCACACCACCAGAGTCACGCGTTTGTCGAGTTCCTCCAGCGCCACTTCTTTGCGGCTGACGTGGACGCCGATGGTGGCCAGATAGTCAGCTTCAAATTTTTGATAGACGAAACGACGGATCAAGCTCGTTTTGCCGACGGCGAAATCACCCAGGACACAGATTTTACGCTGTGCAGCTTGCATTCGGAGTCTCCTTCAGAGAGGGGAGCAGCGACTAGGGCGCGATGAGCACCCAACGCGCTGGAATCCAGCCGTCGATAGTCGGTTCACCGGTGGACGGATAGACGACGCGAAGCCAGGGAGAACGACGTTCGATCACCCGCACGACCGCGCCCAAGCGCAAGACCTGGCTCGTCCGCGGCGCTGTCAGGTCAGGTTCTAGGCGCACGTAGACGTTGCCGGCCATCAGTCCCAGGACAGGCGTTGGGGTGAATGTGATGGTCGGGGTCGGTGTAAAGGTTGGAATCGGCGTGGCGGTCCAGGTGGATGTGAGGGTGGGTTTCAGCGTAGGTGAAGCTGTGGCCGCGGGGGTCGCTGTCGGCGCCAGCGTGGGGAGGGGCGTGGCTGTGGCCGAAGGCAAGGCGATGTAGAGCACAGCGGTGGGGGCCAGATGGGCCAAGACGCGCGGGCTGGCGCGATAGGTGAGCCAGCTACAACCCAGGAGCAGCGCCAAGAAAAGAGCCAAGACCGAGACAAGGCCGAGGATGGGAGGTCGGGCTGGCGCTGGCGCCTGAGTTGCCAACAAAGGAGCGAGATGGGGGGTGCAAAGCTCATCTGCGCCGGCGTCGCCGCGAAAATCCCGCAACAGTGCCGGCTGGTTCATCTCGAGGCTCGCCAGTGTCTCGCGCATCATCTGGAACATATCAGCCGGGGGAACACCGCGCCCGACCAAGGCCAGGTAGGCATGGCGACCTTCTTCCAGTAAGATGAGTTGATCGCCATATTGGATTTCGTGCAGAGCGTCGCCGACTTCACCCTGAAAACTCTCACGCGCAAAACTACGAATCGCCGTCAGCAGAGCCGCCACCAGATCGGCGTCCTGCACCGCGACGCCGGCGCTCTGTTGCGCCAACACCAGGCCCGTGGTATTGTGGATCAAGAAGATATGCTCGACCTGCCAGGGCAAGGCTTCGCGCAGGGTCAGCGCGTCTTCATCCACGCCGTGCGCCCGTGCCTGGAACCAGCGTGTGAGCGCACCGAAGCCGGTGGCACGCTGCATCCGGGCGTCGATGCGTCGCGCCAGCGACTCCAGCGCTTCGATCATCGCCCGTTGGATGGTGCGCCCGATGATGGGGGTGAGCGCGGCGATGATCGACTCACGCTCTTCCAGAACTTGCTTGCGCAGGGCGGTGGCAATCGCCGGTCGGATAGCTTCGGCAAATTCCTGGGGATGTGAGCGCGCTCGTTCGGCCAGTGCGCTCGTCAGTAGCGGTTCGATGAGGGCAAGGACGCGCTCGCCATCCTCGCTTTGGGCGCGCAGGCCCTCCAGTTCGTCGCGCAGGCTCTCAAGCTGCGCCCGATCTTGCGTCAACAAGATTGCGCGCAGCGCTTCTAGATCGCCAACACCAGAAGCTAGGCCACTCATGGTCGGGTCAGCAGCCACTCTGGAAACTGGCAAGGCCCCTGATGGGCAGACAGCCCCGTCGACCTCTCTGCCAGAGCGCTACCATCAATCGCGTTTCAGGCTCTCGCCCAATTCGATGAGCATATCGCCGAGGTGGAAGCGGGTGGTCTTCTCATAAGCCAATCGATCCAGTTTAGCGGTCAGCGTCGCTCGCAATTCATCCAGCGAACGCGTGGTGCTTGCTTCCAACTGGTGGAAGTGTTCCTCAGTCCGGGCATCCAGGCTGTCGATCGCTGCCTGTAGCTTTGCCACCATCTCGTCCATCCGACTTTCCTGGTTGGCAAAGCGCTGGCTATACGACTTCATCTGCTCGCCAAACAGGATATCGCGAATCTTCAAGACATCACCAACCGTCTCGATAACTGCTTCTTGCGAAGCTGTATCTGCTTTTGCCATCAGAGAGCCTCCCATAAGAACTAAAAATCAGGAAAGATAATGAGTGCCTTTGTCAATGCTGGGGGAGCATTTATTTTGCCAGACGGATATCTTGCAAAACGAAAAATCATTTTGCAAGATATATTACATCCTTTCGAGCGCGGTGTCAATGACCATTGACCGGCGCGCAGGGCATGTCGATGCCAGCCTGCCTCGCGAAGGCGATGGCTTTGGGATAGCCTGCATCCGCGTGCCGCACTACGCCCATGCCAGGATCGGTCGTCAGCACGCGCTCCAGGCGGCGCGCGGCGGCGGCGGTGCCATCAGCCACGATGACTTGGCCGGCGTGTTGGCTGTAGCCCATGCCCACGCCCCCGCCGTGATGGAAGCTCACCCAGGTCGCTCCGCCCACAGCATTGATCAGCGCGTTCAGGATGGGCCAATCGCTCACTGCGTCAGAGCCGTCCATCATGCCTTCGGTCTCCCGATTGGGGCTGGCCACCGAGCCGGCATCCAGATGGTCGCGGCCGATGGCGATGGGCGCGCTGACCTCGCCGCGGGCGACGAGATCGTTCAGGAGCAATCCCGCCCGCGCCCGTTCACCATAACCTAACCAGCAAATGCGCGCGGGCAGCCCCTGGAACTTCACTTTCTTCTGCGCCATCTGGATCCAGCGCACGAGCGCCGTGTCTTCAGGAAACAGATCGATCATGGCGGCGTCGGTGCGGTAGATGTCGGCGGGATCGCCGGAGAGGGCGACCCAACGGAAGGGGCCTTTGCCCAGGCAGAAGAGGGGGCGGAGGTAGGCGGGTACGAAGCCGGGGTAGGCGAAGGCATCCTTGACGCCGTAGTCGTAGGCCATTTGCCGCAAGTTGTTGCCGTAATCGAACACCACGGCCCCGCGCCGCTGGAAGGTCAGCATCGCCTCGACATGCCGGGCCATCGATGCCATCGCCGCCGCTTTGAAGGCGTCGCGGTCGGCCTCGCGCAGGGCCAGGGCGTCAGCGAACGAGAGGCTGGCGGGGTAGTAGTAGAGGGGATCGTGGGCGCTGGTCTGGTCGGTGACGATATCGGGTGTGATGCCGCGCGCTGCCAGTTCGGGCAAAACCTCGGCGGCGTTGCCGATGAGGCCGATCGAGAGAGGGCGCTGCTCGGCCAGTGCGGCTCCGACGCGCGTCATGGCGTCTTCCAGGTTGTCCGTGACTTCGTCCAGATAAGCGGTCTCCAGTCGCCGCTGCGCCCGATGGGCGTCGATTTCGACGATGAGCGCCACACCTTCGTTCATGGTGACGGCCAGCGGCTGCGCCCCGCCCATCTCGCCCAGCCCGGCCGTGAGCACGAACTTGCCTGCGAGCGAAGGCCAACCGTTTTGGGTAGCCACCGCAGCCAGGGTTTCGTAGGTGCCCTGGAGGATGCCCTGGGTGCCGATGTACATCCACGATCCTGCCGTCATCTGGCCGTACATCATCAAGCCCTTGCGATCAAGCTCGTCGAAGTGTTCCCAAGTGGCCCAGCGTGGCACCAGGTTGGAGTTGGCGATGAGGACGCGCGGGGCGTCTTCGTGGGTGCGGAAGATGGCAACGGGTTTGCCCGATTGCACCAGCAAGGTCTCGTCCGGTTCCAGCCGGCGCAAGCTTTCCAGGATGGCGTCGAAGCATTCCCAGTTGCGCGCGGCTTTGCCGCGTCCGCCATAGACGATGAGGTTGGCGGGGTCGCCGGCCACGTCTGGGTCCAGGTTGTGCTGGATCATGCGGTAGGCGGCTTCGATCAGCCAGTTCTTGCACGTCAGTTGTGCGCCGCGCGGGGGATGGATGACGCGTGGGTTGGACATGAGGCGGCTCCGTGGCAGTGAGTTGGGGCAGATCGCCCTCTTGAGAAACTGGGGCTTTATTTTGCCACCATCCTGCCGAGCTGGGAAGTCGTGGCTTGAGGGCAGAACGCGCATAGCCCCGGCCATATCGCCGGGGCTATGGGATGCCGGACAAGGGAGCGTCCGATCAGGCCGGGGTGGATTCCGGCTCCTGGATCACTTCGACGCTGTGGGTGATGGCAGGACGAAGCGAGCCAGAAACGGTGCAGTACTTGGTCTCGGCCAACTCGACCGCGCGTTCGACAGCAGCGACGTCGATGTTGACGCCCCGGACGCGATAGGTGATGTGGATGTGGGTGTAGGATTTGGGCCAATCTGGCATTTGCTCGCCATCGACTTCGACCTCATAGGCGCTCACTTGTTGGCGTTTTTTCTCCAAGACGCCCACGACAGTGGTGGAGACACACCCGCCCAACGCCGCCAAGAGCAGCTCGCTGGCGCTCATGGCCTGGCCGGTATGGCTGCCATCGATGATGACGGTGCTGTTCTCGTCGGTGCGCGCCAGGAACGAGCGTTCCCTCTGCCACTGAACGACCACTTGTTTGCTCATAGCTGACGATTCCTTTGATACGGAGGGGAGGTTTGTGAAACGAGGTGCATTGTAGCAAGCGGGCTGTGGGAATAGCAAGCTGGCGTCGCTTCATACCACCATTTCGTATTGGCGCTGGATGACGCGGTAGGCCAGGGCGACAAAGAGGTGGTTGAGATGCGAGTCGACCGGCTCGTTCTGCAATTGGAAGGTGGCGTTGGGGAACAGATGGTAGAGGGCTTGAAGCAAGGGGCGGCCGGCGCTGCCGATGCCTACTTTCGGGTCGACGGCGACATCAACCAGGTGGAGCTTGCCTTTTTCCAGCGGCAGCCGCAAGGCGTAGGCGACGGGCCGGCCATCGCGTATGAGGGCCGATCCTTGCAGCCCGGCCTCATCCAAATAGGCGAGTGTGGCGCGCTGGCGCTGCCAGCAGGGCGGTTGGTCGTGCCAATCGAAGCATTTTTCCAGTAACCAGGCCGGGGCGACGTCTTCCAGGAATTCATCAGGGACGGGCAGGGGGCCTTGATCGGGGGGGCGGCTCCAGATGAGCAATTCACGTTCGTGCTGCCAGCCCAAGGTCTGATAGAGGGTCAGGGCGGCTTCGTTGTGACATAAAACTTCCAGCTGGAGTTGCTGCAGCCCGGTGGCGGCGGCGTTGGCCATGACCGTCTCCATCAGGCCGCGGGCGACGCCAGAGTGACGGTATTCGGGTCGCACGCCCAACCCGGCCACCCAGCCCTGGTCGTTGCGGTGGGCCAACTGCACCGCGCCCACCAGGTTGCCGTCATGTTCCGCCACGACAGAGAGTTTCAGGTCGATATCATGCGAGCGGACGAAGAAGTCGAATTGGTCGGGGGTGAAGTGGATGGCGATGGGATAGTCGCGGTAGCTGGCGTTGAGGACGGTGGTCAAGGCGGCGGCGCTGTAAGCAGCGGCCGGGTGGAGGGAGAAGGGCATGGGAGTCGATAGTCGGTGGTCGATCAGGTGGCGTCGTGTTGGTAAACGGAGCGTGGCAGCGCCAGGGCGAAGAGGCCGCCGGCCAGGGCCACCAAGGCCATGCCTTGCAACACCGCTCCCAAGCCGATGGCATCGCCCAACCAGCCGGCAATGGCGGCGCCGACGGCGCCGCTGGCGAACATGAAGCCCAACGCCAGGCCCGAAGCCAGCGCCTGGCGCCCCGGCAGCATGGCCTGGGCCATGACCACGTTGACACTGTGCCCGGCCGTCGAACCGACGCCCCCCAAGAAGAGCAAAATATAGAACAGGAGGCCGGGTGCTTCGAGATAGAGCCAGAGAGCAGGGGCGATCAGGAACAAGCTGAAGACTACCACTTGCCGGCGTCCAATGCGGTCGGCCAGGCTGCCGCCCACCACATTGCCGATAGCGCCGCCGATGAGCGTGACCGAAAGGGCGAGGCCATAGCTGGCGGGCGACCAGCCGTGGTCTTGCAAGTATTTGGGAAGGAAGGTGGCGGTGGTGGCTTGCACCGTCATGCGGGCAAAGAGGAGGAGCGCAAAGAATGCCAGCGATGTCGCGCTCATCCGCAAGACCGCTTGTCTGGCAGATGAGGCTACATATCTTTGAATCTGCCCCGCGTCAGGCCGATTCCGCCACATCCACAACCCCGCCAGCGCGGTGGCTCCTGCCAAGAGTAGCAAGCCGTGCTGGCCCCACGTGTCTACCAGGCCCCCAGCGATGCTCGGTCCAAAGCCCGACCCCATCTGTCCGAACAGGAAGAAGACAGCCGTCGCTGTCGTCGCCTGGGCGAAGGGCACGCGCCGGGCGTTGACGGTTCCTTGGGGATGAAACGCCGCCGAACCGAAAGCGGAGATGATCAAGAAAATGATGGAGTGCCAGCCGGTGCTGCTGGCAGCGAGAGCGAAGAAGGCGGCGATCCACAAGGCGCCGGCGGCGCTGAGCCAACGAGCGCCAAAGCGGTCGCTGATCCAACCGAATAGCGGTTGCCCCAGGGCGTTGGCAAACGTATAGGCTGTGGCGATCAAGCCAATGGCGGTGTTGCTCAACCCCAAGGGAACGCTGAGAATCGCCAGCATCAAGGAGACGGTGCTGGTGAGAATATCGATGCTGGTGTGGCCGACGGCATTGGCCAGATACTGCCGGTCCCACAAAAAATCAGGAAGGCCAGCGAGGCGGAGTGAACGAGCCTGATTCATGCCTGCTCGATTCGGCGGCGTTTGGCCCATTTCTGGCTGAAGCTTTCCCCAGCCAGCGGCGGGAAGGCGCGCGTGTCGGTCCATCCGGCCAGAGGACCCGGCAAACGGCTAGTCCAGCCGTTCTGCGTCCGTGGCGCCAGACGCTGTACCAGGCTGGCGCCACGGCTGCCAAGCCGGAAGAGGCGGGGGTGTGTGGCGGCCCAGGCATAGAGGCGCAAGCCCTGACGCAGCCAGGCGGGAGCGTAGCCCTGATCGACGGCGTCGGCGCGCAATTTGAGGAGGATGCGCGGGATGTCGATGCGCACGGGGCAGGCCTCGGTGCAGGCGCCGCACAGGCTGGAGGCGTGCGGCAGCTCCTGCCAGGGGCCAAGCCCGTCCAGCGCGGGGTTGACGATGATGCCGATCGGCCCCGGATAAACGGCGTTATAGGTGTGCCCGCCCACGTTCTGGTACACTGGGCAGACGTTGAGGCAAGCGCCGCAACGGATGCAATAGAGCGTCTCGGCCAGCTCGCCGGCCAGTGCGCTCGTCCGGCCGTTGTCGATCAAGATGATGTGGACTTGCTCCGGGCCGTCTTCGTCGCGGCTGCGGCGAGGGCCAGTGACAAACGTCGTGTAAGCGCTCAGGGGTTGGCCGGTGGCGCTGGCGGCCAGGAGTTGCAGCAATGTTCCCAGATCGGTCAGCGTAGGCACGACGCGCTCGATCCCCACCATGGCTACATGAACGCGCGGGGCGGTCGTGACGAAGCGGCCGTTGCCCTCATTGGTGACGAGGATGATGCTGCCGGTCTCGGCCACGGCAAAGTTGGCGCCGGTGATGCCCATGTCGGCATGGAGGAAGCCCTGTCGTAAGGCGCGGCGGGCGGCGGCCGTCAGGGTGGGGATGTCGGCGGCGGGCGGAGTGCCCAAATGCTCGTGGAAGAGGGTGGCTACCTCTTCCAACGATTTGTGGACGATGGGGGCGATGATATGGCTGGGGCGGTCGTGGCTGAGTTGGACGATATACTCACCCAAATCGGTCTCCAGCACGTTCAAGCCAGCCGCTTCGAGGGCGTGGTTCAGGCCGATCTCCTCGGTCAGCATCGATTTGCTCTTGGCAATGCGTTGGACGCCGTTGGCTTGGGCGATCTGGATGACTACAGCGCACGCCTCGGCGGCATCGCGCGCCCAATGCACCTGGCTGCCATGGGCCTGGGCGCTGCGCTCGAAGGTTTGAAGGTGTTCATCCAGCCGGGCGAGTGTGTTGGCGCGGATGATCCGCCCCTGGTCGCGCAGGCTCTCGCCGTGCGGCAGGCTGCCGATGGCCTGGAGGCGGCCCTGCACGAAATGGCTCTGGGTGCGGCGCAGGGCTTGCTGCAAGGTTGTGTTGTGGAGGGCAATTTCCGCGCGTTGGTTGAAGTTTGTCACGTTGTCGTTGAGCCATGAACATGTGGATCGGCGGCCAGCACTTGCGCCAGGTGTCGCACGATTGGCTCCTGGCCATTCTGAATCAGCCCGCCGTTCATGTGGGTCAGGCACGAAGCGTCGCAGACCACGCAGGTTTCGGCAGCGCTGGCGGCGATGTTGTCCAGCTTGCGGCGCATCATGCCGGCGGAAACGGCGGGGAGTTTGATGGCAAAGAGGCCGCCGAAGCCACAACAGGCGTCAGCCTCTGGCAAGGGGACGCGTTCGGCGCCGGGGATGTGGTCGATCAGGGTTTCGGCGCAGCCGTGCACGCCCAGTTCGCGGGTGAGATGGCAGGAAGGATGGTAGGTGTAGCGTCCCGCCTGACCGCCAGCGAACTCCAGGCCCAGGTCTTGCACCAGAAATTGGCTGAACTCGCGCACCCGCGCGGCCACGGATTGAGCTTTGGCGAGATAGTCCGGCTCGGTTGCAAAGAGGCCGGGATAGTGATGCACTACCATGCTGGCGCAGGAGCCGGACGGGCAGATGATCGGCCCCTCGCTGGCGGCGAAGATATCGAGGAAGTGCCGGGCCATGCGCCGGGTCTCGGTCAGAAAGCCGCCGTTGAAAGCAGGCTGGCCGCAGCATGTCTGGTCGGGTGGAACCTCGACCCGGATGCCAGGCTCCGGCCCCACGCGTTCGAGCACGGTCACGGCGGCTTCCGCGATCTCAGGGTAGAGATGATCCACCAGGCAGGTGATGAAGAGTTGGACGGTCTGAGGCTGAGCGGTCGGGACAGGCGTCGTCGGGCTGGTCATGGCAGGTAGCGTTTGATCACGAGCGATGCGTTCTGGCCGCCGAAGCCGAAGGCGTTGGTGATGCCGACATCCACTTTCACCTGTCGCGCCACATTGGGCACATAGTCTAGATCGCATTCCGGGTCGGGCACGGAGTAGTTTAGGGTGGGTGGCGCCCACCCTGTGCGAATGGCCTGCACGATGGTGTAAACGCCGAAGGCGCCCGCCGCGCCCATGGCGTGGCCGATCATGGGTTTGATGGAAGAGATCGGAACATGGTAGGCATGTTCGCCCAACACTTTTTTGATGGCTTTGGTCTCGGAGCTATCGTTGAGTCTGGTGCCTGTGCCGTGCGCTGCCACGTAATCGACAGTGCTGGGTTCAAGCCCGGATTTGGCAAGGGCCATGCGGATGGCTCGCGCGGCGCCGTTCCCTTCGGGATCGGGCGCCGCCATATTGTGCGCGTCTGCGGTGAAGCCCAGGTCGCCAACCTCGGCCAGGATGGCGGCCCCGCGCTGTTGGGCGTGTTCCAAAGATTCCATGACCATGATCACCGCACCCTCGCCGATGATCATGCCGTCGCGTTCGTTGTCGAAAGGTCTACAGGCGGTGGTGGGTGTATCGTTGCGGGTGGACATGGCGCCCAAGCGGCTGAAGGCGACCATGATCAAAGGCGTGAGATAGGAATCGGTGCCGCCTGTGAGGACGACATCGGCTTCGCCCGTACGGATGCGTCGCGCCGCCTCGCCCACGCTGTAGACGCCAGTGGCGCACGCCACCACCGGTGAATTCACTGGCCCCTGAATGCCGTAGCGGATGGCCAGGTGGCAGGGCGTGGTTGTGACCAATACTGACGGCGCCAGAATGATATTCAATGCCCGCGGCCCGTGATTGTGAACTTTACGTGATTCTTCTTCCACGATGTTGAGAGCGCCGAAGGCGCTGCCGATCTCGATGCCGAGTCGGGTAGAGTCCTCTTTGCTCAGATCGATGGCGGCATCGGTGATGGCCTCTTCGCTCGCCACGATGGCCAATTGCGTCAGCCGACCGAAGCGCCTGGCCTCGCGCGCGCCCAGCAGCTTCTCTGGCTGAAAATCCTTGATCGTACAGGCAATTTGAGTGGGTAGATCGCTCGGATCGTATTCTGTCAGTCGCGCTGCCCCCGACCGACCAGCGATCATTCCCTCCCAAGTGTCTTGCACGTTGTGGCCCAGCGCACTGATGGCGCCCATGCCGGTAATGACCACGCGCTGATTGTTGGAAGGTGTCGTCAAAGTAAGCCTCCTCGTCGATGAAAACCTGTCAGGCTGCATGTCAAGCTCGCGCGCCCTAACAGGTTGCAAGGATAGCACAAGGCCGTGACGTTGACAATGCACTTCACCCTTCACTAGCCCCGCATCGTGGCCCATGCTACAATACCTCGCCTTCCTGCCATCTTCTAACCATCAACAGTCAACGATCAACGGCTAACTGTCGTCTGGCAATTACTCTCATTCTTCTCCCGCAACCAGAACATTCCGGCGGTGTTGTAATCATCAGCCGCCAGGTTCTCTTGGAGCCAGTGTGCGTCCTCTTCAACATCTCGACGAAGCCACTTTAGTCGCCCGCGCCAAAGTCGATCCTGAGGCCTTCGGCGAACTCTACGAACGCAACGTCGAAAAAATCTACAACTACGTCTACTACCGAATTGGCAATCACGAAGATGCCGAGGATTTGACGGCGCGCACCTTTTTCCAGGCCCTCGACAACATCGGCGTCTATGAAGACCGAGGCGCCCCTTTCTCGGCCTGGCTCTATCGCATCGCTCACAACTTGGTTGCCAACTGGCATCGTCAGCGCTCCCGTCACAAGGTCATCCCGCTCGAAGATCCCGCCCTCGCCACCGCTCGTCGCCCTGGCCCCAGCCTGCTGGTCGAACGTTTGGAGACGCGCGCGGAACTGCTCGGCGCCATCCATCGTTTACCACCCGACCGCCAGCAGTTGCTCATCCTGAAATTCGTCGAGCACATGCCCAACGCCCAAATCGGCGAAATCATGGGCCGCACCGAATCTTCCATCAAATCCCTTTACCACCGCACCTTGTTGGCTCTACGTTCTGATTTGCAGAACCACGAGATAGGACCTTGATCTTAGTCTATGCCCAATGTAGCCATTGTCGTTGACTCCACCTGCGACACTCCCCCCGACTGGCCTCAGCGCCAGCGCCTTCACTTCATCCCCATTCACATCCGTTTTGGCGCCGACGCCTTCCGCGAGGGCATCGATATCACCGAGACCGCCTTCTACGCCCGCGTGGATGCCGAGCACCAGATTCCCCAAACCTCACAGCCCAGCCCCGGCGAGTTCTCCGATCTCTACCGCAAGTTGGCCGCAGCCGGCCACGACGCCATCATCTCGATGCACGTCACCGGCAAGCTTAGCGGCACCTATCAATCGGCAGTATTGGCTGCGGATATGGTCAAGGACGCCATCCCGGTCCATCCTTTCGATTCGGGCTGTGGGTCGGCGGGACTAGGGTTCATGGCCGCAGAGTCATTGGAACGGTTAGATGCGGGGCACTCGGCGGATCAAGTGTTGGCGCGACTGAGCGAAATCCGCCCGCGAATGAACATCCTGCTCACCCCCGCCACCCTGAAATACGCGCAGATGAGCGGCCGCGTCAGCGCTTTGGGTTCAGCCATCGCCTCCTTGCTCGATGTCAAACCCATCATCGTACTCGACGAAGGCGAACTGGCGGCAGGAGAGCGTGTGCGCACCCATAAACGCGCGTTGGAGCGCATGGTGGCGATCATGCGCGAGCGCCTGGGCAACACCGCTGCCCACGTCGCCGCCGTCCACGCCCGCGCGCCGGCAGAAGCGGCGCAACTGGCAGACTGGGCGCGGCAAGCCCTCAACTGCGCCGAACTCTGGATTACACCATTGGCAACCTCCGTTGCCGTTCACCTCGGTCCCGGCACTGTGGGACTGGTGGCATACCCCAAATAGGATGGCCGCGATGAAAACCTACTCCTACCCTGACCTCCTCGATATGCACTTCGAGGCACTCCTGCAGCAAGGCGATGCGAACTTGGCTGGCTTTGCTAAGGCCAAACTCATCGAGACCACTCCCGGCCTTCCTGCCGAGATCGTAGCCCTCTTCCACTTGATCCGAGACTTGTGGGCATTCTTCCGACCAGTGCAACCCACCCCCGTCTTTCGCGCCGACTTGAATGCTCGCCTGGTCGCCGAAGCGAAAAGACAGCAAGCCCAACGCACCTTGGGCATCGCACACCCGCACCCGCCTCTGCGCCCCGTCTGGGTGGCGCCGGTGGCTGTATTGGGCACAGCATCGTTGGTGGGCGTAGGCGCCTACGCCTACTGGCGCCGCACCCGCCAAATCGAGCCAGCGGAACGACCGTTGGCAGCGTGAATCGTTTCTACTACATATTTCATATTCCGTATTCCGTAGCATACATATTGTTTTCATATTATACGCAATACGCAATACGCAATACTTAACTCGTCCATTTATCGAAACAAGGCAATTTTTCCTATGGCCAATCATTACAGCAAAATCAGCGGTTGGGGCATGTATGCACCAGAACGCGTCCTAACCAACCATGAACTGGCACAGATGGTGGATACCACCGACGAATGGATTCTCTCACGCACTGGCATCCGCGAACGCCGCCTGGCTGCACCGAACGAGACGACCGTGGACATGGCTGTCATCGCCTCCCAGCGAGCCTTGGCAAAGGCCGGCATTACGGCCTCCGACCTGGATCTGGTCATCCTGGCCACCTCTACGCCCGACTATGTCTGCCCCCCGGTTTCGAGTATGCTCCAGGATCGATTGGCGGCCGTGAAGGCGGGAGCCATGACGCTGGTGGCGGGCTGTTCGGGCTTCGTTTACGGTTTGAACACCGCCGCCCAGTTTATCAGCACAGGCGCCTATCGTCACGTCCTGGTCGTCGGCGCCGAAAAATTGAGCTATGCCGTGGACTGGACGGATCGCAACACCAACATCCTCTTCGGCGATGGCGCCGCGGCGGTGATCGTCAGCCAGAGCGAGCAAGCGGGCGGCCTCCAAAGCATGTTGCTCGGCTCGGATGGCGCCGATTGGGACGCTCTTATCGTGCCCGGCATCGGCAGCGCCCAGGAATTGACCCCAGCCGCGCTGGCAAATAAGGCCCACAAGCTGAAGATGGACGGTCAGCGAGTATTCAAGTTCGCCACCCGCGTCATGACCGATGCCGTCACCAAAGTCGTGGGCGACGCCGGCCTCACTATTCACGATATCGACCTGCTCATCCCCCACCAGGCCAACGAACGCATCATCGATCTGGCAGTGCGACGGCTGGGAATCGACCGCGCGAAAGTGCTCATCAACCTCGATCGCTACGGCAACACCTCTGCCGCCTCGGTGCCTCTGGCGCTGTGTGAAGCGCTGGAGGAGGGACGCGTGCAGGCGGGTGACCGCATCGTGCTGGTGGCATTTGGCGCCGGTCTTTCTTTTGCAGCCTGTGTGTGGGAATGGCAAGCGGCCGAAGTAAGCGAAGAACCCATTCTGGTCGACAACTGGCCCGTCTCCGAAGCCTTGCGCGAGCGGATGCAGGACATGCGCGTGGCGGCCTGGCGTGCGCAAACGCAGGCCCGCGTCAAGATGTCCGATGCCGCGATGGCCATCATGTTGCCGCTTTACACCTTCCGCAAGGGTGTGAAGAAGCGCTTGGGCAAGTAACGACTCGCCCCCGGGCGCTATCATCGCCAGATGACCCTATTCGGGCCACGGAGGTTCGCTGTCCGTGGCCCTTTTTCGTCCCTTGCTTGTGAGCATTACACCCCCGCCGTCAAAATATCCAAACACCGCAGCAAATGTTGGCGCCAGGCGCCGGCCTCATCGATTTTCACCCACAGCGCCTGCGTCCCCACATGTGCGGCGTCGCCAAGCTGATATTGCAGCCGCTCGCGTGGGAGCCGAGCCACGGACGGGCTGCGGATCACCAGCTGCTCGTTATCCCGCCCGATGCTGGTCACCCCGCTGCGTTGGGCCATCACCTTCACCTTGACCTGATAGAGTAAATTCGCGACCGCCTCGGGCAGCGGACCAAAGCGATCCTGAAGTTCTTGGGCCATATCATCGATCTCGCCAGGCGTGTGCAGGCCGGCGATACGGCGATAGAGCTGCAAACGCAGCAACTCCTCGCTGATGAAGCTAGTGGGAAGCCCGGCATCCAGAGGGAGGTCGAGCTGCACCGACGGCCCCATCGGGCCGACGAGCGCGCCGATATCGATGGCGCCAGCGGGCAACTTACCGGCGTCTCTCATTTCTTCCACGGCCTGCGCCAATAGACGCACATACAGGTCGAAGCCGACGGCGGCGATATGGCCGTGTTGGCGCGCGCCCAATAACTCGCCGGCCCCGCGAATCTCCAGATCACGCATGGCGATGCGGAATCCAGCCCCCAGATCGCTCGCTTCCTGAATGGCCTCCAGACGACGACGCGCTTCGGACGCCAACGATTTATGCCGGTCATAAAGCAAGTAGGCATAGGCTCGCACCGCCCCCCGGCCCACGCGCCCGCGCAGCTGGTAGAGTTGGGCCAGGCCGAAACTGTCGGCCTTGTTGATGATGATGGTGTTGGCATTGGGGATGTCGAGGCCGCTTTCGATGATAGAGGTGCAGACGAGTACGTCGAACTCGTCCTCGGCAAAAGCCAACATGGTCCGCTCCAGCTCGCGCTCCGGCATTTGACCATGCCCGATGGCCACGCGCGCCTCCGGCACCAGCTTGCGCACCCGATTGGCCAGCTGCTCGATGCCTTGCACACGGTTGTGGACGAAGAACACCTGGCCGTTGCGATCCAACTCGCGCAGGATGGCATTGCGGATCAATGTTTCATCGAAAAAGCCCAGGAAGGTTTGGATGGGCAGACGCTCTTCGGGCGGGGTGTCGATGGTGCTGAGGTCGCGCACACCGGTCAGGCTCATGTAGAGGGTGCGGGGGATGGGCGTGGCCGTCAGGGTGAGCACATCCACCTGGCTCCGCAACTGTTTGATGCGTTCCTTGTGGGTCACGCCAAAACGCTGCTCTTCATCGACGATGAGCAAGCCCAGGTTTTTCAACGACACATCTTTCGAGAGCAAGCGATGTGTGCCGATGACCACATCCACGCTGCCGCCAGCCAAACGATCGATGACCTCTTGTTGCTGTTTGGGCGTGCGGAAGCGCGAGAGCATCTCCACCGCCACCGGGAATGGTTTCATGCGCTCGCTGAATGTCTTGAAATGTTGCTGGGCCAGCACGGTGGTGGGCACGAGCACAGCCACCTGGGCGCCATCCATGATCGCCTTGAACGCCGCCCGCAGCGCCACTTCCGTCTTGCCGTACCCCACATCGCCACAGATGAGCCGATCCATGGGGCGGGCTTTCTCCATATCCTCTTTCACGGCCTCGATGGCGACGAGCTGGTCTTCGGTCTCGACATAAGGGAAGGCCGCTTCGAGTTCGTGCTGCCATTCGGTGTCGGGGCTGAAAGCATGGCCGGGCAGGGCCTCGCGGCGGGCATACAGCACCAACAATTCTTCGGCAATCTCGGCCACCGCCCGCTTCGCCCTGGCCTTCACCAGGCCCCAATCGGCCGTCCCCAGACGATTGAGGATGGGAACGCTATCGCCGGGACCAACATAACGCGCCAGGCGATCGGCCTGGTGCACGGGCACAAAAAGCTTGTCGGTCTGCGCGTATTCGACTTGCAGATAGTCGCGCGGGATGCCATCGATATCGAGCTTGACCAGGCCGACGAAGCGGCCCACGCCATGTTCGATGTGGACGACAAAATCGCCGGGATGGATGTCGGCGAAAAAGGTTTCGGGCGCGACCGGGCGGGGCTGATGACTGCGGCGGGTGCGCGCCTTGCCCCAGCCGAATAGCTCGGTGTCGGTCAGGAAAAAGAGTTCGGGAGCGCCGTTGCCGAAGCGCCAGCCTTCGTCGAATTGCCCTTGCACCAGACTGATCGCTCCCGCAGGCGGCGTCTGCGGCAAGGCGCTGCTTACACCCAGCGGGCGCCCTGCTTCCTGGAAGAGATCGGCCAGCCGCTCGGCCTGGCGTGTGACCATGACCACGCGACTTCCCTGGCCCTGGCTGGTCTCAACCTGCTCGACCACCTTTTTCAGTTGCCCGCCCCAGCGCGGTCCGGCATGAAACAGCCTGCCCAGCGGCGACGCCAGACTGGTCGTATACCCGTCCAGCTTGCCCTGCCCCAAAATAAGCGGCTGCCATTGCTCGATCTGCGGGCGCAGCTCCGCCCAGACCAGGTGCGACCGGGCGAAACCCTGGGGTAAGTCGCCACTCTTGATCAGATCGGTCTGAACTTGCAACGCCTGACCTTCGAGGTCGAGGGCGACCGCCGCTACATCCGCGGCGGCATCGATGAGCAGCAAACCATCGGAAGGCAGATAGTCGAGCAGGGTGGCGGGTTGAGGATGGAGATAGGGCAGATAGAATTCGACCCCGCGAAAGGCGCTCGTCGCCGCCAGATGGTCGGCCTCGCGCTGCAATTCGAATTGGGCGGGGGGATGACAGTTGCTGGCGTCCACTGCCAGCAGCGCCGCCGCCGCCTCAGTGCCATTTTCCAGGATGGCTTCGGAGCCTGGGCCGATCAGGATGCGTTCGAGCAGGCCAACGGGCAGGCTGCGCTGGGTAGAGGGATCGAAACTGCGCAGGCTATCCACCTCATCGCCCCACAACTCGATACGGGTTGGCGAAGCGGCATGGGGCAGCCAGATATCGATGATGCCGCCGCGCCGGCTGAAGAAACCCGGCTCCTCCACCACCGCCGCATACTGATACCCAGCTTTCAACCAACGCCCCAACAGCGCCTGCAAGTCGATGATATCGCCTCGACGCAGAGGACGCAAAAAGCGACGAAACAGGGCGGGCGGAGCCGTGCGCTGCATCAAAGCCCGCACGGAAGCCACAACGACCGGTGCGGCGGCTTGTTCAGCGCCGGGGCGGCCCCATTGCGCCAGCGCCGTCAGAGCGGATAGGCGCGCTTGTCGCGTCTCCTGCGACCAGGCAATCCGCTCGAAAGGGAGAGCGTCGGGATCGGCGAAAAACGTCACCCGCGCGCCATCATTGTCTTTGCCCAGCCAGGCGCGCATCTGCTCCACCAATTGCCGGGCCGTTTCCACCCTGGCCGTCAAAATGACCAGAGGTCGCCCCTCTGCAGCCAAACCAGCAGCCACATAGCTGCGCGCCGCCGCGGCGATGCCCAACGGCTGCCGCGGCATCTCGCTCGTCGTCAGCTGCTCGCACATCTCACGAAAAGCATCGTGCTCGCGCAGGATGGGCAGAAGGCCGTGCAAGTTCACTTGCGCAACGGTCTCGGTCGCCAAAATCTCACCCCGTCTGCTTCACCACACGAATGAACTCAGGCGATTGCAGCCGCCGCTCTAACACGAAACGGATGTAATCGGCCAATAATTTCTCGATCTGCCGCATCCGCGCCGGGGTCAGTCCCAGTTGCGGCGCGGCTTCGATCGGTTGCGTTTGCAGATACCGCAGTACTTTCAACACACCGACATCCAATGCCTCAGCCCCTGCCTGCCCTTCACCGTGTCGCGGACATAACACGCCGCCCCGGGCCACCGCGAAATAATTCGTCACTGGCTCCAGCGCCTCGCCGCATTGCACGCAGTGGAAAAGTTGGGGTTGGTAACCGCTCAGTCGCAGCAACGCCAGCTCGAACCAGCGCGCCGTCAGGGCGAGTTGGTCGGTCGCCTCCAGTTGGCGCAGGCAGATCAACAACAGATCGAACACTTCCGGATGGCTATCCTCTTCTTGAGTGAAGGCATCCACCAATTCAGCCACATAACACCCATAGGCCGTTCGTTCCAAATCCTCGCGCAGCCCACGCAGGCTGGACACTGTCTCGGCCTGCGTGATCAAATCCCATGTCCGGCCTTTGGCCAGGAGCAAATTCACATAAGTGAAAGGCTCCAGGTGGCCGGCTTTACGGCTGGCGGGCTTGCGCACCCCCCTGGCCAGAAACGTCCGCTTTCCTAGCCCCGGCGTGTACACCGTCACCACGCGATCGGCCTCGCCCTGGTCGCGTCGCTTCAAAACGATGGCCCGCGTGCTGTAGATGCGTTCGCGCCCTCGCGCTCCCTCCATCGCCATACCTCACCCCACCTCATTCCCAACCTGATCGCGCGCCGGAAGATACTCGGGGCCAAATGAATCTGGCAAGAGATCAGCGACCGTGCTCGTCCGCACCAGCCCGCTTTCAGCAACGATCAAGACCGTCATCTCTGGTGCAAACTCGTGCATCACCTGCCGGCAACTCCCACATGGACTGCCGCCATTCGCTGTCGCCACCGCCAATGCTCGAAATCTACGATAACCGTGGGCAATGGCGTGAAAAATCGCCACGCGCTCGGCGCAACACGTCAGCGGGTACACGGCATTCTCGATATTGCAGCCAGTAAAAACCTCTCCATCTTCGGTGAGCAAAGCCGCCCCGACCGCATAATGCGAATAAGGCACATAAGCGCGCGCCCGCGCCGCTTGCGCCGCCGCTATCAAGACCGCAGCATCCGACTCCTCCCACATATGTCTCATCCTGCCTCCTTTGTCTGCGATTTTCTACCCGCGCCTCTGCTCTTGCCTGTTGGCTTTTGTTCTTTTTCCTCTCCCTCTGTGTTCTGCCCGCCAATTTCATCCGTGGACTTCTCTTCAGCCGGTTGCTTCACCATCAAACGCACCTGATCGATGCGATTGTCCGTTACAGCCAACACTTCGAGATGAGCATCACCCAAATCCAGCGTATCGCCCACATCGGGCACGCGTTGCAAACGCGAATAGAGCACCCCGGCTAGTGTATAACTCTCGTCTTCGTCGCTGATCTTTAGTCCTAGCTCGCGGTTCAGATCATCGAGATTAGCGCGTCCGCTCACCAGGTAAACGCCCGGTTCCAACGACTGGATCAAAGGCGCCTCGCGATCGTACTCGTCCTGAATATCACCGACAATCTCTTCCAACAAATCTTCGATGGTGACGATGCCCGCCGTGCCGCCGTACTCGTCAACCACGATAGATAAGTGCGTTTTACGATGCTGTAACTCGCCCAGGAGATCGTTCACCATGGCTGGTTCGGGCACGAAATAGGGCTTGCGCATAATCTCACGCAGCGAAAAGGTCGGTTTACCCTCGCGAATATGGGTGAGTAAATCCTTGGCATAAAGCACGCCGACAATGTTGTCGATCGTATCCTCATACACGGGGATGCGCGAGTGGCCCGAAGTCACACACACGTCCAGCGCCTCCGCCAGCGTCGCGCCCAGATCGACTCCCACCACATCCACACGCGGCACCATCACTTCCGCCACGGCGCGCTCGCTCAGCCGAAAGATGCTATCGATCATCTCGCGTTCGTCCGCCTCGATGAATTTCTCCTCCTCCCCCACATTCAAGAGCAGCCGCAACCCATCTTCGGTGAGAAAGATGTTGCGGGCGTTATTGGCGTCCTCCAGGCCAGAGCGATAGACCAAGCGCAATAACAGCCAGGTGATGGGCGCCGCCAACCACAAGAGCCAGCGCAAAAACGGCACGACGCGCAGCATCACCCCTGTCGGATGCTGCACCGCCAACACCCTTGCACCCACTTGCACAAACAACACCCCGGCGCCGACCATCAACAACATACCGATCAAATACCAGGCATTCAGGCGCCACCACAACGCCAGCCAGGTGACCGTGGCAGCAATTGCCCCGATGGCCAACATGCGCAAGACGAGAAGACCGGCCAGGAAGCGTTCGGCGTCGTTCAGCAACTGCTCTGCAATAGACGCTGCCGACACGCCTGCCTCACGCAGGCGACGCACATTCGACCGACTGATGGTCGCCAGCCCCACCTCTGCCAGAGCCACCACGACCATCAAGGCAAGCGCCATCACCAGCACACCCAGGGCCAGGGTCAATGAAACGTACATACGACCTTCGTCATTCCTCTAAATAAGATCCTCAATCGGCAGCACTTGCTAACGACAGCCAGTAGCGAAACTGCGCTTTCATAGCGCTAACGATACCACAGCCTCTTTCAACACACAATCGCCCACTAGCATATGTTGCAGACATCCGCTCCCCCCCAACCTCCAACTCCTCCTGTCTCCACTTTCTCTTCCCCAAAAAGAAAAAGCTCTCCTGGCAATGACCTACTCTTGCAGGGGGCTACCCCCCAACTACCATCGGCGCTAAAGAGCTTAACGACCGGGTTCGGAATGGGACCGGGTGTGACCTCTTCGCACAAATCACCAGGAGAGCTGTTTTCACGATGTCAACGATTGCTTCTGGCGCCTTAACAACTGGATAGGATATATACTTCCATCACCGTCTCTCGAGTAGGTTAAGCCCTCGTGCATTAGTACGGCTTCGCTGAACACATTACTGTGCGTACACGCGCCGCCTATCAAGCCGGTAGTCTCCCGGCGCACTTACCCAGTTAACCTGGTGGGGGATCTTATCTTGAGGCAGGTTTCCCACTTAGATGCTTTCAGCGGTTATCCTTGCCCGACTTAGCTACCCAGCTATGCCGCTGGCGCGACAACTGGCACACCAGAGGTCAGTCCACTCCGGTCCTCTCGTACTAGGAGCAGCTCCTCGCAAATCCCCTACGCCCACAGCGGATAGAGACCGACCTGTCTCACGACGGTCTGAACCCAGCTCGCGTACCGCTTTAACGGGCGAACAGCCCGACCCTTGGGACCTTGT
>JAYRVO010000002.1:0-26327 GCA_041918515.1 Chloroflexota bacterium | reverse complement strand
CTTGTCCAGCTTGCCGGCCAGTTTGTCGTCGAGGGCCAGGACGAGGTCGCCACGGGCCCAGTTGCCGAGGTCGTCGTTGGGGGCGACGAACATGTCGGGGCCGCCGCCAGCGGCGACTTCCACCTGGTATTTGTTGAAGATTTCGCTGAACGGAATCTGCAAGACGTTGATCGTCATGCCAGGCATGGCGGCCTGAGCGTTCTTGACTAGCTCAGCCAGGGTGGATTCTTCGGCGCTGCCGGTCTGGTAGGCGTGCCACAGGGTGACTTCGCCCGATGGTCCTTCAGGGGCAGGGGCTTTGGTTGGCTCAGGGGCTTTGGTCGGTTCAGGGGCTTGCGTGGCCGCGGCTGCGGGCGCCTCGGTTGGCGCTGGCGCCGGGGTCTCTTTGCGTCCGCCACATGCCGCAAGTAAGGCGACAAGCAGCAAGACAAATAGAACCGAAAGGGTTCGTTTGGACATGTTGTTTCTTCTCCTTTTTGGTGGGAAGCGAGTAAAGATGGTGAGGTGAATGTGATGGTTGTTGACGTGAACTGCGAATGCGGGAGCGTTCGCCGCGGGCGCTTTGCTAATTCATGCCAGTTCATTCGCAAACGAACGACAATAAATCATTCTAACGACGCTTTTGCTCCTTGTCAAGCACTTTGGCAAGTCGTTCAATTCCCGAAAATGACGTTATCGTTAACAATGTAAGTGGAACCACGCAGGTTTATGTTCATTGTGTTTCTGTTTCACACTTGAAAGGCCAGGTGGGAGATGTCAGGTGTGGTGGAGATTTCTGGCTGCCACGAATGCCAGTCCGCGCTCTGTCAGGGCATGGGCGGTGGCATTTACGGCGTCGAATTTGTCGAGGAAGTTCAAGGTGAGGGCGTCCCAGTCGCCGGAGGCGATGATCTCGCTCTTATCGCGGAAGTAGTCGAGGATGTCGGAGGGGTGGGTGCGGGTCTGGTCGATTTCGGGGTCGCCGCCTTCGTGTTTGGCCGAGATGTTGGGGACGTGATCGGCCAGCTCGAGCAGCTCGGCGCGGCGGTTGTAGGGTTGGCGCACGATGCTTTTCCAGGTCTCGGTGATGTGATGCTCGAAGCGTACAACATCCTCGAAGCCCAGATGGCGGCGGAATTGCGCGGTCAGTTCCAGGGTTTCGTTGTTGGCGGAGTTGCTCCAATTGAAGCCGATCAGGGGCGAGGCGCCATCATCGCGGGCGAAGAGTTTGGCGCCGATAAGGGTCCAGAAGGCGGCATAGGGATTGTCGTTGCCGACGAACACCGAGATTTTGAATTCGATATCGACGCCGAGGTGGTGGAGCAGGTAGCCCAGGAGGATGGTGCCAGAGTTGACGTTGAGCACCTGGGTGACGCCATAGTTCGTGTAATAATAAAGATATTCGTCCAGCCATTTGAGGGCGTGGGTGTTGGGCTGGCCCACGCCGCCGAAATAGCCGGTGATGGTTGCTGGGCCGCCCAAGTGAACATTCGAGCCGTCTGTGCCTTTGGTGTCCAGCGTCTCGACATAACTCGCGCCGATGATGGCCATGGCGGCGGCGAATGCAGGCAGGTCGCCGTCTGCCTCCTGTTCTTTCATCTTGCGCACGCGGATGAAGCGCCCCGGCATGATCATGTTGTGGGTCAGAGCGCGCTTGGCCGCCTCGATCACCCAGGGGAAGTATTGGCAGGCGCTCACCTCCAATGTGACGGCGTAGTCGTCGGCGAAGGACATCGTGGCGGCCCGCTCACCGAGAATCCGGCGGCGATAGTCGGTCACGCTGATAAAAGCGCCGCGGTCGCGCATGTCGGTCAACCATTGCAGGTCGGGTAGATAGGCCGGTTGGGCGGCCTCGACTTTCGCCAGCAGAGCCGGAAGCTGACGCGCGGCCCGCGCTTGGGCGTTGATCTCTTCCGGGCTGCCGTATTTGGCGACGACGGCCAAGAAATCGTTGATCACGCGTTCGTCCGGGTTCAGCAGCACGGCGTTGATGTCGTCCAGACGAGCGTGAGGAATTCGTAGGCGTTGGCGGATGTCGTTAGCCATGGTCGTCTCCTTCGACGCGATACTTATCGATCGCCAGGTTGATTTGTGATGAAGCTCGTAAAACTTGAAACAGCCTGCCCTGAGCCTGTCGAAGGGTGAAACGTGAGAAGACGTCGGCAATTTTCATGCCTCACCCTTCGACGGCGTTGAGTACAACGCACTCCGCGTTCATCCGCGTCCCACAAGCTTTGAGAGCCGCGTCAACCAAGCAGTTGCAACAGTTCTTCGTACTCCTCTTCCTTCATACCAAACCAGTTTTCAGGTTGCGGAAACTGCTGGTTGGCGACTTCGGCGACGTACTCCTTCAGCCCGTTGAGGATGACCTCGCCGGCGTTGCCAAAGACTTTGGCCATGCGGGGTTTGAAGCGAGGGTAGAGGCCGAACATGTCGTGATAGATCAGTAATTGGCCGTGAGCGTGCGGGCCGGAGCCTAAGCTCATGATGATGCAGTGTTCGGCGCGCGTGGTGATGATCTGGCACACTCGATCGGGCACCATTTCCAGCAGAATGCAGAAAGCGCCCGCTTTTTCGAGGATTTTGGCATCCTCGATGATGCGCTTGGCCTGCAGAGCACCGCGTCCCTGGACTTTGTACCCGCCCAGAGCGCTGGCGCTTTGCGGCGTCAGGCCCAAATGTCCCTGGCAAGGGATGCCAGCAGCGACGATGCCGGCGATGCGGTCGGCCATCTCGCGCCCGCCTTCCAGCTTCACGCCATCGCAGCCGGTTTCGGCCATGAAGCGGCCGGCGTTGCGGATAGCTGTCTCGACGCTGGGCTGGTAGCTCATGTACGGCATATCGCCGATGACGAAGGCGGTGGGCGCGCCCCGGCGCACGGCCTGGGTGTGCCGGATCATGTCGTCCATCGTCACCGGCAGAGTGCTTTCGTACCCCAGCATGGTCATGCCCAGGCTATCACCCACCAGAATCATATCCAGCCCGGCCTGTTCTTGCAGATAGGCGGTGGGATAGTCATAGCACGTCAACCACGTGATCGGAACTCCTTCGGCGACCTTTTGGAAGAGCGCCGGCAAGGTGATTTTTTTGCGGTCGGCCATGTTGTCCTCCATTGTGATGAAGAGAAAACCCAACTGGCCCTATTATACACGCGAAGGCGCCGTCGCGCTCAATGACGAAACCATCAAGACGCGAAGTATAATGCCGTGAAGCTTCTTTCAGTTCCCACAAGCCGCTCGGAGCACTTCCACTATGACCTCGCCCCCTGCCTTCCCCACCCATGGTCGCGCCCAAACCGACATCTTGAGCGATCTGCGCTCCGCTCGCCAGCACGACATCCGTTGGCAAGAGGGCAAAGCCTTCAGCCTGGTTTTCTTGGGCGGCGAAGACGTAACGGAGGTGGTAAAAGAGGCTTACGCTCTCTATTTCTCGGAAAATGGCCTCAATCCCGGCGCCTTCCCCAGCCTGCGCCGTCTGGAAACCGAAGTGATCAGCATGGTGGCGGCCTTGCTGGGCGGGGACGCGAACGTGATCGGGAACATGACTTCGGGCGGGACTGAGAGCATCCTCATGGCCGTGAAGACCGCGCGCGATTGGGCGCGCGCCAGCCGTCCGGCCATCCGTCGCCCCGAAATCATCCTGCCCCTCACCGCCCATCCCGCCTTCGACAAGGCCGCCGAGTATTTCGGCGTCAAGGCCATTCACGTCCCCGTGCGGGGCGATTTTCGCGCTGACGTGCAGGCCGTGCGTAAAGCCCTCACCGCCAACACCATTCTGCTCGTCGGTTCGGCGCCCTCGTACCCTCATGGCGTTGTCGATCCTATCGCTGAGATCGCAGCCCTGGCGCAAGAACACAGCCTCCTTTGCCATGTCGATGCCTGCGTTGGCGGTTTCATGCTGCCCTTTGCCCGCAAACTGGGCTATCCTATCCCTGATTTCGATTTCTCTGTCCCTGGCGTCACCTCCATTTCCGCCGATTTGCACAAATACGGCTATGCTGCCAAAGGCGCCTCGGTCATCCTCTATCGCCACGCCAGCCTGCGCCGCCACCAGATGACGGCCTATACCGACTGGCCCGGCGGCATCTATGCTTCGCCCACGATGCTCGGCACCCGGCCGGGCGGAGCGATTGCGGCTGCCTGGGCGGTGCTGAACTATCTAGGCGAACAAGGCTATTTGCGCCTGGCAAAGACGACGATGGAAACGGCAGCCAAACTACATGCCGGCATCGACGCCATCCCCGGCTTACGTGTGCTCAGCGACCCCGACATGAGCGTCATGGCCATCGGCTCCGACGCGCTCAATGTGTACGAGGTGGCGGACGAGATGACCCAGCGCGGGTGGCACCTCGACCGCCAACAATTCCCACCCACCCTGCACCTGACCGTGCACTACGGCCATGCGGCGATGGTCGATATCTTTCTGTCCGATCTCGCAGCGTCCGCTTCCCAAGTTCGGCGCTTCAGCCTCAACCGCACTGCGCTCTCTTTGCTCCAGCGCTTTCTCAACTCCCTCCTGCGTTTGCTGCCCGAGCGCTGGGTCAGTCGCCTGACAGCCAGAGCCGGATCGCTGTTGGGCGGCGGCGGCGGGCTGCCCACGCGCTCGGCCCCGATGTATGGCATGATGGGAACGCTGCCCAATCGCGGCGATTTGCGCGAGCTGGTGCTGGATTTGGTGGATGGCTTTACGCGACCCCAGGGACGATAACGCCCGCCTGACAGAGGCGGGCGTTGTCGTCGTCTGTGAAATCCCGATCAGGCTTCCTGCCACGCCGCTTCGTCATACGCCGGCAATTCGCAGCGCAAAGCGCCGTCCTTGCGATAGCCCAGCGCGTAGCCAGCCTGCATGAGCTGGTGGATTTCGCTGGTGCCTTCGTAGATGATAGCCCCGCGCGAGTTGCGCAAATAACGCTCGACGTCATACTCGTCGCTGTAGCCGTAGGCGCCGTGGATTTGGATGGCCTCGTTGGCGGCCTGGAAGGAGGCGTCAGTGGCAAACCACTTGAGCAGCGAGGTCTCGCGGGTGTTGCGGAGGCCCTGGTTTTTCATCCAGCCCACTTTGAGCATCATCAGGCGCCCATATTCGTAATCGCGCACCATCTTGGCAATTTTTTCCTGCATCAATTGGTGCTTGCCGATCTCCTTGCCGAAGGCTCTGCGGGTGTTGGCATAGGCCACGCTGGCCTCCAGCGCCGCCCGGATCAGCCCAACAGCCCCCGCGCCCACAGTGTAGCGCCCATTGTCCAGACAGGACATGGCGATCTTGAAGCCTTCGCCCTCCTCGCCCAGGCGGTTGGCGACGGGCACGCGCACATCAGCGCAATTCACCCAGCCGGTGGAACCAGCACGCACGCCCAATTTGCCATGGATGTCCCCGCAGGTGATGCCGGGTCGTTCGGTCTCGATGATGAAGGCGCTGAGTTGGTCGTGGGGGTCGGGGCGTTCGGGATTGGTGCGGGCCACCCAGAGGATGTGATGGGCCTTGGTGGCCAGGGAAATCCACATCTTCTCGCCATTGATGACGTACTCGTCGCCTTCGCGCCGGGCTGTCGAGGCCATCGCCACCACGTCGCTGCCCACGCCCGGCTCGGTCAGCCCGAACATGGCATACTTCTTGCCCTGCGCCTGCGGCACGAGGAATCTTTGTTTCTGTTCTTCCGTGCCCCATTGCAAAATGGCCAGGCTGTTCAGGCCCATGTGTACCGACATGATCACGCGCAGGCTGGTGTCCATGGCCTCCAGTTCTTCGCAGACCAATCCCAATGTGATGTAGTCGAAGCCCTGGCCCCCGTATTTGGCGGGGATGCAGATGCCCAGGATGCCCAGTTCGGCCATACGAGGCAGCACGCTGGGATGCATCTCTTGTTTGCGGTCGGATTCTTTGATGATGGGCGCAATTTCTTTGTGCACGAATTCGCGCACCATTTGTTGCGCCTGCAATTGTTCGGACGTCAAAGTGAAGTCCATTTTCAGTCACTCCTTTGTGGTTGTATCGAATGAATGGGGGATGATATGCACCCTGTGAGTATAGCGCAGGAGAGGCGGAGGCGCGTAGTGCGAGATCAGCGAAACTGGCGCCACACCGGCGAGGTGGGGAGTAAACGACTCGCTATAATTCCGATGACGATCCCCGCCACACCGCCCACACGAAACGCGGCAAATCGAGCTGCCGTCGCCAGCGCCAGGGTTGCGTCAGCAGCCGCCACAGCCATTCCAGATTGAGGCGAATGAGCCAGGCTGGGGCGCGGCGCCGGGCGCCCACCACATGATCGAAGGCCCCGCCAACGCCCATGCTGACGGGAACGCCCAGATCGTCCTTGTGTGCGGCGATCCACAAGTCCTGGGCGGGCGCGCCATAGGCGACGAGGAGCACATCTGGCTGAGCGGCGATGATCTGCTGGCGGATGGCGGGGTATTCGGCCTCCGCGGGCGACCCGGCGTAGGTGCCGGCGATGATCAGGCCCGGATAGCGATCCTGGAGGACGGCGGCCGTGCGTTCGGCGATGCCTGGCCCGGCTCCCAGCAAAAACAGCCGCCAACCCTCGCTTGCAGTCCTTTCCGCCAAACGGTAGATGCCATCCGAACCGGTGACGCGTTCGGGCAGGAGTTTGCCCTGGCGTTTGGCCGCCCACAACAGGCCCACGCCGTCGGGCAGCACCAGGTCGGCGTTTTGCAACACGGCCATGAACCTGGGCTGGCGGCGGGCCGTCATCACGAATTCGGGATTGGCGGTGCAGATCTGACGCGGGCGACCATCGGCGATGAAGGCGGCCAGGAGGTCGAGCCAGATGGCGTAGGTGAGGGGGTGGACGGGGACGCCGAGGATGGGGATGGGGGCGGGAGGGGTGGGCATGGTGGGGAGAGTATACGTTGGGGTTGTGGTGAGCGGCAACTGCCTTTTCGGTGTTCGTATGGGTTCTGCTAGACGCGGATGGCTAACGCGCGGGTGAAGGTCGAGAGAGTGTGGCTACCAACGACCAGGTTTGACATTCAACACGCCAGACGTTACTATCATTTCATGATTGCATCGTTCAAAGATGCCGACACAGAGGCGTTGGCGAATGGCCGGCGCGTGAGTCGTCTTGCGAATATCGAGACTGTTGCTCGACGCAAGCTGCGGCAACTTCAAATCGCTGATCGACTCGAAGACCTGCGAGTGCCACCCGGAAATCGCCTTGAGGCGCTCAGAGGAGATCGATCTGGGCAGCACAGCATAAGGATCAACGATCAATTTCGCGTCTGCTTCCTTTGGACGCCAGCAGGCGCCGAAGATGTAGAAATCGTAGACTACCACTGAGGCAGAAAATGATAGGAAAACTGGATCCCGTTACACCGGGCGAACTGCTCTATGAAGAGTTCCTAAAGCCAATGGGGTTATCGAACTACCGCCTGGCCAAAGAAATCGGCGTGCCATCGCAAAGGATCAGTGAGATCATCGCCGGCCGTCGCGCCATCACCGCCGATACCGATCTTCGCCTGTGCCGCTTTTTCGGCCTATCGAATGGCTATTGGTTACGCGCCCAGGCGGCTTACGACTCAGAAGTCGCGCAAGAGCGGCTTGCAGAAGTACTGAAGCAAATCAAGCCGTGGGCGGCAAGCTCATCAGCGTCTGTCCATACCCTTGCAAGGGGCTGAAAACCAGGCTGACGGCGTAGCCCAACCAAATTTGACAAACCCCGCGGCCCTGTTGTAATCTCCATCTTCAATCATATAGCGCCTTGAACGCCGGTCGGCGACGACCCCGATCAAGACGCAGCAACTCTTATCCAGAGAGGCGGAGGGACCGGCCCGATGAAGCCTCGACAACCCGGCGACCGCTGCAACGACGCAGCCTAAGCGACAGGGTGCCAATTCCGGCAGAACGAACTGGAAGATGAGAGGAACCCGGCGACCGCCGTCCTGCTCATCCCCGCAAGGGGATTTTTTATTGCCACCGCAGGCGACCCGCATAACACACCGAACCCTCTCGCTTCCACCAGCAGAGGGTTTTTTGTTTGGTTATTAGTAATTGGTTATTAACGGTAAGACTTCAATAACCAATAACCAATAACCAATACCCACCACCCACCACCCAAAGGACGATTTTCTCATGATCACCCGCCAATTCGGTTTTTCCACCCGCCAACTGCACGCTGGGCAGCAGCCCGACGCGGCTACCGGCAGTCGCGCCCTGCCCATTTACCAGACCACCAGCTATCAGTTCCGCAGCACCGAGCACGCCTCCAACCTGTTCGCCCTGCGCGAGTTGGGCAATATCTACACCCGGATCATGAATCCGACCACCGATGTATTGGAACAGCGCCTGGCCAGCCTGGAAGGCGGCGTCGGTGCGCTGGCGGCTTCCAGCGGCCACGCGGCGCAGACCATGGCCATCCTTACCCTGTGCGGGGCCGGCGATCACATCGTCAGCAGCAGCCGGCTGTATGGCGGCACCTTCAATCAGTTCAACTACACCTTTCCGCGTATCGGCATCGACGTGACCTTCGTGGACCCCAGCGACCCGGCTAATTTCGAGCGCGCCATCCGGCCCAACACCAAAATCATCTACGGCGAGACGCTGGGCAACCCTGACATTGCTGTTTTTCCGTTCCAGGAAGTGTCGGCGATCAGCAAGCAGTACAACATTCCGATCATGATCGACAACACCTTCGCCACGCCCTACCTGTGCCGGCCGTTCGAGTGGGGCGCCCACATCATCACCCACAGCACCACCAAATTCCTGGGCGGGCACGGCACCAGCATCGGCGGCGTCATCATCGATGGCGGCAATTTCGACTGGACGAGCGGTCGCTTCGCCAACTTCACTACACCCGACCCGAGTTACCACGGCCTGGTCTATGCCGACCTGCTGGGGATGGGCCTGCCGCCGTTCATCATCAAGGCCCGCGTGCAAATCCTGCGCGATATCGGCGCTTGCCAGGCGCCCTTCAATAGTTGGACGACGCTGCAAGGCATCGAGACGCTGAGCCTGCGCATGGAGCGGCATGTGCGCAACGCCGAAGCCGTAGCCCAGCACCTGTCCACCCATCCTGCGGTGACGTGGGTCACACACCCCAGCCTGCCCAACCACCCCCACCACGAGGTCGCCAAGAAATACCTGCCCAGGGGCGCAGGCGCCATCCTCGGCTTCGGCATCAAGGGCGGGGTCGAGGCCGGTCGCAAGTTCATCGACAACCTCAAGCTCTTCAGCCACTTGGCCAACGTCGGCGACGCCAAGAGCCTGGCCATCCATCCCGCCAGCACCACCCACAGCCAGCTTACCGAAGAAGAGATGGCCTCAGCCGGCGTCACGCCCGACTTCGTGCGCCTCAGCGTCGGCCTGGAGGATATCGAGGATATCCTTTGGGACCTGGATCAGGCATTGGCGGCGTAGTCGGTAGATAAGGAATAAGTAGACAAGTAGACAAGGAATAAGTAGACAAGGAGCAAGGATGCTTCTTGTGTCCGCTTATTCCTTGTCTATCAGGGTTTTCTATTTTGCATAGTTAGGTTGCGTTGCATAGCATCAAGGTCCTGATTGTGTCATGCTGAGCGGATCGAGCACACAAAATTGTCGCAGTTGAAAGTCAGCGAAGCATCTCGCGTTGCCAGAAAGTCCATGTTTTTTCATCAAATGAGAAACGGAAGACCCTGCCAGGAATGGCAAATTAAGGAGAAGAAAAGATGTCATTCACTGAAACTTATCTTGAGAAATGTGTGAAAGCACGTCATCTCTGGTTCAACAAGAAGCCGGTACTTGGCGATTATTTCATTGATCTGAACTCTTCAGTCTTAGATTTTGTCTGTACACACAACATAGCGGAATTTAGCTTCGACGCTGATCATGTGGCCTTTGTACCATCTTTGGATGATCTATTGGAGATATTCAATAATCAACTCCGCGCGTTTGCCGCTCAGCCTGAGCAGGTGTATCTAGAACTCAGGCACGATCCTGCCCCTGACAATCGTTGGTGGGCTATTGCAGAACTTAACGATGAGTTCGGGGAAGTGCGTTCTGTTGGAACCAGCACCGACTCTATTCACGATGCCATGATGAATCTGTTGACACAAATTGCACCGAGAAAATTCAGACGATGAAGCAACCACCTTCCCTCGGCATCGTCACCCCCCAAACCTTCACATTCGCCGAGACCGTTCCCTTTGCGCTGGAAAGCGGCGCTGCGCTTGGTCCGGTGACGCTGGCTTACGAAACCTATGGCCGTCTGAACGCCGAGCGATCCAACGCCATCCTCATCCTCCATGCGCTCAGCGGCGGCGCCCATGCGGCCGGCTATCATGGCGGGAGCGATGGACTGGAGGGCTGGTGGAACGATTGCATCGGGCCGGGCAAAGCCTTCGACACCGACCGCTTCTTCATCATCTGTAGCAATGTCATCGGCAGTTGCTATGGCTCTACCGGCCCGGCCAGCATCGACCCGACTACCGGCAAGCCCTACGGCCTCAACTTCCCCGTCGTCACCATAGGCGACATGGTGCGGGCGCAGGAGCGACTGATCGACCATCTGGGCATCGGCAGGCTGCTGGCGGTGGTGGGCGGCTCGATGGGCGGGATGCAGGCGTTGGAGTGGGCCGCTCATCACCCTGAGCGTCTGATCTCGTGCATCCCGCTGGCCACCACCGCCCGCCATAGTCCCATGCTCATCGCCTTCAGCGAGGTCGGACGCCAGGCCATCTATGCCGACCCGGCCTGGAACGGCGGCGACTACTACGGCCAGGCGCAGAAGCCCGACGCCGGCCTGGCCGTGGCCCGCATGGTGGGGCACATCACCTATCTCAGCGAGGAGTCGATGCACGAGAAATTCGGGCGTCGCCTGCACGAGCGCGAGCGTTTCGGCTTCGAGTTCGCCACCGAATTCCAGATCGAGAGCTATCTGAAATACAACGGCAACAAATTTACCCGCCGCTTCGACGCCAACAGCTATCTTTACATCACCAAGGCGATGGATTATTTCGACCTGACCGAGCCGCATGGTTCGTTGGCCGCCGCCTTCGCCAATTCCACCGGCCTCCGCTACCTGGTGGTCAGTTTCACCAGCGATTGGCTGTACCCCAGCTATCACAGCAAAGAATTGGTGCGGGCGCTGACGGCAGCCGGCGCCGATGTGACCTATCTGGACATTCAGAGCACCTGGGGCCACGACGCCTTTCTGCTGGAGGTGGACACAATGACCCGGCTGTTGGGCAGCTTCCTCGACCGGCTGGTGCGCGAGGAGGGCGTGGGGGAGCCGGAGGTCAGAGAGCAGAGATCGGAGATTCAGACGGCAGAGGCCGGGAGCAGTTGGTAAATGGAGTAGGAAGGCCGCATGATTGCCAATAACCAATCCTTCGACTTCGCTCAGGACGAACCTCCAATCCTCCCCCTCCGCCCCGATCTGGCCGCCCTGGCCGAGTTGGTGCCGGCCGGGGCGCGGGTGCTGGATTTGGGCTGCGGCGATGGCGCTTTGCTGGAATATCTGGCCCGTAGCAAAGGTGTGAAGGCGCGGGGGATCGAGTTGAACGAGGGCAACGTGCTGGCTTGCGTGCGGCGCGGGCTGAGCGTGCGGCAGGGGCATCTGGAAGAAGGGCTGGCCGACTACCCCGACCTCAGTTTCGACGATGTGGTGTTGGCCCAGACCCTGCCTTTTCTGGATGACCCTGGCTTCATCCTGAGCGAAATGCTGCGGGTGGGACGCCGGGCGCTGGTCAGTTTCCCCAACTGGGGCTACTGGCGATGCCGCCTGCACCTGTTGACCACCGGCTGCATGCCCCAGGCGCCCGATTTGCCCCAGACCTGGCACGAGGCCCCGCGCTGGCAAGCCTTCAGCATCACCGATTTCGCTCAATTCGCTCAAAGCATCGGCCTTGACATCACCCGCGAGGTCTACTTCTCGCGCGGTCGCCAGATCCGCATCATCAAGGTCAAGAATTTGCTGGCGACGACGGCGGTGTTTGCGCTGGAAAAGCGGTGAGACGAACGCTTACTTGGGCGCGAGTGACTCCAACAGATCGGCGACCCCAAGTTGTATCGCGGTGCGGCGCAGATACTCCCAATCAAGCTGCTCTCCCTGCACACTCACAATGCCGATGACATCTCGCCACTGGCGTTCGGATACCTCGCCACCCAAGCGATACCACTCAAGTTTGGCCAGAATCGTGTCTTCGGGGCTGGCGACAAACATGGTTCGTCCCGGTGCCGTGGGAATATTTTGCATGACGCGGTGTGATAGCTGCGCCTGGTCGAAGGCCCGCGGGTTGTCATCGTTCATCGCAGCATGCAGGGGCCCGTATGCTTGTTCGGCCAGGGTTGACCCCAACAGAAGGTCCGCCAGGCGGCGCCGTAGTTCCCTTTCGCCTGCCTGCGGGAAGCGGAGTCGCAATCCTTCCAGGGCAAAAAGATGCACGGCCGCGTTCATCTCGCCGACCATTTCCAGTTTGCGCCAGGGTGATGCCTGCCGCAGCATCGCCATCAGAACAGCTTCGGCTGCGGGCGTCGTATCAGAAAAGTAGGAGAGCGTTCTCACGCATCTATTGTACTTCGGCTGGGGCCTGACAACAAGGTCGCCTATTCGACGGGCAGCGGCGGCGCCACCGGGAAATACTTGCGCGCAATCTTCTGCCATGTGCCATCGGCCAGCATGGCGGCCAGGGCCTCATCCACTGCCTGGGTCAGCTTGGACGCGCCGCGGGAGAGGACGATGACATAGGGGTCGGATTGCAAGGGCGGGGTGCTGATGACAAGGCCGGGTGAAGCCGAAAGGGCGGCGGTCACGGCATCGACGATGGCAACATCTGCTTGTTTCTGGGCGACGGCTGCCAACGCCTCGATGGGCGTCTCCTTTCTGGCGATCGTCAGGCCATGCTCGCGCGCCCAGGCATCGCCCAGGCTGCCCCACTCCACCGCCACCGTGCGCCCGGTCAGATCGTTCGGCCCGACCAGTGTGCTGCCCTCCGGCGCGACCAGCACCAGCCCGGCCTCGAAATAGGGTCGAGAGTAGCGGACGTCCTGGGTCAGGCGCGGGTCGAGGGGGAAGGCCGAGATCACGATATCGGCTTTGCTGGCGATGACGGCATCGACCAGGCCGTCGAAGCCGATGGCCTTGAACTCGACCGTCGTGTCCAGACGCCGCGCTACTTCCTGGGCCAGGTCTACGTCGAAACCGGCGGGCTGGCCTTTGGCGTCCAATGTGTCGAAAGGTGGGAAGCTGAGATCGACAGCGACGCGCAGCGGCCCGCCGCCTTGCAGCCGCGCCCAGGCTTCGTCGCGCGGGCGGAGGAGAAACCAGATCGAGACTGCGCCGAGCAGTAGGAGGAGGGCGGCGGCCGGGTAGAGATAAGAGCGTCGCATCCAGGGTTGCACTAAAAATGTCCCGCCGTTTTCATGAGCATGGGCAGGAATGACGCCGGGCCGGCGTACACGGACAGGGCATAGGGCCTGGCTTCCTGGTCTTCGTCTTCAGCGTGGATCACGATGTGGTAGAGGCCAGGTTGGCTGAAGCCCGGGTAGAGCGCGGCGAACTGGCTGTTGCCTTGGTCATTGAGCACGATGGTAGGTAGGATGTCCGAGGCCAACTGTTCCTGGTTGGCGGGCGGCTGGTAAGTGGGGGGATAGATTTCAGCCCAGACGCGGCGCACGCGCACGTCGTCTCGTACTTCGGCGCGGAGGGTGGCGTTGCCGGTTGGGGTCATGCCCGTGACCTGGGCGGCAACGATGAAAGGCGGCCATCGCTCGCCGGCAAAGGAACCGGCGTAGGCAAAGCCGCGCACGGCGGCGATCTCCAGGTCGGGTGTTTCGTTGGCCATGCCGTTGCCATTGCCATCGATCCAGGGATGTTGGGAGGGTCGGGAGAGGGCCGCGGCCTCCAGCCCGTGCAGAAAACTATTGTTCAGGCTCTCGGCGCGACCCAGCGCAGCCAGAAAATGGTCGGAGAAGATGGCGCCTTCGGGTGAGGCCCAGGCCAGGTTGGTGGCGTCGGTGGAGGCGACGATGACGCGGCCTTCCTTGCTGAGCGGAGCCAGGAAGCTGCCGGAGTAGCAGGCCTCGATGATGACGTTGACCCTAACGCCGGGGCGAGCTATCTCCAGTTCGTCCAACCACTGGTCGAGTTGTTCTGGCGTGACCCAGTCGCTGCGACGCTTGTCCAAATAGAATCTGCCCTGCGCGCCGTGATCCATCATATAGATGGTAAGCGCCCGGTCGGGACCGACGCGGTTGGGCGCCCATTGGGTGATGGCGGCCTGGAGCGCGGAGTTCGAGGCGTAGGCGTCGGAGAGGGGAAGTCCGCCGAGGTCGGTGGTGAGGTAGAAGATGTCGTCGTCGGTGTAGCCCTGATCGATGAAGAGGTCGTAGGCAGTCTCGGTCACGTGGTGGATGTTGGTCTGTAGGGGGTCGCTCGTTGTCAGGCGTCCTGCCACCAGGATGAGGGCGCCGCGCTGGGGCTGCTGAGCCAGCGCGCGCACGGTGACGGTGTAGCTTACACCGTCACCAGCCATGGCGGGATCATGGTTGAAGAAATGCAAGAAGAGAGGGCCATCCTGGATGGCTTCGAATTCGAGACGGACGCCGGCGCTGTATGAGTAGTTTTGGCTACTCTGGGGGACGCCTGCGCAGGCAGCATAGATCTCCAGGATGACATCGGCCGGCGATTGAGCCGGGACGTAGGCTTCGACCAGGTAGGTGACGTTTGCCTGCGCGTCGAAGCGCACCCAGTCGCTGTCGGCGGCATCGTGGAAGGTATGGAGTTGGAGTGCGCCATCGCTGGTGATCTGGCTGGCTTGTTGGCAGGCGTCGTCTTCCTCGAAACCATCGCCGGCCAGGTTGGGTTGTCGAGTGGGGGTGCGCGTAGGCGTCGCCAAGCTGGTCGGGGTGGAGGTGGGCGTTGGGGTGCGCGTTGGGGTAGGGGTGGGTGATCGCGTTGGTGTGCGTGTGGCGGTGGGTGTGTGGGTCGGCGTGCGCGTGGGGGTGGGCGATGGCGTCGACGAAGTTGTGGGCGTGTGGGTCGGCGTTGGTTCGGTAGCAAAAATCCGCATATGGGTGAAGAAGGCATCGGTGACGCCGCCGTTGTAGACGCCACCAAAGACGCCCGTGGTCGGAAATCCACCGCCTGCGGTTTTGCCAGTGAGATACACCGAGCCATCTGGCCCTAATGCCAGATCGTCGGCGGCATCTGCATTGCTGCCGCCCAGATAGGCGCCGTAGGTGCGCAAGGGTGGGCCAGGGAGGATCGCGGCGAGCACCCCATCTTCGGCGCCGCCGAGAGTCGCGTCCAGGGCGTCGGTAGAGACGGGGAAATCGGTCGAAGTGCTACGCCCAGCGACATAGATGGCGCCCCCGGCGCTCACCCGCGCTTTGGCTGATCCCTCGCTGCCGCTGCCGCCGATGAAGGTGCTGAAGCCGAGCGTCGAGGCGCTGGCATTGAAACGGCTCACGAAAAGGTCGCTGGTCCCGCCGAGCGTTGTATCGACGGCGCCAACGGTGGGAAAGTCGGCGGAGCCTGTGCCACCCGCGACATACACATTGCCGGACGTGTCGAGGGCAATGCTGCCAGCGCCATCATTGCCCGATCCCCCCAGGAAAGTGCTGAAGCCCAAGCTGCTGCCGCTGGCGTTGAGCTTGACGGCGAACGTGTCGCGGTTGCCGTTGTAGCTGCGGTCGTAGGCGTTGGCTGTAGTCGGAAAGGTGGGGGAGTCGGTTCCACCCACGATGAAGACATTACGGGAGCTATCGACAACGATGTCCTCGGCTTCGTCCGGGTCGGGGCCGCCGAGAAAGGTGGCGTAGGTGAGGGCAGGGGCGCGGGGCGTCAGCTTGACCACGAAGGCATCGCGACCGCCATTGTAGGAGGTGTCGTAGGCGCCGCTGGTCGTAGGGAAGTTGGCGGATTCGGTGCCACCGGTCAGGTAAACGGCGCCCAGGTTGTCGAGGGCGATGCCATAGGCGTCGTCATCGGCGCTGCCGCCCAGAAAAGTGCCGTAATCGAGAGTCGTTCCGGCGGGGTTGAGCACGATCAGGAAGACATCGCGTGCGCCGTTGTGGCCGTGGTGGAAAGCGTCAGCGGTGATGGGGAAATCGCCCGAACCTGTATAGCCGGTGACGTAGGCGTTGCCGTCCGTATTGGCAGCTACGTCGAATCCCCAATCCGAGCCGGCGCCGCCGAGAAAGGTGGCGTAGACGAACTGGCTGCCTGCAGCATTGATCTTGGCGACAAAGGCATCGCGCGTGCCGCCGAGAGAGGCGTCGAAAGCGCCGGCGCTGGTGGGAAAGTTGGACGAGCGGGTATAGCCGGTGATGTAGGCGGCGCTGGTCGCGTCCACGGCAATGCCGTAGCCTTCTTCATCGGCGGCGCCGCCCAGGTAGCCAGAATATAGCAGGCTGGCGGTGGGGCCAAGCGCGGCGTTCTCGCGCTGGAGCCTGGGCAGGTCGGCAGGCGCCACCGGCGCGACCAATCGCGCGCCTGATAGCAGATGTGGGTGCAGCGAAGGCGCGTCGCCTTCAGCCAATGCAGGCAGCGGCCAAACAGTGTCGCCCGCGGCAGTGTGCAGGTGCAAGCCATCATCTGCGAGAGCAAGGTCTTCGGCGCCCTCGAAGTCGATCTGCACCCGGCTCCAGTCAGCGCCCGGCCGCGCATACCAACGCCAGCGCCCGTCCTCGCCGCCGATTTCGAGGTCGATGCCGGGGTACAGATCGGCAAAGCGAATGCCGCTCCAGACAGGAACATCGCTGCGCCAGCGGGTTGAGTCATTCCCCAAGAAATAGGAGATGTGCGTCGGCGCGGGGCCAAACGGTTCGAGTTGAACATTTGGCTGGATGTTGCGGAAGGCGATGTGCAAATGGACGCCCTGATTTGTCGTTTCGTCGTGCGGCCAGAGCGTGATCCAAACAGCGTCGTCGGTGATCCACAGTGTCTCACCTGCTCCCCACCCCTGGAAACGCACCGGCGCTGGAAATTGTCCCACATTGCTGACAAACAACGGCGGCGCCTTGCCAAGTATGTGGCTCGCATGGGCGCGGGGCGCGGCTAAAACATCAGCAATGACGCCGCGCTCATGTTTCCCCCTTGGCATATCTGCACCAACCGCAGCAGTGACCAGGAGGAGAATGACAAGGGCCGAAGCGAATCTCGGTATTTTCATGGGCTGAGCTTTTGTTCGTAGTAGCGAATTTATTCGCTTATTAGCTACATAAATGACTAAAATGCGCAATAAGCGAAGAAATCTATCGTTGATGTGAGATAGAACGACTAAAGTCGTTACTACGAGGTTGTGCTAGCGCCTCGATGATGCGCCGATCTGTTCTGGCAAAGGCGAAGCCGTCCAGTTCAGCCAGCGTCACCCAACGCCAATCATCGACGCCCAGATTTTGGGGATCGCCGCCAACGTGTTGGGCATGGAAGGCGTGAAGGGTGATGCGAAAGTGGGTGTAGGCGTGATCCAGGCTGATCAGGTGTTCGCCCGGCTCGATCTGGATGTCTAATTCCTCGCTCAATTCGCGCACCAGGGCCTGCGGCAGCGATTCGCCCGCCTGCTGCTTCCCGCCCGGAAATTCCCACAGCCCGCCCAACATTCCGTTTGCCGGCCGCTGGGCAATGAGGAAGCGCTGGGGGTCGGCAGCGTGGCGGACGATGCCGGCCACCACGTGAAAATGCGGGATCGGGCGGCGCCGGTCGCGCAGCGGACGCTCGTATTGTGTGCCACGTTTTCGCGCCAGACAGAAAGTTTGCACAGGACAGAGCAAACAGGTCGGGTTCTGAGGCAGGCAGATGGTCGCGCCCAACTCCATCAAGGCTTCGTTGCTGGGGCCGGGCTGGTCAGGGTCGACTAGCTCGGCTGCACGCGCCCAAAGTTGTTTCTGGGTGGCGGGGTCATCGATGCTGGTTTCCAGGTCATCCAGGCGGGCCAGGACGCGTTTGATGTTGCCATCCAAGATGGGGGCCGGGATGCCGAAGGCGATGGAGCGGATGGCGCCGGCGGTGTAGCGCCCGATGCCGGGGAGGGCGAGCAGGGCCTTCTCCTCGCTGGGCAGCTCCCCACCGTGTTTCTGGACGATGATGTGCGCGGCCCGGTGTAGATTGTGCGCCCGCCGATAATAGCCCATCCCCTCCCAAGCTTTGAGCACATCGTCCAACGGCGCCGCGGCCAATGCCTGGATGGAAGGGAAACGGGCGATGAAATGAAGGTAATAGGGGATGACGGTGGCGGCCTGGGTCTGTTGGAGCATGATCTCGCTGACCCAGGTGTGATAAGGGGTGGGTTCGTGGCGCCAGGGCAGGTCGCGGGCATGGCGCGCGAACCAGTCGGTCAGGGCGTTGCGGAACGCTTGCACATTCACCGGGGCTGGAGCATCGGCGCCGCGCACTGGTAGAGGAAGGGCATGATGAGGAAAAGGAGGAGGAAGACAAAGATCCAGATGGGCATGCCCAGGAAGCGGAGCGGTTTGCGCTCCTTATTTGGCTCTGGTTTGGGCAGAGGCGTTTGACAACGCCAACAGACGTGTTTGTCTTCGGGGTTCCAGGTTCCGCAGTTGGGGCAATTCATGGGGGGGAGGTCAGAGGTCGGCTATTCCCTATTTCCTACTTTCTCCCTCCCCGCAGTCGCTCTTTCATTGCTTCGGGGACATGGCCGAGTTCGGAGAGGCGGGCGATGAGAGTTTCGGGGTCGGGGCCAGGAGGAGATGGAGGAGGCGGGGGTGGCGGTGGTTCGCTGGGGAAGGAAAGGTTGGCGGCGGCAGCGGCGGCTGGGGTTTCGGCCAGGCGGAGGAAGAGGTCTTCAGGGTCGGTGTAATAGGTTTGGCAGCCGAGGGTTTTGGGCAGGCCAGGGCGCAGGAAGCAGGGTTGTTCGGGCAGGAGGTCGGCAGGGTGGGGCGGGGTGATGATGAGGAGGGCGTTGGCGAGGGCCTGGGCGAAGGCGGCGGCGTGGGGGAGCAGAGCGCCGAGGGCGTCGTCGCTGGTTTGGTCAGGGCGGAAGGGGCTGAGGAGGAGGGCGCGTCCAGCAGCCAGAGCGTCGGCAAGAGCGACGGGTGGCTGATAGGTGGACAATCCTTGCGCCAGAACCAGAGCAAACGGCGCTTGGGCGGCGAGGAGGGCGCGCGCGACATCGGCGTCCAGACCAGGGCGGGCGATGGCCAGCGGGAGGGCGCTTTCGTCGGCGAGGGCGAGGTGAGTCTCGATGGTCCAGATGCTGGCGTCGGCGTCAGGTGGATCGCCGGCCAAGGCGAGAATGGTGGGGAGTTCGAAGAGGCTGGGGTCGCCGCAGTAGCTGAGGAAGAGGGGGCGCTGTTCGGGGCGCAGGTGGGTGGCGAGGGTGGGGGGATAGCCGGCCTCGTCCCAACGAAGCAGGTGGACGCCGAGCCTTTGCCAGGCGGCTAATTTTTGGGCGGTGAGGGTCAGAAAATCGTAGGTGCTCTCCAGTCGTTGGCGCTCTTCGGGGGTCAAATGCAGGGCGACGCTCCATAATTCGGGCGGTTCTGATAGGATTTCGTATAGTGATTGACTATGTAAAGGCGCCAGGAGATTCTTGGCGCGACGCAAACTCAGCCCCGATTCATAGGCTAACCAATAGCGGGCGGCGGTTTCGAGGAATGGGGAGGCGTCGGCAGAAGCAGGGGTTGACATGAAGACAAGTATACCACAATACAAGGTCCCGCACCTGTCAGGTCTCGCAGACCTGACAGCTGTCTGTCCCGATGGTACAATCGTGTGTGTCTATGCCCTCGCGCTATCCTGTCCCCGCCGCCACGCATCGTGTGCAAGAGGAGATTTTGCGTAGTCGTTTCATCACAACGCTGGCGCACGCTCCTACGGTGGAGGCGGCGCGGGCTTTCATCGAGAGTACGCGGGCGGAGTTTGCCGATGCGACGCACAATTGCTGGGCGTATCTGGTGGGGCCGCCGGGCAGCATGGGGCAAATCGGTTATAGCGATGATGACGAGCCGCATGGGACGGCGGGGAAGCCGATATTCACCGTACTGCAATACAGCGGCCTGGGCGACGTGGCGGCTGTGGTCACGCGCTATTTTGGCGGGACGAAGCTGGGCGCAGGGGGTCTGGTGCGGGCGTATAGCGGTGGGGTGAAGTCGGCGTTGGCGTCGTTGCCGGTGCGCGAGCAGGTGGCGACCGTTGGTATGGAGGTCGTGATCGGTTATGCCCATGTTACGCCGGTGCAGCGACTGCTGTCTGCGTTCGAGGCGGTTATGGTCAGCGAGACCTATGCTGCGGATGTAACTTTGCGTTTGCGTCTGCCGTCAGAGCAGGCCCATGGATTGGAACAGGCCGTGGTAGAAGTGACGAACGGGGAGGTGTTGGTGATGGAGTTGGTGGGGGATGAGGTGAGGAAATGAGATGAGGAAGGGATTTCAGGGCTGGATGGGCCGTTGCAGGGCTTCGGCCAACGTTTCGGCGGAAATGGGACCGGGGCGCAGGATGCGGGGCGGGTCGGTGGTGAGATCGAGTACGGTCGAGGCGCTGCCGCCGGGAGCAGGCCCGCCATCGACAAGCATGTGAATGCGATCATCGAGCTGGGCCAGAACTTCGGCGGCAGTGCGCGCCGGCGGCTGGCCCGAACGGTTGGCGCTGGTGACGGCGAGCGGCGTGGCGGCCAATCGCAGCAGCTCCAGGGCAAGAGCATGATCGGGGATGCGCACGCCCACGGTTTCGCCGCCGGCTGTGACGAGGGCGGGGAGCGTTGGTTGTTTGGGCAGGACGAGGGTGAGGGGGCCGGGCCAGAAATGCGCGGTCAGGCGCGCGAAGCCGGGGACAGGTCGGGCGACCTGCTCCACCAATTCGACCGCAGCGACCATCACCGGCAGGGCCACGCGGAAATCACGCCCTTTGGCGGCGAAAAGCATCTGCACTGCGTCTTCGTCTTGCGCCAGAACAGCCACGCCGTAGACCGTGTCGGTGGGGAAGCCGACGATGTGGCCCTCGCGCAGGGCTTGGGCGGCGAGACCGAGATCGCCAGGGAGGAGGACGCGCGTCATACGGGCATGGTCACGAAGGCGTGTTGCAGCGGCAGCGTCGTCACCTCGGCGTGGTCGTCGTGGATGAACATATTGATCTCCAGGCGCACGCCAAAGTCGGGCAAGTAGACGCCGGGTTCGATAGTGAAGCCGATGTGGGGGATGAGGGCGCGGGTGTCGCGGGTTTCCAGGTTGTCGATGTTGGCTCCGGAGCCGTGGATGGCGGTGTCGAGGCTATGGCCGGTGCGGTGGATGAAGGCATCGCCGTACCCGGCCTGCTTGATCACATCCCGCGTCACGTCGTCCACCTCCCAGCCGAAGACCGGCGCCCGTGCAGCCACGCGTTCTTGCACGAGGGCGATGGCGGCGTCGCGGGCGCGGGCGACGATCTCGAAAACCCGAATCATCGGCTCGGGCGGCTGCGGCCCGGCATAGCCCATCCACGTCATGTCGGCGAAGACAGCGTCAGGATCGCCGGCCACGCGGCCCCAGAGGTCGATGAGTATGAGGTCGCCGCGGCGGATAGGGGTGGGGTGATCGGGATCAGGGCCATAGTGGGGGTTGCCGGCATGGTCGTTGACGGCGACGATGGGCGGATGGTCGGGATCGATGTTTGCTTCGTATAGTCGTTGGGCGATGAATTGTTGGACATCGCTCTCGGTAATCAACGATCCCGCAGCCAAACGTTCGGCGATAAGGGCAAAGGCGGCGTCTTTGGCAGACATGCAGACGGCGGCGGCGCGGCGGTGGCTGTCGAGTTGGCCGGGCGTCCAGACGGCAGAGATAGCCTGTACGAGGTCGGCGGAGGGGTGGAGGGTGTAGCCCAGGTCGCGTAGCTGTTCTACGGTGCCTGCGTCGAGGTAGGAGGTGTACGGGATGCTGCAGAGCGGGCTGTACTCACAGGCGATACGTTTGGGGCCGTCGGTGAGGGCCAGGAGGCTGGTTTCGAAGGACTGCCAGGAACTATAGGTGAGGACGGTCTCGGGGCCATGGCTGAAGGAGCCGCGTTCGATGGCGTGGGTCAGCCAGGCAGATTCGCCTTGCGCCGGGATCCAGTAGACCCAGCGGCGGGTGAGCAAGCCGTGTGGGGGCAGGGGCGCCAGGCGTTTGGCGATAGGGTTGAGATCACGAAAATTGTAGAGCAGCCAGCCGTCGAGATGCTGGCGACGGAGGAGGTCTTGGATGAGGGGTAGGTTGAGCATGGAAGTTTTTCCAGATGGCAGCGCCAGGGATATAGAGTGGATTATATCATCCGCTCAGACGTTTGGTCGGTTCAAGGATTCCCAGCTAAACTGACTCTGAGACCAGCACCCAACAGGAGACCCCCAACCATGCTCTTCGACCTCCCACTCGACCAACTTCGGACCTACCTCCCCCCTCGCCAACTACCCGCCAACTTCGTCGATTTTTGGACCGAGACGTTGGCTGACGCCCGCAGTCACCCTCTCGCTCCGCGCTTCGAGGTGGTGGACGCCAGGCTGCGGCTGATCGAGGTCTGCGACGTCACCTTCAACGGCTATGGCGGCCAACCGATCAAAGGCTGGCTGCTGCTGCCCCGCCAGCGTTCTGGACCCTTGCCCTGTGTTGTGGAATACATCGGCTATGGCGGCGGACGCGGCAATCCGCAGGATTGGTTGCTGTTCGCGGCGGCCGGCTACGCCCACCTGGTGATGGACACGCGCGGCCAGGGCAGCGTCTGGCGTCGCGGCGACACCCCCGACCTGGAACCCGACGGCTCCAATCCCCAGCATCCCGGCTTCATGACGCGCGGCATCCTGAACCCGCGCACCTACTACTATCGCCGCGTCTTCACTGATGCCGTGCGCGCGGTGGAAGCGGCTCGCTCCCATCCAGCTATCGATGCTGGCCGCGTCGCCGTGACGGGTGGGAGTCAGGGTGGGGGGATCAGTCTGGCCGCCGGCGGTCTTGTGCCTGATCTGGCTGCCGTGCTGCCGGATGTACCCTTCCTCTGCCATTATCGCCGCGCCACCGAGATCATCGACACCTATCCTTACAACGAAATTCAGCGCTTTTGCAAGATCCATCGCCATCAGATCGAGACCGTCTTCGACACCCTGTCATACTTCGACGGCCTCAACTTCGCCGCCCGCTCCACCGCCCCCGCCTTGTTCTCGGTTGGCCTCATGGACGACATCTGTCCACCCTCCACCGTCTTCGCCGCTTACAACTACTACGCTGGCCCCAAGCAGATCGAAATCTATCCCTATAACCAGCATGAAGGCGGCGAGAGCGACCACGACGCCGGCCAGTTGGCATTCCTGGCGGCGCTGTGGGAAGGATAGAGGCCGGTCTCGCGGTTTGCTGGCCCCCGATCTATCTGAAATCCTGTTCCGGGGTGGGTTTGTTCGCGAGAACGCTTTCGATACGCTCCATCACCGCGGGCAGTAGCTCGGGCGCCACTTTCAACGCTGCCAGGTTCTCCACCACCTGCTCTGGTCGGCTGGCCCCCATGATCACCGTACTGACGTTGGGGTTCTTCAGACACCAGGCGATGGCCATCTGCGCCAGCGTACAGCCAAGCTCGTCGGCGATGGGCGCCAACTCTTGCACCGTGGCGAGTTGAGCTTGACCTTCGGCGCTCTCGAAATTTTTGCGTAACCATTCGTAGCCCGGCAGCATGACACGCGTGCCTTGAGGGATGCCCTGGCTGTACTTGCCGGTCAGCTTGCCGCTGGCTAACGGACTCCAAATCGTTGTGCCCAGCCCGATCTCACGGTAGAGCCGAGCATATTCTTTCTCCACGCGCTCGCGCACGAACATGTTGTACTGCGGCTGTTCCATCGTCGGCGGGATCAGGCGCTCGCGGCGGGCAATTTGATAGGCTTCCATGATTTGGGCAGCGCTCCATTCGCTGGTGCCCCAATAGAAAGCCTTGCCCTGAGCGATGAGGTAGTTCATCGCCCGCACAGTCTCTTCGATGGGTGTGCGCGGGTCAGGACGATGACAGAAAATCAGGTCGACATAATCAAGCTGGAGGCGGGCAAGCGCCGCGTTTGCGCCTTCGATGACATGCTTGCGCGAGAGGCCGGTGTCGTTCGGCCCTTTGCCGCCCCAGAAGATTTTGGTCGAAACGACCAGATCGGAGCGCTTCCAACCGGCGCGCTTGATGACGGCGCCCATGACAAGCTCCGCCCGGCCATCGGCGTAGGCTTCAGCGTTGTCGAAAAAGTTCACGCCAGCATCGTAAGCTGCTTGCATGATGGCCAAAGCGGCTTCTTCGCCGATCTGCTGGCCGAAGGTGACCCAGGCGCCGAACGATAGGGCCGAAACCTGCAGGCCCGATGAACCAAGATGACGATATTCCATGATATAACCTCGTGAAGTAAGCAACGAAAAAGGATTGATGATCGATTGTTCAAATCTGGCGCGACTGTTACTTACATCGACAACCCTCGCAAGCGACGGATCCGCCGGCGTGAGCGTTGGAACCGACGAAGTAGAATAAAGTTGAGAGGCTCTCTCTCTCGTCCATACGCGTTCAGGAGTGCGTGTCCAACGGACTTGATGAAACGATGCCATCCGAAATACAGGTCGCCCCAGGCGATACGCGGAGGAACGGCCACCCTTAGGTTGGATTGGCGTGCATACAGCATGGCGAAGTCGCCCATTACTTGCTGGACAATTCTGTATGGGTCTTTTTGTATCGCTTCCCAGTAAGCAACCTGCGGCGGTTGCCCTTTGTGCGCATAGGTCCCCCAACTCGCTGAGGGAAACTTCAGCAGACTCACAGTGGGGGCGCACTCGATGCGACTGCCCGCGCAACAGGCGCGGCGTATGAAATCAAAATCAACCCCAAGGCTAAGTGTGTCGACATCCCGCCACGGGCCGATGGCAACTGCCAATTCGCGGCGATGCAGCCATGAACTTGGTGGGATGAAATGCCACGCGTACGTGGCGCCATCGCGCGGCGGGCCTATGATCTCGATCACGCCTGCCGGAGTGATGAGTGGGCACAGGCTATGCACTAAATCTGCGCCGCTCTTCTCGATATGCCTGACCAGCTCGGACAAGTGCCATGGCAGCCACAGGTCGTCGTGACCAACGAAGGCGATGTAGCGACCACGCGCCCGGCGCAAGCCTTCGTTGTTCGGAGCGCTCTGGCTGCTGCTGTTGCGCGGCAAGTTGAACCAATGCAAGCGCGCATCGTTCAACGCTGCAACGATCGCCTCACTGTCGTCCGTACAAGCGTCGCCGATCACCCACGATTCGAAGTCGCCAAAGTCTTGCTGCAAGATACTTTGCAGTGTGAGCCTCAGCGTTGCACTACTATTATAGGTCGCAGTGATAACCGAAACGAGGGGTACGTCCGTAGCTATCGGCATGACTACCAACCCGCTGGGTCATCGAAGTCGAAGGGAATCAAGTCATTCTTGATTGGCAAGCGATATTTATCCGGGTCAGCATGGGCATACGGGCGCGTCGGCATATTGATGAAAACTGCTTCGATCTCGCCGATATTCTGCACGGCATGAAAGATACCCGCTGGAACGATCACGAGCGCCCGATTGCGGTCTCCAAAAACGAATTGGTTGAGCAGCTTGTATGTTGGCGATTCTGGGCGGTTGTCGAAGAATACCCAACGCGTGACGCCGCTAGATATGAATAGGCGGTCGTCCTGTTTCTGATGCACGACCCAACCTTTGATAGCTTTGGGCCGCAAAACGCTTTGATAGACATACACCAGCGGCGCGGGGTGTAAATCCCAAGCAGGGTTATATATCTCGATAATCTCTCCCCGCTTGTCTGCGATGAGTGGACGGGGATTGATAACCAATCCCTCGATACGCCGCGCGACTAATTGCCCGTCCGCGGTGATGGTCTGCTGGTCTTTTTGGGGTACGACATTGGGTGACATGGTAGTGTTATTGATTGCCAGGTTGATTTGTCATATCGACTCCTGCTTACTATGTTGAGGCGCCTTACGCAGCGCGTAGTAGGCAATAAGTCGGCGGCTAACTATTGCTTTGCAGGCGAGGCCTTGATGGGAGGCGGTACTCTCTTCGCCTAGAAATGACAACTAGGCCGGGTTGAAAGTCGCCTTGCTGTAGGCGTTCATTTTACCCTGCTTTCACGAGCAAAGCTAACGGCGCCGCTCATCCTAACCCTTGACAAGCCAGAACCAAAGAAGCGGGGATGGGGGAATTTGGAGATTTGACCTTTAGAAAATCCCCGCCCCGCCCCCAATCTCCGCCAAAAAGCGCGAACCGCCTCCCTGATAATACAGAAGCTTTGCCCAGTCTCTGCCAGTCTGCTACAATCGTGCAATCATACGCAAATGCACACTGGTGCTGGCGTGGCGTCGACCATAGTCGCCCAGCCACCGCCCGCCCTGTCCGTTTCTGGTAACCCCGCCCTGACCCACGCCGGGGGCGTCCAAAGCGTTTGCCCGGGTGTACCCG
>JAYRVO010000001.1:0-12676 GCA_041918515.1 Chloroflexota bacterium | reverse complement strand
CGCCGCCTCTCCGACGAGCAATGCGGCCGAATTTACGCCGCCTGCCTGCACGTGTTAGAGCGCACGGGGGTGTTGATGTTCGAGCAAGAGGCGGTGGAGGTGTTGCACAAGGCCGGGGCGCAGGTGGAGGGCAATCGGGTGCGCATCCCTGCTCGGCTGGTGGAATGGGCGCGAGCGACGGCGCCGAAGCAGGTGACGCTGTACAATCGCCACGGCGAGCCGGTGATGCCGCTGGAGGGCCGGGTGAGCTTCTTCGGGCCGGGTTCAGACTGCCTCCATATCATCGACCACCGCACGGGCGAGCGCCGCGATGCGGTCTTGCAGGATGTGGTCGAGGGGATGACGGTGGTCGATGCGTTGTCCAATATCGACTTCGCCATGTGCATGTTCCTGCCGCATGATGTCGATCAGGTGACTGCCGACCGTCATCAGATGGCGGCCATGCTTCAGCACACGAGCAAGCCCATCGTCTATGTGACCACCGAGTTCAGCGGTTGCGAGGACGCTGTGGCGATGGCCGAGGCCGTGGCTGGCGGGGAGCAGGCGCTGCGGGAGAAGCCTCTGGCTGCCTGCTATGTCAATGTCACCACGGCGCTGGTGCACAACGAAGAAGCCCTGCAAAAATTGTTCTTTCTTTCGAAGAAAGGGCTGCCGTTCACCTATGTGCCCTCGGCGCAGGGCGGGATGACGGCGCCGGTGACGTTGGCGGGTGGTCTGGCGCTGAAGATGGCCGGGGCGATGGCGGGGTTGGTGCTCTCGCAGCTCGTGCGCGAGGGGACGCCCTTCATCATGCCCGGCTGGAGCGCCGGCGCTCTGGACATGCGCACCACCGTGTTGCCCTACGCCGACCCCGACAAGCGTGTGCTCGGCCCCGACTTCGGTCACTGGTTCGGGCTGCCTATGTTCGCCCTGGCCGGGTGCTCCGATGCGAAGGCCGTGGATCAGCAGGCGGCGATCGAGGCGGCGCTGACCTTGATGACCGACGCCCTGGCCGGCGCGCACATCGTCCACGACCTGGGCTATCTCGAGTCGGGGCTGACCGGCTCATTGGCGCAGCTCGTGATCTGCGACGAGATTCTGAATTGGCTGAAGCATCTGTTGCGACCGGTGGAGGTGAGCGACGAGACCCTGGCGCTGGACCTGATCGACGTCATCGGCCCCGAAGGCCATTTTCTGGAGACCGACCACACCTTCGCTCATTTCCGTGAGCGCTGGTACCCCGACCTGATCGAACGTGACAATTTCGAGGGCTGGTTGGCCGCCGGGGGCATGACGCTGGCCGAGCGCGGCGCTGCTCGTGTGGAGGCCATCCTCTCCGAGCACCAGCCTGATCCCCTGCCCGCTGACATCGTCCAGCGACTGCACGCTATCATCGCCCGCGCCGAATCATGAATTTGATCTCACACGAATGGCACGAATGGACGAATTGGCACGAATTTTTATTCGTATTATCGGTTAATTCGTGCAATTGGTGAGAGATAAACAGGAGGTGATGTCGCAAATAATCTCAAAACCATTACCATTTATCTCTTTTGTCTGCGTTTTGACCCAATCAAGGAGGAAAAAACTATGAAAACTAGAGTTTTGCTCGCCGTTACACTTTTTGTTTTGCTGGCCGTACTGACCGCGTGCGCGGCTCCGGCGCCCCAACCGGCCGCGCCTGCCGCTGAGCAACCCGCCGCTGAGAAGCCTGCCGCCGAACAGCCCGCCGCGGAAAAGGTGCTGAAGATCGGCATCCAGGGACCGTTCACCGGCCCCAGCGCCCGCACCGGCGAGGAGTTCAAGACCTCGGCCATCATGGCGCTGGAAAATATTGGCTACAAGGTCGGCGATTACAAGCTTGAACCGGTCTGGATCGATTGCCAATCCGACCCAGAAAAGGGCACGCGGGCCTATGAAGAAGCTGTCGTGCGCGATGGCATCGAGGCGGGCGTGCTCAACTGGCACAGCTCAGTGGCCGTGGCTCTGATGGATGTGACCGCCAAGTATAAGATCCCGCACTTCTTCGGCTTTGGCGCCACCGAAGTGGTGAATGAGAAGTTCGACTCGGACAAGGCTAAATACGGCTACTGGGGTACGAAAGGCTGGCCGTCGCCGGTCAAGCTGACCAAGAACTACGTCACCGCGCTCGAAGATGCCATTGCCGCCGGAACCTGGAAACCGGCCGCCAAGACTGCCGTGATTTACGGTGAGGACACCGACTGGGGCCGCAGCTTCGGCAATGGACTCAAGGGCCAGTTGGAGGAAGCGGGCTGGAAGATTGTGGACGAACAGTACTTCCCCATCGACCAGACCGAGTTCTATCCTCTGCTGAACAAGTTCAAGGAGCAGGATGTGGCTCTCGTCGCCGGCACCAGCACCGCACCGCCCTCGCTCACAGCCTTCATCAAGCAGGCGGACGAGGTAGGATTGAAGTCGTTGATCATCGCCGACGGCCTGGGCTGGGTGGGCGAGTGGTACGACATGACCGGCCCGTCCTCGAACTATGTCATCGACCAGATCCCTGGCTGGACGACCGACGCCGCCAAGAAGTTCGCCGCCGATTTCAAGGCCAAAAGTGGGTTGGATCCCAGCCCGTCGTCGGGCGGCCTCTCGTATGATGGCATGAACTTCTTCATCAAGGTCTTGCAGACGACCTACGAGGATCAGGGCGTGCTCAACCGCGAGACCATCTTCAAGACCGTGCAGGACAAGGTCTGGACCGGCAAACTGACGTTCGGGACGGAGGACGGCGCTATCGTCATGAGCAAGTACGATTTCAGCAGCCCTCCCGATCCGGTCGTGGGCAAGGGCTTCTACACCTTCCCCGTGCTGCAATACTTCGACGGCGCCGCCAAGGTGATCTGGCCGGAAGAGTGGAAAGAGGCCGACATCCAGGCGAAACCGTGAGTTGACGATTGACGAAGGACGAAGGACGGGCCTGGTCGCTGGTTTCCGTCCTTCGTCTTCCGTCCTTTGTTCCAGTAACGGGAGTGAGGTCATGAGTGCAGTTCTGCAAACAGACCAAATCACCAAGAATTTCGGCGGACTGACGGCGGTCAACCAGGTGTCGTTGGCCGTAGCAGAAGGCGAGATTTTCGGCATCATCGGTCCCAACGGCGCTGGGAAGACGACCTTCCTCAATTGCGTGTCCGGCGCCTATCCGCCTAGCAGCGGCAAAGTCCACTTTCTGGGCCGCGAGGCCACCGGCCAAAGCGCGGATGTCATGTGCCGGCTGGGGATGTCGCGCACGTTTCAGATTAGCCAGCCCTTCCCCAAGCTGACCGCACTGGAAAACGTGCTGGTCGCAGCCACCTTCGGCCACCAGCCGCCGTTGTCCCACCCGACCGGCTTCGCCCAAGAGATGCTCGATTTCGTCGAATTCCCCCTGTCGCACGACACCCCCGCCCGCAGCCTGAACACCGTGCAGCTCAAGCGCTTGGATCTAGCGCGGGCGCTGGCCAGCAAGCCCCGGCTGCTGTTGCTGGACGAGGTGGCGGCCGGGTTGGCCACGGGCGAGTTGGGCGACCTGATGGAGGTCATCCGCAAGATTCGGGCCGGGGGCGTCACCATCATCATCGTCGAGCACATCATGAAGGTGATCATGGGCCTGTGCGACCGGCTGGCCGTCATCCACTATGGCGCCAAGATCGCCGAAGGCCCCACCCTCGAAGTTGCCCACGATCCCAAGGTGGCCGAAGCCTATTTGGGGGAGAAATATGATCTCTGATCGCTTGCCGACCGGGGTTTTTGCCAAAGCTGAATCCCCTAATCCCCAAATCCCCGCCAACTCAAAAGGAGGCGGAACATGCTGGAAGTGAAGCAGGTGGACGCCGGCTATGGTTTCTTGCAGATTCTGCGCGAGGTCTCGCTGCACGTGGACGCGGGCGAGTTTGTGGCGCTGGTCGGGCCGAATGGCGCCGGTAAATCGACCACGCTGAAGACCATCGCCGGGTTGATGGCGCCGGCGCGCGGCGAGGTGAGGCTGGCGGGCAAGATCATCTCCGGGCTGCCGGCGAACGTGGTCAGCCGGCTGGGGATCAGCTATATCTCCGAGACCCTGAATCTCTTCACCAACATGTCGATCTACGAGAACCTGCTGCTGGGGGCCTACATCGTGCCCGACAAAGCCGAGCAGCAGGCCAGCATCGATTTCGTCTACCAGCTTTTTCCCCGGCTGCGGGCGCGGCACAAGCAGTTGGCGGGCACGCTCAGCGGCGGCGAGCGCAAGATGCTGGCCATCGCCCGCGGCATCATGTCGAAGCCCAAGCTGCTGCTGGTGGACGAGCCTTCGCTGGGGCTGGCGCCGAAATTGACGATGGATGTGTTCCGGGCGTTGGAGTCGTTGCGGGGCGGCGGGATGACGATTCTGTTGGTCGAGCAGAATGTGAATACGACCCTGCACATCACTGACCGGGCCTATGTTTTGGAGCATGGTGTGATGGTCCTCGAAGGCAAAAGCAGGGAATTGCTGGAAAATGAGCATGTCAAGCGCGCGTATTTGGGGGTTTAGGGGGAGGTTGGTTATTTGTTATTGGTTATTGGAGATTAGAGATTAGAGATTGGCTACTGATTACTGATTACTGATTACTCCTTACTCCTTACTCCCTCCTAGAACGAAACTTATGGCTATCGATTCACTTGCTTCTGAAAGTGTTGTACGCGAATCCTGGCAAGTTGTACTGTGGCGCTGGGTGAAGTCACCCGCGGGCGTTACTATCGTGCTGACGGTTGCCGTCGCGCTGCTGGCGGCGGCCAATGCCGGGCCGTTCGTACTCATCAATGCCATTGTCACAGGCGGGATGTGGGCGCTGCTATCGATGGGGTTGACGCTGGTGTTCGGGGTCATGAACATCCCCAATTTCGCCCACGGCGAGTTCTTTCTGGCCGGTTCGCTGACGGCCTATTTCGTCTACACGCCCATCCGAGAGTATCTGAAAACGCACTCGGCGCCGCTGCTCGGTCTGATCGGCCCCTTCCTGGCCATCGTCGCCGCCATTGGCGTGGGCCTGGCCCTGGGTTTCGTGCTGGAGAAGCTGCTTTTCTATCAGATGCGCAAGCGCAGCCGCGAGCAGTGGGTGATGAATTCGTTCCTGCTCACGGTCGGCATTTCCGTCGTGTTTATCAATACAGTATTGTTGGTGTGGGGCGCTGATTTCAAAGGCATCCCCAACTATTTCGCGGTCAAGCCGCTGAGTTTGCTGGGCGTCAACATCTCAGTGGATCGTCTGGCCGCGTTTTTCCTGGCCATTGTCACCATCGCCGGCTTTGCGGCGTTCATGCGGCGCACACAGACGGGGCGAGCAATCCGGGCGGTGGCGCAGGACGAGACCGGGGCGTTGATGGTGGGCATCAATCTCAACCGCATTTTGTCGCTGACGATGGCGCTGAGTGCGGCTCTGGCGGCGATGGCGGGGGCCAGCCTGCTGTTCATCTTCCCGGCCTACCCGACGGCCGGGCTGCGACCGCTGTATGTGGCCTGGTATGTGGTCATTCTGGTGGGGATGGGCAATGTGCCGGGGGCGGTGGTGGGCGGCTTCATCGTGGCGCTGTTGCAGACGTTGACTTCGTACTACATCGGCACGGGCTGGGAAGATGTCATCCCCACCGTGATCATCATCATCATTCTCATCTTCCGGCCCTCCGGCATCTTCGGCAGTGAAGTCAAGGGCATTCAGGAGCAATAGGGAGTAAGGAGTATGGAGGACGCGATGCTGAGAGCTAAGGAATCGGGCCGGCGAGGCAACAGCGTGCGCGCGGTCATGGGCCGATTTGGGGTGTCGCCGGCAGGTCTGGTGATGCTGGCCTTGCTGTTCCTGCTGCCTTTCATCCCACCGTTCAATCAGGAGCACATTCTGCGCTTGTTGGTCAGTGCGGCGCTGTTAGCGGCCCAGGCCATTGCTTTCGATTTCACCGCCGGCTACATCAATGTGGTCAACTTTGGTTTTGCCGCCTTTTTCGGCCTGGGCGCGTATACATCTGGGCTGCTGGCGGTGAATTACGGGGTGTCGCCCTGGATTGGCATCTTCGTTGGCGCGATTCCAGCGGCGTTGGTTGGGTTCCTGCTGGGGCTGTTGACACTGCGGCTGCGCGGGATTTATGCGGCGGTAATGTCGTGGTTCGTGGGCCTGGCGATTCTGGGAATCACACGCAATCTGGTCGATATCACGCGCGGGCCGCTGGGTTTGAACGTGCCGACGCTGTTGGATACACCCTCCAATCGTCCTTACTTCTACATCATCGTCGTGATGATGTTGGTGGTCTATTTCGTGCTTAGCCGCATCATCCATTCCTATTTCGGGCTGGCTTTCCGCGCCATCGGCCAGAATATCGACGCGGCGCGGGCGTCGGGCATCAATCCCACCTATTATCGGGTCTTCAATTTTACAGTGCAGTGCATGTTCGCCGGCTGGCTGGGCGGATTCTACGCCCACTATTTCGGCATCCTGACGCCGCAGGTGATGCTGACCTCGCACACAGTCGAGGTGTTGGCCGTGGCCTACATTGGCGGTCGGGGGAGTCTTTGGGGTGGGGCGTTCATCGCCTTCCCCTTGCTCTTCCTGATCGAAAACCTGCGCTCCAGCCTGTCCGATGTCCCCGGCCTCTATCTCATCGGCTATGGTCTGCTGCTTATCCTGGTGATGCTGTACTACCCCGGCGGCTTCGCCCAAGCCTATCGCTCTCTGGCAGCCCGGCTCGCGACCAGGCGTTCTTGAACACGGCTTCTTGATCTCTCACGAATGGCACGAATAGACGAATGAAACGAATAGAACCCAATGGAAAATATTCGTGTGAATTCGTCAATTCGTGCAATTCGTGTGAAATAATCCCTATGAGGTGAAAAATGCCATCTGATCTCACAACCATCCTTTTTTCTCCCACCCAAACTGTCGAAATCAACCGTTCTCTCCCCACCGTCGTCATCGGCGAGCGCATCAACCCCACCGGTCGCAAGCAAGTCTTGGAGGCGCTGCAACGCGGCGACTTCGATCTCATCCGCAAGGACGCGCTCGATCAGGTGGCGGCCGGGGCTGCTGTGCTCGATGTCAACGCCGGGGTGCCGGGCGCAGACGAGCCGAAGCTGATCCAGGATTTGATCCGCACGGTGATGGACGTGACCGATGCCCCGCTGTGCATCGACACCGCCGACCCCGAAGCCCTGGCCGCGGCGCTGGCCCTGTACCCCGGCAAGGCCCTCGTGAACTCCTGCAACGGCGAGGAGCGTTCGCTGAACGCGGTGCTGCCGCTGGTAAAGGAGCACAACGCCGCCGTCATCGCCCTCTGCATGGACGACGACGGCATCCCCGAAACCTCGGCCGACCGGCTGCGGGTGGCGGGGAAGATCATCGAGCGGGCGGGCAGGCTGGGCATCCCTCTCGAAAACCTCGTCGTCGATCCGCTGGCCTTGACCATGGGCGCCGACCACACCGCCGGGCATGTGGCGTTGGAGACCATCAGCCTGTTGGTGAAGGAATTCGGGGTCAACATCACGATGGGGGCCAGCAACATCTCCTTCGGTATGCCCGACCGCAAGTATATCAATTCCACCTTCATCGCCATGGCCATCCACGCTGGCATGACCTGTCCCATCACCAATCCCCTTGTGCCCGAAGTGAACATCGCCATCCTCGCCGCCGACCTGGCCATGGGTCGGGATGAGTACGGTATGCGTTGGATACAGGCATTTCGGGCGCGGCAAGGATAGTGGTTATTGGTGATTAGAGATTAGTTGATTAGAGATTAGAGATTTCTGATGGTAAGCGCCAATCTCCAATAACTAATCCCCAATAACCAATTACTAATCTCCAATCTCCAATCTCCACCCCACAAGGAGCAAATCATGAGTGAAATTCTTTCTGAACTCTCCGCCGCTGTCATTGGCGGGAAGCTGGAGGAAGCGCAAGAACTGACGCAGCAGGCGCTGGCCGAGGGCGTCGATGCCGGGTCGGTGCTGAACCAGGGCCTGATGCCGGGCATGGATTACGTCGGCGTCGAGTTCAAGGCCGGGCGTATGTTCGTGCCCGAAGTGCTGCGCTCGGCCCGGGCCATGCAAGCAGGCATGGACATCCTGAAGCCGCTCCTGGCCGCGGCTGGCGCCAAAGCAAAGGGCAAGGTGCTGTTGGGCACCGTCAAGGGTGATCTGCACGACATCGGCAAGAATCTGGTGGCGATGATGTGCGAAGGCGCCGGGTTCGAGGTCAAAGACCTGGGCAAAAGCGTCGAGCCAGAAGCGTTCGTGGCCGAGGTAAAGGCATTCGGCCCGGATGTGCTGGGCATGTCGGCCTTGCTGACCACGACCATGCGCTCGATGGAGCACACGATCAAGGCGCTGGAAGAGGCTGGCGTGCGCGACCGGGTGAAGGTCATGGTCGGCGGCGCGCCCGTCAACCAGGCTTTCGCCGACAAAATCGGCGCCGATGGCTACGCCTCGAACGCCGTAGCCGCCGCCGAAATGGCCAAGCGTTTTGTCGAAGGGAAATAGTTATTGGTAAGTGGTTATTGGCAGTGCGCCAATAACCACTTACCAATAACCAATAACCAACTACGGAGTTATCCATGCGAACGAACTACACAGTCAATTCCGGGGTCCGCTTCGAAATGCTCTCGCAAGACCAATTGCAGGAGCTTTTCGATGGCGTACTCCATGTCTTGCAAAACACCGGGCTGGATGTCTATCACGACGAAGCCCGCGATATCCTGGCCCAAGCCGGGGCCTGGGTCGATGGCATCCGCGTGCGCATCCCGGCTTATGTTATCAAACGGGCGCTGAGCATGGCCCCGCGCAGCTTCACCATCTTCGCCCGCGACGGCAACCCCAAACACGACATCCACATCGGCCCCGGTCGCGCCCACTTTGGCCCCGGCCCCACCCCGCCCAACTTCCGCGACATCGATACGCTGGAGCGCAGACTCTATGTCAAGGCCGACGCCGAGATCGTAGCCCGCGTGTGCGATGCGCTCGACAACATCGATTTCTGCGAATCGTTGGGCACGGTCAGCGATGTGCACCCCGATCTGGCCGCCACCTACGAATTCGCCGCCATGTTTCCGCAGACGAGCAAGCCTATCGTGGCCTGGAGCTATGGCAAGGACGATGCCGAGGACATCCACAAGATCGCCATCGCCGAGGCCGGGGGGCAGGCCGCGTTCGAGAAACGGCCCAACTACGTCCATTATTGCGAGCCGTTGTCGCCGTTGGTCAGCACTTTCGAGGCCATGGACAAGCTCATCTTCGCGGCCCGACACGGCGTCCCCGTCATCTTCACGCCCTGCCCGCTGGCTGGAGGCACCGGCCCGGTTACAGCCGCTGGCATCATCATCCAGGCCGCGGCGGAATCGTGGATGGGGCTGGTGGTGGCGCAGGCCATCCGGCCGGGATTGCCGTTCTTCATGGGCGGCGTGCTCTCGGTGCTGGATATGAGCGCCATGGTGTTGGCCTATGGCGCGCCGGAGCTATCGTTGTTCATGGCCGGGATCACCGAGCTGGCGCACTTCGCCGGGCTGCCGCTGTGGCAGACGGGCGGCTGCACCGACTCGAAGACGCTGGACGAGCAGGCCAGTCTGGAAGGCTCGCTCTCTGTCTACTTCTCGGCCCTCACCGGCGGCGACCTCTGCCACGATGTGGGCTACACCGAAGGCGGACTCACCGGCTCCATCTTGCAGACGGTGATGATGGACGAGGCCATCGGCTATGCCCGCCGCATCACGCGCGGGATCGAGGTGAACGAAGACACTCTGGCTGTCGATGTCATCCACGATGTCGGCCCGAACGGCCACTATCTCTACCATCCCCACACCCACCGCCATTACAAGACCGAATTCTTCTATCCCAAGCTGCTCGACCGTCACAACTTCGAGGAGTGGAAGGATTGGGGCGGCACGCGCATGCGCGAGCGCGTGGTCGAGCGCACGCGTGAACTGGCCGCCAGCCATCAGCCTTCGCCCATCAAGCCGGAGACCGAGCAGGCCATCCGGGACGTCCTCGCCGCCGCCGAAGCGCGCGTGAGCAAGGGATAACGATCTCTCACGAATAACACGAATAAACGAATAACACGAATGGAACAAACAACAAAGGCTCAAAGGCACAAAGGGAATAGAAAAGCTTTGTGTTTCCTTCGTGAACTTCGTGTCTTTATGTTGAGAATGTAACGATCTCTCACGAATGACACGAATAAACGAATAACACGAATGGAACAAACCACAAAGGCTCAAAGGCACAAAGAGAATAGAAAGGCTTTGTATTGAGAATGTTTTGATGTCAAAAAGAATTCGTCCAATTCGTCCATTCGTGCAATTCGTGTGAGAAAAAATCTGATCAAGGAGACTAACAGTGACTACAGCTTACGAACAACTTTCGACCATTGTCCTCAAAGGGCAGGTGGACAAGGCGGCGCCGCTGGTCAAGACTGCACTCGGCCAGGGGCTGGCGCCGAAGGACATCCTCGACAACGGCCTCATCGTCGGCATGAATGAGGTCGGCGTCCGCTTCAAGCGCGGGGACATGTTCGTACCCGAGGTGCTGATGGCGGCCAAGACCATGCAGGCGGGGATGGAAGTCCTGCGCCCGTTGCTGGCTGCCGCCGGGACGAAAATGGCGGGCAAGATCGTCATGGCCACGGTCAAGGGCGACCTGCACGACATCGGCAAGAACTTGGTGGCGATGATGTGCGAAGGCGCTGGATTCGAGGTCATCGACCTGGGTTTCAATGTCGCGCCCGAGGTCATCATCGATGCCGTCAAGAAGCACCAACCCGACATCGTGGGCATGTCGGCCCTGCTGACAACGACCATGCGGGCGATGGGACACACCATCAAGGCGCTGGAAGAAGCGGGGCTGCGCGAGAGTGTCAAGGTCATGGTCGGCGGCGCGCCCGTCGATGCCGCCTTCGCCGAACGCATCAGCGCCGATGGCTACGGCTCCAACGCTGTATCTGGGGCCGAGACAGCCAAGCGCTTCATGGGCATGGCGTGAGGCGTGATGAGCGAAACGTGAGGCGTGATGTCCAGCCAATCACGCTTTGCTGATTCAGTTGCCTCTGCGAACACTTCACGTTTTACGTTTCACGTCTTCACGTTTCCTAATCCTGCATTCTATGCCACACACCTCCTCAACCCCCATCGTCATCATCGCCTGCCAGGTGATGCAGAGCATGTTCGAGCGACTGTTGCCGCCCGGATTGGCGCAGCAGGTCTCGTACATGGATTACGGCCTGCATCGCGTGCCCGGCAAGATGACCTGGACCCTGCAAGACGCCATCGACGCTGTCGAGGAGCCGAGCCTGATCGTGTTGGGCTACGGGCTGTGCGGCAACGGTCTGCACGGCATCCACGCCGGCCCCCACACCCTACTCATCCCCCGCGCCGACGACTGCATCGCCATCCTACTCGGCTCGCGCGAGCGCTACTACCAGGAATTCGAGGCTGTCCCCGGCACCTATTACCTGAGCAAAGGCTGGCTCGAATCGGGCAGCCATCCGCTCAAGGAATACCACGAGTACATCGAAAAGTTCGGGCCAGAGGACGCCGAATGGCTGATGGACACGCAATATCAGCACTACGAGCGCCTGGCTTTGGTGGCGCACAGCCCCGAAGACCTGGAGACCTATCGCCCCCAGGCCCTGGCCGTGGCCGCATTCTGCCAGCGCTGGGGCATGCGCTACGAGGAAATCCTCGGCTCCGACCATTTCGTCCGCCGGCTGGTGGAGGTCATGACCGCCCTCGACAAGACCGGCCCCGACTTCGTCATCGTCCCGCCCGGCGGCGAAATCCGCCAGGAGATGTTTTTGAGGTAGGAAGTATGGAGTAAGGAGTAAGAAGTATGGAGAGTCCCCCTACTCCCTACTCCCTACTTCCTACTCCTTACTCCCTCCTCCCTCCTCCCTTCTTCCCACCCCGGGAGCACCCCCATGCACGTACAAAAGACCAACTACCGCGTCAACGCCACCCCTCGCCTGCAAGTCCTGAGCGAGGATCAAATAGAAGCCATCTACTTTTCCGCCCTGCGCGTGCTGCACGAAACGGGCGTGCGCGTCTACGAGCCGGAGGGCGTCGAACTGGCCTATTCCGGCGGCGCCATCGTCGAAGATACGACTTCCGACAGCAGCCTGGTCAAGATTCCGCCCTGGATGGTGGGCAAGGCTCGCGCCACCCTCCCGCGCAAGGTCACGGTGGTGGGGCCGGACCGCAAATACCGGATGGAACTGTTCAAGAACCAGATCTACTTCGGCGCTGGCTCCGACACGCCCTTCACCCTCGACCCCTACACCGGCGAGCGGCGGCGTGCCACCTACAAAGACGTGAAGAACTTCGCCCGCATCGCCCAGGCCATGCCCAACATCGACTTCCACATGTCCCTGGGCATCACGCAAGACACCGCCGTCGGCACCTACGACCGCTGGCAATATCTGGCCATGCTCGAAGGCACCAGCAAGCCCATCAACATCACTGCCGTCGATCTGGAAGGGCTACGCGACCAGCTCGAGATGGCCTACATCCGGCTGGGCGGCAAGGCCGAGTGGGACAAAGGCCCGGCCTTCTCGTTGTACATCGAGCCGGTGTCGCCCCTCAGCCACTCGCAAGAAGTGGTGCAGAAGCTGCTGTTCGCCACCGACCACAACATCCCCTTCGTCTACACGCCCTGCCCGCTGGCCGGCGCCACCGCCCCCACCACCCTGGCCGGGCTGCTCGTCCAGGCCCT